>JANQLS010000077.1 GCA_028280485.1 Planctomycetota bacterium
CGTAAGTTTAAGTACCATTTGAATTCTAAGCATCGATTCCCCTCGCTAGCGCTTCGGGCTAGTTAAAAGGAAATTTCGTTAAGGCTATTACTTCATCGCGATCGCAACCCATGAGTGTGTGTTGTGAAGATGAGTAAGATCGATCGAGCGGTTATTAAATGTGATAGCACCTGTGACGTTTGGGGTTTTTAAATCGGGTTGACCTTCTCGGGGAATTAATACTTCATTCCAGTTAATCTCGGTAGGAACGATTGTGCCCACTTTTTGAGTTTGAACTCGTTTCTCCCATGAGGCACGATTCTTCCCGAAGGGTATGAAAGCGTTCTCAAACAAGAGATGCTCTCTAAAATTTTGATTTAGTAATTTTGATATATCCTCGAAACTAAATCCATGACCGTCTAAAAGTTCTAGATTAGGAGTGCCAATGATGGCCAAGCCATCAGGTTTTAAGACTCGAAGCATCTCTTGGACCGCTTGGTCTTCCACTCCAAAGTCTTTGACGTGCTCTAAGACTTCGCAGGAGATGGCGACATCAAAAGAATTTGATTCGTATTGGTTCAGTTCAGTGACTCCCTGGCAAGAAAAGCTGGCGATGTCTCCAAAGTGTTTTTCAGCGTATTTTAGAGCATGTTGAGAGAGGTCACAGCCTGATATGTTCACGGCCTTTGCTTCATGCAGGATTGTTGCTCCGTAACCCGTTCCGCAACCGAGATCCACGACTGAACATCCCTCAACGAATTGACTCGCAAAGCGGTAAAACTTTTGGTGATTCAAAAGGTTCTTTCTACCAGCTTCGTCGTTAGTATGTCGAGGCTTGCCAAAGGTGTCGAAACGCTGGCCGTCAGGATACACTCGAACGTAATCTTCATAGAAGTAACGTCGAGTGGCTTTGGCTTTGAGGCTGCCGATGAAGTGGTAGAGTTTCTTTTTGAATCCCACGGGATTTATCCGCGCTAACATTAATTATCGTCTGTAGCGCCACCCCTTGTGGGTGGCCATTCCAAAAGGATCATTTGATCCTTCATTGTTAAGTCTCACTTTAGGGGATTAGCCTGGGGCAAGCCCAGGCGCTACAGGTCTGATCTTGTAAATAAAAAAGGGAGAAGCATTATGCTTCTCCCTTTTAAATCATTTCAATTGATTGAAGCGCTTAGTCTCTAACGAGTTCACGAATGTAAACATTTTTAAATGAAACTGGGCTTCCGTGACCGGCAAAGCCAAAGCGACCGCTTAATCGGAGGCGACCTTTGAATTTGGCCAGGGAGGCCATCGCATCTTTTTGCTTCACCTTACTGAGGTCGGTATCCAGAATGGTATAGCCGTTTAGTACAACCTTGATAGTGTGACCTTTAACGGTAACGATTTGATTGTTCCATTGACCGACTGGCTTTAAATAACCTCTTTTTGCTGCTGTCATCCCGTAAGCAGAACCGTGATACTGTTGTTTAGCAAGTTTTGCGTAGCCCTTGGCGGTGTTGTCGAGAACTTGTAGTTCACACATTCCAGAGTAAGCAGTATCAGTTCTTCCCGCTTTGTCATTTTCAGCCTGTTTTCTTACTTTTTCATCTTTATGATTAAGATCTCTTTGAGGGTAGCGAATAGCTAAACCATTATTTCCACCAGGAGGAAGTTTGAACTCAAAGGCCACTTGGAAGTCAAAGAGCTCTTTTTCAGTAAAGAGGCAACCGCCTGATTTTCTTTTGCACTTTAAGATTCCATCGACGACTTCGTAGCCGTTTACTGCTCCTGCCCAACCGGTGAGATCTTTTCCGTTGAAAGCTTTTTCAAATCCTTTGCCCTCACCTCGTTTAAGGTGATTGAGCGCTTCGGTTGAACTCAGTTCTTTAACGAAGACATTTCTCCAGCGAATCTCTCCACCGTGAGTTTGGAGTTGAATAGAACCTTTCTTTCGAAGAGGAATCTTTCGGTTCCAAAAGTTTTCCATCACGGCGTTATTCACGACGAGTTTGCCATTGAGCCAAATCGAAGTGTGTTCACCGACTTGAACGATACGAAATTTATTCCATTCACCGAAAGGCTTGTCAGCAAGAACTAAGGGATCTTTTCCTTTAGCTCCTTTGCTGTTGTTCCAGAGACCACCGGATCCCTTGTCGGCTCCGATTCCCCACTTACCACCTTCTTTGGTATAGTCCCAAATTTGTACTTGAGGAGTTGCGCGGAGATAGACACCACTATCGGCCTTGGCTACGGTTTTGTATTCGAGGCGAAGTTCGATGTCTCCGTACTCTTTATCCGTAGTCAAATAAGGGCCTTTACCATCGTTGACGAGTTCACCGTTTTCGATGGTCCAGTGAACCATTGCTTTTTCGGTGTCAGCGACTCGTTTCTTGAGCTTGTCTACTGGGCTAAGTTTGTCTAACGCGTACGGGGAAAAATGGCCCATACCATGCCAGCCTGAAAAGTTTTTACCATTGAAGATGGCAGTAAACCCAGGAGGAGGAGTAACGTCAGCTTTTAATGTTACTGAGACTAACGAAATTGTGAGAAGGGTAAGTACCGATAGACGCGTCATAACGAATGAACTCCGTTGATCAATCAGGGGGGTAAGTGTATGGATTCGGTAAGACTCTGAATCTTTGATGCTAACAGAGTGAAGCAATAGAAAAAAAGAGCTAGTTCGGTTTTTTCAAAAGAAATTTATGAACATCGATCATTTGGAGAGGAGCGTATCCAAGTACCGATCTAATTGGGATTTTAAATTGAGTAGAGTTTCAGAGTTAGGTTCGCGTTTTAATCCTTCTTGAATGGCGTTTGCGCGATAGAAGATGTCTTCGGCCCGATTGAGAAGCTGAGCGAGAATAAGATAAGGGCCGGATTCAGAATTTTCCGCACCTAAGCAGGCGACTCGAGCTCTGAGGATGGAAGCTTCATAGCTTTTTGAATGAAGTCGATGCGCAAGGGATAGCATGAGGCTACGGGATTTCGGGAATGGGGTTTGGCAGATTTTTATTCTGAGGAAGTCTTCGGTAGAGGGCGTATCTGTCGTTGATTTTGGATTTTCTTTCTTCGATTTTGCTAAGTTTAAAGTGTCAGTTATTTCTTTTTGGATCTTCGGTGTCAGGTTTGTTGATTTCTGGTTGTCATTTAAAGAGTTTAAGATCGATAGAGCTTCGTCGATTCTGAGCCAATGAGTGTAGAGTTGAGCTTGAAAGATCTTTAATTCTGGGTGATCTTCGATATTAGGCCGACTCAAGATGTTTTCGACTTCTTTTAGGTTGCCTGAGTAAACGTGTTGAAGAACTTGAGATTTTGTTTCTTCAACGACATTTCCTTGAGATCGATACTCGCCAACTTTGGCTTCTTGCCTTCTTGAGGGGCTTAGTTTTTTTTGAGCTGCGTCAAAAACTTTGGCTTGGTTCAATTTGCCCAATCTTCTAAAGGCCATAGCTAATTGATGGTAGGCTTGGGCTTCGTAGGGAGATTGAATCAGCAGATCTTTGAGAAGATGCGCAGCCTCTTTAGCCTTCCCCTGTTTAATCAGAGAAGAAGATAGATGTTGATGAGCCAATGAAGAGTAAGAGGAGTGGTTTAAAAGTTGTCTGAGTAGGGTTTGGGCTTTTTCGTATTTCGTTAATTGGTTGTAAGTGATCCCGAGTTCCAGTTTCACCTCGGGATCATCCGGATTGAGTTTGTGGAGCATTTCGGCGTAAGGTAACGCGCGATTGTAGAATTCAAAGTGAGTCCAAATGCGCATCGCTAATCGGAGGCTTTTTTTCTGATCCGAGCTGAGATGGGCATCGGGTGATAGAGCCGAAAGATCTTTCGGTTGAGTTTTAAGCTGATCAAGATGGCCGTTTAAACGGTTTGAGGCTTCTTCACGATCACCAGAGAGGGCCAAGGCTTGAATGAGAACTTCTCTTTGGGCTGGGGTGATTGGCTTTTCTTTGTCTAACTCAATGAAAAGATCACTACAGGCTCGGTGTTGATGTGTTTCGAGGAAAACTCCGGCTAATAATTCTCGGTGAGCGCGATCTTTTGGATGATGGCTTAGCCAAGTTTTAAGTGTCTTTTGAGCTAAATCAAATCGTTGAGCTTTGATTTCTCCCCAGGCCACGATTTCACTCATAGAGCTGAGTTCTTTTAGGGTGACTCCTAAATTTAGGTAAAGCTGAAGAGCGCTGGAGCAATTTGTATATATTTCAGTCGAGGGCGTGTTCTTAAGAATGAGTTCGTAGGCTCTTTGGTGGTGTGTTTTGGCCTGACTTAATAATTGAGCTTTTTGTTGATCTTCAAACTGGGGGAATGAGATTTTATGGGGTGGAACGAGTTTGAGAGAAGAGGATGGGTTTGAAGCCTTGGCGGTTTCTTGAGGCTTCTGTTTGTTCTCAGTGGATGACTTCGAATCGCAGGAAGGAAGGATTCCCAGCGAGAGAATTAAAAGCCAAAGGCTTAAATTCAGTAAGGGATTAAAAGCTTCGCTTAGATTTGAGTTCTGAGTGGTCGGCATATTTTGAATTACTGAGATCGATTTGCTCTTTTACCTAGATTATGAACAGCTGAAATCGAAGTATCTACCTTAAAGAAATGGATTCGATCATTGTTAACTTAAATTTTTAGTCCGCAGAGAAAAGAAGGCTTACTGGAATAATTTTGGATCCAGTTGAGAGGCTTCTTTTCTGTATTCTCCTGGAGTTTGCCCCGTTTTCTTTTTGAATTGAACACTCATGTACTCGGGATGATCAAACCCACATTGAGCCGCAATTTGATAGAGGCTTAAATTGGTCGTCCGTAGGAGATCTTTGATTCGATCGATTCGCAATCGAGTGATCTCTTCATTCGGAGAGCAGCCTAAGGCTTTTTGAAATCTTCTTTCCAATGTTCTCCTCGATGTGAACACCGCTTTTGCGACCTCTTCAATCGTGGGCACTGATGGGATTTTATTCCTTATGTAGTAAAGGGCTTTGGCGACGAGTGGATCTTCGATAGCTATCGAATTGGTAGAATCTCGCTCGACCACTCCTTTTGGTGCGATAAAAAACCTTTCGTGAGTCTTGAGGTCTTCTTTGATCATTCGCTCAAGTAATCGAGCGGCTTCGTAACCAATTTTTTCGGTGTCTGGTTCGACACTACTTAGGGTGGGATCTGAAAGCTCACAGAGGAGTTCGTCGTTATCGACGCCGATGATACCCACTTCTTCTGGAGTAGGGATTGCTTGGGTACGACAGATATTGAGGACCTGTTGGCTTCGAATATCGTTACAGGCCATCAGGCCAACGGGTTTGTTGAGCTGGCGGATCCACTCAAACAATCCTTCTTCGAAGTGGGCGCCTTGTTGTTCGATATCGTGCAGGTGAGCGCCCTGCATTTTAGGAGACTCGTAAATGGAATGGGGGATCCCGCGTTTTTTGCAATGGTTGATGAAGGCGTTCAGTCGGAGCTCAGAATAGTTCAAGCCTCCGTACCCACAGAAGGCTAATTCGCGAAATCCACGCCCGAGCAGGTGGTCGATCGCCTGTTCGGATACGAGACGATTGTCAGTATCAATAACGGGCATCGGGAGTGTCCGGGTGCCTCTAACATCGATCACTGGGACCCCGGTCTGAATGAGAGCTTTTTCAAGATGGGATCCCTCCACCCGTGCAATGATGCCATCGCCGTCCCAGCCCTGAAGCCACTTCGGGGCGGCACCTCCCAAGGTTCGTTCCTCGATATTGAGAACCCAGGGTCCAAATGCCTTGGCGTACTGCGCGATGCCGCGGAGTACGCCTCGCCCGTAAGCGCGGGAAGATTCGACGATGAGGGCGATCTTTAGTCTTCGATCCACATTTCGTACCCAGGGTTGGCGTGATTGATCAAGGATTTGGCGCAATATCTCATTGCTTGGAAGTGAGGTTGAGGTCAATAATAGGGGCTCTGAAAGAATTTATCCAATATACCATGTGAAAAGCATGGTTTTTACCCCTCCCCTTAAGTGACGTTTAAATTCAAATTGAATCGATCACTGGATGGGAGCCTCCAAATCCCAAACCTCTACCAGGTAACCCATTTCCTCTCATCATCCTTACCAGGTAACGGAGAATGAGTTGTATTGACGCATTTGTCCCTTACCAGGTAGCGGAGAGGCGGGGGTTTTTTTGAAATTGAGGCGTTTTGATGAAGCTGATGGAAATGAAGTTCACCTCGATCGTGTTGTTAAAAGTGTCCGTTTTACTAACCCTGGGTTGGGGATTTGGGGGGATGGATTCTGCCGTCGCTCAGGATGAAATTTTTAATAGCAAGAACTTTGAGGGTTGGGAGCATGACGACTCTCACTGGCGAATCGAGGATGGAACCATCACGGGGGAGATTCCTGATGGAGAAGTTTTGCGTCGCAATCTGTTCCTTTTTTGGAAGGGAGAGGTGTTCGATTTTGATCTGAGGCTTCAGTTCAAAGTGTCCGGTCATCCGAGTGCGAATTCGGGCGTCCAGTATCGTTCAAAAAAATCAGGGCACGGAAGTGCTACGGGTTACCAGGCTGACCTCGATGATGGAGCGGTCTGGATGGGAAGAATTTACGACGAACACGGTCGGGCCTTGATCGGAGAACGAGGAGTAACCACCGTCATCGATGAAAAAGGTAAGCGTCGCTCCACGGTTTTTCGCCCCGCAGGTGATTACAAAAAGATCGTCAAAAAGGGGGAGTGGAACGACTATCGAGTTCGAGCCATCGGCCCGCGGATGGAAACGTACATCAACGGGGAACTGGCATGCGCTCTCATCGACAACGAAGTAGCTCAGCTCGATTTCTCAGGCAAACTCGCTCTCCAACTTCATTCCGGTCCTGGTCCGGCAAAAATCCAATTTAGAAACCTACGCCTAAAACATCTCGGGAAAACCACTCCACCTAAACGAACGGTCGTCCGTGAAAAAGAACGAGAAGGCGAAGTTCCCAAGGGAAAAGATGGGAAGCCTCTCAACTTGGGTTTCGAATCCGGGACTTTTAAAGATTGGAAAGTAGAGGGCGAACTTTGGAAAAACCAAAAGCCCACCCACGGCGATACCGTAACCCCTCGCCGCCCCGGTCAAGCCAGCCAACACGCAGGCGAATACTGGGTTGGTGGTTACGAAAGAACACATTCAGATAAAGAGCAAGGCATCCTCGAATCGGTTCCCTTCAAAGTGACCCATCCCTTTGGGAGTTTCTTAGTCGGTGGAGGCCCCAGTAAAGAAACCTGCGTTGAGATCGTCGAAGCCAAAACCAAAAAACTCATCCATCGAAAATCCGGCGCTCAACTCGAAAATCTGGAACCCCATGCCGTCAACTTAAAAGACTACATGGGAAAAGAGATCATCATTCGCGTTGTCGATAAAAGCTCCGGCCCTTGGGGTCATGTGAACTACGATGATTTCCGTTTTCACAATGAACTTTCTGAAACACTTCAAGTCGCGGGCCTTCCCGGTCGCATGCGCCAAACTCCTCTTTTGAGACATCTCAAGAAGAATCCAGCAGAACAAAATCTTAAAGTCCCCGGTGCACTCACCGTTGCCAACACGTATGTTCCTGAAGGATTTCAAGCCGATCTCATCGCCAGTGAACCCAACGTACGTCAACCTATCGCTTTTTGTTTTGATGCCAAAGGTCGCCTTTGGATCGCCGAAGCCTTCAGCTATCCCCAACGTCGTCCGGATGCTGAAGCCCGTGATCGCATCATCATTCTCGAAGATAAAGATGCCGATGGAAAATTTGAATCCCATAAGGTTTTCACCGATACCTTAAATCTCGTCAGTGGCCTTGCCGTAGGTCATGGGGGAGTTTGGGTTGGAGCTGCACCTTATCTCTTATTCATTCCCGATGCTAATCGAGATGATGTCCCGGATGGGAAGCCCCAAGTTCTTTTAGACGGTTGGGGTTATCAAGACACGCATGAAACTTTAAACAGTTTCACTTGGGGGCCCGATGGCTGGCTCTATGGTAATCACGGCGTTTTTAATCTTTCATACATCGGTAAGCCGGGCGCTCAACAAAAAGATCGCATTGAATTTCGCGCTGGAGTTTGGCGTTACCATCCACAGAGACACGAATTCGAAATTTTTGCTCATGGGGGAAGTAATCAGTGGGGGCTCGACTTCGACCTATACGGTGAACTCTACATGACTCACTGTCGAAGTTTTTGGGGAAGAGGTTCGACCACCCACGTGATTTGGAACGGCCACTTTTGGAATCAAGCGAACTCGAATCACGCGCCATTTGTTTCAGGCCATCATCCGAGAGGTCTCTCGCACATGAGAAACTTCCTCTTGGCTTCGGCCCGTTACGGGCACGGTGAAGGTGGAGCGGGCGCACGAGGGAGCCGTGCTTTATACGGCGGGCACTCTCACGTAGGAACGATGATTTATCTGGGAGACAACTGGCCACCTGAATACCGCAATCATCTTTACTCTCATAATCTTCACGGCCATCAAATCAATCGGCAATTCAATGTGAGAAGAGAGAGTGGATACGAAACTCTTCATGCAGGACAGGACACTGCTTTTGTTGATGATCCGAAATACGTCGCGGTCGACTTAAAATATGGCCCCGATGGTTCGGTCTACATCATCGATTGGGTCGATCAGCAACATTGCCATAGCCCGCATATGGAACGCTGGGATCGTTCGAATGGCCGGGTCTACCGCATTCAGTACACCTCTACTTTTAAGCCAAAGAAAGTCGATCTTACTGAAGAATCGGATGAAGCCTTGCTCGCTTATCTCAAACATCCCAATGCTTGGTATTGGCGAGTCGCGTTGAGGCAATTCCAAGAGCGAAAGGAGAGTCGATCTATCTCAGTGAAGGTTCAAGCTGAATTAAAGAAGGCGTTGAATACTGAGGAAAACATCGAAATCAAACTGCGAGCTCTATGGGGATCATTAGCAGTTGGCTCTTTGAAGCAAGCTGATCTCACTCAGCTCCTTCAATCAGCTAAAAATGAACACTTAAGATTTTGGGCGCTTCGCTTGTTCAATGAAGTTAAAACTGAAGAAAAAACTTTGCTCGCAGCGCTTAAAGCTGCAGCTCAAAAAGATAACTCTTCCCGCGTACGCCTAGGTCTCGCGTCATATCTTCCCGAACTCAGTAGCGAAGCTCGGTGGCAATTAGCAGAAGCTTTAGCTTCACGATTCGAAGATCAAGGTGATCGCTACATTCCTAAGATGGTTTGGTATGGAATCGCTGACCTTGTGCAAAAGAATGTAGATCGTGGCCTTCAACTCGCTCAGAAGACGAGTTGGGTGAGTTTGAAAGACTACATTCAGTGGTACGGTTCGAAGACGCCTGAGGGCTTGAATCAGCTCATTGGAACTCTTCCCAAAAGATCTCTTGAGGAGAAAAAACACCTTCTCAACTTGATTACTTTTGGAATCGGGACTCAAGGTACGAAGATGCCTAAAAATTGGGAGTCCGTCGCGCAACCGCTTTACGAAAGTGAAGACGGCCATCTTCAAGCTCTATCTGAAGTCTTAGGTGCTCGGTTTGGTCATGAAGTTATTTTGGATCAACAGAGATCCATATTAGCTTCAACAGCGAGCTCCAAGTCCAAGCGACGTCGTGCTTTTGACATCTTAAAGAACTTCAACGATCCAAAATCTTTACCTGTCTTCTTAAAGCTCATCGATGAGAAAGATTACCGCTCGACGGTGATCACCTTGTTGGGTCGATACGACGATCCCAAAATTGCTCCAACCTTATTGAATCGATTCGCCAAGTTATCTAAGCAAGACCAATTCCGAGCCATCGATGCCTTAACTTCACGCCCTGCATTGAGTGAACAGCTTTTAATGGCAGTTTCTGAAGCTAAGATCTCCAAAGAAAGCCTGACTTCATTTCACTTAAGAAAGATGCGAGGTTTTGATCATCCCCAGGTATCGAAGCTCATCAAAAAACTATGGGGAGATCTCCGAAGTACTCCCCAGCAAGTTCAAGCAAAGATCAAACAACTGGCGAAAGATTTTAAAGAAGCTCCGCTTTGGGCCTACAGCGCGCATTCGGGCTACCAGACTTTTACGAAGACTTGCCAGAATTGCCATTCCGTCAATGGGAAGGGTGGGAACTTAGGTCCCGACCTGGCGGGGTCGGGTCGAAACGGCCCCGAATACTTCCTCGAAAATGTGTTAGATCCCAATGCGGTCGTCGGGGAGGACTACCAAAGTACGAGAGTGATTACGAAAAATGGAGAGGTTCTCTCCGGTCTCGTCCGGAATCCCAAAGCCGAAGTCATCTCCATTCAAACTTTGACTGAGACTCGGGAAATCAAACAATCAGACATTCTAAATATCGAAAAACAAAGCGCTTCGGTCATGCCAGAAGGCTTGTTCGATACGCTGTCGAAACGGCAAATCATCGAACTCTTAAAGTATTTGAACTCTCTGCGTTAAAGAGGTTCAAGCAAGTTTGTCTAAGCCTTTAATTAGGCTTTGCTTAGTTAAGATAGGTAGTAAAATAAAAGTCGGGTCTAAATTGTCTTTAAACGACACTCAAAACGACATTTAAGTCTTACTACCAAATTGATTGGGTTGTTCTCAGTAGGAGAATTTTCTCCAGGTCTCCATCGTTGTTTTAGGTAAATCACGATGCACTGAGAATCGAGGAATTATAAGGAGGCAACATATGTTGCGAAATTTGAAGTGGAGCTATGCACTCGCTTGTCTAATGGTGGCAAGTTTTAGTGTATCGCTCCAAGCCGTACCCCCAGAATTCCAAGTCGCTCCGTTGGGCGATGAGGATACGTTTCTTCCTTACTACGTCGCGGTGATCACCACTCTAGGTGCCGAGGAAGTCACAGTTGAGTCACCGGCAGGTGCAACCTATGACGGAACAGTCTTTGCCTATAACGTCACTGAAGCCGTTGGTGAAACTTTTACTGTCCGCTTAGTTGCTTCAAATGGTGATGGCGATACCACTCTTGAGTATGAAGTCACAGTCGTCGAACCCTCTCTCAATGAGTTCGATACTCAAGAAGAATTCGAAGCTGAATTCACCGATTTGATGGAGGATACTCCTGCTGCAAGAAGAGGTGAAGTCACAGCGTTGGTCGATGAAGATGAAGGAATGTTACAAATTTTCCTTCCTGGTATCACCGGTCAAAGCTTTGACGATTGGTGTAACTTTGATCGCGCTCCCCGCTGGACACACAGTAAAAAAGTCTTCGGAGCTTTCGCCCTTGAAACTCGTATGGAGTTTTTAGAACCGCCTACTGAAGATAACGGGTACTTCACCGGTCTCTTTTTTAATCGCGGCCAATTTGATCGCGGAGTTTTTGGAGCTATTTCTTCTGGTATCCGATACGAGCGGAGCTGTGATCTTCAAGGTGATCAAACGGCTGGAGTTGCCTTCGCCGGTACTTGGCCCATTTTTGATGAAGATGCCTTCCTCAGAATTGAGACGAATGGTACGAACCAAAAGTTCTTTGCGAAATTAGAAGAAGGTGATCCATGGTCTTTGGTCACTGAAATTAATGGAGTTCGTCCTCCGATGAATGGAGTCGGGCTCTACGCTAAGAACTGGGGAACGACTCAAGGTGATTACACCTCCGAGTTCGATTACTTCATTTATGAGCCCTTACCCACTTCAACTCCCACCTTTACGAGTGCTCCTACAGGCGACAATATCTTCGCTGGAACTTTAACTTATCACTCTGGAGTCCAAGCTACGGGTTTCCCCAATCCAACTTTAGAAGTTATATCTCCTGAAGGAGCCACGATCGATGGCGAAGGAAATATCACTTACCCCTTGCCCTCAAATGATCCTGATCCCTTCACGGTAACCATTCGTGCTGCCAATAGCGAAGGCTCAACGGATGTCTCTTGGGACGTTAATATCGCAGAACCGGTCTTCCTCGATTTTGATGAGCAAATTGAATTCGATGAAGAGTTTGTAGATTCTGGTAACGACCTCTCCGGCCGAAAAGGCGAAGTGACCGCCCTGGTCAATGGAGGCTTGTTAGAACTCACTCTGCCCGATACCGGTGCGGAAAGTTTTGATGTTTGGTGTGGATTCGACCGCGCTCCTCGTTGGCATCACGTAGCCAACGTCAATGGTTCTTTCGCTGTAGAAACAGCGGTGAACTTTGTTCTTCCTCCCGATAACCTCGGTGCGAATTATCATGTGGGTTTGATCTTAGATCGTGGATTTGCTGATCTTGCGATCCTCGGACCCAAATCCGACGGAATCGAATTAGAACGAGCGTGTGCTGCAGACGGTGAAGATTCACCCAATCCCTTCGTTGGACTCTTTACGGGTGACCTCGAAGCTACCGCTTGGGTTCGTATCGAAAAAGACGGGAACAATGTGAAGTACCTCGGTAAGGTTGCTGAGGAAGATCCTTGGACGACCGTCTTTGAAAGCAATGTTCCTAAGGCTCCTGTTCAGGGAGTGGGCCTCGGCTTTAAAAACTGGGCTGGACTCAGTGCCTTTACTGCTGGTTTCGATTACTTTGACTACGGTCCTCTGCCCACGACGGAACCTGTCATCAATGGAGCTCCCGAAGAAGGATACTTCTTCGAAGGAACGAATACTTACGCTCGTAAGATCAGTGCCGACGGATTCCCCACTCCAGAACTTGAAGTCGTCTCTCCTGAAGGAGCTTCGATCGACTTCAACGGCGTTTTGCGTTACACGATTCCTGATCCAGTGCCTGCTTCTTTCGATATCACCGTGAGAGCAACAAATTTTGCTGGTTCAACGGATGCCACTTGGACCGTCAATCGAGTACCGGCATTCTTTACCGATTTCGATACTGAAGAAGATTTCACCGATAACTTCACTCTCTCTCCGAACGTGCGTTCAACTCGTTTAGAAGAGGTGACCACTTCCGTCATCGGCGGTTTGCTTGAAATCAACCTTCCCGATGTAGGTGTTGAAAACTTCGATCACTGGTGTAACCAAGATCGCTCGCCTCGTTGGAACCACAATTATCAAATTACTGATAATTACTCTGTTGAAACAGCTGTGAGCTTCACCGTTCCACCTACGGATCTCGTTAACTTTTACCATGTCGGTCTCGCCATCGATCGTGGCACGGCTCAAGTCGCTCAATTGGGTCTCTTGAGAAGTGGAATTGAAATGGAAGCTTCCTGTACCACCAACGGTACGCCTCAAAACACCAATACTTTCTTCCCTGGATTGATCACCGATGATCCTGAAGCGGAAGTTTACTTGCGAATTGAGGCTCAAGGAGACCAAGAACTCTACTTGGCTCGTACCGATCCTGGTGATCCTTGGACCGTTATCACTGAAGTGAATGACCCACGTCCTCTTCCCGATGGCGTTGGTGTTATCGTCAAGAACTGGGGATCGCAAGGTCCTTACACCGCAGGTTTCGATTACTTCGAATACGGACCGGCTACGACTGATCCTATCCAACTTGCTCCAACGGTTGCTCCTAACGATGAGCAAGCCTTTAAAGAGCTTCCCTATATCGCTTCGGTTAGAGCTTCTTTCGCCGATGCCGTTTACGCACTCGTCGACGGTCCCGCTGGAGCCAGCATTGACGAAGCGACTGGAGACGTTACTTATGAAGCCATCACCGAACCTGTCGGTGCTGAGATCAACTTCACCGTTGAAGCTGTGTCTGGAAATGGTTTCTTTGGTTCGACCGCCAGTTGGACAGTCACGGTGATCAATTCGATCCGTCATGAGTTTGAAGATGACTTCGAGCTCGAAGATAACTTTACCTTCGATGCTGGTGACGGAACTGCTGGTTCACTTGCTGATGTTGATGCTTCAACTGACGGTGATCGATTGCGAATCTTCTTACCCCAAAGTGAACCTAACTTTGATCAATGGTGTGGATTCGACCGAACGCCTAAGTGGTTGCACAACCTCCAAGCCTTCTCGACTTTCGATCTGGAAACCCGAATGCAGTTTGATCCTTTGATCTTCCCCATACCGGTTGAAGGTTACCATGTCGGGCTCATCGTCAAATACGGTGAAAACGACTACAGCCAATTTGGTGTTCTTCGAGCTGGGGTCAGAAACGGTATTCAGCACGAGCGAACCTGTAATGCAGGTGAAGCTCCCAGTGATATTGGATTCCCCGGGATCTTCCCGGATGATCCTGATACCTTTGATTACACCGAAGTAACCTTAAGGATTGAAAAGCGTGGTATCAACGAAACCTACTTAGCTCGAGTTGACGATGAGTTAGATTTCGAGGTGATCGCTCAGAGAGATCAAGCAAAGCCTAATCCAGTTGGAGTGGGAATCGGCATGAAGAACTTCGGTGCTCACACTGAACTCGCAGTCTTCTTCGATTACCTCCTCTACGGAGATACCGAAGGTGGCCCAGTCGGTCCTGTCTTTAAGCGTGGTGATGTCGATGGAAACGGTAAACTCGAAATTACCGATCCTATCAACAACCTCGCTCACCAGTTCTTGGGAACGTTTACGCCTCCTTGTATGGATGCGGCTGACTTTGATGACAATGGTAAGGTCGAGATTACTGATCCGATCGCCAACCTGTCTCACCAGTTCCTCGGAACGGCTGCACCTCAACCTCCAGGGAAAGACACTTGTGGTCTCGATCCCACTCCAGATAACAATGATTCTGGGGAATTAGGTTGTGAAGCCTATCCCGACACGGGTTGTGCTGCTCCCTAAGGTCGAAGCTTTAAAGCGCGATTTGAAAAAGCCCTCCGTGAACTATGGTTCGCGGAGGGCTTTTTTTATCCATTTCAAGCCCGAAGCGTAAGCGAGGGTCAAAGATTAAAAATGTATTTAAGCTATTAAACAGTGGGACTGAGTCATTTCTACATTATGTAGGTTCAGGTTATATGAGATCCATTCAACGTTTTGTCCCTCACTTGCGCTTCGGGCTTGAAATGGGATGACTTTCGTCAAATTTTCGCCTAACACCCCTCCCTCACCTATTATCAACCCAAACAAAGTTTGAAAGAATCAAGCTGGCATCTCAAGACGCCGATCCAGAGTTGAATTGCCATCACGGTATACAGAATCAGTCGGTCACTCCGTTTGTTGAATGTTAGTGACTCTTGTCCTGATTAATAATTCAACCTGCGATTAGGCGTTGACTATGAAAACCCTAAAAACGAGTCTCTTTACTCTTTTAACACTCCTGACGGGAGTGGAGGGAGCCTCGTGGGAATTTTCAGGAATGGGGTTTTATTACGGATCTCATGTCCCTGTGGATGAGCTGTCTCAATTTGAGTGGGTGATCTTAGAACCGGCCCATGTTGATCGTGAGCAGCTGAAGATCTTTAAAGAACGAGGTTCTGTCCCCATTTCCTACCTGTCATTAGGTGAAGTGAATTCCAAGCGTGCCTTTAGAGCCCAATTACCGAAGGAACTTTACCTCGATAAAAATTCAGCTTGGGAAAGTCATGTTGTCGATTTGAGTCATCCGGAATGGAGGACCTTCATTCTCTCGATGCGAATCCCTGAGCTCCTTCAGAAGGGCTTTCAAGGAATCTTTTTAGATACTTTAGACAGCTATAAATTGAGTTCTCTCTCTAAGAAACAGCAAGCCTTCCAACAGCAAGCTTTAGAGCAGCTCATTCTTTCTATTCGAAAGAAATTCCCGAAGCTAAAAATCGTTCTCAACCGCGGTTTTGAACTTTTGCCCAAAGTAGGAAAGCATGTCGATGGTTTAGTCGCTGAAAGTCTTTTTAGAGGTTACAACCTCAAAAAGAAAAAATACCAAGCGGTAACGGCAGGGAATCGAATTTGGTTGAAGAATCAGCTTCTCTCAGCCAAACGCAAGTTTGGGTTCCCCGTTTGTGCCATCGATTATGTTCCAAGTGATCAACGTGAACTCGCTCGAAAAACAGCTCAACAAATTTCTGATTTAGATCTCATCCCTTGGGTCACAGATAAGGATCTGTTTAGTTTGGGAATGGGCTTAGTCGAGGTGGTACCTCGCAAGGTGATCGTGATTCACGACACTCCTCTCGATGTGGACGTAGCTGAAACGAGCGCCCATCTGCTGAAGGTGATGCCTTTGGAATACTTGGGGCTTACAGCCGAGATTCACAATGTGAGAAGCGGTTTACCTCAATATCACTTGAAAGGGAGAGTCGCGGGAATTTTAACCTCCTTTGAAGAAGATAAAATTCCTCATGCCCCAAAATTTCGAAAGTGGATCGAACGGCAGATCGATTCAAAAGTTCCGGTCATCTTCTGTCGCCGTTTTGGCTTTCCCATCGACGATGCCTTTTTGAGTAAACTCGGCCTTCGTCAAATGACTCGTCCCATCCGACGGCCCGTTCAACTTCATCTCGATCAGAAAATGGTCGGCTTTGAGTCTCCACCTCGGAAGCGCTTACGAGATCTCATGAAGTTGGAATCCTTTGATAAAAAGAATAAAGAGCATCTTTTCTTAGAGGATTCGAGAGGAAGGAGAATCAGTTTAGTTGTTACTGGATCCTGGGGAGGAATTGCCCTGGATCCTTACGTGTTAGAGCCGTTTAGGAATGAAAAAGCGAAGTGGGTGGTCAATCCGTTTCACTTCTTTAAACAATCGTTGAACCTTCCTTCGTTTCCGATTCCTGATTTGACAACGGAGTACGGGAACCGAATGCTTCTGGTGTCGATCGATGGAGATGGCTCGGCGAGTCGCTCTGAGCTACCGGGGGCTCCCTACGCGATCGACGTCACGGTTGAAGAGATTTTTAAAAAATACCCCTTTCCCACCACCGCTTCGGTTGTTGAAGGGGAGATGTCTACGGAGGGGGTCTATCCAAGAAGTTCAAAGGAACTGGAGAAGATCGCTCAAGAGATGTTCAAGCTTCCCCATGTGGAACTTGCGACTCATACCTTCAGTCACCCTTACGATTGGAAAAAGGTTTTAGAACATCCCGAAAGCAAAAAATATCGCTTACCTATTCCCGGATACACCTTTGATCTGAAGCGGGATATCGATGGATCGATCGACTATATCAATCAGCGTTTGGCCTCGAAGGTGGGTAATCCAAAGAGGGTCAAAGTGGTCCTTTGGTCAGGAACAGCCCTACCAACTCATGAATCCTTGAAGCGAGTGAATGATCTCGGCCTTTGGAATTTAAACGGAGGAGACACGAGGATTACCAGCGATTTTGCTTCGGTCACGATGGTTTCCCCTCAAGGCCGTTGGGAGAAGGGTTACTACCAAGTCTTCGCTCCCGTGATCAATGAAAACGTCTACACCAATTTGTGGACGGGACCCTTCTATGGATTTCGGCGAGTTATCGAGACTTTCAAACTGACCGACCATCCGCGGAGATTAAAACCTATCCACATCTATTATCACTTCTACTCGGGGAGTCGATTGGATTCTCTTCGGGCTTTAAAAGAGATTTACGATTGGGCTATGACTCAAGAAACTCGACCTCTTTACGTGAGTGAATTTGCGAAGAAGGCGGTTTCTTATCAAAGCTTGAGTTTAGGTCGTCACCTAAGTGGTGCTTGGCAAGTCGCGGGCTGGGGTGACCTTCGCACCTTTAGAGTACCTTCGAGTTTCCATCGGCCTAGTTTTTCTCAGTCACCGGGCTTAGTTTCATTTCGCGAATTACCCCAAGGGCGTTACTTGAGTTTTCGAAAAGGATCTCCTCAGCGACTGAAGTTGACCTTCGGTAATGAAAAGAAGAAGTATCCTCATGTCGTTTCCAGTAACGCTGAAGTGTTGAACTGGCGAGTTCAAAAAGATGGGAGTGTCAAGCTTAACCTGAAAGCACATTTGAATATTGAGTTGGTCGTTTCGGGGATGGATGGTCCCTTGAGTATCAAGTGGAGAGAGGGACTGATCGTCGGGAAGAAGAAAGGCAACCACTGGTGTTTCAGTATCCCGTCAAAGGAGACCGGAGATGCCCTCTTGGTACGCTCCTGATCGCGAACCTTTAGTTCGACCTGCGGTCTTCATCGTTTTGACGGTCTTGGTCGCCGTTGGTTTTTTTGCTGTCTTTCCTGATAAAGAGGAGTTTGTCGAGTCGATGCTGAACAGTGAGCCCGACAATGTATCGGTAGCTTATCTCAAGCTCTTTTTAGAGTCTCGTCAAGGAGACCCTGAGCTTCGTTATACGCTAGCCGATCAATTGCGCTCAACGCAAAGATTGGAAGAAGCATTGAGGGTGCTCGATCCCTTAATTGCGGATCCCAGTCCTTGGCAGGCTCGTGCGAATTACTTGGCATTGGAAATTCACTGGAGCCAAGCTCACAGTGAATGGCTCGCAGATGATCTTCGGGCTGAGTCTAAAAAGATTGTTGAACAAAAATTAACTTGGCTTAAAGACAGAGAACTTGAACCGCGTCAGCTAGAGTTTTTAGCTGGGATTTGTCTTCAGTCTTCAGAGCCAAAGATTGCGGCAAATATTTACGAGCGCTTAGCGAAGAAAGAACTAGGGCGAAAATCCCAATGGTTAGCTGAAGCTGCGCGCTGGTACTTGGCGAGTGAAGATCCCCATCGAGCTGCTGATCTCTACGTGGAAGCAACTCAATCAGAAAAGAGTTACGATCGAGCTCAACGTTGGGCCACATTGGGTTTAAAAGCCTTGAGAGCTTCCCAACGTGGCGGTGAAGCCATCCACCTAGCTATGGATTACGTTAAACGTTATCCTCGAAATTTAGAACTGCTTCGACAAGCCTATGAGCTGGCTATTGGGCAAAACCAACAAGCCTTAGCGACGAATTGGGGAAGGAAGTTAATCGCTCATTTCCCTCAGGACGCCGACTTACTCAGTCGTCAGATCGATCTTGAATTGAACCATGGTGTTCACTCAAATACGTTCACCTTGGCGAAGAAGCTTTTGGGTCTCAATCCTGAGAATATAGATTACCGAAAACGTTTTGCTGAAGTGGCTGAGTGGACGGGGCATCCGGACCTTGCCATGAAAGAGCATATGCGGTTGGCTAAAATTGATCTCGATGACACGGATCACTTGCGCGAAGCGCTGCGATTATCGAAAGCCTTTTATGCTTCCCAAACCTTTTCTGATTTGATTGAAGTTTTATCCGAACGAGAAAAATTAGAGGAAGCTGAACTCAAGCTCTACATCGCTTCGTGCGAACGCGAAGGACTTCCCGAAAAGGCAGAAGGATTTCTTGAAGACCTCATCGATAAGTACCCCGAAGAGCTCGCTTCATATGACATGCTTATCGACTTGCGTAAAAAACTCGGAGAGCCCGAAAAGCTTTTATCTTCTATCGAAGAAAAGGAATGGCGTTTTGGTTTAAGCATCAAGGAAGTGCAAGATAAAGCAAAGCTTCTTTGGAAACTCAATAGGACGGAACAAGCGCTAGAGTTTCTTTATTCAACGAGTATTTTGAATTGTCCCGACGACTTAGGATTCTGGAATCTATTAACTGAGCTCAGCTGGAGCTTGGAAGCCAATGTAGAAGCCTTGTCTTCCCATCGAATGCTTTGGCAGTTTGGAGATAGAGTTCCGTTGTTGGCTGATCGATTGATTATCCTCTCTCGAGATCAAGGATTTGAAGAAGAGGCTGTCGATGTTGCTCTTCAAGCTTGGGATGAGTTTGAAATTCCTCGGTTCCTGATTCAAGGCATGGAAGCCGCATGGCAAAAAGGTGAGCGTGAACAAGCAGTCGCCATGGTTAAAGTGGCGATGATGCGAGAACCTCTATTTATGGAGTTCGAATATTACTTGATCCTGAGGGCGATTCTGCTCGATCGATCGGGTGATCATGAGCTCGCTCGTTTCTATTACGAACGAGCATTAGAGCTAAATCCCGAATCACCCACGGCTCGACCAGGTTTACTCTGGCTCTTGATCAATCACCGACAGTTGGAGCCGATGCTCAGTTACCTCAATCGATGGAAAGAGGATGCTGAATATGATTCTTCCCTATGGGCACCCTATGCCTCGGGATATCAGCTTCTGAATCGAATGCCTGAGTCCATCGTGTGGTACCAAAAGCACGCTGAGAAGAATCCGGAAGATTATTTGTGGTTACTGAGTTTTGCGGACGCCTTAGAGCAAGCTAAGCGACCGGGATCGGCGTGGAAATTAAGAAATTACGTTTTTACGCAAGTCCTTCCGCGAGTTGGGAAGCGGCTGCTTCGTGATGATGACTCTAAAGCCGACCAAGAGGCACTCCGTTCATACGTTGTACTCACGAAAGGATTCTTCGGTGTTCCAGCTGGGGATGAGTGGCTTCCAGGGCTTGTCGAAGCGTTGGATCGACCCGAGGAAGACTCTCAATTGAGTGAGGAGAGTTCCGTGGGTTGGTATCTCAAGAAGGGTAACTTTAAACGTAACCACGGAGCCTCCGTTAAATACGCAGGAGCGAATGCTCGTAAATTAGCTTGGGAATACTTGACCTCTGCTTTAAACGAGAACGATCTGTCGGTTGTATCTAACTTTTTTAAAGAGCACACCGACCAACGTATTCAACTTCTCAATCAAGGAGATCCTAAGGCGAGTTTAGCTTTTGAAGGTGGGCATGAGATCTTGAATAAGGAGAAAAAAGTTCAAGTGACGAATGGGGTCGTCGAGCTTATTCAAGATCCTTCACCCCGTGACCTCGAACAATTTGAAGTTGAGCTTCATCACGAAGATCTCCTTCGAGTGAGTGGCTCTTACTCTGAAGTAGGGGATCTCGACACGGTTGGAGTGAGTGGTTTCTACAGTACCTCATTAGGTGAAGAGCTTCGCTTAGACTTTGAGGCGAGCCATCAAACTTATCACACCGAGGAGCTGGATTTATCTCAACGATCTTGGGAGCTCGAACTCACAGCGAGACTTCGCTGGGAACAGCCCCGTAGACGAACTCATCTCGCAGCTCGAGTCAGCACTCAAGCTGCGGACTCAATAGTCAGCTTAAAAGCAAGCCATCAGATGCGTTTGGAGAAGTACTTCGATCCTTACTTCGAGTTCGAGTTTAACGAACAAGAGAATTTAAGCACGGCAATAGCCATCGCTGGGACTCGGCATAAAGCGAGTGTTGGAGCAAGAGGTAGTTGGACTCGGCGCTTTTTCTACGACACTCAATTGGCGTGGAAAGAGTATCAATCTCGATCGGGATCGGTGGTCGGTCAAGGCCCCGCAATAGAGTTCGCATTGGGTTACACCTTGAGGTTCGATCATCCGCGTTGGGAAGTTCGAGCTTCAACATCTTGGCTAGAAAACAACCGGGTGAGCTCAGTGCCGAGTGCCTTTCGAGATCTCTTCGATCAAAACATTACTGTCGATTCGGTTTTACCCGCTAGGGCAACCGTTGTCGGTATGGGAACGTTGGTGACCAATCGAGTTTACAGTTTGCTTGAGATGCGACGGAAGCTCTTTCGTTACGGTGTAGATCTTTGGGGAGGATGGCTTCTTCCATCGGATAGTTTCATATATGAGGTGCGAGGTAATTTTGGGATCAGGGTCTTTGGTGACGATGAAATAAGGACCGATCTTTTCTTTTCGGAAGGAGTCGGAGGGATCGACAATCAACGGAATAGAGGAATCAGTTTGAGTTATCAGATCAGTTTTTAGAACTGAAATAACCTTGAAAACAACTCATGGCGGATAGTCAAAAACCAGTCTCAACTCAGTACAAGAACACCCAAGGCATATTAGCCTTAGTGGTGATCTTGCTCGTGAGCCTCACTTCGTGTGTGGGGATGCGGTATCGCACGGGACATCCGCTCGACCTCAAAGGCCGATGGGTTTTACTTCCGATTAAGAGCTATGTTGAAACTCCTCAAGTGGGAGAACGGGTAGAAGCGATCCTCTCAACTCTTTTGCGTATTCGAGGGATCGAAGAACTAGAAAACTACGCCGACCACCAAGAGCCCGGTCAATTACCTGAACTCGATGAACGACGAAGATTTGAGCGTGCGCTCAAATGGGCTAAAGAGCAAGAGTTCGATTACTTCATTTCGGGTTCCGTTAATGAATGGCAATACAAAAGTGGGCTCGATGCCGAACCGGTGGTGGGGATCAGCTTAGAGATTCAGTCGTTTGAAACAGGTGAAATTCTGTTCACTTCGTCGGGAGCCCGAACCGGTTGGAGTCGGGGAAGTCTCAGCGGTACGGCACAAAATTTACTGAATGATTTGTTGAATCAAATAACGCTTGAGGATCTCTGATCATGCACGATGAAAGAGATCTCTTAGAACGGTATTTAGTACCGATTCATGCGCGCACGGCTTGGATTGAGACGGGTGTCATCTGTAGTTTGATCGTGTTGATTGGCGCTTTGCGCGATTCCTCAGATCCCTTTTTTCTGCAATCTGATTTTCCTTGGTTGGTGATGGCTCCCTTGTTTGCGGGCATGCGTTATGGGTTCCTTCGAGGTTTTGGAGCGGGAGTGGCTCTCACCATTGCGATCTTCATTGTTTTGGGATTGGGACTTTATGAACTCGATCACATCCCCGCCATTGAGTGTGTGGGTATGATCATCATTGGAATGATCTGTGGAGAAGTCAGTGATCGCAGGATGCGCCGTGAGAACTTCTTAGTTGCTGCCGGAGAATATCGAAGACGTCGATTAGATGAATTTACTCGTGCCTTTCACTTATTGAAAATCTCTCACGACCGCTTAGAACACAGTTTGATTGGGCAAGCTCGAAGTTTACGAGGTTCGATCATCCATATGCGTGAACAACTTCAAAAGAGTGATCCCGGGAAGCAGCCGATCAAAGAGCTGGGAAATACCATCTTAGATCTCTATTCGAGTTTTGGTTGGATCCAAATGGCCTCACTTTTAGAAGTGAGTCCGGAGGGGGTGGTCGACTTAGAGCCTTGCTCAAAATTAGGGGATGTGAAACCCCTTACTGAGAATGATCGCCTTCTTCGAGAAACTCTTCAAACTCGAAGGATGGTGAGCATCTTTGTGGATGACATCAGCGGAGAGAAGAAATTAGAAGATTCACTTCTTTTAGCCTCGATTCCTCTCGTTGACACCGATGATCGAATTTGGGGAATACTTGCGATCGAGCAGATGCCCTTCATGGCTTTTAATGATGACAACCTGCGCTTTTTGGCTGTCTTGGGTGGGCACATCGGAGATACGGTTCGCAATCGAGTGGAGCATATCGAATGGGCGGAAGAGAGTGAACAAGATTTCTTGCAGAGCCTTAGCCGCTGTTTAAGAGATGCCAAAGAGTTTCAGGTACCGGGTGCTTGTGTCGGAGTCAAACTTCTCAACCCGGAAACCGCTGAAAGTATTCAGCAAATGATTTTGAATGAGCGACGAGGATTAGATCGCATTTTAGTCGTCGAGCCGAATGATGCCTTGATGATTCTCTTGCCGCAAACCGATCAAAAAGGCTTGATCGGTTACCAAGAGCGCTTGAAGAAATTGATCGCAGAAAAAACGGAAGAAGAGTTTGCCGATTGTTCAGTGCTTCTGTTCTCTAGTGTTTTTGATGGTAAAGACCAACTTAGACCTCTGATGGAGAGTTTCTATAAGAATCTTTCGATCGAGCGTAAATTTGAAGAGCCCAAAAAAGTGCAAGAGCGGTTTTTCAATGACGATGAACCTCCACCGCCGCAAAAGATTGAAAAGGTAGAGAAAGTTCCCGAGTACATTTAGGTAAATATTTACTAGCCCGAAGCTTTAGCGAGGGGAAGAATCCCTCGCTAGCGCATCGGGCTAGTTAAAGTGGTGAATGCTCAAACCCATGATCCCATTTTAATAGTTTAATGGAATCAAAAATTTAACCTTGAAGACCAGGTGTGCCACCAAGCCCGAAGCTTTAGCGAGGGATAGAAAACGACAACGCTTAATTTCAAGCAATTATTTGAACTGAAGGAAAACCCTAAAACTTATGGTCCCATTTTCACTACGCCCGTTAGCTGGAAAAATATGGAAGACTTGTGTTCAACACAGTCGGGGACCTGCACGTAGACTCCTCCAATTCACTGAATTTTTGCTTTCAACTCGAACGGGGCAAACGATCGGAGTAATGGGAGCACTCTCCTTAGAGGGAATCAGTTGGTGGCAACTCACTTCGGGAAACTCTGGTCCGAAAGTCAGTATCACCTACGTTTTAGTTCACGCTTTAGCTTCGACCATCATCGCCTTAACTCTGATGGCTTCTCTTCCTCAGGCCTATCGGGGACGACCGGTTTGGACCTTCATTTTGTTTTTCAGTATCGGTTTTTTTATCCCTTACTTAGGGATGCCGGGATTGGCCTTAGTGGTTCTTTATGCTTTGCGTTTTCCCAATCCTCCGGAGCGAGCCGACTGGCTTTACTGGAGTGAACCTGAGCTTCCTCACTCCTCTGAACGCGATGGTTCAAGGATTCTGAGAAGCCCGGGGGCGATGGTAGAGATCCTTCAAAACAGTGATGACGCAGAGAAGAAAGTTCATTCGGTGGTCGCTACGCGAAATATGGATGATCAAGCGGCCGTCCCGATCTTGAGAGTGGCCTTGAAAGACATGGAAGATGAAGTACGTCTCCAAGCCTATACCTTCATCGATCGGCGCGAGCAATCGATCAGTAACAAGATCAAAGAAATTCAATCGTACTTAGATAGCGATCAAAAGTTTTATGCGGATAGCGATCTTCACATTCGCTTAGCTCAAAATTACTGGGAGTTAGTTGAAGGGGGCTTAGTTCAAGGGAACGTCAAAAAACACATGCTTCAAGAGGCTGAAAGCCACCTTCGACAAGCGATGAAGGTTAAAGGAAATGAGCCGAGCCTGAGCTTGCTCTGTACCAAAGTCCTTATCGAATACGGGGAATACGACCAAGCTCTTCAAGAGCTTTCACACGCTGAATCAGGAGGATTACCGTTTCATTTGCTTCAACCACTGAGGGCTGAGATCGCTTTTCTTCAGAGAGATTTTAATAAAGTGCGAGCAGTTCTTTCTGAGCTCGAAACGGATCAGGGTGCTGACAGTAAACTTTCAAAGGCCATCGCTTCCTGGAAGGGAATTCAAAAAGAAGAAATGGTGATGGTGAGTGAGGTGGGATCGTGAAAGAGCCGAAATTTAAAAGCCCATCTTCATCGAAGGAACCCATCGCCGATGTCGCCTTGCTCTTGGAAGGAACTTATCCCTACGTTCGGGGAGGAGTTTCGAGTTGGGTGCACCAAATTATTTCTAGCTTGAAAGAGTTTACCTTCTCAATTGTGTTTCTCGGAGGAGACCGAGAAAGCTACGGTGAGATGCGCTATGAACTTCCTCCGAATGTGGTTCATATGGAGAAGCGTTACTTAGCTGAGCCACCCGGACTGGCGCCTCCAAAGCCGCGTAAGGGGAAGGCAAAAACCTTCGCTGAATTAGGAAAGCTTTTAGATTACTTCAAATCGAGTGAGTTGCACCCGGATGAAGATGTTTTAACTCGCATGATCGACTCTCTCTCAACTCCTCAAGGGGTTCGACGAGAAGATTTTCTCTACAGTGAAACCAGTTGGAATTGGATTCAAAAGTGTTTCCAAAAATACAGTTCCGATCCATCGTTCTTGGATTACTTTTGGACGGTGCGGTCGATGCACGAGCCGATTTTTATGTTGGCTTCGGTGTCACGAACTTTGCCTGAAGCGCGAGTGTATCATTCGATCTCTACGGGATACGCTGGGTTTTTAGGCATGTTGCTTCAGCGACGAACGGGAAATCCCTATGTTCTGAGTGAGCACGGAATTTACACCAAAGAGCGGAAGATCGAGCTAGGCCAAGCCGAATGGATTAACGAAACCTTAGAGCCCTTCAGCGCCTCTTTGGATGGGAAACTCAGTTACACCCGTAAACTTTGGATCAATTTCTTCAGTGGTTTGGGAAGGCTCACCTACACCGCGGCGGATCCCATTATTTCGTTGTACGCCGGTAATCGCGAACGGCAGATGATGGATGGAGCAGATCCTGATCGAACGAAAGTGATTCCCAACGGAGTGGATCTCGAACGTTTCGCCAAGCTTCGAAGTAAGCGTCCCAAGAAAGTCCCTAAGATTTTAGGGCTCATCGGTCGAGTCGTACCCATTAAAGACATTAAAACGTTTATCTTCACCATGCGTTCAGTTTGTGCGCGCATGCCCGAAGCCGAGGGCTGGATCATCGGTCCTGAGGATGAAGATGAAGGTTACGCCAAGGAATGTCATGAGCTAGTTGAAGGGTTGAAGCTTAAAGACAAGGTGAAGTTTTTAGGTTTTCAAAAGGTGGAAGACATTCTACCGCAACTCGGTTTGATGACTTTGACATCGATCAGTGAAGCTTTGCCCCTGGTGATTTTAGAAGGTTACGCTTCGGGCTTACCAGCTTTAGCGACCGATGTGGGGTCGTGTCGAGAGTTGATCGAAGGGAACAATCCTGAAGACTGCGCTCTCGGTCATGCGGGAGCGGTGGGGGCGATTGCCGATCCTGAAGAGCTCGCCGGTTACGCTGTTGATCTATTAAGCGATGAGGAACGCTGGCATAAAGCTCAAGCGGCGGGGATTGCTCGAGTCGAAAAATTTTATACTTTGGGCATGATGGAAGATTACTACCGTGATGTGTATGTCGAAGCATTAGATCGCTACGCTTCAAAAAAAGAAGCAGAGTTTGAAGAGGTGGAGGCGTAGATGGCGGGAGTAGGATTTAAACTCCGCAAGCTTCTCAAGCGAGGCGATTATCTGGGCCTCGTACAAGCGTATTCCGTCGCCGGGATCTTAGGCGCCGGGCCCTGGTTGCTATCAACCTTCGGTTTGTTGGGAGTGGGCATTCTCAGCATGAAGGTTTTAGACACGCGTGAATTCGTCGTTAGGTTTTTGGTATCGATCACGTATTTGATGGCAGGATCGATGATTTTGACGGGTTTGCTTCAGTTGATGTTTACGCGCTTTCTTTCCGATCGAGTTTACGACGGCGACACGGAACGTATCCTTCCCAATTTTTTCGGAGCGCTTTTAGTCACGACGCTTCTTGCTGGCTTGTTAGGATTCTTTTTTATTACGAAATTTGAAAACGAAACGTTTCTCTACAAGCTCTTGATGCTGGGATCGTTCGTGACCCTTTCGGATATTTGGATGACGGTTGTTTTCGTTTCCGGCATGCGAAACTACCGTTGGGTTCTTTGGGCTTTCTTTATCGGTTATCTCACTACGATTCTCGTTTCCTGTGCACTGACCTACTACGGTCTGGAGGGTCTCCTCACGGGCTTCTTGTTGGGGCATACGATTCTCTTCTTCATGCTCCTGATTTTGATCATCAAAAACAATCCCGGGGAAGGATTAATCTCATTCGATTTTCTCAAGCGACGACAGTGCTTTTATAGCCTGGCGGTCATCGGTCTTCTCTATAACTTAGGTATGTGGATCGATCGCTTCATCTTTTGGATGCATCCTCAAACGGGGGAGACGGTGGTCGGTCCCTTACGTTTTTCGATCATCTATGACTACCCGCTCTTTCTCGCGAGTTTGAGCGTGATCCCAGGTTTAGCGGTGTTCCTCTTAAAAGTGGAAACTGACTTCGCTGAAAAGTGCGCTGATTTTTATCGTGCGATCCTCGATGGAAAAACTCTCGAAGACATTCAAAACCACAAGCGCGACATGGTGGCCGCTGCGCGTGAAAGCTTGTTTGAAATCGTGAAAGTGCAAGGTCTGGTCGCGGCTTGTTTGATCTTCATCGGTCCCTCGGTTCTTCGTTTCATGAATGTCAGTCCTTATTCCATCTACCTTTTTAAAGTCGCTTGTGTGGGCTTTGCGCTCTTCATGCTGGTTCTCTCTCTCCTCAACGTTTTGTTTTATTTAGACAAGCGTATTGTGAGTATGCTCTTGGCATTCTTTTATTTCATTACCAACGCCACCTTCAGTTACATCACTCAGTTGATGGGACCTTCATTTTATGGCTACGGCTTTGCATTGGCGGCGGGATTAACGGTGTTGCTTGGTTTTTGGATTTTGTCGAGGAAGTTTGCGCGGCTTGAGTATGAGACGTTTATGTTGCAGTGAGAGGGGGATTTGATGGAATTATTGCGCCCTTGCAGGGCTTATTATTTTGTAGCCCGTTAAAACCCAGGGCGACGCTTCACTCTGCCCTGGGCTAGGGTATTGCGGGCTTTCAGCCCTTGGTATCGCTGCATACATAAATTATTTTCGATTGCTCAAATGGAAGATTTTAACTTTTAGATTCTTGATTCTCCTCAAGGTTCTCTTTTCCAAATTTTGGCGAATTTGGCTACGGATTTGATCGATTTATTGAATTGTAATAGCTCCCCTCAATCCACCTGGCACCCACAGTACAAACATTGATCTCGTTGGGCGGGATTCGTGCGTTCACACTCGGGGCAGACCCAGGGGACGAGTTCTTGGTTATCGGTGAAGAGGGGATTTTCGGGGTTGAGAGACTGGAGCTGTTCAGTTAAGGCGTCCTCACTCAGGTCTTCCTTTTCCTTCAGGATCTCCCAGAGGGCATGGCAGATTTTGCGAGTGGATTTGAGATTGAGCTCTAATTCTTCATTCTTTTGCTTCAGCTCCTGGAGCTCCAGCTTAAGCGCTTGGTGATTTTCATTGATTTGCTTGTAGATGTGTTTGCTTTTAAACATTATTCAGGAAGTAGTTTAGGGTGAACCTTTTGAGTGCATGAGGTCGCTGAGATGAATCCTTACAGAATTCTAACGAAAAGATCGGTAACACACCATTTACCACTTTTCAAATTTCGGACTATAATGAATTGTTGTGAATGAGGGGGCGCTTCTTATAAGAAGCTTATTTCTTCGAATCAGGATAAATTCTGTTTACGGGTCCTCGATCACAAGCTTTTTAAAGAGAAACCACATTTGCGAGTCCTGGTTTAATCCGTATTAAATCTAGGCTCAACTTCAAAAATGAAGCAGGACAAGCCCATGTCAAAAAAACACTCTGTCAGCGCAATTCTCTTAGCGTCGTTATTGACCTTAACCTTCAGTTCCTTGATGGCGGGCGACTGGCCCCAATGGCGAGGACCTAATCGAGATGATGTTTCGAAAGAAACCGGTCTCCTTCAAAAATGGCCCAGCAGCGGTCCCAAGGTTCTTTGGGTCAATAAAGATGGTGGTCTCGGTTATGCCGGCTTTGCGGTTGTCGGCGATACCATGTACACCATGGGACTCAGAGGAGAAACCGAATATCTTCTCGCGATTAAAGTCAGCGATGGTAAAGAAAAGTGGGCTAAGCCTATCGGTAAGATTTTGAAGAACGGTTGGGGCGACGGACCTCGTTCAACTCCCACGGTTGATGGTGACTATATTTACGCTATGGGCGGTCGTGGTGGTCTTCACTGCTTCAAAGCTTCTAATGGCGCTCCCGTTTGGGATGTGAGCATGACGAGTGACTTGGGTGGTAAAGTGCCCAACTGGGGTTACACCGAATCACCACTCGTCGACGGACCCATCGTGATTTGTACACCTGGTGGTAAAAAAGGTGCTATCGTCGCTTTAGATAAGAAAACTGGAAAGATCAAATGGCGCTCGAAGAGTTTTACGGACCGAGCTGAATATTCTTCCGTCATCAAAGCTGAGCACAACGGGCAACGCCAATACATTCAACTGACTCAAAAGAGTGTCGTCGGCGTTAACGCAAAAAATGGTAATGTTCTCTGGAAAACCGATTGGCCTGGTCGTGTTGCCGTGATTCCGACTCCGATTTTTGCCCAAGGTCACGTTTACATCACTTCAGGTTATGGTGTCGGCTGTAACTTATACGAAATCAATAAGTCGAACAAGGTAAGTGCGGTCTACGAAGATAGTGTTAAAAAAATCATGAAGAACCACCACGGTGGAGTCATCAAAGTGGGTGATTACCTTTATGGATACTCAGACGGTGTCGGCTGGACTTGTCAAGATTTTAAAACGGGGAAAAAAATGTGGAATGAGAAACGCGCCTTGGGTAAAGGTTGTATTTCTTATGCTGATAATCGATTTTACTGTGTGGACGAGAGAAACGGTGATGTGGTTTTAATCGAAGCCAGCCCGAAGGGGTGGAGCGAAAAAGGCCGGTTCACTCTCAGTCCTCAAACTAAGAATAGAAATCCCCGCGGAAAAATCTGGGTTCACCCCGTGATCGCAAATGGAAAAATGTACTTGAGAGATCAAGAGATCATCATTTGCTACGATATTTCAGCGAAATGATTTTTTGAAGCGCCCTTTCTTTGGTGCAAATTTGAATTTAAAAAAGCCCAAGCTTCAAAGAAGCTTGGGCTTTTTTAGTGTAGTCCGCACGCTCGGCGTGCGGCCATCTCAAGTGAGCGGATCTAGTTTAGAAGATTGAAGATAATCTAAGAACGTGTCACACGATTGGGATTACTTTAGGTTAGTAAAAATATAATTGTCGTTGTTAGGAAGGCCGCACGCGGAGCGTGCGGACTACACTAAAAACGACACACTCCGTGTGCCTACTACCTTAAATCCCAATCGATGGTTTGGCTTTCACCATCAAAGCGAATCTTTTCTTTGTAGGCTGGTATGGACTCTTTATAGAATTCGAGAGAGAGATTGTAATTTCCTGAGGGGAGGTTGACGACTTCGAATGATCCTGTTTGGTTGCGCCAGAAACTAACTCCGATGGGAAAACCTAAGTCGCTGACTCCCTCGACCTTTAATAATGAAGTTCGCTCTTTCGGCAAAGGCTTATTGTTGAGTGTGACCTTCAATTTTAAGTTCCCACAGTCTTGAGGAGGAATTTCAATCGGGCCGATCTCTGCCTCGTTTTTTACCGTGAGTTCGAAAAAGTTTCCCAATTCTCGTTTGTCGGATTGCCAGATCAAGTGGTTATGAACTTGAACTAAATACCTTCCAGGGAAGACATAAAATCCAAACTCTTCTTTACCAGACCATCTGAAATTTAGGCTGCGTGGAGGGATTTGTTTAGAAATCGATCCGTCGTCTTCTAAAAGAGATAAGCGAATACTGATGCTTTTTTGGCGGTTCACGTTTTTGGGAAGGGTGATTCGAACCCATGCTGGATTTTGAATTTTCAAATTTGCAGGAGTCACTTCTTCAGGCCCGACTCTCACATCGGTCTGGGTGTGAACAAAATAGCTTTTTTTATCTATCTCGGCGTAAGAGGTAAAGACTACTGTGTAATCCCCTTCAGTGAGCCCCCAGAATTGAGGGTCTTTTCTGTCGATATCCTCTGCTCCCACAATTCCGTGCCGCACAAACATCCCAAGGCGCTTCTCTGGATCTTTCTTATTGTAAACAAAGGTCATCATCGATTTGATTTTGATCCCTTGGGGGACTTGAAGGGAGTAGAGAATTGTACGATCAGGCTCTAAAGCTTTTGCCTTAAGTTTTAAGTTTGCGTTGGGGGAGTCCCAAGTCCCTAAGTTTTCACTCTCACCGGTAACGGGATTCTTCAAGATGAAGGTGTATTGCTCTCCCTTGTCTGTATCTCTGATAGAAAATGGAGTAGGAGTAGCCGCAAAATCAGTACAATCGATGCTGTTTTGTTGTCCTTTGCCTCTCGGATTCAGTTCACCCGTTCGACTGTCTCTCGATTTAGGAGTTGGGTCTAAGACGATCGATTCATGAAGCTTTCCGTTCATTTTCAAAATATCGAGAGTTAAACCTCCGACTCCAAAACCGTTCGGGGAAGTGATGGTGCCTGAAAGAATGGGCTTAGGAAGGATCGTAAGTTCGATTGTTTCTTCGGAAGATTTTTTTAAATCTAATTTAAACTCAGTGCCCGTTTCGGAATAGACGGTGTCGGGAAGGCCGCGTAGATGAATTTCGCATTTTCCGAATGGAATATTTTCAAACTCAACTAACTTGGCTAAGGGTTTGTATTCGATGAAATGATCGATTTCACTCTCGAACTGAGCCCTTCGAATGATTGAAATGAAAGGATTGTCTAATTTGGGGAGGCGATCATTCGTTTCCACTTTAACGGTCACTTTAGCTTGTGGCTCGAAAGTAATAAGGACTTCGGGAGTTTTCTCAGGGGTAAACTGAAAATAAGCCTTACGAATTTCTTCATTGGGGTGAGTTGCCACTAACTCCAAATTAAAAGTTCCATTAGATAGAGTTTCTTCTCTTACTTTTTGCTCTTTGGCGTTGGGTTGCCTAGGAGCCCAAAACGGTGGGATCGGATCTTTAGGGTCGTATTTAATTTGAATCGCGAATTCTCCATTCGCATCGCTCGTGGCTGGAGGAGAGTAATAACGAACTGGAATCCACTCTTCAGCCCGTTGTTGCTGCTGGCCGAGCTCAACTAATCCCGAGGGCAGCTCTGGTAAAATGTTCGAGGTTTTAAAGACATCTAAGATCACCCCTGCTAACGGTTTTCCGTCAGTTCCTAGCACTTTTCCTAGGACCCAATAGAATGGACCACCGGCTTTTTCTGGCGTTGAATCCAAAGGTTGTGTAGCAGTGGGTTCTGCATTGGGCTCGGGTACTGAGGGAGTTATCGTCGATGAGGGATTTGGTTCTACCGGCTGAGAGACAAGAGTGCTCCCCGAGGAAGGCTCATTTGAATTCAGCTGCTCATCGGGATTTGACTTCATAAGGGCGAAGGGAATGATCACCAAGCTCGTTAGGAGAGCCGCGCTTGAAACCACTTTTATCCACAGGGCGGTGTTTGAACTCGTGGATAGAGTTGAAGCCGTCGTTGCTGACATCCCGGTTTGGGCTAAAGCACCTGGATTTGCCAATGAGCTGATGATCGAGTTGGTAAAAGTTGTACTTGAAAGTCCTGACACAGCCTGGGCATGGCTTGGGGTCAAAAAAGCTAAAGCTGAAGCAAAGCCTGTGGGAGCTAAAATCTTCTTGAGCGAACTCAGCGCTCGATGGGTACGTGACTTGATGGTTCCGAGAGGCACTTCGAGAACTTCAGCGGCTTCTTTGCCCTTTAATCCTTCAAGATAAACCAGCTCTAAAACTAATCGATCGTTGCGATTTAATTTTTGAAGGCCCTGGCGAAGAGCTTCGATTTGCTCTTTTTTAACGAGGGGATCTCCATCGGGTTGAGAAGAATGGGGAAGAATTTCTTCGCTGATCGTTCCTAATTCGTTCATTTGAATCTCCCGGGCTCTTTGGCGATAGATTTTTCGACGATGGGTTCGGACTTCACGGAAGGCGATTCCAAAGAGCCAGGAGAGAGCGTTAGGACCTCGATAAGTTTGACATTTCTTTTGGGCGATGATGTAAGAGGTTTGTGCTACCTCTTCGATGTCATTGGCATCATCTAAAAGTCGATACAAAAAACGATGCATCGAGGGTGCGGTGGCATACACAAACTTTGAAAACAATTCGGGTATACCTTTTTTCGCAAACTCGGTCAGTAGGAGATGGGGGTCTAACGCATCCATTTTGGTCATAAGCTTCATTATAAACTCCTAAGATTCCCATTCTTGAGGTTCATTCAAAGTTTCTCACCTTCAGTTGATGAGCTCATGGGGTGAGTCTTTTACCTGTAGCTGCCAGTGATCCCGAAAGGGTTCCAAGTTATTGAGAAAATAGGGAATTTATATGTCTCGAGCCGAGCTTCAAGGATTGTTGATTTTACGTTAATCTGTTATTTTTTAATGAGTTAACGAGCTATAGAGTTTTGATCTAAACCACAAATCCAGTTGAGCATCTCAGAAAAATGAATCACTCCTTTTGTCGATCCCCTCGTGTGTTTAGCCTGATCCTCGCCTTCATCTGCGGGACGATTTTCTTGGCCCGTGCCGAAGAAGCCCCCAAAACTCTCCCCAACATTATCCTCTGTATGGCGGACGACCAAGGTTGGGGTGATGTGGCTTACAACGGTCACCCCAAATTAGTAACGCCACACTTGGATGCGATGTCGAAGGCTGGGCTTCGCTTCGATCGTTTTTATGCGGCTGCTCCTGTTTGTTCACCCACTAGGGGAAGTGTGTTAACAGGGAGGCATCCCAATCGATTTGGTTGCTTTAAGTGGGGACATACCCTAAGGCCTCAAGAAGTCACCATCGCTGAAGTACTGAAAAAGGTCGGTTACAAAACCGCTCATTTCGGGAAATGGCATATTGGATCGGTATTAAAGGGAAGTCCTGTGAATCCTGGGTCTTCAGGTTTTGATGAATGGATTTCAGCTCCAAACTTTTTCGACAATGATCCTATCTTATCTGAAAAGGGAAAAGCGGTGAGCTACAAGGGCGAGAGCTCCATCGTGACGGTTGACTTAGCTATCGAGTTCATCAAAAAACAAAGTAAGACGCCTGAACCCTTTTTTGTGGTGGTCTGGTTGGGTTCCCCTCACGTTCCTCACCGAAGTGTGGAGGAAGATTTAAAACACTACGATAAGAAAGATAAAAGAGCTCATTGGTTAGGAGAGATCACCGGTTTGGATCGAGCGGTGGGTAAGTTAAGAAAAGTCTTGAAGGATGGAAACATTCGTAAGGATACTCTGTTTTGGTATACCAGCGACAATGGTGGGCTCTACAACGAAAGCTCGGGAGGACGGGGTCGGAAGGGCTCGATCTATGAGGGAGGCTTGCGTGTTCCTAGCATCATCGAGTGGCCCGAACGCATCACCAAGCCTAGAAGCGTTTCGCATCCTGCTTCGTCCGTCGACATCCTTCCCACTCTCTTGGAGGTCGTTCAGAGTAAAGTAAAGCTCCCCCATCCCATCGATGGGAGAAGTTTGCTTCCGCTTCTTGAAGAGCGAGATATCAAGAAAGATCGCGGTTATGGTTTTTGGGATATGAAAGTTAAGGGTATTGGAACTCCCAGTGCGAAGTGGATGGCAGAGCTCTTAGCGTTCCAAACAAAGGGGGAGGGAAAAATCCCCAAGGAACGCTGGCGAATGAATGCAGGTAAGATTTCAACCCAATACCCAGCCGACAAATTTCCTGGGCACGCGGCCTGGCTGAAATGGCCATGGAAGCTTCACCGTATTCAAGGTGGCAAGAAAAAGGGTAAGAAGAATGCGAAAAACACCCAGGGGGTAAAATATGAACTCTATAATTTGGAACTCGATCCCTTAGAAACTCGTAATTTATATGAGAAAGAAACTGAAATTGGAAAATCCATGGCAGGAGCGCTCGATGAGTGGCTTCGTTCTGTCGTGAATAGCCTGAATGGTAAGGACTATTGAGAACGAGCTCCCGCATAACGCTCGTAGCCGAATTCGTAAGAAATTGGCCGATGGCCCTTTGAAATTATGAATCTTTGTGCAACTGACTAACTAACCCGAAACGCTAGCGAGGGGTGCTTCCCTCGCAAGTGCTTCGGGCTAGTTAATTTTGGTGCTTGGATATCCAGAGTGGGTTTTAGATCATTTGGAAATCAAAAATTCACAGCCACTCTGAATCCAAACTCTTAAGAGTCTGGCTAAAAATTGTTTTATAGGTAGTTGAAATTGAATGAGTGAACCTTGTAACTGGTAAGAGTTTAGGTAAGCTCATGGAATAACTATTCTAGTGTTATTTATCGGCCCCCTTCAATCGAACCTAGCCGAAGGATCTTCACGTGCCTTCTGAAGTGATGAAACCCTCAAATCGAACTGTCGAATACTCGATCGATCGAGCTGGGGATTCTTTGCAATTAGCTTTTGAAGGTTCACTCGATGTGCAGACTGCTCCCAAGATATGGGAGGAGTTGGTGACAAAAATTGAAGAGTCCGATTCTCAGAAAGTGGTCGTTGAAGCCAAAGGCATCAGCTATTGCGATGGAACGGGAATTGGTTTACTTCTACAACTTCAGAGAATGCAAGTATGTAGAAACGCCGATTTCGAAATTAAGAATCTCTCCGATCGATTCAGTTCGTTACTCGAACGGTATAACCCCGAAGATTTCGCTGATTGTGACAAGATCGATGCTTCGACATCTTGTCTTCCTGAACAGGTGGGTCGAGGGGCTCATCACATCCTGGGCGAATTAAAAACCATGATCGCCTTTTTGGGCGAGCTTGCGGTCGGTTTGTTCAAAGTCGCTCTGCATCCCGGAAAGCTCCGTTGGAGAGATGCGTTTCTTTATGCCGAGAAAGCGGGTGTAGACGCTATCCCCATCATCACCTTGATCTCGTTTCTTATCGGATTGATCATGGCGTTCCAATCAGTTGTGCCGATGAAACAGTTTGGTGCTGAGATTTTTGTCGCTGACTTGGTTGCCTTGTCGGTGGTCAAAGAGTTGGGGCCTTTGATGACAGCGATTATCTTAGCGGGTCGTTCGGGATCAGCCTTCGCCGCTGAAATTGGAACGATGAAAGTCAATGAAGAGGTCAACGCTCTGACGACGTTCGGCATCGACCCGGTTCACTTTCTGGTTCTTCCCCGAGTCATCGCTACTGCTTGTGTTACTCCGTTATTAGCCGTACTGGCAAACTTTTGTGGTTTGCTGGGAGGGGCGACGGTGGCTACAGGATTAAACATTCCCCTGGTCGTTTACGTCCAAAGAACTTTCAATATTCTTCAGGTCGACGATTTGATGGGCGGACTCGTAAAAGCTTTTGTCTTTGGTGCTTTAATCGCAGCGATCGGTTGTTTGAGAGGAATCCAAACCGAAAAAGGGGCTACTGCCGTAGGTGATTCCACCACGAAGTCAGTCGTCGCTGGGATCTTAGCCATCATCATCGCCGATGGAATTTTTTCGGTGATGTACTACAACTTAGGAATTTAATTTCATCGCATAGAACTAAAAGAGTGACTCCAGCCGACCCTATCATTCAAGTACGAAACTTGACGTGTGCATTTGGTGAAAATGTGATCGTCGATTCGATTTCCTTCGAAGTCAACCGAGGGGAAGTCTTCGTTATATTGGGAGGGTCGGGAAGTGGTAAAAGTACCATACTCAAGCACATGATCGGCTTGTACACACCGAGAACGGGAGAGATCTTGTTCGAAGGAGAAGATTTGGTGCTCTCCCAGGGAGATGCTCGCCGAGCGATCATGCGACGCTTCGGAGTCATGTACCAAAGTGGAGCTCTTTTCGGTTCCATGAGCTTACTTGAAAATGTTCGGCTCCCGCTTGAAGAATTCACCGACTTGCCCATCGAAGCGATGAACCTTATCAGTTTGATGAAGTTAGACTTAGTCGGCCTGCGGGAGTTTGCGCGGCATCTTCCTGCTGAGATCAGCGGGGGGATGCAAAAGCGAGCGGCGATCGCTCGGTCTTTAGCTTTAGACCCATCGATTGTCTTTTTAGATGAGCCATCGGCGGGATTGGATCCTATCACTTCGGCCGAGATCGATGAATTGATTTTAGATTTAGCGAGAAACTTAGGGCTTACCTTCGTCGTGGTGACTCACGAACTTCCTAGTATTTATTCGATTGCAGATCGAGTGATCATGCTCGATAAACGAACGAAGGGTATCGTAGCTACTGGAACTCCTGATTCACTCAAAGACAGTGAAGACGAGTGGGTTCGCAACTTTTTCCGCCGAACTTCGAACTCTATCTCAGAGTGAATGTTCGCTAACTTTAAGATGGATATGAACCATGAACGCACCCAATCATTTTAAAATCGGGATGTTCATACTGATCTCTACGGCATTGCTGATCGCCGGTATCATCGCGTTTGGTGCGGGAACCCTTTTTAAAATCCCTCTTCAAATGGAGACTTATATCGATGAATCGATACAAGGTTTATCGGTGGGCTCCCCGGTTAAGTATCGAGGGGTACAAATTGGTTCTGTTTCTGAAATCGGAATAGTTGAACACGAATATAAATTCCAGGAGCTTGCTCGATTGGGTCGAAATGTTTTTATTCGCTGGGATGTCAACCCGGGTTTTTTGAGTTTTTTAGATACCAAAGGAAAAGGCTCCCATGCCATTGTTGCAACAATGGTGGATGATGGTTTTCGGGTACGTTTGGCTTCTCAGGGTATTACTGGGTTAGCTTATTTGGAGCTAGATTACTTAGAAAACGCTGAGGAAAAACCCAAACTTCAGTGGGAACCCAAGACTTGCTACGTGCCTTCCACTCGGAGTACGTTCACTCAGGTTTTCTCGGTGGTATCCAGCATCTTAAGCGATGTCCAAAAGGCAAATATCGGTGAGATCGGATTGAAGCTTCAAAAGCTCCTCACGACCTTAGACCAGCAAGTGGGTGGGGTGGATGTCGCTCAAGTTCAAAAAGATGCGAGCGATCTATTGAACGATCTACAAAAGACCAGTGCGGAACTCAGGAAAGTTGTGGAAGACCGCTCCGTAAAAATGGCGCTTGAGCAAGGAGCCGAGAGTTTTAAAACTTTCAATTCTCTTTTAAAGGATTCAAAACCTGAGATTGAGAAGATTTTAGCCAACACAGAAAAGATAACTGAAGATTTTACGGCTGCTTCCACGGACCTTCCCGAAACGATTCGACGTTTGAATCGAAACCTACAGAAGCTCGATCGTATGATCTCCGATAACGAGAGTCAGTTAACGCTATTAATTGAAAATCTCACCCACGCTTCACGTGACTTAAAAATCTTTTTGGGCAACGCCAAAGAATATCCAGCCCAAGTTTTCTTCGGAGATCCTCCACCTCCGAAGAAGCGCAAAAAAGTTGAAGAGCAAGGTAAATAGTTTTTGTTTAATCAACAGGAACTAATTAGTTTTTGTTGAAACAAGCTCCTGCGGAGCTCGCTTCAACCGTTCCAGCAAATCATAGATTTGCTTTCACTCCGCTGAACATAGGGTCTCCGA
>JANQLS010000082.1 GCA_028280485.1 Planctomycetota bacterium
AAGGCTGTAAGCCCGCAATACCCTAGCCCAGGGCAAAGCAGCGGAGCTGCGACGCCCTGGGTGGACGTGTTTTTGATTCAAGCCCTGTAAGGGCGGAATAAAACTTAAAAATCTCTTAATCCTCAGGGCTCAAAATAATCACAAATCATGAAAAATACTCTTTAGGCCAGTCCTTCTCGAATCCAATCTTAATAACTCAAACCGGCACTAAATCTCGAAATTCAATCACCACGAAAAGCTCGGCCTTACAAGCAAGACAATCCGAATAACAACATTCATGAATCTCAGCATCTTTTAAATTGAGCTTAGGTCCTCCATCAACTTTCCAAGATTCATAGCGTGGATCATCCTCTGTAAACCAAGACATCTTTTCCCCGAGAGCAAATGTTTGGTCATGAAAACGTTCTTCAGCAACCCCATCGTAAGAAGAAGCTACATGGGTCTGGCAAAGAATCATTTCCTCCTTATGACAAGAGGGACAATGATCTTTAATCTTTATCCAGTTGTAGGCTGCCATGTTCTCATCCTTGAATCAACACATTCTAAAAAAGAGTTTATTAAGAATTGATTCTATTCAACGGTCTTAAAATGCCCTTCATACCAATGTTCCTCCTCAATGATTCCAATAATAGATTTTCCGTTTTCGGCAAGAAGGACAAATTCTTTGTTCCTTATGGAATTCCATAAAGCGTACAAACCTTCAGTCCCATTTATTCTGACTTTAAACCATTTGTTAATCTGGTATCCCGAGTAATTGAAATAGCAAACTTCGGTAGAAACGAAGGGCTGCATGATTTGATCAAGCCACTCTTTTCTTTCTAACTCTTCGGAATCATGCATGCTGCGTGAAGTTGGAGTACCATCGAATTTAATTATTTCCCTCCAAAACTCCCGTAAATCAAATGCAGGTTTAAAGTCATCAGAAGCGAGACCTAAAGGGGTCACTCCATCAATGCTCTCTAAATGCTTTTCTATGGCGTTCAATTTCGTCTTGAAATTATGTCGCTCTCTTAAGAGCTTTAATCTCTTTCTTTTTTCGGGACCTAAAATCTCATTCTCGATTACCGCCATAATCCTCTCCCCCTCCTGCCCCAACATCTTCATTCTCCATACCTTCTTGACTGTATCCAAATGTTCACCAATGAAAAGAGCCGCGATTTTGAGGGCTTCTTCCTTTTTATAAAATCGGACTGTAGTGGCTCGCCAATCATCCACCAAACTCTTGAGCTCTACATGGAATTCTTTTTCATGAGAAAGTCCTCTAAACTCGTCCTCAAAAGCAGCTGGAATAATACTGACTTGAACGAATGGACCGGATTTTCTTTTGGAAGCCACCACCACTTCTTCTCCACATTCACAAACGGAGTCTTCCGGTTTCTCTTCTTCCTCGCATTTCTTAAAAAATGCCCATGCGCCTGGGTATTCACATAAAGGATACTCACACCTATATTCCCACCACTCCGTCTCCATCGTTGATCTCCCTGAACTCTAAATTAACTTAATATCGAAAACCAATTGGATACCAAACCCCTCTAATTGAACAAACTCCCATATTGGGAACCACATGCCCTTGATCCAGAGTTCGGATATCGATGTCTTTGATGATTTCTATGATCTGAGGAATGTCTTCTTCCTTGAATATGTATTTTTTTAATAGGCGGCAGACATCCATTTCACTATACGCGGTTACTCCGCAACCTAATTTCAAATATGAAAAATCTTTTACTTGATCGAGCTCAAATCTAACCCAATATCTTCTTAGGTTTGTATTCATGATTCATAGTTTTTTTATATAGCATTGAATTAATAGGGTTAATCGAATGTTCAAAATTATTATTCCGCCCTTACAGGGCTCGACTTAAATATCATTCTACCCAGGGCGACGCTTCGGGGCTTCACCCCTTCGCTCTGCCCTGGGCTAGGCTATTGCGGGCTTACAGCCCTTGGTGGGATTAGCGTCTTTAAGCTTTGTTCCCAGATTAGAGTTCAACGATGAGGTTAGGCAGACTAATTTTCATTCGAATACTTTTTGGAATTACTTTAAATCGCCCCAGTTCAAGCCCGAAGTGTCAACGAGGGTTCGTCATTACCAAAAATCTAAATCAAACCCAAGCCGCACCATCGCCAAGGACTGAAAGCCCATGAGGGTTATGAGTATTTAAATTAAACCCGACCCTCCAAAAATGCTAACACCTCCTCACAATTCGCGCCCTTAGAATTTAATTCAGTCAAATCAACAAGTAAAAGAGGGCCACCTTTTTTAATTGATACCTTCTCATTCCCAAAAAGCATTAAGGCTTCAACCTCCCTTGAACCATCCACGAAAGTAAGATGATCTTCGAGTCCCTCCCACCCCGAAGGCAAAGGCTTTCTTAAAAACTTAACATCCCTCAATTCCCTCTTCTTCAAGCCAAACCGACAAGCCGTCAGTGGCTCACCGCGATTAAAGTATTGGTAATTTTTCGTATGGTGCATCGTGGGACGATGCGAAGGATGGGTTAAGTGAAAGAGATGACTCACGAGGCTATCCAATGTGGAATCTAAAACTTTAACTCCACTCTTTCTCAAGCGACGAGAGAGATCATCGTCCTCCAAGCCCCAACCCTCAAAACGTTGATCGAAACCATTGATCCGTTCGAGGTCTCGACGATGGATCGCACAATTTCCCCCGATCAATTTGGGGCGAATTTTCCAACCGATATAACGATGAAAAAGCCCTTCAAAATAACGTCGCCTACGTCGCCATGCTTCCCGATTCGAGGCGAGTTGACCTAGCTGAATAGGGTCTTTAGTACCATCGAGAACCGCATCGCTTTCCTCTTCAGTTAAAAAGCAACGCGCCCCCGCACTGGCGAAACCGGGGCGACACCTTTTGGCGTGAGCTAATAAGGCTTGAGGATGGGCGAGAGAATCCCCATCGATAAAGATAAGTATATCCCCAGTACTTTTGAGAATAGATTGATTTCGAATGCGAGCTAAGCGAAAACCCTCATCCGCCTGGTAAACGTGCTCAACCTTAATGGGAGCATCGCGTTTCACCTCATCGATGACTTCTTTCGTGCTCTCGGTCGAGCCATCATCAGCAACGAGAACTTCAACCTGCGAATCGCTTTCTCTCTCGGCCGCGATAAGGGCCTCCAACGCAAACCGAAGCTCTAACGGTTTGTTGTACGTCGATAGAATGACCGAGAGAGTAGGTTGAGCCATGTCAATCTAAACTAAGGAACCTGTAGCCGAACTCTTGAGAGTTTGGATACAAATGCTTTGGAATCAGGCCCCAAATTTATCAAAACGATTAGCATGCGCTAAAGCAATCGGCACGAGATGCGTGGCGTGGAAGACACCCAAGTCTCCACCCATCAATCCGCGCTCACTAAAATTAGCATCGAATGCTGGGAGGGCTAACTTCGAGTGAATGATGGTGGGTACCGGATGCCAACTGTGTTCCAGGTGAATGCATGGGGTAGAGTGATCACCCGTGATAATTAAAACGTCAGGCTTGAGAGCCAGGATGCGTTCGATCGAATTATCGACCAATTCTAGGGCTTCAACTTTCTTATCGAAGAGGCCTGAGTGCCCCGCAGAGTCGGTGTTTTTAAAGTGCATGAAGAAGAAATCGTAGTCATTCCAGTTTTCTTCGAGCACATCGATCTCTTCAGAAAAGTTTGCGGGCGTTCCCAATCCTTCCATACCGACGAGCTTAGCCACGCCGCGGTACATGGGATAAGCGGCGATCGCCCCGGCTTTCACACCGTAGCGTTCGAGGAAGGGTTGAAGCTGGGGCAAGGTTGAAAAGCCTCTAAGAAGCATTCCGTTCGCGGGTTTACCACTCGAAGTGGGTTCTTCGTCGGAAAGAATACCGAGTGCTTTTTCTAAGAAGGTGTTCACGACCTTCGCCGCACGCTCATCCCCTGAACCAGCAGGATTGATGGGAAGAAGAGCACTGCCTTCTCGCTGAGGATCGTTATCATTCAAACCCGCTTGGAGCCCTTCACCCCGGAAGACGACCGTGAAGCGGTGTTCCTTTCCGGGCAAGAGAAAGACTTCACATCCTTCTACACCACCATCGAGACCTTGTGAAAGTTTGTCACAAAGACGCTTACACTCTTCGTCATTAGGACGACCCGCTCTTCTGTCCAAGACCACACTCGAAACATCTCCGGGAGTTTCTAAGGTAGCGAAGTTGGCGCGAGCGGCTAAGTCCCCGGGCTGCATGTCGAAATCACTTCCGAGCGCTTCTAATGCACCGCGACCAAACTCGAAGGTGTAAGGGTGGTAACCGAAAAGCGAGAGGTGAGCCGGCCCACTACCTGAAGTGACACCGGGATCGATGATCTGCATCCGTCCGCCACTCGATTTTTGAGTCAACTTGTCGAGGTTCGGCAAATTGGCCGTATCCATCTCAGACTTGCCCGTGTCAGGATGAGGAAGTCCTCCTAATCCATCGAGAACGAGGAGAACAATTTTTGAATCATTAGAGTGTAAAAGCTGGTGAGTCTTATCGTGAATCATGATGTTTTTAAACTCATCGGGGGCTAAGTTCAGGAAGTATCGAAGGCCAAAAAATCAGGCGGAGGCCGTAAAATCCAAGACGACATTTATAACAAATTTGCCGGCATGATATGCTTATTTTTTATGAGTCTCTTTGAGATCCGAGCGAGCAAACCCTGAAACCCAATTCTGAGAGGATACGAGATTAAGTCGTGAGACTCCTTCATGTGAGCGGACAAACGGGCTGGGGAGGTGGAGAACAGCAGGTGATCTACCTTTTAGAAGGCCTCATGGAGAGGGGCCACGAGGTCTTGTTGGCCGTTCGTCCCGGGACTCCCCTGGCTCAAAAAGCTCAGGATTCAGGCATTCCCCTCTTTATCATCAACCCGATCAACGAGGGAGATCCCTTTACCGCCATCAAAATCGCGAGGAAGATCTGGTCGTGGAAGCCCGATCTTCTTCACATCCATTGCCCCCACGCTCAGATGCTCTGTTTGATCGCCTCGTGGATTGCCCCAAAAGTACTGCGAATCGCTTCGAGACGAGTTGAATTCACGATCTACCGAAGACACACTTTCGGCGTGAATTGGCTCAAATACCGCCTGGGAGTGCACCACTACCTCGCCGTGTCGGAAGCCGCCAAACGAGGTTTAATTCGAGATAAAATGCCCGAGGAGCGGGTATCCGTGGTCTACAGCGGTATCGATCTATCCCGACGCGCGTGGAGCCCTCCAGAAGATTTTCCCACCTGGAAAAAGCAAAAGCTCAATGAGCTCGGGATTCCCGAGAATTATCCGATCGTAGCGACGTGTGGAACAGTGGATGTGAACAAAGATCCTGAGACTCTCCTCCATGCATGTAAACGAGCCTCTGAATCTCAGCCCTTTCTTGCCTTGTTCTTAGGTAGCGGCCCCTTGCTGGATCATTGCAAAGCCTTGGCTCGTGAACTGGGGATCGAGAGGTGGACCCATTTCACTGGATTCCGTGAAGATGTTCTCGACTGTATGAACGTCTGCGATGTCTACGTTCAGCTCTCCCTTCAAGAAGGACTCGGGACTTCGATCTTGGATTCCTTAGCCCTGGGAAAACCGACAATTGCCACCGAAGTTGGAGGCACGCCCGAAATCTTGGGAGAGAACCAAAACGGCCTCCTCATCCCTCCCCAATCCCCCCAAGCCCTCCTCGAAGCGATCTCGAAGTACCTTCAGAATCCCGATTACGCCCAAGAGTTGGCTCTGAGCGGGAAATCCTATGTCGGCGAGAAATTCACCGTAAACTCAATGGTCGAAGGTACTTTGGAAGAGTACCAAAGGCTCCTAGCCGCGAATTAGGTCGTCCCGCCCAGCAAACCAGCTATTTTTTGGCCACTTTTGTAGACCCGAGCGCCCAAGCTGGTAAAATGGCTAAAAATCAGCCACCCTTAATTCTGCATCCACCAAGGTTTCTCCGAAGATGACTTCTTCTCCCTTCGATCATCCTCGATTTCAGTACATCTCCACTCTCGGCAGTGGTGGCATGGGAGAAGTGTATCTCGCTCGAGATCAAATCGATACTAGTTTAGTCGCCATCAAGATTGCGAAGAACGAAAACGCCCATCCCCTCGATCGCGAACGATTCTTTCGAGAACTTCAATCCCTCGCATCGTTTGATCATCCCCACATCCCCCAGTTTGTTTCGAGTGGTGAATACTTAGGCGCTCCATTCTATGCGATGGAAGTTCTCTGGGGACTGACCTGGAATCAGATCCACGGCAGCTCCCCCATAAGTGAAGCTGAACTTCGTTGGTGCTTTCCTCTCTTCGAACAGCTCTTAGATACTCTCGCCCACCTTCACAAAAATCGCTGGCTTCACCGAGACATCAAACCCAGCAATCTCTTCATCAGTCTACCTAACTCGAGCACCGTGATGGGCGAGACACCCGAGGCTATCACCAAGGAAAGCCTGCTTCGTCACGAAAGCCCGATTTTAAAGTGTCTCGACTTTGGCTTGATAAAGAGTTTCGACGATCCTGAAAAAGATGCAAAGGAACCGGGAACTCCGGCCTTCCTCGCGCCTGAACGGGCTCAACCAAATGAACCTTACCAACCAGCGAGTGATCTATATTCCTTTGGAGTCACCCTCTATCAGACCATCACCGGCGAGCTGCCTTTCGAAAGCTTAACCGAGAGCCTGAAACGAAAGCGCTCTCCGAAGGCTCCTCATCTTTTAAGTGAAAACTGCCCGCCCACTCTTTCGCAATACATCCTAAAGCTCTTGAGCCCTGAACCATCTTCTCGCTTTAAAACGGCAATAGAAGCAAAAGCTGAGCTCATCAAAGCATTCAATCCTTTCCCCCAACGTCGACGCTCATTAAATAAAGCCTCCTTCTTAGGACGTCGGCGCGAGAGTGAGCAAATCGAGCAAGCGATCGAGAATGCCAAGGGAGGTGAAAAAACCCTCCTTGTTCTCGACGCGCCCGAGGGTGGAGGTAAAACAGCCATCTTAGATCATGGGGCTTGGATAAAGAACCAACTTCAATGGGATCAGGTTCATTTGATCAAAGCGTCCTACTTAAGAGATGGATCTAGGGATCAAGGCTTGAAATCGATGTTTAAAATCCTTCTGAACACCAAAGCTCGATCGAACAAGAACAATTCCCTTCCGGCAGCCTTTGAAAGCTTAACCTCTAGCTTAGGTCTCAAATGGGAATGGAACTCATCCCCAGAAGAAGAGTCGAAGAGCAAGAATCCTGCTCTCGATTCTGAGCAAACCTACACTCAAGCCATCGATCTGTTAAGCCCAAGCGAAACGGAGCCAGCTCTCGTTCTCTTACTCGATAACTTTCAGTACTCCGATCCCCTCGACCAAGAAATTCTTCGACGCTTTTTTCTCACTCCTCAATCGACGCGAACCCTGATCCTTCTCACCATGAGTTCAGAGGTTCATGATCCTTCCCTGAATCAATTCTTAAAAGTTTTAAAGACATTGACCATCAGTGGAGCCAATATCGTCGAACTCTCTTTAAATCCTCTGAGTGATGAGTCTGTCGACCAGATGCTTGAAGAGATGCTCGGCCATGAAAAGCCGCCCGAAGAACTCATCAAAGAGATTCACGCTCAAGGCCCTACCTGGCCCTCTCAAATTGAAGAGTCGATCAGAGATCTTTGGATCCAAAACAGGCTCAGCGAAGATTCGGATGGGAGTTGGAAGTTCATCAACTCAACTGCCGACGCCCCATCGACAGAACAACCCACCTTCTTAGAAGAATTCCAAGAGATCGAAAAGACGGTCTTAGGAGTCGCTCACTTAATTGGATCGAAAGTCGACCCTTCCATTTTGAACCAATACTTCGAAGAACATTTTCAAATGGGCTTAGAAGAAACCGATCATATCCTCAGTAAATTTATTCAAACCGGCATTCTGACGCGGGGTAAAAGCCACCTTAAATTCGGCTCGAGTCATTTCTATTCAAGCTGCGAAAATCTCATTCCCAAAAGCGAACAAGAGGAAGCTCATCGGAGACTGGCTCAACTCTACCGCCAAAAAGCAGAATCGGGTTTGCGAAGCCTCTTCTTTCCCTCCGCGGCTCATTTTGAAAGGGCGGGAGATTTCGACCAAGCCATCGAATACTACATTCAATTTGCCCGCGAAGCCTGCTCAAGTGGAAATGACCGTCGGGGTCGAGAGAGCTTCGATCGCGCCCTCGAGCTCAATCCCCCTGACGAACAACGATTAGACGTACTCGAACAACTCGCCAAAGTTTTACTTCGTTTAGGCGATGAAGAAAAAGCCTTAGCCTGCCTTCGAGAAACTGCGTCGAGCCGATCGGGCTCCGAACTGATTCCCTTGCTTGAAGAAGAATCAAAAATCCTTCAACGAAGAGGGGAACTCGATCAAGCAGAAAAACTATTAATCAAGTGTTTAGACTTATCTGATCAAACAGACACCAACTTTCCTCGCCTCCACTATCGAATAGGCTGTATCCATTTTGATCGTGGAGATTTGGACAAAACTCGGGAATATTTTCAGTCGGGATTAACTCAGTACGAAACCTTAAACGACCGCGCAGGTATCGGAACGATTCGTATGGGTCTCGGGATGGTGGCAAAGAGAAGTGGCGAACTTAAAAGTTCTGAAGATCACTTAAAAGCATCGATCGCTTCATTTGAAGGAGTTCAGAAGTACCAAGAGACGGCTTCAGCTCTGAACAACTTAGCGATCATCGAAAGAATTCAGGGGAAATCGAGTGAAGCCATTCAAAGTCTAAGAAGAGCTATCGAATTGAGACAGAGCTTGGGAGATCGCCTGGGGAAAGCCATGTGTCTCAACAATCTCAGTCGTGCGCTCTGGTATCGAGGTGAACTACTCAGTGCTTTAGAAGCAGCTGAAGAAGCTCATTCCCACTTCAGAGATTTAGGACACCTCCGTGGCGTACTCACTTGCTCGAGCAACATCGGCGCCTACCAATTGTTTCAAGGCCAGTTAACGAACTCTGAAGAGATGCTTCAGCAAACATTAACTCTCTCCAAGCGTCTGAAAGATCCCCGAGCTGAATTAGATACCCTAACGGCACTCGCTTTGTTGGAACAAACTCGCGGAAATACCCAAGCCGCTCGAAACCATTTTAATGACGGTCATAAGATCATTGGATCGATTACCGATCCCGACTTTCGGGCTATTTTCAAAAGCGAGTGGAGCCTCTACTTACTCAAAGAGAATTGGGTCTCTGAGGCTCAAGAAGCCTTGAACGAAGCTTGGAGTGAACTCCAAAGCGACGAGCTCACTGAAGCTAAGGGTTTATTACTTTTAGTTAAATCGGAACTCGAAGTTCTCAACGAAAACTTTGACTCGGCTCGAGATTTAGCGGAAGAAGCGCTCTCTATTTTTCAAAAGACCGGACCCGGCATTCAAAATGCGATCACCCACCGTTTACTGGCGAAGATCTTTCGAGATTCAGGTCCGGATTGGGCGGATCGCGCAGAAACTCATTTTGATTTGGCTTACGTCACTTTTGAAGAAATGGGAGCCCGATTGGAATTGGCCGAAACGATGGTCGAGATGACCCGCTTCTGGATGTATCTCGAAGAGTTTGAAGAGGCCGAAGCTCAGTTAGAAGAGGCGATTAACATCTTCCAAGAATCAGGTGCACACCAACGCATCCAACAACTTGAAAAAGAAGAGGATCTTCCATGGCAATGAGAACCAAAGCGGCGTCCTTTAGAAGGCGAGCCATCCTCAACCGTATCCACAAAGCCTTAGATGCTTACTACCTTCTCCAAAAAATCGACTGGGATTACGACATTCGTACGACGGTCGACAAAATTTTAGCAACGGCCCTAGAAGAGATTGAATTCGGTGAAGGGCGTCAGATCGAACGTGCGCTTTTGATTCTTCAAGGACCGACAATCGAAACCTTAGAAGTGAAGGCGGGGTGGAAAGTCGAAGAGCTCGACTTACTCTTCAGCCGAACTGTCGTCAAGCAAGCGATCGACGAAGCCAGCCCCATCCTCTGTGAAAATGCCAAGGATGATCCCCGCTTCTTAGAAGCCGAAAGTTTGAAGGAGCTCACCACCCTTTCGTTGATCTGTGTTCCGATCGTGATCGTTGATCGAGTCATCGGTGCTTTGTATATCGAAAGTCATACGGCGAGTAATATTTTCAGTGAAGAAGATTTGGAGTTTCTAAAAGAGTTCGCTCAAGCCATCGGCCCCTACTTGAAGATGGCCCTCGTTCACCAAGGACATCTTCAAGAAATTCAAAAGCTTCGTTTTGAAATCGACAATCGATGGGGCCTCGAAAACATCATCGGAAGAAGCGAAGCGATGCGTTCGGTCTTTGAGCTCGCCAAGTTAGCCTCAGGAGTGAACCGAACCGTCCTCATCACCGGAGAATCCGGCTCGGGCAAGGAGATGATCGCTCGAGGTATCCACCAACAAAGTTCACGAAAAGCAAAACCCTTGATCACCGTTGATTGTTCCGCTTTGGCCGACCAACTGTTGGAGAGCGAACTCTTCGGGCACACTCAGGGAGCATTTACCGGGGCGAGCGCCGACAAGATGGGCGCCTTCGAAGAAGCGGACGGAGGAACGATCTTCTTAGATGAAATCAGCGATGCTCCACGAAGCTTGCAACAGAAGTTAAGGAGAGTCCTTCAGGAAGGTGAAATTCGAAGAGTCGGTGAAAACGTCCACCGAAAAGTCGACGTACGTGTGATCTGCGCTACGAACAAAGTTCTTCCCGACATGGTTGAATCCGGAGAGTTTATTCGAGACCTCTTTTTTAGAATCAATCAACTCCCCATCCATCTCCCTCCATTGAGAGAAAGGCGGGAAGACATCCCCTTGCTCGTTCAATTTTTCCTCTCTGAATCTGTAGCTGAGGATGAGCCGAGTCCCCAAATCGAAGCCCAAGCTCTCGAAGTTCTCAGCCGGCTCGACTGGAAAGAAAATAACGTTCGGGAGCTTCGCAATGCGGTCAATCTCGCGATCGACTTGGCGAGCAGCCTGACCATCGATCAAGAAACCGTCGAGCGAGCTCTGAGAATTCAAAACGGAACTCCCCTCCCCAAAGAAGGCCCTCCAGAAGCAACGAAGATGCCCAGCCTGGAAGGAGAAGGCTGCGTTTGGATCGACAAGCAAAACTTCCGCACTCAATTGGAAGAAACGGAAGCATTATTAGAACAGAATTCTATCGACAAAAAGGACATGCCTTTTTATAAGCTTCAACGAGAAGTCGCCAATCGTTCGATCATCGAAGCTCTCAATCACACTCAATGGAAATTGCGTCCCGCTTCTCGGTTATTGGGCATCAGCCCCATGAAACTGCGGGGTGAGCTCAAAGGATTTTTAGATGAAACGATCCAAGAACTCGGTGGCGACATCGAACAAGCAGCAAAATTATTAGATATCGATCCCGAAATCCTCTTAAAGAAAGCCGGTGATTTCGGTTTAGATGGAGCGAATGGCTCCAAGTCCTGAATCTCATCGACTCAACCCACAAAGACAAAATCCCCCACGGGATGAATAATAAAAATGCTAATCGGCGTCCTCAGAGTCTATTTTCACGTTCACGATGCTCAGTCTCTCAAGGAAAAAAGAATGGTGCTCCGATCCCTCAAAGATCGCCTGATGGGCCAATTCAATATTTCATTAGCCGAGATCGGCTGCCACGATAAATGGCAATTGGGGGAATTTGGCATCGCCACCGTCGGAACCGAAACCCGCCATATCAATTCAACCTTAGAGAAAATCCGTCAATTCCTCATCATCGAATCCCGAATCAGTATTATCGAAGACGATATCGAAATCCTCTAGATCAAGCAGGAACTCATTGACCCCTCGGCAGACCTTTTTTAGAGTATGGGGCTTAGTTGAGAAATAATTGGGTACTCAGAAGCCGTACCCTCATGAACCGCTTATCAATTTCACTCAGAAAGAAACCTATTCCATGCCCTCCATTCGACTTCCCGATGGCAGTGTTCGAGAATACGACTCCCAGGTCACTCCCGCTCAGGTTGCCGCCGACATCGGCCCGGGTTTAGCAAAAGCAGCCTTAGGCGCACGTATCGATGGCGAATTGTCCGATCTTTCCACCCCCATCGATCGAGACTGTGAGTTAGCTCTCATCACTTCTAAAACCCGGGATGGCGATCCCGACCCCGACGGCCTGTACCTCATCCGTCACAGCTGCGCTCACGTGATGGCCGAAGCGATTCAGAGGGTCATACCGGAAGTTCAACTTGTCTACGGCCCCCCACTCGAAACGGGCTTCTACTACGACATGGCCGTTCCCGAAGACCGCCCTTTATCATCGGAAGACTTCCAGGCGATCGAAAAGGAGATGAAAGCGATCATCAAAGAAAATCGCCCTTTCACTCGAGTCGACATGAGCCTCGATAAGGGGATGGCGAAACTCAAGGATGAAGGCAGCAAGTATAAAATAGATAATGCCGAACGAGCCGCGGAAGGGGGAAGCGAAGAACTCAGTTGGTACGTTACAGGAGAACCCGGAAAGAATTGGGAAGACCTCTGTCGAGGCCCCCACGTACCCTCAACGGGAAAAATCGGTGCCTTCAAGGTGATGAGCTTAGCCTCGAGTTATTGGCACGGCGATGCCAACTCCGACCAACTGACTCGAGTTTACGGAACGGCATTCCCCGACAAAAAACAACTGAAGCGCCACCTCGAACTTTTAGAAGAGGCCAAGAAGCGCGACCACCGCGTCTTGGGTAAGCAGCTTCAATTGTTTCACATCGATGAGAGTGTCGGGCAAGGACTGATCCTCTGGACTCCCAATGGTTCCGTCGTCAGAGGCGAGTTAGAACGATTTATTCGCACTGAACTCACCAAACAGGGCTACGACCAGGTCTACACTCCTCACGTTGGAAAATTAGATCTTTACCGAACCAGTGGACACTTCCCTTACTACCAGGACAGTCAGTATCCACCCTTGATCGATAGCGATTATCTCCAAAGTGTGGCTGATGAAGGCTGCAGTTGCGCCGAACTTTCCGCTCGCATGACCGAGGGAGATATCGAAGGTTATCTTTTAAAACCGATGAACTGCCCCCATCACATCAAAATCTTTGCGAGCCAACCACGCTCCTACAAAGATCTCCCCATTCGCTTAGCCGAATTCGGAACGGTGTACCGTTGGGAGCAATCCGGGGAAATCGCTGGTATGACTCGAGTGCGCGGGTTCACCCAAGACGATGCTCACTTGTTCTGTACGGAGGATCAAGTAGAGAAAGAAGTCCAAGGTTGTCTCGGACTCGTCAAAACGATTTTTACGACTCTCAATATCACCGAGTACCGAGTCCGCGTGGGATTGAGAGATGTCGATAGCACCAAGTACGTCGGAGAGCCTGAGCGTTGGGATAAAGCCGAAGAAGCCTGTCGAAAAGCCGCAGCTTCATTGGGCGCGCCTTTCTCTGAGGAAGCCGGGGAAGCCGCCTTCTACGGTCCTAAGATCGACTTTGTGGTCAAAGACGTCATCGGGAGAGAGTGGCAACTGGGCACTGTTCAGGTTGATTACAATCTTCCTGAGCGATTCGATCTCAATTACGTGGGTTCCGACAACAAATCCCATCGCCCGGTCATGATTCACCGCGCGCCCTTCGGCTCGATGGAACGTTTCGTCGGTTTGCTGATCGAACACTTCGCCGGTGCTTTTCCCACTTGGTTAGCCCCCGAACAAGTTCGAGTTTTACCGATCAGTGATAAGAGCCTCGATTACGGTCGAGAGGTCTTAGGCCTCCTATTAGACCGCGGACTCCGTGCGACCTTAGATCAATCGAACGAACGGATCCAAGCCAAAATCAAGGTGGCTACCGATTGGAAAATTCCTTACTTACTCATCGTCGGCCCTCGAGACGCTGAAAATCGAAATGTGAGCGTTCGCGCTCGCGGCTTCAGAAAAGACCTGGGAGCTATGGGACTCGATGCCTTCTTGGATGCTGTCCAAGGTGAAGCTCTAAGCAAGGGTGAAAGTTCATTGATCGAAGAACACTTTCCCGATGCGGGGAAAGAATCCTAAGCTCTGCGTAAAAGCTCAAAAAAAGAAGCCCTTCCAATCTTGAATTGGAAGGGCTTCTTTTTTACCCGAAATAGGCTGTTATTTTTTTGAGACAGCCTATTTCAAATTGGTAAGCGTCCCGATTATCCCTCGCTGAAGCTTCGGGCTTGAGAGGCGTGAATTGCTTTCAATGTTTAGCCTGTAGCAGGAGATTTCACACTATTCAGCTAAGAATAATTATTGAAATCGCCAACCTACCAAGCCCGAATCTTTAGGAAGTGCGTAAGCCAAAGGCTTTCTTGCACGATGGAGCGAAGCGACCATCATGACTGAGCGAGGGATAAAGGAAGTTGTTGAGCTTAGAAGTAGAGTTCCTCTAAAAGTTCACCACCGGGCAAGAATCGAGTTAGTCTTCTTTCTTCGCTTCCGCTTTGGACTCTTCGATCACTTTAGATTGAATGTTTCCGGGAGTCACTTCGTAGTGAGAAAGATCCAAATCGAAGGATCCCTGACCACCGGTCATCGCTCCGAGAGCATTCGAGTAATCGCCGAGTTCTGAAAGGGGAACCAAGGCCTTGAGGACTTGGAAATCACCTTCGGCGTCCATTCCCTGGACTCGACCGCGACGACGATTCAAGTCACCAGAGATATCTCCAACGAGATCCCCAGGGAAGGAAACTTCTAATTCAACGATCGGTTCGAGGATCGAAGGCTTCGCTGAGTTCACCGCCTGGCGGAAGGCTTCGCGACCTGCTTTTTGGAACGCGACATCCTTGGAGTCCACGGGGTGCTCTTTACCATCGTAAACGGTCACTTTGATGTCGACCATTTGGTAACCCGCAACACAACCTTCGTCGAGCATCGCGCGGATACCTTTTTCAACCGATTGAACGTAACTGGCAGAGATCGCTCCACCGAAAACTTCATTGGCAAACTCAAAACCCGTACCCCGTTCAGTGGGTTCTACTCTTAGAGCCACTTCGGCGAACTCACCCGAACCACCACTTTGTTTCTTGTGCCGGTAGCGTTCATCGCCATTTCCATTGATGGTTTCAAGGTATGGAATCTTAGGATCTTTCTGATCGACCTCAACATTGTAGCGTGACTTCAATCGAGTCACGACCATGAGGAGGTGAAGCTGACTGATCGCCGAAACCACCATTTCGGAGGTCCGGGGATCTCTCTTAGAAACGACACCCGGATCCTCATCGAGAATCTTGGTTAAGGCTTCACCAAATTTCTTTTCATCCGTCTTCGTCTTGGGTGAAAGAACTTTTCCGTACATCGGAGTGGGAAGCGAAGGTGGGTCGATTTCTAATCGCTTGTCTGCACTACAGAGAGTGTCGAAGTTTTTCAATGACTCCAATTTAAGAAGCGCGACGATATCACCGGCTCCTACGGATTCCACTGGGACTTGGTCTTTACCTTGAAGGCGAGCGATCTTTCCAAACTTCTCCGTTTTGGTGGAGTGAGGATTGACGAACTGGCCGTTTTGTTGAAGTTCACCAGAGAACACTCGAACTAAAGAGAGTTTACCGACAAAGGGGTCACTGATCGAACGGAAGATATAACCACACAGAGGATCATCACCACTGGTGGAAAGATCGACGACCTCGTCTTCCGAACCGAAGACTTTCGCATTGCGGCCGAGGTTGTTACTCGCAGGAGGAACGTATTTGACGATGGCTTCAGCCAATTTGGCGATACCAACATCTTTATTCACTGAAGTCGTCAAAACGGGGAAGATCGTTTGGTTCCCTACGGCGACCGCGACTTGATTAGCGAGAGTTTCTTCAGGAATTTCTTCACCCTCAAAGTATTTCTCTAAGAGCTCTTCGTCACTTTCGACGACGGCTTCAAGAAAACTTTCAGAGTATTCATTAGCTAAATCGGAGGAGCCTTTCTCAGGACCGAAGGTAAATTCGATTCCGCTCAAGGTATCTTGTTCACCGACGGGAACAGCGAGAGGAATACACTTGGCATCTAAAGCTTGTAGTTGGTCGAGTACGCGACCGAACTCCGCTCCTTCTTTATCTAAGCGATTGATGACGACCAATCGAGGAATGTTTCGCTCAGCGAGGTAACCCCAAAGCTTTCGAGCGTAGGGGCCGACACCATCCACTCCATCGACGACGAAAATCGCCGCTTCAACGATGGACATGGGGCCAAAGATATGACCGATGAAATCACGGTATCCGGGAGTATCAATCACATTGACATGAACCCCATCCAACTCAAAGAACCCGTTAGCGGGATCGATCGAATGCTGGCGTTCTTTCTCGAGATCATCGTGATCTAAAATGGAGGAACCGTCGTCGACACTACCTGCGCGGGGAATCGCCTTCGTCTTTGCCAAAAGAGCTTCTAGGAGAGAGGTCTTCCCCCCTTTACTCTGGCCGATGACGACAACATTACGAATCTGATCACTAGATTTGGCCATCCCTGAACTCCTTCGAAGGGTCTTTTCAATTGGGAGTCAAACTGAACTCTACCGACAGCCTGCATGCCATCTTTCGAAGACCCAGTTAAACATATAATTGTAATTAAAGAACGGAATCACCCCTGCGGATCGCTTACGGCTAAATATCGAGAGCAAATCCTCTTCCCCCTCCCCAGAAAACGAGCTGGGTCTGGAGGCCGACTTTTGTCACAAGGTGAAGAGACAAAGGGAGTAAATTAAACGGGAGGCCCAGGTAAGTTTCAATGCTTTCTTCGATTTTTAAGAGGATGCTCAAGAATCTTAGAATCCATCGAGAAGGCGATCCCCTAACTGATTATTTAATGGAGGGATAGAGTAGATGCGTTGGCGGGTGGCATCTGCGTCATAATCGACGCGGTGGTATTGAAAAACGTCGTCATCGGGTTGGACCGTCAAATAACAGGCTCTGGGGTCTCGGTCGCGGGGTTGTCCCACGGATCCTACGTTAATCACGGCTTTTTGCCCGTCGTAAGCGAAGGGACCTTCGATCTCTCTTTGAGGAACAAAATGAGGTCCCTCATAGAAGACTCCGGGGATGTGAGTGTGCCCGACAAAACAGATTTTATCGAAACTCGAAAAAATCTCGGTGAACTTCTGGGGATCACCGAGGTGCACTTCCCGATCCATGATGTATTCCGAGGTGGGATCTCGCGGTGAACCGTGGACTAAAAGGTAACCATTCCAGGTATCTTGAGTTTGGAGATTTTCGAGGAAGGTCCATCTTTCCTTAGAGCCCGATTTCCAAAACCGGGGCTGGAGCTTTTTCCGAGTCCATTCGATCGCTTCTTTTGCCATCGGGGTGAAGCCGATTGGGCCATGAATGAGAGCTTCATCATGATTTCCTCGAATCACGATCCGGCATCGATCCCGAACGATATCCACACATTCAGCAGGATTGGGTCCGTAACCCACGATGTCACCCAGGCAAATGATCTCGTCGATGCCTTGGTCATCGATGTGAGCCATCACCGCAATGAGGGCTTCTAAGTTAGCGTGAATATCAGAAATGATGGCTTTCAGGACGCTGTCCTCTTTTGAAGATACGAGTTCAGGACTCATCGACACTGAGCGATTGAAATCCAGTTCATCAGTGTGTTCTCGGTTATTCTCAAGTTGATCTTGGGAAAAATAACCGATTCGACGAGCTTAATTTCACCCCCAAGATTTAACGCGGTAGCCCTGTTGACCGGACGTTCTTTTTACCAAAAATTTAAAAACTTTATAGCTGTTTCAGAAGCAGGGGCGCAAAAACAGACGTAAGCAGTTATAAATAAATAGCTTAAGAAAATAATCTGGTAAAGAACACGGAATTTAAAGACTCGGCGATTCACTCATTTCGCCATCTTGAGAACACGTCCCAACTCACGAGGAACTCGAGTGTAGAAGGAGTTCATTGACAGCCTTCAGCTAGCGATCTACTATCGCTGATTCGTTTCTCCCTGGGAGTTTGAACAAGGGAGAATTAAGTACAGTACCTTTTTTGAAGTAGGATCGATGGCTCGAGTTCTCTGTGCAATGTCAGGCGGTGTTGATTCCAGCGTCGCGGCGGCTCTTTTAAAGGAAGCCGGCCACGAGGTGTTAGGGATATTTTTACGCCTGGGCCCTGGCGGAGATTCCGTGGGAGGAAGCTCTCGAGCTTGTTGTAGTGTCAACGACGCCCAGGATGCTTCGAGAGTAGCGGATCGTCTAGGGATTCCCTTTTATGCTTTAAACTACCAAGGCAAGTTCAGCTCGATCATCGAGTACTTTGTCGATGAGTACAACAAAGGTCGAACGCCAAATCCCTGTGCCCGATGTAATCAATGGCTCAAGTTTGGAACCCTCCTCGACGAGGCGACCAAGCTAGAATGTGAGTACTTAGCGACGGGTCATTACGCACAGATCTCCCATCCCGATGATGATTCGCCTTCCATCTTGAGGCGCGGTGCCGACCCCGCTAAAGATCAAAGCTACTTCCTCTTCGCGATGCCCCCCACCAGTCTGAAACGAGTTTTATTCCCCGTTGGAGATTACTCCAAAGACCGAATCCGGGAAATGGCTGAAGAGCGCGACCTACCGGTTGCCCATAAGGCTGATAGTCAAGAAATCTGTTTTGTCCCTGAAGACAACTACCGGAAAGTCCTTCAAGCTCGAACTCCCGAATTGATCAAGCCGGGCCGATTCGTCGACACCTCGGGTGAGGATTTAGGTGAACATCAAGGTCACCAGAATTATACGATCGGGCAACGGAGAGGGTTAGGCATCGCTTTCGGTGAGCCTAAATACGTCGTCGGTATCGATGCCCCCACCAATACCATCACCTTGGGTTCACGCGACGAACTTCACTCTTCTCAGTTTGAGGTCGCCGAAATCAATTGGCTTTCGATGGTCCCCCAAGAACCTGGTCTGATTTTAGAAGGCGAAATGCAAATTCGCCATCAAGGCACTCCACATCCCGCACGAGTAGAAATCATCGATTCTCAACGAGCCAAGGTGGAACTCTTTAATTCTGCTTCGGCGATCACCCCTGGGCAAGCGGCGGTTTTATATGACGGTGATAAGCTGCTTATGGGCGGGTGGATCGAGTAGTAGTAGGCTCGCTCCGCGAGTCGTATTCTATGATTCCTTATCCCTCGCTCAGTATTGATGGTCGCTTCGCTCCATCGTGCAAATAAGCCTTTGGCTTATGCACTTCCTAAAGATTCGGGCTTGAGAGGAATTGCCTTGGAAGGTTGATGGTTTGATTAAACGCTTATTGCTGGACAAGGTTGATACCCTTTCCACAATTTTTGCATTAGAACCGGTTCACACCAGGGAAGCCCGAAGCTTTAGCGAGGGATCGAATGAGTGTTTAGCGTCACTCCCCCCGATAAACCCCCATATACTCCCTCTCCTTCTCCCGCATCAACGGCTCCGCCTCATCCGTCAAATCGTCGTAACCCACCAAATGAAGAGTGCCGTGAATAGCATAAAGCGCTGCTTCATCGGCAGGCTCCAATCCCCTTGCTTCCGCTTCTCTTTTAGCGGTGTCTAAACTGACGATCACTTCTCCGAAGGGAGAATCGTTGACTTCACTTTCAGCCTCTCCTTCAAAACCAAAATCATCATCGCCTTCCTCATCGAGTAAAAAGCTGATGCAGTCTGTCGCGGAATCTTTCCCGAGAAAATCACGATGCACTTCTCTAATACGATCATCATCGACGAAAGCAACGGAGAGCAATCCTTCAGTTCGATCGTGATCCATTAGAATTTTGAGGAGAGTACTCTCAAGTTGATTGAGATTTAAAGGGAAGAGCTTCGAATCATCACTAAATTCGATTCGAAGCTTGGGCAGGGACGCTTCGCTCAATTGGAGCTCTCCCGCGGTTGGGTTCCGGTGGGGACCAGTTTTTTGGCATCTCGTTTGGTGGAGTCGTCTTTCTTTTGACGATTCCCGTTCGTATGTCGCTCAGTTTCTGAATCGCGGTCGACTTGTGTTCCACCATCGTTATCTGCAGACGGATAACGAATTCTACCGTGATACATGTTCGTCAAGGTGCGCACAAAGCTGTCTTCGATCTTACGGAGATCCTTGATCGTCAGATCACATTCATCGAGTTGGCCGTCTTGCTGACGTTTTTGGATGACCATCCGCACCATATCGCGGAAACGGTTCGGGTTAGGATCGGGCAGAGTTTTCGCGATCGCTTCAACCGCATCGGCCAACATGATGATTCCCGCTTCGGGGAAACGTGGCTTCGGACCCGGATACCGATACTCGGAATCGGTCTCTTTACTCTTGGTCTCTTCTTGCCCCTCTAAAGCCTTGTAGAAGAAGTACTCCACCACCGTCGTTCCATGATGCATAGGAATGAAATCGATAATCGCTTGGGGAAGCTTCGCTTCAACGGCGAGTTCGATTCCTTCCTTAACGTGCGAGATAATAATCAACTTTGACATCGATGGTCGAAGACGCTCATGGATCGTTTTGTCTTCTCCCATATTCTCGACGAAGTATTCCGGCTTAACTATCTTTCCGATGTCGTGATAATAAGCCCCCACCTGAATGAGTAGAGGGTCTCCCCCGATCGCTTCAGCGGCCTGGCTACAGAGTTGGGCTACTCCCAAAGTATGCTGATAAGTTCCTGGAGCTCGATTCCTAAGGATCTGCAGGAGCTCATTATTGGGATCACTTAAAGCGAGAAGCCTACGCTCCGTCACGATGTTAAATATTTTCTCGACCACGGGGAGGAAGATCGTGAGCAAGGCCCCCGAAGCAACTCCTCCCATCAAAGCCCAACCGGGCTCAACGAGAATCTCATTGATCCTTTGCCAATCCGTAAAGTCGCTCCACTTCAAACTGGGGTCGAACAATTGAAAGGCTAAGACCACCACTCCCTGAGTGATTCCGGCGACGACTCCCACCAAGGTGGGATAGGATTGCTGCCGAATGCGCTCCAGCAGGATAACCGTAATCATCGACCCACTGATCGCACTCACTCCGAAGACAAAATCAGCACGAGCTAAAACGGGATCGAGGATCACCCTCAAGGTGCTTTCAGCCAACCCACTGTCGGGCATCAGAGCGCTCAAGAGTGTGGGATCGATCTCCCAGAGCCGAGGACTCATGAGAGAAAGATAGAAACCCATACCGATACTCACGAGGAGAGCTACCGACTGCCCGTAGATCATGGTTAAGACCATCGCGAGCACGGGAAGCGGTACTAAGAAGGGCGACCATTCCAGGAGGAAGATCACTTTGGAAACCACCACCGTCCCTAACAACAATGCAATGAATTGATTGAAGTGCGCGGGTTTCTCAAAGAGGAAGGGTTGGATTCGAGTCAATGCTGCCCAACCCAAGCCATTGAGGAGGAAGACGAGAACTCCCAAGCTCACCAATTGGCTCCAGTTGCTCACGGGCATCAGGAGACCGAGGTAAACCGCCGACAAGAACAAGCCGATCAACAAACGCCATACGCGATTCGACAACTGGGTCATCTCAGAGAGGACCAAGTCGGGATCCTTGCGTTGACGCTGGAGATATTGATCCAGCTTTCTGCGTTTGGGCTTCCTCAGTAGTTCCATGGTTTAGCTTGAGCTCCCACTCCCTTCTGAATCCTTTCTCGAAGCAGGATTCCGGGGTGGTTCCCCATTGTGAGAATGACGTTCAGATGAACCTTCCCGAGATCGAGGCCTCGGGGAAGACTGAGTTCGACTGTCGTCCTTCTCGTAAACTGAGACAATCTTTTTCACTAAGGGGTGTCTCAGAATATCTTGCTTTTCGAGTTCGATCCATCCGATGCCCTGAATCCCTCTGAACAGCCTTCGAGCATGAATCAATCCTGAAGGAGCTCCCGGAGGTAGGTCGACTTGAGTGGCATCGCCCGTAACGACGATCTTACTTCGCATCCCCATCCGAGTGAGGAACATTTTCATTTGAGAAACGGTCGTATTCTGGCCTTCATCCAAAATGATGAAGGCATCGTTGAGCGTACGTCCCCGCATATAAGCCATCGGGATCACTTCGATGATCTCACGTTCGATATAGCGTTGAACTTGCTCAAAGTCGAGAATCTCATTGAGTGCATCGTAGAGGGGACGGAGATACGGATTGATCTTCGCCTGGAAATCTCCGGGCAAAAATCCCAGCTTTTCTCCCGCTTCCACGGCAGGCCGGCAGAGGATGATCTTGCGAATATCGCCTCCGCGGAGGTAGCCAATCGCCATATTTACCGCCAGGAAGGTTTTCCCCGATCCCGCAGGCCCTAAGCAAAAGACCATATCGTTCTGAAGAACTGACTCTACATATTTACGTTGGCCTCGACTTCGAGTGAGCTTGCCGATCGGTGGGATTTCACATCTGGGGCCGTGCTTGCGGTAGGCGGGATCGATGCTTTCTTCACTCGAATCATCGGAATCTTCCATCTCGAGATCCCGGAGCTTTCGATCGATGTAATCGTCGGGAACGTTGTCTCCCTGCCGTATCAGGGATTGTAAATCGCCGAGTAGGCGTGCAGCTACTTCGACCGCCAATTTCTCGCCGACGATCTTGAGAGAACCGTTACGGGCTGAGAGATTAACGGGAAGCGCGTCCCGAATCATTTTCAAATTTCGATCCCCTAAACCGAAAAGGGTCATCGCCTCTTCGTTGGAATCTACGTCTAAGGTTATTTCCATAAAGTGTTAAAAATAGTGAATCTCTGAAAATTAAATTAAAACTGAAGCTACAGGCTTAACTGGACCCAAGACCAGAAGAGGAAGCCGGGAAAGACCAAGCTGTCGATCATATCTAAAACTCCACCGAATTCGGGCAGCAAAGACTGTGAATCTTTGGTTTGGTATTCCCGCTTAATCAGAGATTCAGCGTAGTCGCCAATCTGAGCGGCAACTCCAATGATTATCCCAGAGATAACTCCCTCCCACCAAGTAAAAAGATCGGGAACGAGCCACTGGGGCGCTAAAGAAAACCATAAACAGGCCCAAATGAGAGCTCCAACACATCCTTCGGCCGATTTCTTGGGACTAACAGCCAAAAAACGGTGCTTTCCTATAGCCCGACCCACTAGATAAGCAAATATATCGGTACCTTTCACCCCTAGAAAAAACAGAACCGCTAATTTAACCCCGACATCAGGAACATGATAAATCCTTATAAGGTAAGAAAATAGGACTCCAAACATCAAATGGGCTAAAACGCTCTGGTGGACTCCCCGGTAATGTTGAAGGAAATCTTTTCGAAAAACCACCAAGGAAAAGGTCAGAAAAACGCTCCCGAACACCCCGATCAGTAAAAGAGAATCCGCACTGGGAGCATTCGAGCTGACCGAAGCATACCAGGTCGCCAAGTGAAAATAGAGAATCGCCACTCCACCGAGTACCCTCAAGCTCAAGTTGGCGTGAGGGCTCTTGGGGCCAAAACCCGCCATTTGACTGAATTCCACCCAACCGACAAGAGCGAGGAGAGTGATCAGCCCTGACATCGCCGGTAAAAGCTCCGGGAAGAACTGAAAATCTAAGAATAATAGTCCCAACACGGTTAAAACGATGATGGGGCCGATGATGAGGCGAGTTCGCATGATGAATACTAAGTTGAATAAGTTGAGATCGAGAAGCTCGTCCCTTCAAAAACAAATGAAGTCCTCAGAAGACGAGGTTGGCAGGACTCACTGAGTTGGAGTTGGCGTTTCTTCAGTCTCCCGATCGAGAGGGTCGATAGCACCAAACTTCCTAACCCGACGAGCGTAATCTTTCAAGGCTTCAACTAAATGATCGACCTGAAAATCAGGCCAGAGGGTTTGTGTCGTCCAAATTTCAGCGTAAGAAGCTTGCCACAGTAAAAAGTTGGAGAGGCGTGCTTCTCCCGCAGTTCGGATCACGAGATCAGGATCCGACATATCTGGGTCGTAAAAATACTTTCGAATACTTTTTTCATCGAGGTTCGCGAGAGCTTGATCCAGCCCACCTGAAGCAGAGTTGGAATGGGACTCTGCACACTTTTGGATCGCATCTAAAATCTCTCTTCGACCACCGTAATTCAGGGCCAAGCGAAGCACCATTCCGGTATGGTCTTCCGAACCCTTACGGGTGATTTCTAATTCGGTTTGAACATCATCGGGAAGATCTTCTGTTCGCCCGATAGAGCGAAGTTGAATGTTCCCATCTTCTAACTCTTGACGTTCTCCGATGAGGAAATCCTTCAACAATTTCATCAAAAAGCCCACTTCTCGGTCGGGCCGTCGGGTGTAATTCTCGGTCGACAAAGCATAAAACGTCAGCTCTGAGACTCCGATTCGTGCGCAATAACGCGTGATTCTTCGCAGTGACTCCGCGCCTCTTTCATGACCTCTCAGTCTTAAGAAGCCACGCTTTCTCGCCCACCTCCCATTGCCATCCATGATGATCGCAATATGCCGGGGAGGGGAATCAATCGGTGGATCTAATGGAGGGTAACCTCTTCCAGATCCCTCAGCCACGCCCGGCCTCCACTTGGTTTCTCGGCATCAACCAAGGATCGAGATCGATGATCTGAGTACGCTCTTTTCCCACAGAGACGATGGCGATCGGACACTGCACTGCATCGGCGATGTACTGCAAATAATCGATCGCTTGCTGGGGAAGTTCTTCTAATGATCTGGCTTCAGTCGTCTTCTGCCCTTTCCAACCTGGAACATCGCGGTAGATCGGTTGGATGGGGCCTTCGAGATCAGTGGGGAAGCAATTCCCGTGATCTTCGATCGTTCCGACACCTTCGTAACCTACACATACTTGCAGGCTATCCATCTCATCTAAAACATCGAGCTTGGTGATCACCATCGCATCGATATCACTGAATCGGATCGTGTAACGAAGAGCGAAGAGGTCGATCCAACCACAGCGTCGTGGTCGCCCCGTGGTCGCTCCAAATTCTCCACCCGCTCGACGTAATTCCTCACCTAAGGGGTTGTCGAGCTCTGTGGGAAACGGTCCGCCGCCTACGCGAGTTGTGTAGGCTTTCGTGATACCCAGTACGGTTTTAACCTGACGAGGTGAAAAACCCGTTCCGGGTCCGAGACCTAAAAAGGAAGTACTCGAAGAAGTTACGAATGGATACGTTCCGTGATCGAGATCGAGAAGAGCACCCTGGGCACCTTCAAACAAGATCCGTTTGCCTTCTCCATGGTAGGTCCAAAGTAAGTCCGCGATGTTTGTGATCCTGGGTAAAAGCCGGTCACGATAGGCTTTATACTGTTGGATAATTTCTTTCGCATCTAAAGGAGTCTCACCTTCGATTTGGGCGAGTTCTTTATTGATGGATTCGACATTCGCTTCGACCAGGGAGGTGAATCGATCCCAATCTTTGAGATCGGCGGTACGGATTCCCTTTCGAGCAGCTTTATCGGTGTAGCAGGGACCGATGCCTCGAAGAGTGGTACCAATCTTTCCTTTTCCGGAAGCGGCTTCTTTCAAGCGATCTTGAGTTTTATGGTAAGGCATCACAATGTGTGCGCGATCGCTGATGTAGATTTGTTCTTCGTGTTCGATGCCCCTATCCAGCAAGCCATCCATCTCATCGATGAGAGAGGCGAGATCGAGAACGGCACCGTTACCGATGATGCAAGCTTTGCCTTCTTGTAAGATCCCACTGGGAACGAGATGAAAGACAAACTCATCCTCTCCGATAAGTACAGTGTGACCAGCGTTCGCTCCGCCCTGGTAACGCACGACGGCATCGAAGTCGGCTGAAAGTAAATCGACGATTTTGCCTTTACCTTCATCACCCCATTGGACCCCCACCACGCAACGATGATCGATCAGTGAAGTTCCATTTTTATTAGAGACCATTTCGGTTATCTCCACTTTTTGAATGAGACTCGCTTCATAGGTTCACTCCATGAAACGAGAGAACTCACGAAATTGTGAGCTGGAATTCTAAACTATTAATGTTCTTGTAAGAGGCCACATTCCCCAAGCGGTTTGCCTTCTCGAACCAAGGTTACGAACTGTTCGAAGAGAAAGGCAAAATCATTGGGGCCTGGCGCAGCTTCGGGATGGAACTGTACGGAAAAGATCGGTAACTTCTTATGAACAAGGCCTTCGAGCGACTGATCGTTCAAGTTGATGTAATAGGGCTCAACCAAGTCGGAATCGAGGGTTTTCTCATCGACACAAAAACAGTGGTTTTGAACCGAGATATCGACCTTCTTGGTGAAGATATTTTGTACCGGGTGATTCCCGCCGTGATGTCCAAATTTCAATTTATAGGTATTGGCTCCCATCGCCAAAGAAAGCAATTGGTGACCAAGGCAAATCCCAAAAATGGGGTACTCGCCGATTAAGCTTCTTACGGTTTCGATGGCATAGGGAACCCCCTGAGGGTCTCCCGGTCCGTTCGAAAGGAAAACACCATCCGGCTTGATCGCATCGACATCCGCCTTGGTGGCTGAAGCCGGTAAGACATGAACGTCGAACCCGATGCCTTTGAGAATGCGAAGGATGTTGTACTTCACTCCGAAATCGAACGCGACAATCTTCAGCCCGTCCGCACGCTGGGAAAAGTCAGAGAAATCAAAGTCGCCGTCGAGTCCCTCTGTCCATTCGTGGGCACTTTCGCAGGTGACCGACTTGACCATATCCTGGCCTTCCAGCCCCTCCCAGGCCTTCGCTTTGGCGACGAGGCTGTCGTCATCGAGATCTTCAGTCGAGATCACCGCTTTTAAAAAGCCTTCAACTCTCAAGAGTTTGGTGATCGCTCGAGTATCCACTCCCGTGATTCCAACCACGTTGTACTTCTCAAGGTAAGTTCCTAAATCAACGGTCGATCGATGGTTGGAAACCCTCCGGCTGACCTCCCGTACTATGACGCCTCGGACATGAGGGCGAAAGGATTCTTCATCCTCGGGATTTAAACCGTAGTTCCCAATCAAAGGGTTGGTCATCACGACCATTTGTCCATTGTAGGAAGCATCGGTGAAAATTTCTTGGTATCCGACCAGGGAGGTATTAAAGACTGCCTCTCCTACCGACTCCCCCTTCATTCCGAAGGATTCACCGGTAAAGACACTACCGTCAGAAAAAGCAATTTTTGCGGGAACAGGATCCATGGACCTATTTCTTCTCAAATCATGAAAATTTATGGTTTTAAAGGCGAAAGCCTAGCCGAAACATCCATCTGAATAGGAGTTCGGAGAACCCCCTCAGAAGCTTGCTCAGCTCAAACGCCAAAGGGGCCTATTTTAAATAAGTTAAGACCTCGGCTTCCAGTGAAAAAGGTGAAGAGTTCAAAGAGTTTTAATTGCCCCGAAATGGGTCGGAATTCTCATTTGAGGCGGTGAACTTTTAGCACCCGATTAATAAGCCCGGAGCGTAAGCGACGGGAAACGTCTTCGAACTAAACTCGCCCCTAATCTGTGATTATGAAGAGTTGAGGCATTTGGCTTCCATATACAAAACACTTTAGCCCTATCCCGTCGCTCACGCTCCGGGCTAGTTAATTTGGCTTTTGAAAGCAAAGAGTGGATTTCAGATCCATCGGCAACTTCTCAACCCACCTGGGTCATCTGTCAATTTTGTAATCGTTGCCCACAAAATCTTTTAGATTAACTTAGATTATCTATTAGTTAGCCCGAAGCGCTAGCGAGGGATCTTGTCCCCTCGCGAGCGCTTCGGGCTAACTAAATCTCTTTGCAAATAGGGCCTCACCCCCCAATAAACTCCCGGCCACCCATGTAAGGCCGAAGGGCTTCAGGGATTCTGACTCGTCCATCGGCCTGCTGGTGGTTTTCGAGGATAGCAATCAGAACTCGAGGGCTAGCGATCGCCGTATTGTTGAGAGTGTGGCAGTAATGAACCTTTTTATTCGCATCGCGATATCGAAGATTGAGGCGGCGAGATTGGTACTCATGGAATCGAGAAGCACTGTGAGTTTCGCCGTAGCTCTCTCGGGAGGGCATCCAAGTTTCGATATCGAATTTCTGAATCTGGCCCGCACCTAGATCTCCTCCACACACATTCACCACTCGGTAAGGCACTTCGAGGGCTTGTAAGACTTCCTCAGCATTTTGAACGATGAAGTCGTGTTGCTTCTTAGATTCTTCCTCACAGTTTTTACAGACGATGACTTGCTCCACCTTGTTGAACTGGTGAATGCGGTACAGTCCGCGAGTATCTCTTCCAGCGGCTCCTGCTTCTCTTCGATAACAGGTTGAGTAACCGGCATAGAGTCGAGGTAAATCAGCTTCGGAAAGGATTTCATCGGTATGATAAGAAGTCACGGGCACTTCTGAGGTTCCCACCAAAAAGAGCTCATCTCGCTCGCAAGCATAGGTTTGCTCTTCCCCACCAGGAAAGTAGGCCGTTCCTTCCATCGCGGGGCGACGGACCAAAGTGGGAACGAGCATGGGGGAAAATCCCTTATTGACCAAGATATCGAGAGCGAGTCGCAGAACTGCAAGCTCCAACAGAGCCCCATCGTTTTTGAGGATGTAGGTACGAGAACCGGCGATCTTGGCGGCTCGAGGGATGTCGATCAAATCGAGATCTTCTCCGAGGGCGAGGTGATCTTTCCATTCGAAATCGAATTGGGGAATCTCCCCTACCGTGCGAATCTCGACATTATCTTCATCGGTCTCCCCTTCAGGAACTTCCGGTGCAGCGAGGTTTGGGATCCGAAGCAGGCATTCTCTGGATTCTTGCTCAACCGTGCTCAAGTCGGAATCGAGTGCTTTTTCTCGCTTTGTATCAGCGTGCATCGCTTCGATCCGGGCTTGTTTTTCGTCCCCTGAGAGCTTGGCTATCTCTTTTCCTGCTGTTTTCTTCCGGTGCTTGATCTCTTCGACTTCCTGAAGGATCTTCCGACGACTCTGGTCGAGCTCGAGGACTCGGTCGATATCGGCGGCGGCATCGATGTGCTTTTTCTTAGCTGATTGCTTGGCTTCTTCGGCATTCTCGCGCAACCATTTAATGTCGAGCATAACTGTTCCTTAGATGGGTCTCTAATCTTACTTCTACTTTGTTTTTAGCCATTCTAGGGCCGTGCTAGGACCATGCTGGGGCCGGGAGTTCTTCAACCTCAAGCACCTCTGGGGCATAACAAGAAGCTCATTCTCTTTTAATCGTTCGAGTTTGCAAGGGAGACCTTGAAGGAAAGATCGGGAAAGCCCAAGATTTTCAGCCCGTTCTACATCCGATCTACGAAACCAGTCCCTCGGACTCCCACAAATTGATCAGCGGCGAGGGATCAAAATATGATAAATTCATGAACCAGAAGAATCGGCACGCCGATTCCATCTGAAAGATCTGTCCCTGAATTCAAAATCTCAAACCGTCTCCTTAACATAGGAATGACGCCCCTTGAACCGACCCAGTAACGCTATGAACCACCGTTTCACTGCCTCGCTCGCCGGAATCTTCCTCTTGAGCCTCTTAGCCTGGATCCCCGGGTGTAGCGCGAAACGAGAGGAAAGTCAAAAGAGCCCTCAGCTGTCTTCTTCCTCGAATTCCAAGTCGATATCGAACTCTTATCAGGAGAAGATCCTTCGCGATGAGTACTTCAAGCTGTTTATGAATGGCCGCCCTTCGGGCTACCAACGACAGACACTGAAAAACACCGAACTCGGTCTCTTCAGTACGGAGACTCAACAAAAGTCGACAATGAAACGCCAGAACCAGATTCTGACCACGGAATCCAACGTCTCCATCACCGAGGACTCTCAGGGCAATATCAAGGCCTTCAAGTACGAGCTTATATTATCCAAAGAAGTAAAAAGGATGGAGGCGACCATCATCGACAATTCAAAGATCGTCGGTAAAGTCACCATCGGAACACAAGAACGCCCCCTCTCCCTGCCCTTCGACCCGAAAGCTAAGGGCCCCTACTACATGGAAAGACGCTGTCGTGAGAAATTAGCGAATCAAGGAGACACCCTGACGCTACCGACTTTACTCCCCGACCTGTTGAAAGTTTCTGATATTACCTTCACGCGAGGCGAACACAAAGTTCAAATGATCGATGGGGAAGAACGCATCATCTTTGAGCGAAAGATCAAAGTCAAAGCGATGCCCGCCGGTGAGTTTTCTGAATGGTTCATCGTTGATGGAGGCGTTTTTAAAGCGACTCAAAGCGTCCCGGGAATCATAATCGAATTAGAGAAAACGACCGCTGATATCGTCAACACTTGGAAATCAAAAGACCCTCCTGAAATCTTCGTCTCCTCGGCGATCCAGCCGAACAAACCTCTCCCCGATCCCAAGCTCAATAGTTCAGCGGATTTTAAAATATCATTTATCAAAGGTACTTATGATTCCCTTGGTCTCATGGAGGCTTTTATCACTGCAGGTCAGGCCATCATCAGGAAAGATGATCCTAAAAGCCGCACCATTCGGATAAGTCAAGTTCGTCCTCTGATTCAAATGAAATACCCATTAGAAGCCTTAGGGGAATTAAATAAATTCACCCAGGCAACGCCGATGATTCAAAGCGATACTCCAGAAATCATCGCGAAAGCAAAAGACTTAGCCAAAGGGGAAACCGATGCCTATGATTTAGCCCAAAAGCTAACTTCATTTGTGCATCGACACATCAGCGACAAGAACATGTTGACGGGCTTCGCTTCAGCCCAAGAAACATTTAACACAAAAAGTGGAGACTGTACGGAACACAGCGTGCTCTTAGCGGCATTGAGTCGAGCCGCCGGAATTCCCGCTAAAGTCGTCACGGGCTTGGTTTACCAAAAGGGTCGATTCGTCGGTCATATGTGGACTGAAATCTTCATCGACCGCTGGATCCCCTTCGACGCCACGCGTCCCCAACAAGGAGTGGGGATCACTCACATCGGACTCAAATCGACCGCTCTCACTTCAGCGCAGGGAAGTGATATCTTTTTAGAGTTAGCCTCACTTCTGGGAAATTTAAAAATTGAAATCCTCAAACCCTAAAGTGAGTACTTCGATGGATCACGTAGATGATTTTGATTTTCATTTACCGACCGAACTCATCGCTCAGTCTCCTTCAACCGAACGAGAGAAATCACGCTTATTGATCCTCGACCGTCAGAGTACCGATCGCCCGTTCGAAGAAAAAGAATTTGGCGACATCCGAGATGAACTTCACTCCGGAGATGTCTTGGTCGTCAATAACGCCAAAGTCATTCCTGCCAGAATTCCCCTCAAACGATCCGGTGGAGGAGAGGCGGAGCTGTTTGTTTTACATCCTCACGAGGGAGAACACACGAACTGGACTGCTTCCCAGCGAGATACGATTTGGGAAACCCTGATTCGCCCTGCGAAGTGGGCCCGGAAGTTACTTCAAAGAAACGAAGAGCTTTCCTTAGACAGCTCGGAAACTATTCTTTCGATTCGTGAAGAATGTGGTGGAGGTCGCTTCCTTGTCACTTTCGAACGCGATAGCACGCCCTTAAACAGTATCGAAGTTTTAGAACTCTTAAACGCCTTGGGTGAAATCCCGCTTCCTCCTTACATTCAAAGGGAAGATGGTCATTCTGAAAAAGAATCCGATCGAGAACGCTACCAAACCGTCTACGCTGAAACTCCCTGTGCAGTTGCAGCCCCCACGGCCGGCTTGCACTTCACTCACGAGCTCCTTGAGAGCTTAAAAGAAAAGGGAGTCGAAGTCGCTACTGTAACCCATCAAGTGGGCTTAGGGACGTTTTTACCTCTTCGAAGTGAGGTGATCTCTGAAAACCAACTTCACTCCGAATGGTCGCTACTCGATGAGCTTAACGGTGAAATCATCCTCCGCGCCAAAAAAGAAAACCGTCGCGTGATTGCCGTGGGAACCACCAGCGTGAGGGCCCTCGAAAGTTTCGGAAAATCGTCGCGCGCCCTTCCCTATCACAGCTCGACTGAACTCTTCATTCGACCGGGATTTGAATTTCAAATCATCGATGGCTTGATCACGAACTTCCATCTCCCCAAGAGCTCGCTCATCATCTTGGTAAGTGCGTTAGCCAGTAGGGACGCCATCCTCGATGCTTACCAACAAGCCGTTCGATCCAAATTTAGATTCTTCAGTTACGGAGATGCCATGTTCATCCGCTGATCTCCCGGATGAGTTTCAGGGTTCACGATGCCCAATAATAACGAAAAGGAATCCATACTCGACCGTCACCCACCGATACGTTGCTGGTACTGCAACCGTCCCAGCCCCGTTCGTTCGGTATTGGAGATGGGGATCATCGTGAGTCGCTCCCGGGAGGAAGGCGGTCCCTACCGCATCTACAATTGCCCCTATTGCTTGGTCGAAGGCATCTGCGAAGAAACTCCGAAGGGAAGATGGTTTGCCAGCCCGCGGTATCGTGTGGGAATCCTCGATTACCTCTTCACCTTTTCAGAAGGCAAAGGGAAAGACTCTGAAACCATCAAGCTGATCAAAAACTTAGCTTGGCTCAAGGAGAACGAAGAGCGGCGACGTTACTTCTTTGAACGAGATGGAGATTTCCGTTACTCCAAGGGCTCACTCTTGAATCTTCTCTGGCCTTGGCGCACAACAAGCCCTGCCGATCAGGAAAATGATCGCCCAAAGGAAGATCGCACCGATGAACCAAAAACGTCTTCCCGCCAGAAGCAAAAGCAAGAAAGCCAGCAAAAACGACAGAAGAAACAGGAGCAGGAACAAGAACAAAGGCGAAAAAATCCGCCTTCTGCGCCGCGCCCCCCCACTCCCCACGAAATTTTAGGGGTGAGCTCCGAGGCGACCATCGAAGAAGTTCGTATACGCTTCCATCGTTTAGCTGTCCAATACCACCCCGACAAAGTTCACAACCGGGGAGAAGAGTTCAGAAATTTAGCTCACGAAAAATTTATTGAGCTTCAAAAAGCCTACAATCGCATTCTTAAAGAACACCCCGATGAGGCGGCCTCGGAAGCCCCCGCCGAGAATTCTGAAGAAGATGGAGGAACCTCGTAGGCATCGGTTGACCCTTCGAGTTCGAAAAGCTATTTTAATTCCATTCAAGGAGTCTCGTAGACTCTTAATTCTGGATGCCGAGCCTACCCCCAACAGGATCTCTCGGCTTCCTCTCTCAACTCCTAAAGACTCATTCCCTCAGAAGGAAGACTCATGAAAAGCCCCATCAGAGTAGCCGTCACTGGTGCAGCTGGCCAAATCTCTTACAGCTTACTCTTTCGCATTGCCTCTGGAGAGGTTTTTGGATCCGATCAACCCGTCATCCTTCAACTCTTAGAGATCACTCCCGCTTTGAACGCCCTCAAGGGAACGGTCATGGAGTTGGATGACTGCGCGTTTCCCCTCCTTCAAGATGTCGTTCAATCCGACGACCCTGAAGTTGCGTTCAAGGATGTCAACTGGGCTCTTTTGGTCGGCTCAAAGCCTCGCGGCCCTGGGATGGAAAGAAACGACCTCATTCGCGAAAACGGTCCGATCTTTACCGGACAGGGAAAAGCCCTCAGCAAAGTCGCAGCTGATGATGTGAGAGTCTTAGTGGTGGGAAACCCCTGTAACACCAATTGCCTTATCGCTAGGAGCCATGCTCCCAACATCCCCGACGATCGTTGGTTTGCGATGACTCGTCTCGATCACAATCGAGCTCAAGCCCAGTTGGCTGAAAAATCAGGAAAAGCCATCACCGAAGTCACTCATATGACAATTTGGGGGAATCACAGTGCGACCCAATACCCCGATTTTACGAACGCTAAGATTTCGGGCCAAGCCGCAACCGAAGTGATCGGAGACGATGCTTGGTTGAAAGAAACTTTCATTCCCGTAGTTCAAAAACGGGGCGCCGCCATCATCGAAGCCAGAGGAAAGTCTTCAGCTGCCTCTGCTGCCAACGCTGCCATCGACCATGTGAAAACGTTCATCTCTTCAACAGAAGGAAATGACTGGACCTCCGCTGCGGTCGTTTCGGATGGAAGTTACGGTGTACCCGAAGGATTGATCAGTTCGTTCCCCGTTCGAGTTCGAAATGGAGAATGGGAGATCGTCCAGGGCCTCGCTCTCGACGCCTTTAGCCAAGAGAAACTCGATGCCAGCGTCAAAGAACTCGAAGGCGAGCGTGACGTGGTTAAAGATCTCCTTCAATAAGTTTTTACTTCTCAAGAAAAAAGCTCGGTAGAAACAAGCTCCTTTGGAGCTTGTTTCTACCGAGCTTCGCTTCGTGCTAATTCTCCAAATGGCATTCAGTCCATGGTTCAGTTTATCGGTTGTCACTTTCAGGAAGATCGAGTCTACACGACGGTCATCGATCGCAAGACAAACTTGCTCCAAGCGAGCTCAGTTTCAATTCCCGGATTGAAACCGACCGACTCTGCGGGTGTGTTCGAAGTCCCTCAACAGGAATGGATCCGATCAGGAACATTAGCCTTAGGGGATGCTTACAGTGATTTGCCCGTCAAACACCGAAAGATTTGGGGCATCGGATTCGCAGCACCTCAGGGTTGGATCGCCCTCGACCCCGACTTGAAGCCTCTTTCTCCCCTACGACTCACGCCGGGTAAAAACCCCCTTGAAGATTTCAGGGCGTGGTTAGAAAAAGAACCTAAAGCCAAACAACACATCTTGAGCGTCTTAACGCCGAAAGATTATTTTCGCCTCAAGATCAGCGGAGCCTTCGCGGGCGATATCACCCAAGCGGCCCAGACTGGAATGGTTCAATCGGGTTCTTCCTTTTGGAAAAACGATACCGATTTCTTTGATAAGAATCTCGAGAAGAACTGGTTTCCCCCCATCTTCGACAGTTGGGCGACTACGGGAAAATTGACTGAAGAGGGAATCGATCTCACCGGAATACCCGGAGGAATTTGGCTCGTCGCCGGCTGTGACTCTTCAGCCGCGAGCGAACTGGCGGCCGGAGATTTGGGAGAAGACGAACTCTTCGTACTCCTCGAAAAGAACAGAATCATCTTTCGTATTCGTTTCTCAAATCCCACTCCACTATCCCCTCCAAGCCCTTGGCAGGAAACTCCCCAGCCCCTCACGGGCTTCCCCTGTTGGATTCGGACGATGGAGACCGATGGAGAAGACCTCTCACTGGCTCCCGCACTACAAAAAGCACTCGAAGAACTTACTGGTGGGGATTCTGCTAACTCCAATTTAGAAATTCAATCAATTGTATTGGACACTCGTCAAGAATTGACGGATGCTTGGAATTGGGAAGAGATAATCGGTCAGGAAGGTCTATCCGATTCATTCAGTGAAGCCCTATCGGAAATGGAAGTCAGCTGGTCTCCATTTGCTGAATCTCCCGATCCGGGTTGCGCGTTTTTAGCCGGCCGATCGAAGAATGCATTTCACGATGCTAAAGATCTTTATAAAAAGCTTCATCGTATGTTGGATCAACACTTTTCAAACGAGAACGACACGGATAGCACCCAGGAGGCATCTTGATGGGAGACGGGGCTGTCACCAAACCCAATCAACCTGAATCAAGATCAAAGGCATCCTCTAAGGAGGCTGTTCAAGATGTGAGTTCTCAAAACGGGAACCCACCGCCCAACCTCCCAAACAATCCCGCCGTTCGAGATACCCCCTTCTGGAATCTTTGGAAGCACAATAAGAAGTTTAAACAGTTCCGAAGAGACTTTATTTATTTCTTCGCCTACCTCCCGGTAACGACTGCGATTTCTTTACTTCCCTTGGCCGTTGCGAGGTCCCTGGGAGGCTTCTTCGGTTTAGTGGGTTATTATTTCAGTAAGAAGCAACGGAAGTGTGCTTTAAAGAACTTGAAATCTGCCTTCCCTGAAAAATCGGCCTCCGAAAGAAAACGGATCGCCAAAGCCAGTTTTAAAAACGCTTCAATCGTCTTTACTGAATCCTTAGTTATCTCTCGTTGGTCCCGCGATCAAATTGAAAGTCGCTTTCAACTTGAGGAAAGCTTAAAGCCGATGGATGTGATCTGTGAGAACGGCGCTGTCGGCATCACCGCCCACTACGGAAACTGGGAGCTTCTCGGGGGATTCTTTGCGATGTATCGCCCCGGAAAATTAGCTGCGGGAGCGGCGAAGCACTCCAACCCGAAGATTCAAGCCAGCCTCGAACGAAAACGACACGACTGGAATATGGAAGTCATCTACTCGGATGACTCTCCTAAAGCCTTTTTGAAAGCGTTAAAAAATAAAAAACTTTTAGGTCTACTCCCCGATCAGAATTTAAGATCGCCCAATGGCACGTTTGTCGATTTCTTTAATCGCCCAACTTACACGACAACCCTTCCCGCTCACTTAGCGCGAACATCTAAAAAGCCCCTGTTCGTTTGTCTGCTGAGACGAGAAGGAAAAGGTTTTAAATGGTTAGTCTTCCCTCCCATCGAAATCGACTGGAAGGGCGACAAACAACAAGACCTTCACTTTGCTACGGAAGCTTACAGCAAAGTGTTAGAAGACGAGTTCAGAAAGTACCCTGAACAATGGGTCTGGTTCCACGACCGGTGGCGAACTCAACCCGGCGACGAACAAAAATATTCACATGTACGCTGGACGCGGAAAAGCTCCTCCTAGTTTTTTTAATTGAAACAATCTCCTTTGGAGCTCGTTTCAAACGTTCCAGCAAATCTTCGATTTGCCTCCACTCCGCTGAGCATAGACTCTACGAGCCTAAGCTCGCGGCCGAGTTGATTCCAACTCGGCTTCGTTCCTAGCAGGAACTCATTGTTTAATTGAAACAATCTCCTTTGGAGTAAACAAAACATGCAGTCTTGGGAAGCCATCGCCGAATACCTCGAAGAACAGCGAGAAATTAAAATCAGCGAGAGAAAGACTCTCTCACTCGTTCAAATGGTTTCTTCGATTCTTTTGTTTTTATTAAAAGTATTTTTTTTCGCCGCCATATTGGAAATAGTAATTAGGGCTTTAGCTTTCAATACGATCAGTTGGAGTCTTTCCTTCACGACCTGCGCCTTGATTACTTTTGTAATATTCGCAGCTTTGTTTTATCTGCACACTCGCTTATATCCCTCGGAGGGCCCGTATATGCACCAGACCTCCGAGAGTCCCTTAGCAATACTTGGAAGTGTCGTTCGAGCCCTTTCATTCGCAGTCCCCATCCTCCTTAGATCGGGTCTCCACAAATGGAAAACTGTCTCAAATTACCGGGAAGCTGATTTTGAGTCTAGCGCTCGAGTCTTGGATTATCTAAAAGATTTAGATAGAGGCCTTCCCGCGGAAGAACTCAAAGAAGAACTTCCCTTCTTAGACATCGATGGATTGCTCCCCGACCTCCTCTTAGTGGAAGGCTTCCTCTTTATTCACGACACCGACCGTTTGTCACTCACGGATAGTTTTAAGGTGAAACTAAGGGAGCTATAAATAGGCAGAGTATGACTTAAGAGTTCACACTCTGCCTAGGGGAAGGATCAATCTTCCAAATGACTCCTTAACATCCAAGCGGCCTTCTGTTGAATATCGATTCGCCGCACTCCCAAATCGGCCGTCGCACTATCCTCAACCTCTTCCGCTGCCTGAATTACAGCAGTCGAAGTTTGATGAACAACTTCAAGGTCCGAAATGAGTTGTTGAATCATTTCTGTCGATTTAGGGACTTTCGATTCTTCCTGAATTGAAGCCAACTCATAAAATTGCTTAAAACTTCCCGGAGCGATTCCTCCTAATGAGCGAATGCGTTCTGCAATTTCATCAATAGCTTCACTGAGCTCCGAATATTGGTTCTCAAACAAGGTATGTAACGAGGTAAACATGGGGCCCGTCACATTCCAGTGATAATTTTGTGTCTTTAAATAGAGCAAATAACTGTCGGCGAGGAGGCGCTCTAAGGCCTCGATTACATTTTTATTACTCATGGCTTATAAAGCCCTTTCTAATTTGTTTTCTTTGAAATAGTAGAATCTCACGATTGAGAAAAGGTAATTCCTAATGCTTCAGCTACACCTCGAGAATATTCAGGATCAACTCGTAAAAACAGTTCGAGCTGGCGCTGGACAATCTCTTCAGGAACTCCGGTCATCGCTTCCGAAATATTTTGAAACAGTCGCTGTTTCTCATCTTCGGTGAACAAGTGAAAGAGTTGAGCTGCTTGGGAATAATCGTCGTTGCCTTCACGATGGTCATAGCGGGCTGCATCCCCCGAGAGGGCCAATGGAGGCTCAGACACAGATGAATCTTGAACCGGTCCTCCGACACTATTGGGCTCGTAAAAAGCATCAGGATCGCCGGTATCATTTTGGAAAAAACGCATGGGCCCATCTTTGTGATAGTGTTTCACCGAAGAGAGAGGACGGTTGACGGGTAGAGACTCGAAATGGGCTCCAAGTCGATAGCGATGGGCATCGGGGTAAGCAAATGAACGAGCCTGTAGCATCTTATCCGGCGAAAGTCCGATCCCCGGAACAGTGTTCGAAGGAGAAAAAGCAGCTTGCTCAATTTCAGCAAAATAGTTCTCAGGGTTCCTGTTGAGTTCCAATTCACCCACTTCGATTAAGGGATAATCTGAGTGAGGCCAAACTTTTGTAACGTCGAAGGGATTGTAAGGAGTTGTTTCAGCCTCTTCATCTGGCATGATCTGAACAAATAGTTTCCAACGGGGATAGTCTCCCTTATCGATGGCTCCAAACAAGGCTTCTTGATAGCTCTCACGGCTCTCTCCGATAACCTGTTTGGCTTCCTCATTGGTGTAATATCGATGTCCCTGCTCGGTTTTAAAGTGGAACTTCACCCAATACCGTTCGCCCCGTTCATTCCAAAAGCTAAAAGTATGAGAACCGTAACCGTTCATATACATCGGCGCGGTGGGTATCCCTCGATCACTAAACAGGATGGTTAATTGATGGAGACTCTCCGGTGAAAGCGACCAGAAATCCCACATTGCGGTCGGGGAACGGAGATTCGTTTTTGGATGTCTCTTTTGAGTGCGAATGAAATCGGGAAATTTCAAAGGATCCCGAATAAAGAAAACTGGGGTATTATTTCCAGTCAAATCCCAATTTCCCTCTTCGGTATAAAATTTGACTGCAAAGCCTCTTACATCGCGCTCCGCATCCGCAGCTCCAAGCTCCCCGGCGACGGTAGAAAATCGAACGAGCACCTTGGTTTTCTTCCCGATCTCTGAAAAGATTTTTGCTTGAGTGAAAAGAGAAATATCGTGAGTAACGACAAAATGCCCATGGGCTCCCCAGCCCTTAGCATGGACGACTCTCTCCGGTATGCGCTCTCTATTTTGATGAGCGAGCTTTTCAATCAACTGCGAGTCTTGTAAAAGTAATGGCCCCCTGGGACCGGCGGATAAAGAATTCTGATTATCAGCGACAGGATGGCCTCCACTGGTTGTCAGTGAATTAGACATGTCTCGATCTCCAAGTTTTAAGTCTAAAAATTTAAGTGAATAGTATCGTATAACACACTTAGAATTATTCACTTGTTAGGCTTGAGTTCCCAATCACTTGAAGTTTTATTTTTGATAACTTTTAGGAATCCAAGACGCATCTTCAAAGGAATAGCAATATGGATATCACCCTTCGACAGCTTGAATATGTAATGGCTTTAGCGAAGACAAATAATTTTAGCAGCGCGGCTCAGGACTGTTATGTCACCCAACCTGCCCTGTCGAAACAGATCCATCTATTAGAAAAAACGATCGGCATTAAACTCTTTGAGAGACAACAAAAAAAGCAGGTGGTGATCACTCCTGCAGGAGAGCAAGTTCTCCAACTTTCAAAAGAGATTATGGAGAAAGCCAGCCAAATCGAAAAGATCGGCGAAGGACATGCTGATCCCCTAAATGGCATAGTAAAACTTGGAGTCATTCCCACTATTGCTCCCTATTTCCTCCCAACTCTCCTCTCCAACCTTCGAGAGGATTATCCCGACACTCAGTTTTTTATCCAAGAAGGATTGACGGAAGAAATAGTCGCTCGGACGATAGCCGGTGATTTAGATGCTAGCCTGCTCGCGACAGAAGCCCAATTAAAGACCTTAGATTCAAAAGATATCTTCGAAGACGAATTTGTTGTTTTGATTAAAGAGAGCGACTCACTCCATCAAAAAGATGAGCTGAGTCCGAATGAACTTTTAGACGAAGAGATTATTCTATTGACCGACGGTCACTGCTTAAAAGATCAAACTTTATCCTTATGTTCAAAAATAGGTTCCGTTGAAAACACAGACTTGAGAGCGACGAGTTTGGCTACAATCGTTGAGCTGGTATCTTTGGGATTCGGGAAAACAATTCTTCCGAAGCTTAGCTTGAAACGAGAATTAGAAGGTAAAAAGGGCTTAAAAGTGATTCCCTTTACTCACCAAAAACCCTCGAGAACAATTGGTTTGAGTTGGAGACAAGGCTCCCCCTTCAGGCGGGCGATCCCACGGTTAGAAAATCACATTTTAAAAAGCTTAGAGGAACTAAAGGAATCATCGTGCTGAGTCACCATTAAGCTCAAGTACGAGGACGACACTTATATAAAAAATGGTAAGCCAAGTTTTTCGGCATGAGCCTTTTCCACCATTTGAATCGGTTGTAAGGACGAACGGATTCCACCACCAAGTGATTGGCTTCCAAAAGATCTCGCCATTCGTTAATCGTTCCAAACCGTTCCATCGGCTGATGGTGATCCGGCCCGTAGCCAAACCGAATCACTCTCCACAGATCCCCACTGTAGTAACTGTTAGGAAGCAAAATCCAAACCGCCCCATCCGGTTTACAAACTCGGGCGAGTTCCTGAGCCCCAGCCTCCGGGCTTAAAAAATGTTCTAAGTTACCGAGACAAGCAACGTGATCAAAATAGTCACTTTTAAAAGGAAGATGTTCAGCTGCCCCTAAAATTAAATGAGCTTGGGGAGCCGCAGATTTTGCTTCTTGGATGGCGACATCGGAAATGTCTAAGCCGAAGCAGGTACATTCGGGGAGTTCTCTCAGAAGGTAGCCTCCACCACAACCCGATTCTAAAACTCGATCCCCACTTCGAGTTTGCATCCATTGAGCCATAGCTCTGTAGAATCGATCGCGGTCTCGTAGAAAGCCTCGCTCGTGTCGTTCGTTGTAGGCTTGGCGTAATGCTTCTTCACCCGTTGCTTGAACCCTTCGTTCCCAGACCATAGCCTTCCTTTTCAGCGATCCATCGGCCGAACGGCACCGTGAGTGCGAGCATGCCTTTGGTTACGTTTGAGCTCCCAAAGTTTGGCGTATTTTAAAAAGACATAAAAAGATCCGATACAAGCCAGAATGAACCCGACCTTCCCATCACGAAAACCGCGTTGAAGAAAGTACATCTTTAAAAACTTCCAAGGCGGGTGATAGAGAATTTTCAACACGGGAGATCCCGAGCCCTTTTCCTCCATTTGCCGAGCGGCGATGGAAGTGTAGAGATCCAACTTATCGATATGGTCGGCGACTTCCGAGTAGGAATAGTGAAGGAGATCTCCCTTCAATTCTTCAGTTGAGCCCTCGACTTGTAGATGGTCGTGAGGGTCAACCCCGCCCCACTTAGCGACAGATCGTTTGACTAATCTCAATTTCCTATCTGGGTACCAGCCCCCGCCGCGAATCCATTTCCCGAGATAAAACGTCAATCGCGCCATGGAATAACCTTCCTTTGAAGGCTCTCCATTTAAAAATAAGGTTTGAATCGATTCTTTTAACTCTTCACTGACCCGTTCATCCGCATCCAAACAGAGAGCCCAATCTTGCTGTGCTAACTCTAATGCTCGATTCTTTTGAGCGACGTGCCCTCTCCACGGCTCGACTTTCAATACGAGGTCTTGCCCTTGAGCGATAGCATTTTGAGCGACTTCCACAGTTTTATCCGTCGTTCGATCATCGACGAGGACCACAATTTCTTGAACAAAATCGACACTTCGGATCGCTTCGGGAAGATCTTTCTCTTCGTTTCCGCAGATGATGCAACAGGAGATGGGCAACCGATGATTACTCAAGGGATTCTCCTGTACCAGGCTCATTTGAAATGGGCTCACTTGAAATGGGCCCAGTCGAAAGAGACTGTTGTGCAAGGGAATCGTTCGAAACTGAATCGATGAACCGTAAGGGCTGTGGATCTTTTACTAAACCCGCTTCATTTAATCGGTGAGAGAATTCCGTGAGACCCTTGATTTCGGCATCCTGAAGGCGAAAGCGAATGACGTGAGAGAGGTACCGGAGTGCCTCGTCTCGATTCATTCCGGTCGGTCTATGACTTTGGTCGACGATTCGATCAATCGCGGCAAATCCCGTTTTTGCGACCTCTTCGAGACAACGAATCAATCCCTTCGGTGGCTTTCCTCGGTACGCCCAAAAGGCGTAAACGAAGGGTAAGCCCGTCCAGCGCGTCCACTCCAGGCCTAAATCTAAAGTCGACCAACCCGATCCTGGCTTTGCCTTGATGGCAGCATCTCCAATCAGCAATATCGCCATTGAAGATTGGGAAGGATCGATGGATTTTTCCACTTGTTCGATTCCTGACTCCACCGTCAATTTTTCGAATTGAGGAAGACCCACATGTTTCTCACCTCGCCAGCGGGCATCGGGCTTGGAGTGAAAGAGTAACTTGGTCAACAGGACGCTCGACATCGAAGAACGATCTAGTCCCACTCGTTGAATTTCAGAGAGGGCTCCGTGATAGAAGAGCTTGATGCTCTCAACTTTCCCGTAACTTGAAATCCCTAAGCCCGGTACGATTTGGTATTCAGTTTCAGAAGATTGAGTGAGGTACTCTGCCACCGGAATAAGGGCGACATCGAGTTCACCTTCACGAAGAAGACGAGCTAATTCGCTGGGAGGTTCATTGAAGAGCTCGACTTCCCGCCCCGCCACCTGATCGAAGGTTTCGATGAGAGGACGAGAATTGAGGTAATCGATCCCTCCAACCTTCAAGGGTCGACCCAATTGCTTGATGAACTCCAGCTGACTGGGAGGAACTCCATCGGGTCCTTCGGGAAGTTGGGGATGATCGATCAACTCAACATTCATAATATTAACGTTAAAGTCTTTCCTTTGAGATGAGCGATGTGAATACAGTTCTCATGATTTAAACCGTGAATCCTTCCGAGGATTAACTCACCGAAATCGACATCGGCCCATTCTTTAAGATTCATTCTTCCAAAAGAGCTTATGCAGGGTGATCGCCCCTAAGCGATGCTTTCTGTAGTATTGAAAGAGTGCATGACGCTCTTCAATTTTTCTTTTTGGGGAGAGTTGAGAGTCGGCCTCAGGCTTAGAGGAAACCTGTGAGGTGTAAGATTCTTGAAAGTAAGCCCTTAAAAAGAGAGAACTAGCTCGTCTTAGCCTCCAAGCAGGAATGCGGAGTTTAAGCGCTGAGCGAAAAAGCCGCAAAAGGTTTTTAAAGTGAAAATCCTGACCCGATTCAACAATTTGGGCTTTGTCCCAGTCCAATAATAGAGCCCTTTGAGATTTTTCTGAGAATTCCGGTTTTTGGTCTCGAACGATCAGTATGTTCCTTAAATTGAGATCTGGATGGTCGATTTTTGCTTGGTGCATCGACCGAACGGCCGCTCCTGCTTCGAACAGGGCGTGCTCGTCCAAAACACCGTCTCCCGATAGGACGTCCGCCAAGGTTTGAGCCTCTTCGATATAGGGGCTCACCGACCAAGCTTGAACAGCCCCGCCGGCACCCTGCTTCAAGATCATCGCGATCATAGGCACCGTGGGAACATCAGAACGTTCCGCATGGGCACAAATTTTAATTTCGCGGTAAAACCGATCTGGGCTGAAATAACGGTTGCGGTTGATTTTTGCCATCCACCCGCCCCGCAGATACCGCTTGATCACCCAACGCTCACCCTGAACTGAAATCACCGGATGGGGAGTTCTCCCTCCCTTGAGCCAAGCTTCCACATCATCACGTCGATCGAGCCCCTCCCAACAATCCAAACGAGCCTCCAAAAACTTTTCGTGGTGATCCGCGAGCACCTGAAAAGCGATTTGGGAGTCCTGGGCTGAATGGGCTTGGGTATAGCCCTTTATCTCTGGAAATGGCATCGAGTTCGAAGGATGAGGATGTGAATCTTTGTCTCTCTCACAAAAATATCTTAACTCCATTTACTCACAAAACGGGAACAGATGACTCACTATAGGGGAAATGAGAAAAAATTTCATCCTAACTACCTTATCGACCCTCTCTTGACGAGAGTAACAAAAAACCTGAGAATCAAGGCTGAGTAAAATGATGATTCGCTTCCAGGTGAAATTAATATCTGAAATCCCTCATCCCCCAAAGAGAAAGGGATTCACGTCAAGTTCGTGAATGCCGCCATGCTAAAGACCGTTCAGACGGATTATTTACCAAGATTAAATCCCGATCCTCAGTTCGAATTCATTCGCGATGAAAAGATTGATTCGATTCTCATGGTTCGACTCTCTGCGATGGGAGATGTTCTTCACGCCCTTCCATCCTTAGCTGCCCTTAAACAGCTCTTCCCGGCGGCAAAAATCTCTTGGCTCATCGAACCCTTAGGAGCTCAGCTCCTCGAAGGGCAACCCGATCTTGATGAGATCATTGTCTTCGATCGGAAAAAGTATAAGGGCAACTTCATGACCAGCCCCCGTAAATGGTGGCCGGCGGGGCGAGATTTCGGCGTGATGGTTTCTTCCTTAAGATCTCAAACCTTCGATCTAGCTTTAGATTTTCAGGGATTATTTAGAAGCGGCCTTCCTCCGTTCTTTTCTGGAGCTCCTCACCGTATTTCGTTTCATCCCAGTGACTGCCGCGAATTGGGAGGTTGGCTTTTTGCCAATCGTCGAGCTCGACCCGCGCCTATTGAAGGATCAAAAATCTTTCGAAATTTACATCTGGTGCGAGAGTTAGGCTGGGAAGGGACGATCCCAACTCCGAAGGTCTGTATTCCAGATGAAGACTTGGAGTGGGCTGAAGAAATCCTTAATGAATTACCGGGGAAAGGTCCTATCGTTATCGTCCATCCGGCGGTGAGCAGCTTTGGAATTATCAAACAGTGGCCCCTTTCTCACTATCGTGACCTGCTTCAATCTCTGGTGGATGAAGTCGATGCTCGAGTGATGATCTCCTGGGGACCCGGTGAAAAAGAGATGGCAGAAGAGATTGGAGTCGGCACGATCGCCCCACCAACGATGCGCCTCCTCAAACTGGCGGCATTGATCGCCAAGTGCGATCTATTAGTAGCCGCAGATACGGGCTGCCTTCACTTAGGGGCCAACTTACAAGTTCCTCTCTTAGGCTTATACGGGCCTAAAAGTCCCATCTACTACGGCCCTTATCCTTTAACGGGAGAAGTGGTGGCGAGTGAAGTCCCCTGTAGCCCTTGTAAACTGAGGCGTTGTGAGCACCGAATTTGCATGCCTTCAATTTTACCTCAAACGGCATTCAAAGCTGCATCGAGAGTTTTAGCTGAGACTTCCAATTCGACCAATTCAAATTAAAATGACGGACTCCAAAGAACGCGACAGAAAGAAACGTAAGAAGAAGTTTAAACGCAAGCTTCGAAATAAAGCTTTGGCGGTCTTAGGCCCACTGTGGATCAAGTTTTGGATCGGATCGGTTCGTTATCGCGTGCACACTCCCATCAATGTGCATCCCTTTCATGATAATGAAACACCTCAGATCTACGCTTTTTGGCACCAAAGGATGCTCGCGTTCGTTTTGAGCCACCGGAAAAGTGGAGTACGAATCCTCATCTCCAGTCATGGCGACGGAGAGATGATCGCCCAAACCGTAGATAAACTGGGGCTCCAATCCGTACGAGGATCGACGACCCGAGGCGGAGTTCAGGCCTTAAAAGAACTTCTCAAAGACTTGGGAAGCGGTAAAGATTACGCGTTTACCCCCGACGGCCCTCGAGGCCCTAAACACGTCTTTCAAAAAGGCGCCATTTATTTTGCATCTAAAAGTGGCCTCCCCATCGTTTGCGCAAGCGTCAGCTACGATCGATTCTGGGAGTTGAGAACTTGGGATAATTTCATCATTCCAAAATTCAGAGCTAAGGGCGTGGTTAATATCCATCCCCCCGTCTACGTTCCCCCCAATTTATCCGATGACGAATTAGAATCCTGGCGACAAAAATTAGAGAACGACTTAAACCAGGTCACCCAAGAAGCCGATGAGAATTTTGCTGAGCTCTACGAAAAGGCCAAACCCTGGAAGTTCTTTCACCCGAAACGAGGCCCCTTTCAACCTACGAGAGTCGTTGAGCCAGAATCCGACGAAGTTTCAAAGGAATAAAAAAAGCCCCGATCTTTCGATCGGGGCTTTTTTTAATGTAAGTTCAAAGAACAAAGTCGAGTTGATCTCAACTCGACCGCAAGCTTAGACTCTTCGAGTCTACGCTTGCGGAGTGAAAGCAAATCTGTGATTTGCTGGAACGGTTGAGGCCAACTCCGAAGGAGCATGGCATCAACTTAAAAAGATTAGGTATCAAAACAACCTAAGTAACCCTCTTGGCAATCCAATGCATCTACATCGGGATCCGTACCACAACCGGGGAACGGAGCGGGAGGCTCAGGGCCGTCCAGGTAGATGTAGGTGAGCAATGAAACAGCATCCGTTTGATTGAGTTCACCATCGTCGTTGACATCCATCGCCTCTTCACAAGTACCGATCGGATTGACGAAAGCGTGAACGAGGGTCCGAACCGCATCTCCTAAGTCAATGTAGCCATCTAAGTTGGCATCCCCGCGCATGAATCGAGGTTCAGGAGCGGTGACTTCGAAGGCGATCTCACCTGAAGCCTTATTATCAGGCTGATTGATCACTTGAATCATAAAGTTACCGATTCCAACCGATCCGGGAACGGTGACTTCGATTTCCGTCGAAGATTCCAAATCGATAAACTCAGAATCGATAGCCTCGCCGTCGAAGAGAACCTGAAGACCGGAATAGAAGTTATCTCCTAAAATCGAGAACTTCTCACCGGGCTCAGCACTGGCTTGACTCAAGCTGGTGATGTTCGGTGGATCACGTTCAAAGGTGCTTGAAACGTTGATCGAATCGCTATCGATCAAGTCACCCACTCCACTGAAGCCGAGGACTTCCAGAGTGTTATCACCCGGAGGAACGATGATGTCAGAGATCGTCCAACCGGTCATCGAAGTGTTTGAGAATTCAACGATGGCTTCCGGATGGGGCTCACCGTTGATCACGACCTGAAGGAATGAAGCTTCAACCGGAGCGGTTCCGGAGATGTTCATCGTGGGAGTACTGATCACTCGGTTGTTCGACCCGCTGATGTTTAACTGAACAGTAGGATGGGTAACTGCAGACAAGCGAGGAATCAATGCTGATCGACGTCGATCGATGAAACCATTGAAAGTACCAATATTGGTGTTGGCACCACCCACAGCTTGAACTTTCTGCATGTAGGTAGACAGGTGGTTCGACCAGAAGTGATTGTCGACCATGTCTTTCATGATACCGTAAGCGATTCTCCGGATACGAGGCCGGTTCACCATCCGCCCCACCTCGGGGAACTTGCCAGCGATACCCCAATTGGAGGTCGGACTGGCAGGGATCATAAAGGCATTGACGTTTCCGTAGGTCAATTCACAGTCCCAAGCAAACAATTGGTACTGCTCACTGATAGAGGGCTTGAACAAGTAAGCATTCTTACCACGATTCGTTCCCCAAGTATCCCAGTCATCGGTATTGATCCGGATGAGCATGACTCTTAAGACTTGCTCGACATCCATCACATCGTCGATCTGGTTATCGAAGGAAGTATTATTGGTTTCACCGGGATCCATGATTCGAGCGAGGTTGATGAGTGAACTGTAATCATCTTCATCTTCATGTTGTCTCAACCCGAAGTAGAAGCGGTAGTTCTCTTTGTCGGAACCCGAACCTGAACTGTGAGGGGGATAAGTTACAGCGGCATCGCGACTGGTCACCCGGCCTCCACTATCGTTGAACTCAAAACGATCATCGATTTCGAAGAAATCTCCATTCGCTTCGTCACCGTACCAAGCATCTAAGAACTGAGAGTTCGGTGGAGCAACATGCTCGCGATCCTCAGTATTCCTGGAGTTCACTCTCCAGCGAACGAACCATTGTTCGGAGTAAGGCACTCGAATCATTCCGCGATTATACCGAATGAGATAATGCGAAGTTCTTTCACGAGCATCCATTCCTCCCGCTCCCTGGTGATCCTCCGTATTGAACTTCCGGATCTTTTCTTGGAGCGGTTTATCTCGGGGGAATTTCACCCGGAAACTACCTCCCCAACCCTGGCGAGCCCAGGGACTACCTGAAAAGCGGATTCCAGCGCCATGGAAGATCTGCTCATTCCGGAAGACGAATGAACCACCGACTAAATCATTCGATTGTAGCAATCGGTTAGCCATATATTGTTCGGCTGCATCGTGCATCCAGAATTGATAAGTATGAGCATTTCGGGGATTGGATGGAGCCGTTGCCACTCCCATGACCGCGTAGGTTCTTTCGATAACAGTAGCATCATCGCGACTGGTTACCATGGGATTCGATCTTGCGATATTGTCGACGGGGAAACGGCCTATGTTGCCTAAATTGTCTGTTGCTGAGATAAAGTACGCAATTTTTGAGAAATTGAGAAAACCAGGGAGACTTCCGGTGTAGACCCCATCACCATCGGCATCGGTCATAACGACAGTGTCATTCTCGTTGCCACCTCCGATGGGATCTGGTGGATCATCACCTCCGGTGATCACGACATTGTCGAAGACGACTGTCGCAGTCGTACAATCGTCGTGGGACGTAAGTGCCAAGCCCAAGTAAATGGTATTGGGAGCACTCCCTCCCCAATCATCGGTCTCAACCGGTGCACCCCAGCTCGTTCCATTCGTAGAAACATAAGCCCGGAACTCATCACCAACGCGATCCAATCGAATCCAATCGGGATGCTTGTCGGCTCCGGGAACTTGAGTCTCAAAGTTGTCTGACCCTTGGTGAGTGGGCCTGAAGGCGGCGCGGGCGTCATCCTGAGGAGGATTATCGTGCATGAACGCGTATCTCGAAGTGTTATCGAGAGATTGGCGAGCCATGATCCCACCTTTTCCCCAACGACCCGCCCAATCGCGCGAAACGATTCTGGCTCTCATCGAGAAGTCACCCGTTACAACTTTGTAAGCGTAGTGGAATTGGTCCCCTTGCTGCCAAATATCATTTCCACCACCGGTGAGGGTGTACTCCCCCCCGTCTTCGGTCATATCACCATCACCGCAGGGGCCACCCACATCGCGATGGTCGTCGAAGATACCCACCGGCATAGGATCTGAACCTCCACCGGGTTCGAAGTCAGGAGGATTACCGACACCGTAATTTAAGATAACACTCTCAATACCATCGGGATCATCGACTTTGATCGAAACGGTTACGGGAGAATTCGCGGTTGGCTGAGCCGTGCTCTGGGTGAGATTTCTCATCACTGGCCCCAGATTGTCATCCCCGTGAAGGGCAATGTGAGCGGCTCGAGCAGTATTTTCCTGGCTGGGGGTTCCCAGGTTTTCAGGAATATTGAGCTGATGGTTTTTAGGGTAGGAGTTGTTATATCCCCGAGTTTGAATCGACTGTGATCCAACGACCCATCGCGCTTTAAAGGCAATTGTATAATTTTGACCGTTCTGCAAATTTTGCAAACCACTGTTTTCGGTCTCGATACGATTGACCTTGTAGTCTCCACGACCGGTTGAAACAATTTTGAATGAACCTGAACCGGAGATGACATCCTCAGTGGTATGACCCGAACGGATGTGGTTACCTTCAAGTTTCCAGCCACTCGTGTTGGACTCGAAAGAACCATTGGAAAGAAGATTCGTTCCTCCACCAGGTTCAAAAGTGGCAGAGTAAAGACGGGGAACAAACGTAAGGTCAGAACTCGATATCCCTGCGTTGTGGACTTGAATGGCGAGAACGTTGTTGCCATTGACAAGCTCATCTTTGTAGTCGGTGATATCGATCACCGTGTCAACGGTCTCACCCGCATTTTGGGCTCGAGCATCAAATGCTCGACTGGTGACATTGTGAGAATGAACCTGTACTCCATTGAGGTAAGCGTAATATCCATCATCGATCGCCACGGATAAGATCAACTGATCGATATCATTGACATTGGTTACATTGAACTCTTTACGCGTGAAAATTGTCATGTAGCCATCACGCATATCGGTAATCGTGGTGGCGTAAGGACCATCTCCGTATCCAATACCAGTTGCTCCAGAGAGCCAACTGCCATCGTCAAAAGCGATTTGTCGCCAATCTGTCGTTGGATTCGAAGCTTCTTCAGTTCCCTTAAACCACCTCCAAGTGTCGCCGACTTCGACGAAAACTTCATCTTCTACAAACGCACCATTGTCAGAGGTAAATGAAACATCGTCGACGATACAGATTCCGCGTCCTTTGAGATAAAACTGAAATTCAGATTCACCCCCGTTATACGGGCCAGAATAGAGGAAGGTTTGGGTTTCCGCTTTTCCGCTTTCGTCACTGGCATCCCATGCTTGACCATTGTTGTTATCAGAGAAGGGATCGATCAATTCGATGGAAGGTCCTCTTCCATCCGCCCAGTGAGGCCACTCCCCACCATCACGATAGCGCACTGTATCTTCAGTGTTTCCTTCGTGATTTTTGAGGGTGATCCGTTCTCCGCGATTACTCAATCGACCGAAATCATCCAAGGCTTCTTCAGTAGTTGGCCCAACGACGAGGGATCCAGCGAGCCCGTGAACAGTTCGAATATGATCGGGATTTCGGGCGATCGTCAGGTATTCACCGGCACCGATCATTTGACCGTCTTCAAAGACGTAATTAATACCTTTGTTAAATTCCCAACCGGTTAAATCGACTGCGGAGTTACCTCGGTTGTAGATTTCGACGAATTCGTCATCATCATTTTCACTGATCGGGTGATACATGATTTCATTGATAACGATATTCCCGTTGAGGGGAACGGCGTTAGCGGCTCCTGGAGTAGGAGTGGCTGCGTCTTCAACATCCTCATCTCCATCGGGCATTCGTGCTTCACTTCGTTCTGCAACGGATGGGCGAAAGATGTAAGAGTCGATAATGTCATCACCATCGGGATTTGTGAGAGCCACAAAGACTCGGTCATCATCGACGGGGAGGGAGAGATCTAAGCCTAAATCCGCCTCGGTAAAATGCAGCCAGGATCGAGGAGCGATGGTCGAACCACCGGGGATCACCGTTTGCATAAAGTCTCGACGATCGGTGGTGACGTGGTAGCCACTCAAGTCCACTTCAGAGTCTCCAAAGTTATAGAACTCGATGAAGCGCACTCCGGCCGTATCGATCAGACCTTCATTGATGATCACATCGGGGCGATTGACCGAGCGATTCGATCGACCGGGATCTCCACCGAGATCTCGACTCAAACGCCAATTATCGGGATCATCAATTTCGATGTAGGGATCTTTCAATTGAATCGAATGCCCCGTTCCATCACCACCCGCAGGCCATTTCCCACGGTCGTTATAGTTCAGTCGGCATACTTCTGCTCCGCCTGGACGGTTGAGTCGGATACGTTCTCCGCCATTGTTGAGGGCCGTGGAGCTACTCCATGGACCGATGGTCGAAGAGTTACTGATGTTGTAATGGTCAGCGATGAAGTCGGGATCAGCGCAAACAACCAAATAGCGGTAGCCATCTAAAAATGTTCCATCGGGAAAAGTGAAACTGATCCCATCTGAGAAGTAGTAACCGGAGAGATCTAATGGATCGCGTTTATCGTTATAGATTTCGATAAACTCAAATCGCTTATCTTCACTTCCATCCCCGGCTTGCTCCACTGAGTGATACATCACTTCGGTGATCACTTGAGCGAAGGTGCTTCCTTGGAGAAGAACGAGAAGAGCAAGACCGCTGAACAGAGCAGACTTGATAGACTTGATCGAGCACCCACTACAGCACTCCCTACCCCCTGTAAGGATCTTTAGGTACGACATGCGACCCATTACTCCTATTTAGTTAAATTTGGTTAAAGCATTCTCATTCCAGACCTACCGATTGAAGAGGAACGAGATGGGTATCTTAAATAAATTTTCGATCAGGGTTTGGACCGGTGACTTGAGAAGGGAATCATTCCGATAACTCTCAAATCTTGAAACAACTCCACCTTTGAGAGCAATCTTGAAAACAACCAGAGTTGCCTGTCAGAACCCAGTCAAAGATAGTGAACCCAAATAAGGAATAGAGGTTTCTAAAGAAAGCCTCTTCATTTCTCGTGTCCATCAATCGTTTTGAACGCCCACACAAAAGCATCAGAAACAAGTCGTTTCCTAACTCTTGGGTGCCGTCATTTCTATGAATTGAAGGATACAAAAGAGGGGATAAACCCAATTCACTTCAGATTTAATCGAAAGAGTCGATTTTAAAGGTTATTTAAAGATGGCACTAACTCTTTTCTACAAAAGCTTTTGCTAATTTTCAGCCAAATGGAAGATCTCAGACTCAAACTTGCACTAAAGCTTAAAATGGTTAGGATTTAGGGGAATAAAAGAAGTTAAAGGCCGAGAGCCTGATTTGAGGCCAGCCGGAGTAATATTGAATAAATCATGGTGTTCTAACGAACCCACCCTGCGATTTCTCCGACTGCGGGATTAAGAACATTCCCAACTCCAGACAGCTCCCTGAATTTCGGAGCTCTTGGAACGAGCCTCATTTGAAGTGAAGAACCTAAAGTGAAGAGGAGCGAGACGATGGTCTCTCTCAATCCGAACCCCTCCCCCAATCAGAAGGGCACGCCCAAAAAGGGTGTCCATCCCATCGTTCTCTTGTTGATGCTCGCAGGGTGTATGCTCCTAGCCAGCCATCTCTTAGATCAAGAATCTGAAACTGGTGATCGATCCGTCGATTCCCAATCTTCGAATCCCACTTCTGAAGATCGGGAAGACCGAACCCATTTGAATGTGAATCCAAACTTAGTTGGCAATCCCAGTGATTCTCAAAAGACGAAGACGGAGAACTCTCAAGAAGAAAACTCATTACCAGATCCGAACTCCTTAGAAGAATCCTCGAATGATTCTAACCAAGGTTCGAAGTTTAAAAGTCCAGTTCTCTCGATTAGAGGACGTATCCTCGATTCCAACGGCAGGGCCATCTCGGGGGCTAAAGTCTCAACGAATTCAGAGGCAACCCAATCCGATTCTTTAGGTGAATTTGTTTTGCCTCGTACAGCTACTCCGTTAGTGATTGAAAAAGAAGGATTCTTTTCACGGACTCTGTCTCAAGAGGAACGTATTCAGCAACAAACGACAGGGAATCGGAATTACCTTTTAATCGTCTTATTCGAAGGCGGAAAAATTCGCGGCAAAGTCCTTACTGAAAACGGGGAAGTCTTGAGTGGAGCTAAAGTGGCCATCACTGGAAGTGAGGGAGTAGGAATCGATTCCCTACCGACTCCTGTTTTCTCTAAAAACGATGGGAGTTTCGAAAGTCAACTTCTCAGTCCTGGCCTGCATCACGTTCACATCACTCACGCTCAATATCAAGGTTGGGAACAAACGGTTGCCGTTAACGCTCTTCCCAAGTGGACTCAGGTACAAGCCAGCTTAGTGCAGGGTGAAGAAGTATTGATCTCTGTCACAGATCCTAAGAACAACCCTTTGCCCGATGTGTTATTGACCTTGATTCATAAGAAAGATGCACATTCGAGTGAGACCTCTAGAAGATTAGGATACACCGGAGATCGAGGAACACTTTTGGCACGTTGGGGAAAAGAAGGAGAGCATCGGGTTCAAGCTCTGATTCCGGGATTTCAAAAAATCGAAAGGGAAGTGTCAGGCAATCGAGTGCAAATGTCGTTAAGCCCTGCCCCCCTTCTCAATGGAAGCGCTATCGATAAACTTTCAGGTGAATACGTTGAGATTAAAGCGGTAGAACTCGAATTCCAAACCCCTACTGGATTCATGAGGGTTGCGGATCGTGGCTTGCTCTTTCACACCTTAGAAAAAGGGCGATTTAAATTAGGATTGGCTCCCTTCAGTGGTAAATATCGAGTGAAAGTTCGGGGCGGGCAACAATTAGAGGGAGTGAGTGAAGTTCTCTCTTTTGATGGGATGAACTCTCCCCGCGCGATCGAAGTCTCGATGGTTCGGCAGGGAGGACTCAAAGGAAAGGTTTCTTTCCAAGGAAAACCAATTCAAGATGTGCGCATAGAACTCTACAAAGATCGTTCGGCTCCCCTGGGTTATGTGCAGGGAATTGAAGTACCAAGCCCTCCACCCATCTTAGATATCACTTTGACGAATGCCTTGGGAGATTTTAAATTTGGCAATTTGCCCCAGGGGAGTTACCGGCTGCGGATGATGCATGCGGATTACTCCGAGATCTTTTCAGCACCTTGGCACGTTCCCAGCGTGGAAACGAGATCTTTTGAACTTCAAAAAGGAGCGACCCTAAGCGGAAGGGTAGAGGATGCTCGGGGAACTTCTCAGCCCGATATGCCGATCGTTCTCGTTCAACTCGATCGGCCCTTCCCTCGTTCAAGCACGAGCAATGGTGAAGGAGAGTATCGATTCGATCGATTACCTGATGGAAAATATCTAATTTTTTTCGGAGACCCCACCTGGAGAGAAAGAAATTCATCCCATACCTGGCTGCCAGAAGGTGCTGAGCATCGATTCAAAGGAACTGAACACAATTCTATTATTTTAGAGGGGGGTCGAGATCTCACTTTCAATTTGAAGTTAGAGAATTTGAATTGGGGTTCCCTACTCGGAGAGGTTTTGAGGGATGGAGCCCCGATCAAAGACTTAAGCTTAAGAATTCAGGGGCCGTTACCAGATCAGGCGGGCACCCAATTAAGCTCTCAAAACCAAACGGAGAAACTGAGCTTTGAGACCCAAGTTCAGTGTGACAAGAAGGGAAGATTCAAAATATTGGGTTTAACCCCTGGGCTTTATCGGGTGAGTTGCGATTATCCCCCCATCCTGAAGACGATTCGTATCCAGGCTGGGGATAAAAATTCTTGGAAGTTAGACCTTACTCCCCGTCCAGTGAAACTGAGTTTAACGGACAAGGTGAAGGGAGAGTGGGTGAAAGCGAAAGTGAAGGTTGCGATTTATAACCGAGAATTAGGAAAGCTCGTCGCCCAAATCGAGAGCCCTGAATTGAAGACGACGGAATCACAAAAAGTTGACCGCAAACTACCGGATCTCTTCCCAGGGAAGTATCGGGTGAGGATCGTTGGCCAAGGTTACTTACCAGAAGAGCTTGAAGTGGAAGTCGACCGACACCCGATTGATCTCAAGGCGAGCCTCAGAAAGGGTTACCCCGTTAAAATTCAGGATTTGGGTGAAAATGAAAAGGTGAAGGCGAACCTTGGGTCGGGCTTCTCCACCATCGTCATTCTAAAAAATAATGTCGAATTGCTTCGCTACCGTGAGCTGATCAAAGAAGATCTCCTCCTCCCCGACCTCGAACCCGGTAGCTACCAACTCGTCATCCACCTCCCCCAAGGAGGAACACTCAGAAAAACATTCACCGTCTCTGCCAAATAACCCGCCCAAAAATTATCCACCCTCCTACCCTGGGTGCACCCTTCGTCCCCCGATCGTTGGGCTGAACTCACTCATTTGCTGCTTTTTTCAGCAGACAAAACATAACCTCAAAACCTCATCTCCCCTTCTAAATCCACCCCTCCCTCGTACCCTGGGTGCAGCAAACCCAGATTCATTCCTCCTGTTCTTAATCCCTCTTCCCGTACCCTGGGTTCACTTTCCTTCAAGCTTTCCCGTTCCTTGGGTACACTTTTCCAAAATCAAAATATGAGTTTATGGGATTCAGCTTTTAGTACCCTGGGTGCGGAATTGGTTGGTTTGAAATTGAGAATAGGGTAGAGTAACGAAGTTTCACAATTTAACTTACGTACTTCTTTAGTGGAATCGCACCCCTTCGATGACCTCTCCGATTTATTTGGACAACCATTCCACAACCCCTGTCGATCCTCGAGTACTGGAAGCGATGCTTCCATACCTTAAGGAACAATTTGGGAACAGCTCAAGTAACACTCATGAGTTCGGCTGGCGAGCCCAAGAGGCCTTAGAACGTTCACGCCAACATGTCGCTGAAATCATAGGAGCAAGTGCTCGAGATATCGTTTTTACAAGCGGTGCAACAGAATCGAACAACCTTGCTATCATCGGTTCGATTCGTGCACTGAATTCCAGCAAACGCCTTCATGTAGTCACTTCCCAAATCGAACACCATGCGGTTTTAGACCCCATGAAAGAACTGGAATCTCAAGGCGTTGAAGTCACCTACTTAAAGCCCCAAAGCGATGGCTCATTTCTCCCCGAACAAATCGAAGAGAGCATAAGAAAAGAAACAGTACTGGTTTCTCTAATGGCAGCTCAAAATGAAGTGGGCACCATTCAACCTCTCGACCAGATCGGTAAATTTTTAAAAGAAAAGAAAATCCTATTTCACACCGATGCCGCCCAAGCACTGGGAAAAATCCCTATCGATGTTGAGAAACAAGGTATCGATCTCCTTTCGATATCGGGTCATAAAATCTATGCTCCAAAAGGAATTGGTTGCTTGTTTATTCGCGGCCGCAATCCCAGAGTAAAAATTTCACCCCTCATGACGGGAGGAGGACAAGAAAGAGGAATTCGCTCCGGAACGGTCAACATTCCAGGCGCGGTTGCCATGGCGAAAGCCTGTGAAATCTGTAAAGAAGAAATGAGCGAGGAAAACATTCGCGTAAAAGCATTAAGAAACCTACTTTGGGAAGGCCTATCATCTCGACTAGACCGTCTCACCCTCAATGGCCCGAGCTTAGAACCAGCTTCCGATCAACGCCTCAGTGGGAATCTAAATATTAGTTTTAATGGAGTTCAGGGAGAATCCCTCATCACTGGCCTACGCAAAATCGCCGTTTCTTCAGGCTCAGCCTGTACCTCCCAAATTCCAAAGCCCTCCTACGTCCTTCGAGCCTTGGGTGTTTCTCCCGAGCTTGCCCATGCCTCATTAAGAATTGGAATTGGCCGATTTAATAAAGAAGAAGACATTGAAAAAGCCACCAACCTGATTTGTGAACATGTGGAAAACCTGAGAAAAATCACTCGCAGCGTCGGCCGATATTAGAAATGAGTTATGGCTGGTCAATTGTGAATCCGATCCAAAATCGTCGATTCGTTCCTTCAAAGTGTTAAATCACCTCATCTTGCAGCTTCACCTAAATCGAAAAAATTCATTCCCCCAGAAGGCATCCTCGAAATTTTCAATTTCCATCGTAAAATAAATCGTTTGATATTGAGCCTCATGCACGAAAACAAGTGCTCGAAAACAAGTGCCTGTTTAAGCATGAATTAAGATTAAAAAATCGATTCACCAGAACTACCAATCTCGTCAACCAGGAGGTCATCGGATGGGTGTCCAATTAACTGATAAAGCAATCGAAGAACTCAAGGTCCTCATGAGTAGAGAAATAGAGGCCGAACGCTTACCCGCAGACTCAGCTTTACGCTTGATTGTTGTCGGTGGAGGTTGCTCAGGTTTCAGCTACAAAATGGGCTTCGATACAAAAGTGAACGAAGATGATCAGATCACCGATGTAGAAGGAATAAAGGTCATCGTCGATAGCAAAAGTAATCTTTACTTGGAAGGCACTCAAGTGGACTTTCAAGATGGCTTGATGGGAAGAGGATTTGTTTTTAATAACCCCAACGCATCGGGAACTTGCGGGTGTGGCTCCTCTTTCTCAGTTTAAGCTCAACCGTAATCCATAAAAATTTAGTCACTTCAACGTGACCACAGAATAAGCGGACGCCACCTTCTACCGATCAGAAATTGAGCGTCCGCTTCTTTTTTATCCCTAGGTCAACGTGAATTGAGCTTCCTCCATCCTCCCAAGTGAACCTATTCAAGCATGCTTCCTCGATTCGCAAATCAATCTCAACCTCCACGTGAATACGCTGTTCTTTTACCGCTGATCCACATCGGTGGAGAAGAGTCAGTATTACTTACAGTGAGAAGCAAGAATCTTCCCCGACACGCTGGTGAGATTTCATTGCCCGGCGGAGGAAGGGAACCTGAAGATAAAAATCTTGAATCGACGGCACTTAGGGAAAGTTATGAGGAGGTCGGGCTCCCCCCAAATCAAGTGAAGATTTTTGCCGAACTCAGTTGGTCAAATACCACAAAGGGTACTCGAGTCAAACCCTTCGTAGGCCAAGTTGAAGGAGAGTTCACCCCTCAAATCAATCCATCAGAAGTTCAAGAAATCTTTTACATACCGTCTAAAATCTTGAAGGAAGATCCATTCTCAGTACGTGGGGTATATCAAGCACCGAATGGAACGCATCATTCTATTTACACTTTCCTATATGAAGGGTATGAGATCTGGGGGCTCACCGCTCGCATCCTTCGTGAATACTTCAATATTTATTAACTGTAATGGGCAGGATCCAAAACAAAGTAAAGTTCCATCGTTTAGGGGAATTTGAATATGACAGTAGGTTTATTACGCTCCCCCACTCGGTCTTATATTCGGGGTAATAGGAATCATCAATTTTAGTGATCATCCGCCAGTTGTGATAATGGAAAAGCAAATCGAAAATCATTCCAAATGAGGAATGACGAGCCTCACCTTCAACGTGAATTAATCCCAGCAGATTAAACACATAATGGCTGGTGGAGTTATCATCCAATCGAATGACATCTGTGACGACCTCTTCCCCCCGCCTAACTTTAATCTCAATTCGTTCATCCGGCCGGGAAGCTTCAGTCGCTGAATTATAATCAGCGATGGAATGCACTGACTTTCCATTAACTTCAATAATCTGGTCTTGAACTCTCAAATCACTATAGAAGCTTGGACCTCCAGGTAGCATTGCTGAAATAAATACTGCTGAGGGACCTTTTACATCACTTAATTGTAAGTCGTGGCGAACGATTGGAAGGATTTTCTTTGGAATTTCAATGAGACGATACCCTGCCCTTAACACATCATCGTGTAACTTGAGATCTTCAGTAAAAGCCTTACTTTTAACAGTTCGGGAAACTTTCCCGAGTTTGATCTTAGACTTACGAGGAGTTTCATCTCCCTTTCTTTTATATTCAATTTCGACTTCATCGCCGGGCTTTGTTTGAGAAATGAGAAACTGAAGCTTATTTACATCGCTTACTTCTACATTATTAAACCTTGAGATCACATCCAAGAGTTCGATCCCCGACTTTTCTGCAGAACTCCTTTTATTCACAGACTTAACAAGTACACCACTGAATGGGGTGACTCCTTGCTCTTTAGCAATCTCTTTGGTTATAGGAACGACCCCCACCCCTAAAGTACTAAAATCAGTGTCGATGGTTCTAATTAATGTAAATCTCCCCCCCTCATCGATGGAATAAGTGTGTCGATTCACACTTTGACCTTCTTCTAGCTTAAATTCGTTAGGAAGAAGCTTATTAATTAACTGATCCTCAGCTTTCACAGTATGAGATTCAATAGGAAGAAAGGAGACAACCTTCGCTTCAGAGTTTACGCTGCAAGAAAACTGAGCTGAACCAAGAAGGAAAAAACCAATCAAGGAAAGCCCCATGCGAAAATTAGAGGTTTGTTTGTAAGCAGAGAAAATTGAGTTCATTGCATCCTACTAAATGAGTACTCATTGCGAAGAATGAGCCGCTAAATTTCTACCCCAATTAGAACTTTCGAGCTTTGGAAAAGCTCCCAGGCTTTCTCGACACGTGTTAACCGTTGAGAAATTGAGTGAGCGCCATCACTTGACCCTTGATGGTCAAATGACTCAGGTGCACCTGTCGTGTATTTTAATATCCTATTTTTCAATCCACCAAGAAAAGGGGGATTTTCTTTATTCGAAGGGCTTTCAGAAGGCGAATCGTTAGTAACAAATTCCTCTAACAAGTTTTCAAGAGTTCCCAATGCCAATTCCTGAAGCTCGTGATCAGAAGAATCGGTTGCAGTCTGTAACAACAATGGAACAACATCGAATAGTGAGCCTGATAGAACAATCTCAACTTGATCGTTTTCTCGCTGAAAAAAAACGGGGGAAGCTTGACTAACTAAGTGTGTTTTTGAATTTGGAGTGGCTGGTTGTAGCTGCTCCTCCAAAGAATTAGGTTTGACCTGTTGTTCTTTGATTTGGGTATTCCACTTAACAATCAGTTCCTGAGCTTTTAATTTTGCTTGATCATATTTTTGTTGTACGGATTCAAGTTGAGACTTGAGGTTATTTACGGTCACCAACAAATTGTTTTGCTGCTCTTCCATTTTCAAAAACTGATCATTCCTTTCAGCAAACTGGGACTGAGTTGTTTTTAACTTAATTAAAATTTTCTCATACTCGTTCGCTTGAGAATTTAATCTCTCAGCCAGCTTTTTGTTTTCAGTCTTAAGAGAGGCAATTTGAAGAACAAGAGCCTCATCTTTCCTACCCTGGGTACTGTTGGGCGCAGCTTTTTCAGGAGTAGACGATGGCCTCAATTTTTCCTCTAAATTTGTACCCTGGGTAGGGATCTCGACAATTTTTTTTGAACCTTCAATACCGTAAGTTGAGCTTTTCCAAAGAGTTCCTAACCAGTATGCTCCTCCCCAGGAAGAGAGAAGCAAAATTGAGGCAGCAGCCCAAACCCATTTGTTCTTCCACCAAAAAGAGGAAAAAGGAAGCTTTTGAGTCTCATCACTTTGATGGGCTGCTAATGCTCCAATGACTTCCACCTCCCAAGATTTTGGAGGAAGTTCCAAAGGAAGATCCTGAATCATCTTTGTTGCTGCAGCCATATTTCTGAGATCTTGATCGCATTGCTCACACGAATTTAGATGAGTCTCCAAATGTGCAGAATCTTCTGTTGAAATTTCCCCGTCAAGGAAAGCGGAAAAAAGCCCTTGATAAGGTAAGCATTTAGGGTCGGTCTTTTTCATGCTCATAAAACTAATTAAATAATTTCGGGTTCAATTCTTGAAGACGATCTTTAAATTCTAGACGAGCTCGATTCAACCTAGACTTGACTGTACCTAATCTCACACCAGAAAGAGTGGCGATTTCTTCATAACTTAATCCCTCGTACTCCCGCAAAATCAACAAGGCTCTCTGAGTTGGACTAATTCGAGCAAGAGCACAACGAATGAAATCATCTCTCTCATTAAGCTCACAAACTTGAGAAGGAGTAACACCTGCAGTATCAACCAGGTCTCTATTTGAAAAGAACTCAGCTTGAGAAGACTCCGCATTGAGGGAGATTGTTTTTGATCGCCGACTTCTTTTTCTCAATTGATCTCGAGCGAGATTCCAGCAAATGGTGTAAATCCAAGAACGAAAGTTTCGCTTCGAATCAAAATCTTTCAAATGAAGCTGAACTTTTAAAAAGACCTCCTGAGCAAGATCTTTTGCCTCTTCCTGGTCACAAAGAATTCGTACAAGAAGATTGAACATTTTTTTCCCGTAGCGACGAAAGATTTCTTCGAGTCCTCTTCCCTGATCTTGCCCTGAAAGAGCCAATTGAATGCATTCTTCGTCCGTCAAATCGAGATATGGACGGCGACTTTCGGAGCCTTTATACATTCGCATCAAACCACTGTTGACCTGGGGATCTTCCACTCTATCCGTCATTAAAAAAATTAAATCCCCTTTGTGAGAACCAAGTATTTATACCTACCCTCATTCGTACGCTTCCGCCGCCATCTTGTTCCTTTCAATCGTACCCTGGGTACGTATTTAACGAATAAAAACAGGGAGATTTAGTAAAACATCGGCAAATGCATTCATTGAGAACAGTGGCAGCCTAAAGCCACAACCTTCAATATAATCAGCACTTAATAACAAAAACCTCGAACCCAGGGTACAAGGAAGGAGAGTATTACCTGCTAATCGATTTTCTAAAAATTAATTAAAATTCATCTCCCAGGGATGAGTCACATTAGGCAAGCTGCGAATAAAAATCTAGGTCAATCTACTTTGAATCCAGCTAGGTAGATCACTTAATGCAACCTCAAATTGTTTACTCATATTTAAGTCTTTTACTTGAACGACATTTTTTTCATGCTCATCGGAACCAATAATCACCACCAGTGATTTCCCTGTTCTTTCAGCGTACTTTAATTGTTTTTTAAGCTTTGCAGCTTGGGGATATAGTTCACAGGGGATACCCGAATCGCGTATCAATTTTGCTGCAATTGCCGCAGGAGCAACTAAATCTTCATCAAAAATGGTCACTAAAACAGAAGAGGTAGTGGCCTTCTTCTTTATGAGGTTTAGCTCCTCCAATCCAGCGAGTAGTCGATCGATCCCTAAACTAATTCCTACTCCCGGGATATCTTCCTTACAGAAGGTCCCAATCAAACCATCATATCGCCCCCCACTCATCACCGCTCCAAAACCAGGTAGGCCTCCTAAAAAAGTCTCATAAATCGTCCCTGTGTAATAATTCAGGCCACGGGCTATCGATAGATCGATAGCTAATTTTTCAGATAGCCCAACGGCCTCCAAAAAGCTGAAAACTTCTTTTAGTTCTTTAGTACCTAACTCTCCGATTGAACCTTCTGCAAAAAAACCACTGAGTCTATTTAAAATTTCCTCAATCGATCCCTGGATCGATAGAAAATCGAATACACGATCAATGGAATCTGAGTTCAATTGATTTTCAGAAGATAAGAGATCGCGAGTCTTTTCTTCGCCAATCTTTGGGAGCTTGTCAATCGTCCTTAAGACCCCCATCTCTTCTTCTCCTGGCTCCACCCCCACATCTGACATCAATCCTGAAAGCACTTTTCTATTGTTTATTCGAATTGTGAAATCTTCGATTCCCAGGGAGATGAGCATCTCTGCTCCCATTTGAATGATTTCACTATCCGCGACGACATCATTCGAACCAACAATATCACCATCACATTGATAGAATTCCCGAAACCGACCTCGTGCAGGTTTTTCTGCTCTCCAGACTGGTGCAATTTGAAACCTTCGGAATGGACGAGGTAATGCAGGGTACTGAGCAACTACGCGTGCCAATGGAACGGTGAGATCGTAACGTAAGGCAACATCACGCTTCCCGTTATCAAGGAAGCGATAGAGCAAGGAATCTCCTTCATCTCCATATTTTCCTGTAAGAATGTCAGAGTATTCTAAAGCTGGGGTCATCAGAGGGAGGAATCCAAACCTTCGAAAAACATCCTCCAATGTCCGTAACATTTCTTGTCGAGGAATCATCTCTTCAGGTAAATAGTCTCGAAATCCCTTAAGAGTTCTTGGGGTGATTTTGGTGATTTTTTTAGCTGTCATAAGATTTCTGAAAACAAATGTACTTTATTGCGTTGGCCTTGAGGTGACTTTTCCGATCCATTTGAAAAGGAGGCTAAGTCATTGTTTAAATGGGCAACACTCTCGTTCCCAAGATTTGGCTAACGTATAAACAAAAACCCACTTAAGTCATAAGTCAAAGAATTGCGTACATTGCCACACCCCAGATAAGCTTTCAACATTCCATAACTGAATTTTCCCAGCGAGTTTTCAAATCCTGCCAAACACGCACCTTGGGTACAAGCTAAACATCAACAGTAAAAGGCCTTACAAAGACTTAATATAGGCGAAGGGATTAAAATTCTGGTACCCTGGGTAGGCTTTAATGATAGCTTTTAAAGGTAAAATTGAATGCTGAGTTAATTTGTTAAAAGAATCCGGATCCCGCCCCTAATCGGATTTGGTCCTTTCCTAAGCGCTTTGCTTCTAAGCACCTTTGATCCGCAAGCCTTAATAAATCTTCACTCGAATCACAATCAGAGGGATAAGTTGCCCCACCGATACTGGCTGATAAAGGAACGGAGTCTGAATCTTGATCCTCATCCAGTAGTTTCTTACCTTCCACCGCAGAAGATTTAATTAAAACTCTTCCTAAAGCCTTTCGAATACGATCTGCTAGGCTGAAAGCTTCGGAATTCCCGGATTCTGGGAGTAAAATCGCAAACTCATCTCCACCAAATCGACAAACAATATCATTTTGACGAGTTGATTGCCTCAGGAGACGCCCGGCTTGACGTAAGGCGTTATCACCTTCTAAATGGCCAAACTTATCATTAATCTCTTTGAAATTATCTAAATCGATCACCAACAATGACAATGGGTGACCGTAACGTCGGGCGCGATGAATCTCTGAGACAAGGGCATCATTAAAAAATCGGCGGGTAAACACTGAAGTTACATCGTCAACATTTACATAACCAAGAAGATTATCCATCTCGACTCGGGATAATAGCCGGACACCTTCCAAGATCCCAGTTTGATCGTGTAGATAGTCCGCCGCGGCGACCCTAAAACAGACTCGCCTTCCCAATTTGGATTCCATTTCTTTTTTATTATCTAAAATGGATTGCCAAAGCTCACTTGCCCTATCAGGTGAAAACCTTCTATGCGTTAAAAAAAATAAAACTTCACTATAGAGTTCACCTCCCCGCTCACGCAATCTATCTAAAATGGCTTGTAAATCAGCAGGATTCCGTAAGTATTCATCTTGCCCTAAGATTTCGACAAGATCGATTCCCTGATCTTCAAGTTGACGAAACTCGTGATGCAAACTCATGTAGAAAACTCAAAAATTCCGTGTACACCGAGCCGGTGATACCAATGATTCAATTCAAAATTATAGAATGAGGAAAGATCTCAATCGCCTTCAGCAGAAAGACTTAAACAGGCGATCCTTCTCTTCAATATCTAATCAAACTAGACCCAATCAGATAATATGAATCATAACAAAGATTGATGTGAACTAACAGGCTGCAGTCTTCACAAATAATCTCGATACACCGATAAAAATCGAGGCAGAAGACTAAGGGTACTATAAAAAAGAGTGAGCTTTCCTACCCAGGGTACTTATAGAAACAGAGATTAGGTGTAATTATTTGATACCCTGGGTACGAGTTAATTTTTCTAAAGCGATTCAATGAAAGTAATTAAGTCTTCACTTTGATAGGGCTTATTGAATCTCCCTACATCAGTGCTGAGCGTGAGCACATCCTCTCGACTTGTCGCCTCCTCCCCTAATACTGCAAGAGGAGTCCGCTCTAAGCGATCTTTGAGGAATGACATGAAATCTAAGTCTTCTTGCTTCAGCATCTCAGTATGAACCATGACAAGGCTCATTTGGCGAGTACTGAGGACTGCCTTCCCAACCTCTGGGCTTAAGGCAATTTCCACCTCGAATCTTTTGTTATCAAGCAAACTACGAATTTCGTAGGTCGACTCTTTACTATTTCCGAGAATTAAGATTCTCCCGCGCTCCATGAGCACCTCGCCATGTAAAATGTGAAAATATTGACATACAGTTACCCGGAACAATCTCATTATTATCTGGAGGATCCGGATCTCACAATTGAGCGCAGTTATAGATCAAAGGATAGCCCATCTTCACCAACGATCACTGAGCCTGAATAGTGTTCTCGGCAGGGAGAGATCAAATCCTTACCCTCACATTCAGGGTAGAGATGAGTTAGTACTAATTTCGACACATTAGCGGTATTAGCCACTTTACCGGCCTCAGAAGGTGTCAGATGACCAGACTTTTTTTCACCCTCTGGAAACGCGCATTCTAAAAATAAAAGATCTGCATTTTGAGAAGCATCGATGATCCCTTGGCAATAATCGGTATCTCCTGAATATACGAAAATTTTCCCAGAGGGAAATTGGAACCGATAAGCACAACTGTTTTCAGAGTGTTCGACCTGAACAGCTGTGATTTTAAATAATGGATTCGAAAAATATAATTCACCGCCTGGAGCTTGCCGTTCAATAATGGCAACTCGATCTCCAAGATCAATCCAGTGGCCATACACTCCTCTCAAACCTTTTATTAACTGATTTAATCCAGGGGGACCATGAATTTGAAGAGGAGCGCTTCTTCCAACTTTTTCAAATCGAGGATTCTTTAAAGCAAAGAAAAGTGGAACTAAATCCCCGGTGTGATCAGGGTGAAAATGAGTAATTAATACGTGTGTTAGATCCTCAACGGGATAACCCTGCCGAACCAATCTCTGAGAACTGCCGGCACTGGGATCGATTAATATTTGAACATTCTGAGAAAGATCCCCAAACTCGACTTTAACAACTAATCCTGGAGAATTTCTCTTCAAGGTTGGAACGGCAGTTCCTGACCCTAGAAGTGTAATGCGGGCCTTCATTTATTTTATGTACGATTGATAATACTAATTAATCTGAAGCTACTCTTTTAAGTGCAGATAACGCAGCAAGCGTACAATTTCTGCTTTTAGTTCAGATCTATCCGAAATGAAATCTAAAAAACCATGCTCCAATAAAAATTCCGAAGTCTGAAACCCGTCGGGAATTTCTGATCGAATCGTCTGTCGAATGACATTGGGCCCGGCGAATCCAATCAATGCTTTAGGCTCTGCGATGATCACATCACCTAATGCTGCAAAACTCGCCATTGCCCCACCCATAGTGGGATTGGTCAAGATAGATATGAATAACCCACCCTGCCGACTAAACTCAGATACAGCTGCGCTCGTTTTGGCCATCTGCATAAGAGATAAAATACCCTCATCCATTCTGGCTCCCCCTCCAGACCCAGAGACGAAAATGAACGGGCTTGATAGCTCAGAGGCTAACTCTAAACCTCTACAGATCTTTTCACCAACGACAGACCCCATACTCCCCCTCAAAAACCGAGAATCACTCACCCCGAAGACAACGGGGATTTGCTCCATTTCTCCTTCCCCAACAATACATGCGTCTTTTAAGCCGGTATTCTTTTGGGCAGCATTTAATCGATCCTTATAAGCTTTTTTTGCACTAAACTTTAACGGATCTTGTGGAGTAATTTTCGAGAACCGTTCTACAAAAGTTCCTTGATCGATGAGTGTATTAATTCTGACCGGCCCAGGAATCTCAAAGTGAAAATTACATTCTGGGCACACAAAGAGCATTTCTTCCATGTGTTGCTTGTAAATAAGCTTGCCGCAATTACGGCATTTCACCCATTGGGCTTCATTTGAATCTCCCCTTCTCCGACGCGAGGCCTCAGCCCTACTCGCCTTACCTTTATTCCCACCTCCATTGGAATGGGAAGAAGACTCACCTTGATCGGATGAGTTTGGAATCTGAGGGGCATTTTTTTCTTTAGAGGCTTGAACTCGACTTGGAGCCGAATCTACTTGGGTAATGCGATTGGTCTTCTGTTCTTTATTAGACTTCGCTGGAGTATTCATTCAGAAGTTTCTCTTATTAAATTAAAAAGGGTCCTGATCTCATCGGCGGGATCAGGAGAGTTGAAAATTGCGCTTCCGGCAACAAAACAATCAGCGCCAGCATCCGCTGCGAGTCGAATCGTAGTGGAATCGATCCCACCATCGACCTGAACCTGAATTCTAAATCCGCCATCGGATTCTTGCTGGAATTTTTTTTCGTAGTTTCGAATTTCAGGTATTTTTTCGAGGGTAGAAGGAATCAACGCCTGCCCCCCGAACCCAGGGTAGACTGTCATGACTAATATCATATCCACCTTAGGCAGCCATTCCAAGACCTCAGAAACCGGTGTATCTGGGCTAATTGCGAGCCCCACACCCATATTTTGGCCTCTTAAAGTGGAGATACATTGATCCACATTGCAATCTGACTCGATATGGAACGTGATGTGGTTTGCTCCTGCCTTAATAAATGGCTCAAAATAATCCTGAGGGCGGGAAATCATCAAATGGACATCTAATGGAATTTGTACCTCGGGTCGGATCGCTTTCACGACCAAAGGCCCCATAGAAATATTTGGCACGAAATGCCCGTCCATCACATCAACATGAATCTGCTGTACCCCTGATCGCTCTACCAGACGAACTTCCTCCCCTAACTTAGAAAAATCGGCCGCAAGAATTGAAGGAGCAATCTTCATTTCTAATTTTTGACTCATAATTTTTTTCCTTAGAAAAACTGAATCTTCTCTCACTCACAATTCAAAACTATTAAATGGTTTCGGGCGCATGCGCTCCATGATTAAACCGTACCCAAGGTACGAAAATCTTTGAAAAAATAAAAAGTTACCGGCGAAATCAAGAAGCTGAAACTAAGATCTTTTGTTGGTTACTTCAATCGATGAAGCAAAACCATCTCTCCAAGAAATAACCGCCCTGGTTTTTCCAATCCCCCAAATCCTACCTCGAAATTCTATAGGAGTAATATTCCATGAGTGAACCTTTTTGTTTTCTTGAAGGAGCAACTTACCATGTATCTCAAAGGTGTTTTGGCAGAAAATTAAAAATAAATCCGTCGAAGAAGGTGAACAATGCAATTCTTTTTTGTCTCTGTTACTCACTTCACAAATACAATATTGAACTTCATGCATTTTGCTTTATGTCAAATCATTTTCATTTAATCCTGACAGATAACGATGCTCGATTAGGAGATTTTATGAGTTTATTTAATTGTCTAATCTCACGATTTATAAAAGCAGCATTTGGATTGGATGGGCCGACATGGGATCCCCGCCCCTACAGCAAGCAAATATTAATTGATGAGGAAGCCATAATAGACATGATCGTTTATACGATTGTAAATCCAGTTTCAGCCAGATTAGTCTCTGATCCTAAGTATTGGCCTGGGTTAGTTAGCCTTCCTAAAGATTCATTCCACTCTTGCCTGAAAGCAGAACGGCCCAAATTTTACTTTAGCTCAAAAGGAAGAACTCCCGAAATAGTAGAAGCTCAGCTAACGATCCCACCCCTTTTTAGAAACAAATTTACTGCCGATGAATTCAAAACATTAATTGAAAAAAAAGTCAGAGAACGAGTCCTCGAAATTCAAACTCGAGTTAGGGATGATAAATCCAAATTTTTAGGGCAAAAAAACATCCTTAGGAAAAATAGAAATTCAAAGCCTAAATCCAGACCACCCCGAAGCAAAATCAATCCAAAAGTAGTTTGTAAAGACCCCGAAACGCGGAGACAAGTCCTTATTATGCTAAGGCAGTTCCGAATAGAATATCGAGAAGCCTTCCTTCAGTATCGAGCTGGAAAAAAAAGCGTAAGGTTTCCTCAAGGCACTTTTAAAATGAAAAGAGACTCATTAGTAAATTGCCGAAATGAGCCTACAGTCAGCTATTGAATTGACAAGCTTACAAATAATTTTTATCCCAATTAAAAAATCATAACAATAGCTCAATCAATTCGCTCATTAGAGACTGGCAGTGCCCAGATCAAAAATTTTCACCTATTTAATTAATTTAGCTCTCAACCACTAAGAAACGACCTTTCGACACATAAACAGCGATTCAAAAATTATTAGATAATTCCGTTTTCTTATTAATAAATAACCATTCAACCTTACGACCTAATGTCAATTACACTCCTACCCAGGGTATTGAGTTAAATTATAATCTCTTCAGCTATTACACTACGATCAGGCTCATCGAAGTTACAAAAAAAAAGCCACGCTCGTGGCGTGGCTTTTTGAAATCAAACTTCTTGCTATTAGTCGATAGCAGGTGAAGTTGCATCTGCAGATCCACCAGAGGTATCTCCAACAAAGCGAATCACTCCACTTTCATTTACGAAGAAACCACGGTCACCAGTCGTTCCAGCTGTAGTAGGATCGGCAACACAGTTCCAAGTGTCGGCTCCACCAGTATAGGTGAATCCATAACCAGACTTGGTACCACCACTTAAAACGGTGTCAATGTAATTTTCATCTGACAAGCTTGTCAAACCATCAGCATAGTCACCGAAGCGAGTACGATACTGTTCGTTAACAGTGGTTAAAGTTCTAAGAGAACTAATTGCAGATGCTTCATTACCAGCTTTACGTGCATTCAAAAGACTGGGAATTGCAATAGCAGCGATAATAGCAATAATTGCTACGACGATCATAAGTTCGATAAGGGTAAAACCTTGATTGCGCTTCATACTCTCTTTTCCTCCTTGAGATATGAACCAGATCTTCCAAAATTCTCGCCCCACCTACATTCTAGTGGAAAACCGAGAACTTCATTTCGAATTTTCACATTCGAAAATCACGATATTCAAATTACTCCAAGTAAAAATACTCGGTGAAATTCAATTCAATTAGGCTTGGTGATAACAGTGTTTCAGGATTAGAACCTGAACAAGCTCGAAACTCCCTCCTCCTTTCAAAGACTACCATCTAATTTCAGTTCGAGCTTTTTACATTCAAGCGACAGTGTGAATCGCAATCTACGTGCCAGCAAAAGAGGAAAATTTATAAAAACACTTAAGACTTGGTTCTATAAGGAGATATTTTATTGGGCAACATAAGCACCTATTACTTCTTACCGGAACCAACGGGGATTGATCAACAATTCATGTCAATATCGACAAGAAGTGTCAGATCAAAACGATTAAAACCAAAATAATAAAGACCTTAAATCCAGCGATCAAACTACGTACATAAACTCACAGCTTCGTATCAAAGTACGCTTTCGAATTACTAACACCACAAAAGCCAAGAAAAATAAAGAGTACTCACCCAATTCAACTGCAACATCATTGCCCTTTAATTTCGAATGGAAAATAGATTTTACGTTACTCAGAAATAAACAAAGGGGCACCTTCCGTTTTCAAGATCTGAATTCCCAAAAATCATTTAACAATCTTCTCAAACGTACCCAAGGTACGAGTTAAGACATTATTTGTTTGGGGTTTAGCTTGAGAGCTCTTTTGGAGTGTTCATAAATGAAGGGGGATTCAAATCGAGTTTACATTTTTATGGATTTTAAAGGTCTACTTCACTTTGCTACACCCAAGGTACTAAGATTTGTGATGAAGTTATTATGAGATTTGTACCCTGGGTAGGAGGAAAGGGAACCAAATCGTATATACACTATGATGGAATTTAAAGAGCTACTTCGCTTTGTTGCACCCAAGGTACGAAGATTTGTGATGAAATTGTTATGCGACTTGTACCCAAGGTAGGATTAGAGGAGGATTTTTTGGATGCGCATCTCGATGCTGTTGGCGCCTCTGAAAGTGTTGATGTAGGGCTGGTAGATGAATTTTAGGTTGGTCTTGTTTTGGGATACCGGTTCAAGGAGCCTTGCTTGTCCGAAAGCGACCGCCCTTAAGGATACGCGTTGATCGCTGACGAAAAAGGTGAGGTGTTCTTCGGTTTTCCCCAAATAGCGTGGAGATCCTGCAACGGCCGCTCCCTTCAATCCAAATCGAGGCTCACGATTCCCTTCTCCGAATGGAGCCAAACGCTGAATATCTCGTAGAACTTCATGATTCCAAAGCGACAATGGATATTCACCGTCCACTTCAATCTCAGGAATCATATCTTTAGGCTCAACTGAAACCGCTTGGTTCAATGATCGACGCAACTCCTCAACCCGCTGGGCATCAATCTTGACCCCGGCCGCCATCGCATGCCCCCCAAAACCCTGAAGGCAATGAGAGGATTCCTCTAAGGCCTCTCGAATCGAAACCTGTGAAATCGATCGAGCAGATCCCTTCCCTTCTTCCCCCTCCAAACAAATCAACAATGTGGGGCGATAAAATTCGTCAACAATTCGGGAAGCGACAATTCCGATCACTCCCGGATGCCACCCCTGGCGAGCTAACACAATCGCCCGCTCCTCTTTTAAATCAAAAGAATGAAGAACTTCCTGACGAGCTTCCTCATGTATCTTACGCTCGATTTCTTTTCTCTGTTCGTTCTCTTTTTCGAGTGAGCGTCTTAACGCATTCGCTTCTTGAGGATCCTGACAAATCAATAATTTTAATGCCTGATCCGACCGCCCCATCCTTCCCGCAGCATTCAACAAAGGAGCAATCCTAAACGCGATCGCAACCGAATCCAGCCCTCCCCCTCGCGCCATCGCAACTCTCACCAGCTCGCTCAGACCCGGCCGAGTTGTAGCCTCTAAAGCCATCAACCCAAATCGAACCAACACTCGATTTTCCCCAACCAATGGCACAACATCCGCCACTGTTCCCAAAGCGACGTAAGCCAAAGTATCTAACATGAACTTACGAAACTCGGGTGAAACTTTCTTATCCCTAGAAAAATGTTGGCACAAGGCCCAAACCACTTTAAAAGTCACTCCCACTCCGGCGAGATCTTTAAAGGGGTAGCGACTATCCGCCCGCCAGGGATTAACGACAGCCTTAGCGACCGGCAGTTCTTGATCCAATAGGTGATGATCGATGATCACTAAATCTATTTGAAGATCCCGAGCCGCTTGAGCAGCCTCAAATGCCGTCGAACCGTTGTCGACGGTAATGATAAGATCCACTTCCTGGCGGGATAATTTTTTAACGGCTTCCACATTCAACCCATATCCTTCACTCAATCGCTCAGGGATATAAGTTTCTGGAGGCTTGCCCACAAAGGAAAGGAACTCATAAAGTAGAGCCGTTGAAGAGAGCCCGTCCACATCGTAATCCCCGAAGATGACAACTTTCTCATTTTCTCGGATCGACTGAACAATCCTCTCCACCGCTTCTTGCAATCCCGGTAAAAGATCGGGATCGTGGAGGTGAGACAGCTTGGGATCTAAAAACTCCGCCGCTTTTTCAACAGACCGAAAGGATCTGCGAACCAGCAAGTCAGCGAGCACTTCAGAACAATCGAGCTCATTGAGAAACTCTTGTTTCAAAGATGCGTCGACAGAATTCAACTCCCAATCATGAGAATGAATCTGAGTATTATCAAGGATGAGGGGATTTCTCTCTGTTTTCTTAACCACCTGAGAAGTGTAACAAATATAGATAAAGTTCGATACTCAGGAGGAAGAGGAAATTAAACTTCCTCTTCCCAAAAATAGCCGTAGATTTTGAACCCCAATCAGCTCTTCTTAGCTATTGAGCGCAGTTCTAAGGATTCGCGCATTTTTCTCGGTCATATAAGATTCGTAACGATTCAGGTACTGAAGCGCTTTTTCCTTCTCGCCGAGCTGCACAAAACAGGCAATATAGTAGTAACAGAGCTTTGAGTTGGGCACTTCTTCAGAGCGTTGCGTCATCAAAACGCCAAAAAAGCTCTTGGCATTTTGATACTTTCCACGAAAGAACAAAGCCTGCCCACAGTTAAACAAGAGACCCGGATGCTTTTCGGCTTCCTTCTTGTTGTAGACGATCTTATAAGCCTTCAGAAGAGTCTTTTCCGCTTCGATATAATTCTTCTGTCGGATATAACTCGCCCCCAAATCATTGAGTGCTGCCGTATGGTTCGGGTCGATATTCAAGGTTTTCTTCAACCAAGGAATCGCCAAGTGATACGCATTAGGGTTGAGGGCTCTCTCCAATTTTGCCAAGCCAAAACTAGCACGGGTGTTTTGGTTGTTATGCTTGTAAGCATCGGTAAAGTTTTTCTTCACCTGATTGAGATGCTCCACCAGCATTCGTCGATTCTCGTTCAATTGGGATTGAAGATTTGGAGGGATCGTTTCTAACTTTGCGAGTGCGGCTTCTTCTTTTCGAAAAGCCTTAATTTGCTTTAACAATGCTGAAAGTTGAAGCTCCGCTCGATTCACATGCCAATTCGAGAGTTGAATGGCCTGCTCTTTAGAACTCGTTGGAACCACATTCACATTGTTTTTAGCTTGAGGAGTTTCCTTCGTCAGCTCCCGCCCTCCGTTACTCAAGACAGAGTAGGGCTTTCTTAGTTGAGCTTCCGCGATGGCTTCTCCTCGTAAAAACAATCTTGCCCTTAAATAATGCCCTTGGCTTTCTTGAGTGGGTGCACTCCAAGCACACATCGAGTCGACAGGAACGCTATCACAAACGAGTGACCATTCACCGTTTAATCCTTCCCGATGACTCACTGAAACTCTCAGCTCATCTTTTCGTTCCATCAGAGCTGAGTGAATCTTCCAACGAACCTTGATCGTTTCTCCAGCCTTCAAAGCTTTCCCTTCTTTAACATCGATAAAAGACATCGCAGATTCGATCGGCCTCGGGCCCAAATGAGCGCGAGATGAGTTCCCCATTCGATCTTGAATCGAAAATCTTAAGGCATAACTACTGACCCCTTTGGGAACCTTAAAGGAAAAGAGGTCTTGGTTAGGAGGCAAACTTTCCCACCGGTGAACTTCTTTCCAACCACCGCTTTCTCCTCGTCCTTCAAGAACGAGAGGAGGCTCAGCATCTGATCGATCGAGCTGTACCTCCACCGTCGCCTCGTACCCTTCAACCCATGGAAAGGCAGTGGCTTGAACTTGAAGTTGAGGCGGCGTTCGATCTAAATAAAATTGAAACTCTGTCGTCGAACCCGACTCGGGTGACAAGGATAGGTTGCCAACAGAATCCATCGCTTGGAGAGCACACTCCCAAATCCCCTCTTCTAAAGAATCCAGTCGAAGAGTTACCTTGTCTTTATCGTAAGAGACCGCCTCGATGGGTAATCTTCGCCACGTTTTCTCCCCTTTCGGTTTTACGAAAGAACGTAGCTCGGCCAATTGAGCCTTCCCGGGATCGGTCATCCGAATGGTGAATTGAAGATCATCCTTCGTCCCTCGAGGAACCTGACCCAAGATGATTTGGGGAGCAGAAGAATCGATGGCAAAGCGCTGAGTCTTACTCGTCAAGAAAGTACTATCGGCTAACTTCAGCCTCAACCTCAACACCCAATTGTCGGAGTCTTCCGCGGGAACGATTAAGAGCTTTCGCTGGGCTTTGACTATCGACTCACCCAATGGACGCCAATCTTTAATTCCATTCGGAGAGATATCGATCGAGAGGGTTTCATCCCCGATCGGTCCCTGGAAATCCCACATGCACGTCACCTCGGTTCCCCCTTTGATGACCGCCTGGGGAAGGTCTACAATTTTCAAAACGCCGCCAACGATGGCGTCCAATGTCTTTTGGGGCTTTGTGCCAGGACTGGGAGCCCCCGTATCGTGACCGACTTTATCGATGGCTTGTAGGTAGAATCCTACCGGCCCTCGTTCAGGCTTAAGTGAAATCAATTTCGAGGCATCTTCAATCGCTTGGGCTTGCCACGACTGTCCCCCATCCAAAGTCTTATGAAGGATAACCTTGTCAATACCCGCCGGACCTCGATCCGTCACGTTGATCCGAATCGCCACACTGCCATCCTCTTGTCGAGGGAATCCAATAATCGAGGAGTGAGGTGCTTCATGATCGACAGAAATAGAATAAACGTCACTGGTCGCCACCGTCTCTTGAGTGGCTCTATTTAGACCTAACAGTCGAATAGAAGCCTTCTCGATGGAACGCTCTGGAAGCTTCCAAAGAATTTTCCCCTCTTTCGCTAAGACATGAACTCCCAGCGGAAGCCACTCTCCTGCAGCCTCTTTTAACTGCGCCTGAACCATCGTGGTATCAGGTGATAATCCTTCTACTGTAAAAAACAAATAGCGCGCGATCCCACCGGCGAAGGTACGACCGTCTTGTAAATTCTTAAGTTGAATACTGACTTTTGAAGTTTGCGGATCTATTTTTTTGGGAGTACCTTCGGTTTTGACTTCCAAAGGCGGCTTTGGAGGACCGATCAAATTGCCCTCTTCAGAGTTTTGCCTGTAGCTGATGGGCTTCAATTGAGTTGAAGTCCCTTGCGTCTCATTTTTGATATCGGCAGTCGCCTTACCATTTGGATTTTGAGAGACCAAGGTCTTCGATTTTTGTTGAGTACTCTGCTCGTTCCCATTCTTTTGAGGCAGCTGAGTTGCGAGTTTTTGGTTTTTGTTTTGGTCTTCAGTTCCCCATTGAGGTTTTTCAAACTTTACAAGGCGCTTGATCTCAGAAGTGTTTCCCACAAAATCTTCTGTACTCACCTTTAACCAAACCGATTCCTTACCGAACTCGGGAGTTTTCCAAGAAGCGAACTGCTCACCATTTCGACCTTTTAAAATTTCGATAGAGTGCCAAGTGCGCCCCCCATCACTCGACTGAGAAACGGTGATCTCTTTATTCTCAAACTCCATCTCGCTCACCCCCCAACGAATACTCACGTTGGAGTTCCGTGGGAGAGGCTGATCTTGACTCGGAGTGATCCAGTAAAGTTGTGGCGGTTGTCGATCCACATGGAGCCAGACGAGAGGGCCATCGAATCGACTCGGCACACAAATTTCACGACCATCTTTGTAAATCACCGAGGCCCGTAAACCGTAGACTCCATCGGAAGGGAGCTCCACTCTCATCGGCCCTGCGATGATTTTAGATGTTTGAATTTTCTGCCAGTCTCCCCCTTCACGATCTTGAGTCCAAAGGGCATAAGCTTCAATGTTCGCCAACTCGACCAAGAGGGGATCGAAGTGAAAGTTAAAGACGTACTCCTTACTCGACCCGTAAAGTCGCGAGGGATCCTTCGCAAATTTGGTGGTGATCAAAGTGATGGGTTTTCCATCGTGTAAAACCAAATTGGGTTTCGTTTGCCCCCAACTTTGAATCTTTTGAATGGAATCACAACCCCAACCGATGAGGAGCAAACACGAAGTCGCTACCCAACAAGTCAGTGAACGCATTTTATTGATGGATTGAAGCAATCTTGACGGACGACATCCCTTGTCGCTAACTGGAGACAAACGTCTAGAAATACTTCCACGGTGGGCGGGTGAATACTCCCCGTTCATGGTCCCTCTCTTCGCGCTTGAGCGCGGGCTCTCTTCACTTCACTATCGCGTAGCTCAATTCTTAATCTATTTGAGGGAGTTCTCTTCTAACTCCCGCTACGCGGATTCTCACAGATCTCTGACTCATGAAGAGCTTTAAGATAAGTAATCGCTCTCCATCAGCCCTCTGATATCAAATTAGATTAACCGTTAAGAGAACCTACGAGAAGCCTATAGTTCTAATTTGTACCCAGTGAGAGAGACATTTTTAGGGGATAGTGATTAATTTCGGCCTTTATCACCTAAATCGGAGGGTGATTCAGGCGATTCTTGGCCGACAGAGAGCGGTGAGCTCTCTGTTTCAGTTTGAACTTTTGCTGAAGAATCTTGCTCAACTTCACTCTGATGAGATTCGATGCGGGTGATTCCGACCTTCGGAATCTTAGTACTAACGATGATGGGCCCAGAAATCGAACTCGCCAGATTGTCGCGATCTCCACGCACTTCAATCCTCAGGCGTCCTCTTTGAAAATCTTCAGGCGGCACTTCCCACAAAAAGCTACCTGAATTTTCGAGGCCCTCGGCTAAGGAAGTCCAACTCAGCCCCCCGTCTCGACTCAAATGCAGAGCGACAGTCGGCCCTTTGTAGCTCACATAGCGAGAATCCCATTTGATCTCGACGGGCTCTCCCCCACGGAGATAAGTCGTCTTTCTGAAGTTGCGAAAGCTTACTCTCGGCTGAGGGGGCATCACGAAGAAAACCCGTTCAAAGTGAGAGGAGTTTCCAGCAACATCTTGAGCATCGACACCCAAGGTGTAAGTTCCCGATTTCTCAGGCATATTCAAAATATAGGTCCCACGAGCAGGAAAGCGTGGTTCGAGCACTTGAGGTTCAAGTTCGCCTTCCTCCGATTTTCGAGTGAGAGTGAGACTCACCGGATGACTGGGTAGATGTTCATCGGTTACCCGAATCCTGACTGAAACTTCTTCTCCTCGGGTGTAGATATCTCGCGTATCTGCGATGAGTACTTTCATCTCGGGCCTCAAGCTGTCGATCAAAACTTTTCCGCCCCCAAATTTGGGATCGTGACTGGGCTTAGAGCTGTTCCCCACCAAGTCCGTAGAGACCAAGGCGAGTCGATAGGCCCCTTCTGAAAGTTTGACTTTGATCTTACTCGTGACTTCCATTTGGCCTTTTGGATCTTCCCAGGTTCCGGCTAAGAACCAATCACCGTCAGGGATCTTAGCTGCGTAACAATCCACTCGCACAACGGGAACGGCCTGTTCATTCGGCTTAGCTAAATCCCCCCTCTTCCAAGCGGTCTTCGAAGTTGGAAGAAGTGGGTCGAGAGCTGACCAAGATTGAAAAGAAATTTCAAACGAGGCTTTTGAAGAGACTGACGGCCCGATGAACAAACTCCGAGGAGCCCGCGATTCCACTAAAAACGGCCTTGCTGAACGCACCGAAAGGTAGGCGCCGCTTTTGAGACGAGCTCGCAATCGAACCTGACACTCAATTCCTTTTAATTTGGGTAAGTTCCACAGCCATTTTCGAGACTCGATCGGCAAGTCGACTCCATCCTCAATGGTGAGCCAAGAGCTCCCTCCATCGACACTGTACGAAAGGGAGAAGGGTGATGAATCTAACAATCCTTCAGGGCCTTGATAATCCCAAAAGATGTACCGACTCTCTCCTCCTCGATACTGACCGCCATGAAAGTTTTGGAGACTTAACGCACCATCGCTCACCTCTAAAACTTTGATTTTTAGATCCCCATGAGAAGTCGATTTCGGTTTGGAGTCTCGATTCCCAACTCGATCCTCAGCTTGGATTTTTAAAGCGTAAAAACCCGGTGGAATATCGAGAGTGTAAGTGGCGAAGTGGGGTTCAACCTCACTGTGAACTTGCCAGGGAGAATCAAGTTCTATATTTCTGAAGTACACCCAACCCTTTTTGATTCCAGAGGGAGTGTCTTCCGTCCAATCTACATGAATCAAGACCTTACCTGCACCGAGATCATCGGCTTGAATAATATTGACCTCAGGAGCTTCCGAGTCGATGGCAAAAGGATCAGGGGTGATGTAACTCGTCTTCAATCCATCCTCTCCCCAAGCTTCCACTTTTAAGCGACAATTTTGAGCCGTTATTTTGGGGAGTTCCCAGGCGACTCGAGTCGAGAAGGGCTGGGATTCGACGATGGAATTCCAACCTGTATCACCCTCAAAGGAGTAAGAGAGAGTCATTCTCTGAGGTTGCGCCCCCGCATTATGAGAGACCTTTTTTAGGAAAACATAGTGACGGGATCCGCCCTTGAGGACGGCTTGAGAGGAGAAGGAGAGGATCTCAACTTCAAAATCGGGAACTCCTAACGCGACCTTAGCCATCGCCGATCCCGATTGAGTATCTTGAGGCGGTTCTTCACTCTGATTACCAGCGAGATCGATCGCGCGCGCAAAAATAGAATAAATTCCTTTAGGCTCGTCGACCTCAAACTCAAAGAGTCGACCCGGTTCGTAGTCTCCCAAGTGTTGGTAGGAGCCATCACCGATGCAACCGTAGAGTTGAATTCGTTCGAGACCCGCTTCACCGACATCTTCAGCCTCGACGATCATCCGGATCGTGTAGGGCCCCCCACCGATAGCTCGAGCATCTCGGATAGTGACTTTCGGAGCATGACGGTCTACGACAACTCGGGTGATGGCCGAACGACCCGGCTCCTGAGTGACTTGACCCTCAGCATCGCGAATGCGAATCGACAGGGTATGAGCCCCTTCATCGAGTTCAAAGATAGCGGGAGAGGTGCTGTCGGCATCGATTCCTAAGAGTTGGTCTTCGCCCGTTTCCTCATCCGCTTCATGAAGCCAAAACTCCACTTGACCGTTCAGCTTCCCTGGCCCAAGGTCGTACTCGAATTGAATCTGAGATTCATTCAAATAAAGGTTTTTCTTTTCGAGGATGCGAGGATAAGAATAAACCGGCATCCGAGAGATCTCTAAGGCCTGGCTCTTCGTCGCATTTCCCATCTTGTCGACGACTCGCACTCGAACTAAGCGACTGGGTGGATCTTCATCTGGAGCAATCACGGGGAGCTCAACTAAGTAGCTTCCTTCGGATTCACCCCGAGTGACTAACTGCCAACTTTCACCTTGATCATCCGATGTTTCTAAAGCTACCGGAAAAACTCCGAAGGAACGATCGCGAGAACGCCAACGGACCTCCGCTTTTCCGGGCTCCTTTTCGGGAATCACTTCGAAGGTTATGAGTAGAGGCGCAGTGAGATCGACAGTGATAATGGCATCGGGCTGAGCATCGGATGCTGGTTTCCAATCTTCCGATTCAGGAACAGGAGTCATCAGTACTCCCCAAGTGCCCTCTCCAGGAAGCTCCAGAGGCACGCTGGGTCCGGCTTTGACGATGGCGTGTTGTTGCCATTCGTCTTGGGCATCCGAACGAATCCAAACCACTTGATCTCGACCGGAATTCAATGCTGGTTGCTCAGGTGACACCCATACTGTGGGTTGAGAATTCAGGTGATGGGGAAGAGGATCATCCCCACTCCTTTGAGTGATCTCTTGAGTTTGAGCTCCTCCCTTCTGCCAACTGACTTGAGGGGAGATGTTACAGCCAAAGACGAGACAAAGGCTAAGCCCGAGAACCCCCATGAGGAAAATCTTCCGTAAGGTGGTCGGCAATAAACTTACAGCAAAGGTAAAAGGACGATAATTCACGGTCCGCCTCGAGAGATTAAACTTCCCCTCTCTCTTGGCATCTATAATAGAGAAGCGAAAACAGGACGCTTCTCCATCGTCCATCTCGACCGATAAACGCTCCTCCTTTAGCGACACTAAAGAGAGTCTACGTTGCCGGAACTCAAGGGGAAGATTTGCGGGTTATCAGCCACCCTCGACGACGAATCCTCAATCCCAAAACGCGTTTTTCATGAACGTGCTTGGATAATGTCATCATTCGGTATTCCAATAAAAAAGAGCTCCTGTCCATCGACAGGAACTCTTTCAGTTGAATTTTTGATCTTGTTTTGATTTTGGGGTGAGAATAACTCTTACTTCTGCTTTTCGTTTCCTGAAGCCTTAGAATTGCCTGTGTTGGTTTCCACTCTAACTTCGGCACCACTGCCAGTAGGAATATCAAAAATTGCAGTGGGAGATCCGCTTTCGATGACCTCTGAATGGATGATCACATTTCCTGATGGAGTGGCAGATCCGGAGATATCTTCAACCATTCGAATTGTCGAAGCGAAAGCTCCCCCCCCCATGATGCTGGAAGCACCTTTTTCGTGTTTGGGTAATTCATTGTAGGCTTCTCTCTGCCCCGCATCGAGGATACCCCCAAACTCTTGATCGAATTGAGTATTGAGGTTGTCGAGGTCTTTCTCAACCGTCTTAAAATGCGTAACGATCTGTTCCCCTTTTAAACCTTTTAATCGCTCAGGATCGTGACGTTCTTTGCGAATGCGAGCTCGCTCATCACCGTAACGCTTGAGAAGGTTGTTGTAGTTATCTTTTTGCCAATCGGTGAGATTGAGCTTCTTCGCCATCTTGTTGATGCGATAGTTATATTTCCCGTAGGGACCTTCGCGAAGCTCTCTTTCTTCTTGTCGACGACGCTGAACATTTTCGTGTCGCCGGCGTTCTCTTTCGGATCTCTCATGCTGAATCAAACCCATCACATAATCCCGAACTTCTCCCTCGGTCTCGGGATTCTTGAGTAGAGTCTTCATCTTTTTGGAAGCAGGATTTGAAAGTGAAGCTTTTGCGATTTCCGTTTTAACTTCTTCCTCTGAACCCTTTTCTCCTTGAGCAACGTGAGAGGCCTTCTGCTTCGATAGCGCTTCCACCGCATCGAGCTTGGCGATCACCTTATTCAAATTTTCGTTCAGAGCTTCCATCTGATTTTCAACAGAACTCAATCGCTCCTCAAAGTTGGATTCAACGGGTGAGTTCTGAGCTTCGGTATTGGACTCATCGAGAAGATCCATTCCCAGGGTAGTCAAAACAGTAAAGACGATAGCTAAGATGGGCGTGATAACCAAAAGAGCTTTCATGGTGATGACCTCTGAATAGAGTTACAGAATGAGGGTTCTAATGAAAACAGGAACAACCCAGGGTATTTCGTACGAAGAGGTACAAATTAGAGACGACACCCATTCTGGGAAACATCTAAAAAAATGGGATTTTTAAAAATCGACCCTCACCCTCTGAGTCTGCTCTATTTTGGACTTGAAGGGGGGCGATCGCTTACAAAAAAATGCAGGATATGAAGAAATTGATAAACTTAGTTTTCAACCTCTACTGGCAGGGCTTGCCCCTGCCCGTTCCCCGAGTTAGCGTCTCCACGCAGCTGGGATCTCTTCACCCAAATTCTGGCGAATTTGGCTACTGAAATGCCACCCACAAGGGGTGGCGCTACAGGATACTCATCCTTTAAGCATTTCTTCTCTAGCGCCTGGGCCAAATTTGGCGAAAGCCAATTACTGCCCCAGGCCTTCATCCCGAATGGGTGTGAATTTCAAATATTACGCTCAGGTCGCTCCCTGAAGCTCCAAGGCTTTTTCGACCATTCGCTTAAAGATAACAAAGCCGTCGCCTTGCTTCCAATCATCATTTGAAACAGTACCCAAGGCTTTTCGACGGGTCCATTCGGGATGGTGCAGTGAGCGGAGGTGGCGCTCGGGGTGAGGCATCATTCCTAAGACCTTTCCACAGGGACTTTGAATCCCAGCGATCGAGCTGATCGATCCATTGGGATTTGCGGGATAGCCCGGGTCTCCTTCCGTACCTTCAGCATCGGTATAACGGAAAGCGACTTGGTCATTCTTGATCAGTTCATCGAAAATTTCATCTGAAGCAACCACGAGGCGCCCCTCTTTGTGGGCAACCGGCATCTCAAGGACTTCCCCTTTTTTGAGAATGGGGCTCGAATCGGTATCGACTCTCAACCGTATCCACCTTGACTCGAAGTGGCCGGAGACATTTTCGACTAAAGAAACAGCTTTATCTCCTCCGGGAACGGGGAGCAAACCGAGGCGAACTAAAATTTGAAATCCATTACAAATTCCGATCACCTGATTTCCTTCTTGAACGAAGGTCTCTAAGTCTTCTCTGAGATTGGCACGGAGTTGATTCGCGAGTACCGTTCCGGCCCCGAGATCATCTCCATACGAGAATCCACCGGGAATCGCCAAGATCTGAAATTCACTCAGACGGCGCTTCCCCTCAGTTAGGGCTTGCACATGGAGACGTTCCGCTTGAGCTCCTGCGAGTTCAAAGGCCTGAACGGTTTCAAAATCATTGTTGGTTCCAGCGCTTCTTAGAACGAGAACACGAACAGACATATCATCCTCACGATACTTCAACTTGGGGACCCATCTCTTTAGAAAGTCGTTGCCAACTGTCACGCAAGCTGGCCAGACTTTCCTCGAGGATGCTTTCACCTGAAAGCCCAACAATTTCTAACTTATCACTATCGACGGTTTGACCGACTTGAGCGATCGGTAACGAACCGAAACGCTTCAAGCAATCATCCACTCGATCTTGGGAAACTTCGATTAAGAAACGACTATTCGATTCACTGAATAAAAGCGCATCGTCACGTTGAAGATCTTCTGAACTTAGAACTTTTTGAAGTTCGAGTTTCGCACCGATCTCACCAGCGAAAGCCATCTCGGCGGCAGCTACAGCTAAGCCCCCTTCGCTCAAATCGTGGGCTGAGAGAACCCAGCCTTCTTCGACCAAGCTGTAGAGCTTTTGGAAGATTTCTTTAGCCTTAACTAAATCCACATCGGGAACGATTCCGCCTTCCCCACCGACGGTACGGAAGTAGTGACTTCCTCCCAATTCCAACTTGGTATCTCCGATGAGCAAGAGCGCATTTCCGGAAGCCTTGAGGTCCATGGAAATCAATTGATGCGCAGAATCCACAACCGACAGAGAGGAGATCAATAAACTCGGGGGAATATTGATCGCCTTACCCCCAACTTGAAATTCATTGTTCAAACTATCTTTACCGGAGATGAATGGCGTACCAAATCCCAGTGCGCCATCAGCGCAACCTTTGGCAGCTTCTACTAATTGACCCAAGATTTGAGGACGTCGCGTATTTCCCCAGGCGAAGTTATCTAAGATCGCAACGCGATCGGGGTCTCCCCCGGTAGCAACAATATTTCGAATGGCTTCATCGATAGCCGAAAGAGCCATTCGGTAAGGATCGAGATCACCGTAACAAGGATTCATCCCACAGCCGACAACAACGGTGGCATCGGATTCAAACCGAGGAGTGAACGCACATGCATCACCGGGTCCATCTCGTCGAGGTCCTTGCATCGCTTTGACGACACTCAAACCCTGAACTTCATGATCGTACTGACGGATAATCCATTCTTTAGAAGCGACGTTGGGACTACTTAAAATTCGGTGAAGAGCCTGGCCTGCACTCGTTTCGGTGGGGAACTGTTCTTCTTGATGAGCGGGTACTTGGTAGACAGCTTCTCGTTCGAAACGAGGATTTCCATCGTGGAGGAATTCCATCGAAAGATCGCCGACACTTTCTCCGCGATAAAAGAGTTCTAATCGACCACTATCGGTGAATTCTCCGATGCAGACACATTCCACCTCTTCCGAAGCCGCTAATTCTTCAAGTGCCTGAGCATTCTCTGGTGGTACCGCGAAGACCATCCGCTCTTGAGCTTCAGAGATCCAAATTTCGGTGTAGGTCAAACCATCGTATTTAAGCGGCGCTTTCTCCAGATCCACTTTGGCTCCAGTCTGCTCTCCCATCTCCCCGACGGCACTTGAGAATCCTCCAGCGCCACAGTCGGTGATTGCTCGGTAGAGGCCTCGGTCTCGAGCTTCGAGGAGCACATCTAATACTTTTTTCTCCGTGATGGCGTTTCCGATCTGAACAGCTCCCGAAGAGACGACTTCTGATTCTTCTGTCAATTCAACCGAACTAAAAGTTGCTCCATGAATTCCATCTCTCCCAGTTCGGCCGCCCATGGCATAAATCAAATCACCGGGACGAACTTCTTTGTCAACTTGTGAGCGAGGAATAAGACCGACGCTTCCACAGAAGACCAAGGGATTTCCGATATAGCGTTCGTCAAAGTAAACCGCACCATTCGCCGTGGGGATGCCCATGCGATTACCGTAATCACGCACTCCTCCTACGACACCTCGCATCACTCGCAAGGGGTGCAGAGTTCCTTGGGGAAGATCTTGATATTCGAGATCCAATGGGCCGAAGCAAAAAACATCGGTATTGATAATGGGTCGTGCTCCGAGCCCTGTTCCCAGGGTATCTCGAATCACGCCTCCGATTCCGGTTCCCGCCCCACCGTAAGGCTCGATCGCCGAGGGGTGATTGTGGGTTTCAACTTTAAAGGAAACACCATACTCTTCGTCTAAGGCGACGACTCCTGCGTTGTCAACAAAAACGGAGAGGCACCAAGGTGCATCAATTTCATCGGTCGCCTTCTTGATGGTCTGCTTAAGAAGGTTGTCGATGACTTCCTTAGTTTCAGTTCCATCCGGCTCGACTCGTCGATAGTCGATGACTCCGGTAAAGGTCTTGTGACAACAGTGCTCGCTCCAGGTTTGTGCCAGAGTTTCTAATTCGATGTCTGAAGGCGGGCGTCCCAGCTTTGAGTAATGAGCTTGAATCGTGCGCATCTCATTGAGATCTAAGGAAAGTTGCCCTTCCTGACTGATCTTCATGAGTTCATCATCATCGAGACCTTCCAGAGAGATCGAGTTCTTTTGGAACTGGCTTTCTCCCCCTATTTGAAAAGGTGGCTGAATCGGGCTTCTATCCCAAAAGACTTCTTCGATCACTGGATTCGAGAGGACTTTCGAGGCGAGAATCTCCTGCTGGCCCGCATTCAATTCTTTATTATAAAAATAGAATCGAGTAGCCGTTCGAACTGCGAAACCGGTGAGTCCTAGATCGGCCAAACCGTGAAGTGCTGAGGCTTCAGAGGGATCCATCACTCCCGCTCGCTTGAGAACGGTTGCTCGATGGAGGGCTTCTCGCCACGAGTGGGTATCTTCGCCACCTTCAAGCTGCTCGATGCTGAAACCTTGGGTCACGGGATCACTCAATAAAGCTTCGACGACTTCTTTGAGTTTCTCTGGATCGAGGCCGAGAGGGCTGTTGGCCCCACTGTCAGCTCCTTCAGATTGAATGAAATAGATATCCGAAACGACGATCTCAGGAACCGAATCCCAACCTAATGATCGAATTTCTTCTTGGAGGGCTCTTCCTCGAGGATTGTCTTCTGGAGCTAATTCTACGACTCCAGGCCCTTGTTGATTCGACTCGTTCCAACCCCGAGGAAATACTTCGATTGACCAAATGGGTGCGACCACCAGGAATTTCCTTCCCAATTATCTCAACGACTAAAAATGCAGAAAATTTATCACTAAATCAAATATCATAAGCACTTAAGTCAAGTACTCAGATAGAGAATTTGGTGATGTGGTTTAAAAGTGGAGTTCAATTGAGCTCATCTCTGGGGACTCCTCACTCCTTCAACTCAGATCATATAGATTTTTGAAAAAAAGAACATACCGTTGGAGCAGGTTGGTAGAAAAGAGTTGGGTTGTGGGTGCCCTGAAGGGTGAAACTTATAGCACGAATTCATTCCCTTAATTGAGATTTTTATGAATTTCTGATGAAATTGGTTAAAATCGTGGGTTGTCACGACGAGCAACTCGACTAAGCTACTACCAGGGCGTTACTAAACGCAAAATACGCCCGTTAACCTAGCACAAATCAAAGCGCCCTGAAAGCAATCGAAAATAAAGCTTATGGCAGCCACTCCATCCCGAGCGGGTTTAGAATTCGAAGCCCCGATCGAAGAATTAGAATCCAAGATTGAAGACCTCAGAGCCTTCGCCGCCTCGACAGAAGTTGACCTCAGCGATCAGATCGAACAGCTGATACAGCGGTGCAACGAGAAAAAGAAGGCTATTTATTCCAAGCTAACCCCTTGGCAAAAAGTACAGACGGCTCGTCACCCCGAGCGTCCCCTCACCACGGACTACATCAATTACATCGTCGATGATTTTCGTCCCCTTCACGGTGACCGTGCTTTTCGAGACGATCCAGCGATCAAATGTGGCTTAGGTAAAATCGATGGTCAAAAATTCATGATCATCGGTCAGTGCAAAGGGAAAGATACGGCTGAGAAGCTGGCATGTAACTTCGGTTGTCCCCACCCAGAGGGCTATCGTAAGGCCATGCTAAAAATGAATTTAGCCTCAAAGTTTGGAGTTCCAATTCTCAGCTTCATCAACACCCCCGGAGCGTACCCCGGCATCGGAGCCGAAGAACGCGGTCAAGCCTTTGTCATCGCCAACAACTTGATGGAAATGGCAGCTTTGAGCGTACCCGTGATCTGTGCGGTCATCGGCGAAGGAGGAAGCGGAGGAGCTCTCGGGATCGGCTTGGGTGATCGAATTTTGATGTTGGAGCATTCTTATTATTCGGTGATTTCCCCTGAGGGTTGCGCGGCTATTCTCTGGAAAACTTCAGAGTACAAAGCAAAAGCCTCAGAAACCTTAAAACTGACGGCTAAAGACTTACAGGGATTCGGGATTATCGATGAAATCGTCTCTGAACCCTTGGGAGGCGCCCACCGGGACCACTCTCATATGGCAGAGAATCTCAAAGAAGCGGTGATGAGGAATTTCAATGAGATCAAAGATCTCTCTCCTGAAGAGCTTCGAAAAGAGCGTTACAAAAAATTTAAAGCGATGGGTGCTTATACAGAGGAATGATGGTTTCGGATAAAACCGATTAAACCTGACCTCTTGAGTCTTGCCTCTCGACCTATAAGTAAGATAAAACTATAGAGTTGTGGAGTTTTTGCCCATACCATTCAATTTAACTTAGTTGATGTGGGATCATATAGACATATAGATGACAATCTAGATCTAAGATCCCAGTGAGTTCCTTTTAGTCTTAAATCTGAAATCCATTTAATAGGCTCGAACGGTCTCCGAGCTTCGATTCGCCTGAGTTGAGAGGGCGATTTTGATTTCATGGAGTGGAACTCAAAAAATGAAGCACGTAACAAATCCTAAATTGCAGGTTCCTCCCGACCTAAGAGAATAACCTCTTGGCTGTACTAAGGAGTGATCCTGACTTTCGACCTGAAACTATCAGGAGAGATACCCATGCATTCTGATTCGAATTTAAAAGCATCTCAGACTTTTACCTCCATTAGCTCTCAGAGCTGGGGGCAAGGCTTAGTTCTCTTGTTCCTCTTTATCGCTCTCCCCCTCACGCTCACCTCCTGTGGTGGTGGAGATACAAAAGACGAGTCCAAATCTTCGGGTAAAGGCCTCGAGTCTTCCATGAAAAGGGCGGAGGACGCCCGCGATGCCGCCAAGGAAGAAGGTGCGGATGAACTCTACCCCGATGAATTCGAAGAAGCTGAAGGGTTTATCGCTGAAGCCAAAGAAAAAATCGAAGAGGGAAAAGAGAAAACCGCGAAATCAAGACTGAGCAAAGCGAGAAGCCGGTTTGCCACATTGATCAAAAAATGTGAATCCTACAACAAAGCTGAAGAAGAATTCGCAGAAGCCGATGAAGCGGTCAAAAAAGCTCGAGCCTTAGCCGACCAAGCCCAAGCCGGCGTCAATGCTAAAGATGAATATTCCAAAGCGACCGCCGATTACAGCAAGATCTATGCATCCTACGAAGAGGAAACCGATTCTGGCAAAATCAAAAGTCTCGCGAGAAAACTCAAATACCTCGAAAACACCTTTAAGAGCATCGCAACCCGAGCTAAAGACAACAAGCTCATTAAAGAAAAAGCTGAACAAGAACTCAAAGCTCTCGCTCAACTCAAAAAAGAAGCCATCGAAGCCGAGGCTGAAAAGTATGCCTTGAGAACCTTTAAAGACGCCGAACAATTAGAACGCGGCGGTACGACCGACCTTAAGAACGGTCGCTTTCAACAGGCATATGCTGACTTGCAACGCGCGACCACTCTCTTTACGGACGCTATTCAACAAGCTAAGAGTGAAAAGAAGTTTCAAGAACAACTCGCCAGCAATAACAACGGTAGCAATCCTCAAAACAACGGCAACCCGAACCCCCAAAATCCAGTTAACGACAATGGCAGTTCCGATCCCGATGTTGCCGTAAATGACAACGACACCGACACGGGCCCTGATCTCTCGGGCTTAACCGATGAGGAAATCATCATCGCTGAAAATATCGGCAAACTCCTTCCCTCCTTGGCTAGCAAGATTTCAAACTATGATCCTTCTACCGGGGAAGTGACCTTGAACTATGGAGAAGGCAAGACCCTTCAAAAGGATGTTTCAAAAGCTCATAAGAATATGGACTTTAGAAACACCATGATCCCCAAGTCGAGCACTCCTAAACCCACTCCTCAGGGTCTCCAGCCACCTGGCAATAATCAAAATGAACCCACTGGAGATGTCTCCTTTATGGCGCATACCGGTGGTGCTTTTGTGATTCCCATTCCCCTGAAATCAGATCTCACCATCCAGTTCACAACTCAAGTTTTAACGATGGATGGAAGTGGTCACATGGGTCCTTGGCTCATGGTTGAGAGCAAAGGAAAAACCCGTTGGTACGCCAACTTCTGTACCCTACAAAAGTTTACAAATGGGTCGAGAAAAGGCACAGTGAAGTCCACGATCAAAGAAAGAAACCGCCCTGCGAACAACTGGTTCGACAAAAAGAACCCGATCCCGATGATCGTCGAATCTCTCAAAGATCCCGATGATGAAAAGAAAGCCATCATCAAGATCTTCCATGCCGGCGAGGATGAACCTTCCTGCGCAACTCGAATCAAATCCGATACGAGCGGCTTCATCGGTTGGAGCTGGTCACGAACCAAATTCATGATCATGGATCTGACCATCAAGGGTACGATCGACAAAGCGAAAGTCGTTGAAATCCTCAAGAAGAAGGGTGTTGATTTTGGAGCCGCCCCTAAAAGTCGAACGAAGAAAAACGACAAGGTCGCTTCCAATACTCCGAAGAACTCAAGTTCAAAGAGATCAGGATCCTCTAAGAAATCGTCAACGGGTACGACCTTAGCGGACGAATTCGATTATTGAGATTCTCTGTTTCAGATATGAACAAACGAAAAAGGCCTGCTGATTACAGCAGGCCTTTTTCGTTTGTTCTCAACCCAACTTCATAAATCTCTTCAATACGAGCTGAGAGTGCTTGGCATCTCTTCAGACTGAGGGTAAAGTTCCTCATAACTTAGATTCGCCAACTATTTCGGCCAAAAGAATAACCCATTTGAGAGAACTCAGAGTATCAAGATGGCTAGAACTTGCCTTTACAGCTCTCACCAAAATCACGGCGCCACCATCGTAGACTTTCATGGCTGGGACATGCCCATTCGCTACTCGACGATTCCCGCAGAGCACCAACAAGTTCGTGAATCAGCGGGATTGTTCGATCTTTGTCACATGGGCCGCCTCCAAGTTTCAGGCCCCGATGCGGAGGCCTGGGTTGAAAGCTTAGTCACTCTCGATGTTTCTAAATTGGCTTTGGGATCGGCTCGTTATGGCTTCGTCTGTAATGAAGAGGGAGGAATCTTAGATGACTTGATTGTCTATCGCCTTCAAGATCGCCTTTTCATCGTCGTTAATGCGAGTAACCGGGAGAAAGTGATCGCTTGGTTTGAGAAACATAAAAACGGCCGTAACGCTGAACTCAAAGACCTCTCCTCCGAACTCGCAATGATCGCTATCCAAGGCCCCAATTCTAATGAGATTCTTTCAAGTGGACTGGGTATCGACCTAAAGCTACTTGAGGAGATGGCTTACTACAAAATCTCAGAAGGTGAAATTTTAGGAACTCAAGGTCTCTTGGCAACCACCGGGTATACCGGAGAACGCGGCTTCGAAATCTTTTTACCCAATGAAAAAGCGGTTGAAGCTTGGGAGACCTTACTGAAGTCAGCCGGCCCTCGATTAGCTCCCATCGGCTTAGGAGCGCGCGACACCCTGCGAGTCGAGGCCGGGATGCCTCTGTACGGTCAGGAACTCAGTGAAAGCCTAAGCCCTTACGACGCCGGCCTCGGACCTGTCGTGAAGTTAGATAAGGGAGAATTCATGGGCTCAACTCGTTTAAAAGCGATTAAGGAACAGGGAGCCTCTCGAAAACTGGTTGGAGTTAAAATCGAATCGAAGCGAATTGCTCGAACCGGCATGAAAGTGCTTCAAGGAGAACGCGAAATTGGGGAAGTCACCAGTGGAATCCCCTCCCCCACTCTGGGTCACCCAGTGGCTCTCATTTCAGTCACTTCCGACACTGATTCCAGCGAGGATTTATTTGTCGATATTCGAGGGAAAATCACCCCGATTACCCCAGTGGCCCTACCGTTCTTTTCGAATACCCGCAAGCAAGCGTCAAAAGCGCTGTGAGCTGTATCTTTTATGTTGAAACAAGCTCCTTCGGAGCCTGCTTCAACCGCTCCAGCAAATCAAAGATTTGCTTTCACTCCGCCAAACACAGGCTTGTTGAGCCTATGCAGCCATGATGGAGCAAAGCCCTTGGGCCTTTGTTCGCGGCCGAGCTGGTCCCCGCTCGGCTGAGTACCTGTTAACCAGGTACTCAATCTTTTATGTTGAAACAAGCTCCTTCGGAGCCTGCTTCAACCGTTCCAGCAAATCATAGATTTGCTTTCACTCCGCCAAAGACATGCTCATTGAGCCTGTGAAGCCATGATGGAGCAAAGCCCTTTGGTCCTTTGCTCGCGACCGAGCTGATCCCAGCTCGGCTGAGTACCTGGTGGACCGGTACTAATGAGTAAAAATAATCCAGAAAAGCTCCATTTTCATGGTTCCCAAGAGGAATCCATTCGCTTTAATATCCTTAATCCCTGAGGGGGGAATTGATGGATCCCCCCCAATCGATCCTTATTGATCCTTTTTACTGTAACTGACAGTCAGACCCTTGCGTCAAACCCTTTGTGATCGACTCGTGCGATCGGGGCGGAGTTAAAAAGGGACTGAGGAGGGATGAGTGAAGAGAGCTATTTCAGCCCCCCTGAACAGGATTGGATCTATAAAGGATCTTTCGAGTAACCCTAGGTCTAATAATTTAAGTTCATAAGTCACTCTGAGATCGTTTGAATTCAGAGAACTAAATTCAATGGCATGAAAATCAAAATTCAGCCTTGAATGTGATTTTATGACTTAAAGACATCAAATGAAGTGGAGAAATAGTGATGAGCTTTCCTGATAATTTAAAATATAGCGATTCTCACGAATGGATTCGAGTCGATGGAGATCTAGCCTATGTGGGTATCACCCATCATGCCGTCGAACAATTAGGCGACATCGTATTCGTTGAAGCCACCAAGGATGTCGGCTCAGAAGTGGAACAAGGTGAAGCTTTCGGAGAGATCGAATCCACTAAAACGGCGAGTGAACTCTTCGCCCCAATCTCGGGTGAAATCGTAGAAGTCCAAGAAGATCTCGAAAACAACTTAGATCTCTTCAGCGAATCTCCTTATGAGGGAGCCTGGATTGTGAGCATTCGAGTTCAAAACTCAGAGGAATTGAATTCCTTGATGAGTGCTAAGGATTACGAGAATTTTGTTGCCCAGGAAGAACACTGAAATAATAAAGTTGAACTCATGCCCTTCGGGCCTTAGTTCAACCGTTTCGACATTCCTTCGGATTGTCTACACTCCGCTGAACGCAGACTCTTCGAATCCACGTTCGCGGCCTGCTTGATCCCAAGCAGGCTGAATTCCTGCTTCGGCAGGAATTAAATAATAAAGTTGAACTCATGCCCTTCGGGCCTTAGTTCAACCGTTTCAAACTAAACGAGAGCTTAAATGGCGTACCTACAACACACCCCCGAAGACATCCAAAAGATGCTCGACACTATAGGCTTGTCTTCACTCGACGAACTATTCAAAGCCATCCCTGAAGAGATTCGTCTAAAAAACTCCTTAAACATTCCCGAGCGACACACCGAAACCGAACTCACTCGGAAGTTAGAAAGCCTCTCTGAAAAAAACGACGCGCATAAAAGCCGGCCTTCTTTTTTAGGAGCAGGAGTCTATCGCCATTTCATCCCTGCGGTGGTCGATTACCTTTCGAACCGCGGTGAATTCAATACGGCTTATACACCCTATCAACCAGAGGTGAGCCAGGGAACTCTGCAGGCGATCTTCGAGTATCAAACTCTCATCGCCAGACTCACTGCGATGGATTTATCCAACGCCTCGATGTACGACATTGGAACAGCCTTAGCTGAAGCGACCTTGATGGCGTATGGAGTGCACTCCAAAGGGAAAAAAATTCTCGTAGCTGAAACCTTTCAACCTGAAGCCTTGAAGGTTTTAGACACGTATACTAAACAGCATCCCATCACCGTCGAAAAAATTCCTACCGGCCCCGACGGACTGATCGACCAAAAAGCATTCGTCGAACTCCTCGATGAGACAGTCTTTGCGGTTGCTCTTCAAAATCCTAACTTTTTTGGAGGGATAGAATCGGGGCAAAAGATTCGTGAACTTATCGACCAAAAGGAATTCAAACGTGCTCCCCTGTTGATCGCCTCCGTCAACCCCATTTCGCTATCCCTCTTGGATGCTCCCGGGGACTACGGCGCTGATATTGCGATCGGAGACGGCCAGCCCCTCGGCAATCCTGCCAATTTAGGCGGACCGACATTCGCCTTTTTCGCTACCCGCCAAAAACACGTGCGAAAGATCCCCGGTCGAATCGTGGGTGAAACCAAAGACAGCGATGGAAACCGGGGCTTCGTTCTCACCTTTCAAACCCGAGAACAACACATTCGAAGAGAGCGGGCCACTTCAAATATTTGCACCAACCAAGGCCTCTGTTGCCTGAGAGGCGCGATGACCTTAGCCTTCCTCGGTGAAAAGGGATTAAAACAAATGGCTGAACTCGCGGTTCGTCTCGCCCATCACGCCAAGAATAAACTGAGTCAAATCCCGGGAGTTCAACCGATCTCCGAAGGTCCGATCTTTAACGAGTTCGCATTAGAACTTCCTGATGATGCCGATCTCGTCTACGAAGAATTAGGGAAGAGAGACATTCAAGGCGGACTGCCCTTAGGTCTCTACTCAACCGAACGAAAAAATCAGATGCTCTTTAGTTTCACTGATCAAAACACGATCGAAGAAGTGGAACTGTTAAGCCGAGCCTTGATCGAAATCCTCAACGGAAATCCCTCGATCACCTCGCCCAACCGTATCTCCCGAACCTTGAAGAACCCTCAGACTCCCGAAGTGAAATCTTGATCATGAGAGCCACTGAAAATCCTCTGCCCACCTTGTTCGAAATTTCTCAACCCGGAAGAGAAGGAGTGGAAGCTCCGCCCATCCCCGATGGATTACCCGAGCTCGATGATTGCCTTTCGGGAGTGAAGCTACGCCAATCCGCCCTGAATTTACCTGAGGTGGGAGAACTGGACGGGGTCCGTCATTACACGCGACTCTCCCAACGAAATATGTCGATCGATACTGAATTCTATCCCCTGGGATCCTGTACCATGAAGTACAACCCTCGGATTAATGAAGCGATCGCAAGCCTCAAGGGATTCAGTCAAGCGCATCCCCTCGCGAAAGAAGAAGAGATCCAAGGTTGGCTCGCCGTCTTCTTTCAACTTCAACAGATTTTAGCGGAGGTCTCTGGCCTCCCCCATGTCTCTCTTCAACCGGCTGCGGGCGCCCACGGAGAGCTCACGGCACTGATGATGTTCAAGGCTTACCACGAAGAACATCATCCCAATGAAAAAAATGTGATCCTCATTCCGGATAGTGCTCACGGCACCAATCCATCGAGTTGCACGATCGCCGGATTTAAAACTCGTGAAGTCAAATCTGGAGGTGACGGTACCGTCGACATGGAAAGCTTCCGGGAAGCTCTCAAGGATGATGTTGCCGGCATGATGATTACCAACCCCAATACATTGGGAATCTTTGAACCCCAAATCGCCGAGATCAGTGAAGCGCTTCATTCCGTCGACGCTTTTCTCTACATGGATGGCGCCAACATGAACGCGATCATGGGAATCACTCGCCCCGGTGACTTTGGGGTGGATGTGATGCACTACAACCTCCATAAAACGTTCTCGACACCCCACGGTGGTGGCGGACCGGGAGCGGGTCCCATCGCTTGTACCGACAAGTTAGAACCGTTTCTCCCGGTACCCCGAATCGAAGAAGTTTCATCTCAGCAAAATGGCTTAAGCCCTACCTATCGACTCTCTCAAGATCATCCTAGCTCCATCGGAAAAGTACGAACCCACTTCGGTAATAGTGGAATTTTATTGAGAGCGTTAGTTTATGCCTTGGCGCACGGACCTGAAGACCTCAAACAGGTGAGCCAAATTGCGGTCCTCAATGCTAATTACATTCGTAAACGCCTAGAGGGCGAATTCCATCTTCCATTCTCAACGGATTGTATGCACGAGGTTGTCTTCACCGCTCGCCACCAAAAAGCATTTGGTGCCAGGGCTTTAGACATCGCTAAGCGACTGATCGATCTAGGCTACCATCCTCCGACGATTTACTTCCCCTTGGTCGTTCATGAAGCTCTGATGATCGAGCCGACCGAAACGGAGACTCTTCAAACTTTAGATTCGTTTTGCGATGCGATGCTCCAAATCGCCGAAGAGGCCAAACAAAACCCCGAACTGTTACAAAATGCTCCTCAACTTCAGCCTGTAAAAAGGTTGGATGAAGTTCAGGCTGTGAAATCTCCGATTCTCGTTTGCCCTTGTGATACGGAGTAAAACTAATTAGTTCCTGTTGAAACTTGCTCCTGCGGAGAAAGTTTCAACCGTTCCGCCAAATCAAAGATTTGACTACACTCCGCTAAACATAGGGTCTTCGCCCCTATGTTTGCGGCCGAACTGATCCCAGCTCGGCTT
>JANQLS010000098.1 GCA_028280485.1 Planctomycetota bacterium
CCTACGCAGTAATAATGGAATAAAGACCTAGGGTCTTTATTCATGGCCGAGTTGATCCCAACTCGGCTTAGTTCCTGTTTAATCAACAGGAACTAATTACAACTAACTCTTTGATAGCGATTCACATCTACCAAGCCCGAAGCTTTAGCGAGGGATAAACAAAACGCAAACCAACTGGGCGATGACTTAACATTTAAAACGGAATCTAAAGCCCCAATCCAGCATACGCAATGCCCGTCAAATCATGCATCTCCCGATTAAATGTAGTGAGATCATTCGGGTTCAATTGATTGAGATGGCTGTATCCACAAGCTCGGGCTAAGACTTTCATCAGCCCAACAGTAGCTTCAAAGTAATTTGCCAATTGTCGGGCTGATTTTTGAATTTCAAATCGAGCTCTCAACTCATCTTTTTGAGTAGCAATGCCTACGGGGCAATTGTTGGTATGACACGCTCGCATCCCTAAACAACCGATGGCTTGTAGAGCTGAATTTGAAACCGCTATAGCATCCGCCCCCATAGCCATCGCTTTAACGAAATCACCTTCGTGTCTCAATCCCCCGGTGATGATCAAAGTCACGTTGGAATCGCTTTGATCAAGATGCCGTCTAGCACGTGCTAAGGCGGGAATCGTCGGGATTGAAATATTGTTCTTGAAAACATCTGGAGCGGCTCCAGTTCCTCCACCTCGTCCATCAAGAATGATGTAGTCGCAACTTGCTTCTAAGGCAAAGTCGATATCAGCTTCGATGTGTTGAGCGGAAAGCTTAAAACCGATTGGAATTCCTCCACAGGCCTCCCTTATCTCATCGGCGAACTCTTTAAATTGTTGGGCTGTATCGAGGTCATTAAAACGAGCAGGGCTAATCGCAGCCGTACCGGGAGTCAATCCTCGAACCTCCGCAATCTTTGACGTCACTTTTTCACCGGGGAGATGCCCTCCCGTTCCCGTCTTAGCTCCCTGCCCTCCTTTAAAATGAAAGGCTTGGCATTTTTTAACTTTATCTAAACTGAAGCCAAATTGACCGGAGGCAAGCTCGTAGAAGTAACGTGAATTTTCTTGCCGTTCTTCGGGTAACATTCCTCCTTCACCAGAACAAATCCCAGTACCCGCCAACTCAGCCCCGATTGAAAGTGCGACTTTCGACTCTTGAGAGAGGGCGCCAAAGCTCATGTCACTGACAAACAGTGGGATATCCAATCTTAAAGGCTTCTTTGCATTCGGCCCAATGACCAAATCTGTTCCGACGGATTCATCGTCAAGGAGTGGTTTTCGAGCTAACTGTGCCGTTAAGACTTGAATCGAATCCCAGCTGGGTAAATCGTACAGAGGGACTCCCATCGCTGAAGCGGGGCCATGTTCTCCAATACCCGCAGGTCCTTTTTTGGCTAAATTTTGAATATGTTTATTATGAGGTTCTTCAGGGGCACCGTGAAGATCTGCGTAGAGCCCTAAATATTCATCTCGCTTATAGGGTTGCGGATGGTTTTGGATAAAGCTATCGATTTCAGCCTCATCGACATAAACATAGCCGTCTTCAATCCAAGAATTAAACTTCGTCAGAGCTTCAGAATTGTTATATTCACTCACTCCCGTATCGAGGCGATAATCCCAACCATGAAGCCCGCAAAAAATGTTTTCACCATCGACATACCCATCCGACATGAGAGCCCCACGATGAAGACAACGTCCGTAGAGAACAGAAACTTCATCATCAAACCGAGTCACAACCAGGTCGACTTCTTTTATCAGCTTATAGGTGGGTTTACGATCTTCTAAAGCATCGAAACGTATGACCTCTAATTTCGATTGAACATTTTCAGGTTTCATAATCTTTTTCTCTAACGGCTGTGGATGCGACGATTAAAAATTGGGATTGTAATAAAATTTGATGTGTTTGGCTAAGCCGTTTTCCCAGCGGGTAACTTGAACTTGATCAGGATTAAACTTAGAACCATCCTTCATATCGACACTCAATCGATACTCAGCAAAGGTCACTCCATTTCCAGCACCATCGTCCTCTCCGGCCCCAAAGACTTTGATTTCAATACCGTGGTACTCTGAAACTTGTTCTAATATGTTTTTTTCATTTTCAATAATGGTCTCTTTTCCCACGGTCTGATCCCCCGTAGGCTCTTCATTGATGGCATCTTCAGCGTAAAATTCTTCCATACCCTCAACAAAACGACCCTCTTTCAATCCCTCAATCATTCTTTTCGTTTTATCTAACAATGACTCGTTCATGAGATACTCCTTAGATGATCTCTTAATCCTTATGATCGACTCTCTTTCGTCGTTATTTAGAGAGCTTGGTTAAAAACTGAACAGAGGACGAGGGTGGGTCTCAATTCTTACAGGTTGAAATAAAAAAAACTTCAGGCCCTTTAGAAGGGCCTGAAGTTTTGATAACGAGAATTCTATTTTAACCTTTTTGATATGACGGCACACGGCGTGTGCCTACTACCTTAGAACGCGCCGGCTTCGGCTTCCCTGAAGGTCGATCGACGACGTTGTAAGGCTTCCTCGTAAAGAGCTAAGTATTTTTTCGCAGAACTTCCCCAAGAGTTATCCACGCGCATTGCTCGATCTCTCAAGGCCTGAATACGTTCGGGCTGATGGTAGGCCTCGACAGCTCGTCGGCAGGCATCGAAACAAGCTTGCGAATTGTAATCTTTGAAGGAGAAGCCCAACCCGCAATCAGGGTTGGCATCGAAATCAGGGACTGTGTCGGCTAAACCACCGGTCTCCCTTACGATGGGGATAGCTCCGTACCTCAGGCTATACATTTGATTTAAACCACAAGGTTCGTAAAGCGAAGGCATCAAGAAGAAATCAGATCCCGCCTCGATGCGATGCGCCAAACCATTATCAAACTGTAGAGCGACTCCGATGCGCCCACGGTAATGATTTTGAGCCTCTTCTAAGAAGTGATGGTACTTGGGTAAACCCGTTCCTAAGACGACGATATCGACTCCCAAGCTCATGATTTGATCGAGAGCTTCTTGGAAGATATCCAATCCTTTTTGATCAACCAGCCGAGTGACCATCCCGATGAGAGGGACGCTGTCGACATGCTCAGGATTTAATCCCATTTCCTCTAAGAGTCGAAGCTTACATTCTCGCTTACCTGCGATATCTTCGACTGAGAAGTTCTCGGGGAGATGGGGATCCGTCGCGGGATTCCACTCTTCGACATCGATACCATTTAAGATCCCGACTAAATCTGGACCTCGATCTTTTAATACTTCTTGTAAACCAGCTCCGGCTTCAGGTCCTTCCGTCACTTCTCGAGCGTAACGTTCACTCACGGCATTCACTTTGTCCGCCAATGAGATCCCAATTTTCATCAAGTTGACATTGCCGTAGAACTCAAAGGGGCTCAAGGGATAATACCAGTCGCGATGGATCTCAACTTTGTCGAGAATATCGGGCCCGTAGGTTCCCTGATAACCGAGATTATGAAGAGTGAAAATCCCCGCAGTCTGCTCAAAGACAGGATGCCCTTCGTATTGAATTCTCAACAGACCCAATGCCATCGCCGTTTGGTGATCGTGACAATGTAAAACATCCACTCTTTGACCTAAGTGGCACAAGGATTCGAGGCAAGCTTTGGAGAAGAAGAGGAACCGAGCGGCAGAGTCGTGATACTCTTCCCCCGTCTGCGGATCGACGTAGATGCCTTCACGATTGAAAAACCAAGGGAAGTCGACAAAGAGCAATCGGACTCCTTCGTGTGAAGACTCTGCTTCTAAAACATCGAAAGCTTTAGGAGCTCCTTCAAAGAAGATGCTCAAGCCTTCCCACTTGGTTTGCATCTTAAACTTTTCGCGATCGAGGAAGCCGTACGCAGGTAGGATCAAAGTTACATCTTGACCTTCAGCCGCGAGAGCTTGAGGTAAAGCCCCACATACATCACCCAAACCACCAGCCTTTGCAAATGGAGTCGCCTCGGCGCTCAAAAATACGATGTGCTTCTTCATTTCTGGATTCCGGAGTCTTTCAGATTCACTAAATTTTTGGGGCTCGAATTGAGTTCCATCGAGCCACGGAAATAAGCCATCCATCGCATCGACTTCCTCGAGGCAGGTCTTGAGCATCTGTCGAATAGATACCGGATTTTTTTCAATTTCTTCTGAATACAGGAGCAATAATTCTTCGAGGCGCTGAAACCTCTCCCAGTGAGATTGGAATCGTTTTTGAGCGTATCCCCCAGCCGTGCCACTGGAAACCAGGAACGGCCAATCACTGGCACTAAGAAGTAAGAGCTGACGCCAGAGCCGGGAATAAGCGGCGACCACGTACGCATCTGAATTTAGAATCCCCTGGAGAAGCTCGGCAAGATCCCGGAGGCGTTCGTGGGCTTCTCGAGTGATCTCTCGCATCGATTGATTGTTTTCGTTGAGCCAGTAAGCGTGAAAACCACCCTGCCCCCAACTGGATTCGACGGGTTGAGCCGTGGTCTGTTCGGGGTGTCTCGTTAAGTATTCACCGGGAGAAACCATCTCCAAACCAGCTGAATTCTGTTCGATCTTTCGGATGACCCGGTCGATCCATTCGGGTCCTTCAAACCACCAATGCCCAAAGAGCTCAGCATCGTAAGGAGCGACAAAGATCGGTGGAATCGATTCCTTGGGGAAAGTTCCGTTAAGCCTCGAACTTAAGCGGTCTACAAAATCTTGGGCGTGTTCGTTTAGGCGCTCGAGGGCGTACCTCCGAACGTAGGGCTCTTTAACTTCCGTCGGCCCGGTGATGCGATGGTATTTCAATCCCACCGGAGCTCTGCCATCTGGCGGAGCTTGAAGCGGCCCCAGAACTTCGTTTGGAAGCACATACCCAGCATCGCGGTGAAACTCCCGATAATCTTCATGACCGGGATAACCGACTTCAGAACTCCACACCAGTTGTGAGGTGATCGGATCTCTCCCGAAAGCGAACAAACCATTTCCACAACGAAGAGGCGCCAACTCTGCTTGTTCAATTCGAGGAAGCGCTGCCCGTACTCCGTGAGTCTCTAAGAAAAAATACTCTAAATCGTAAGTCTTCAAGTAAGACTCTAAGCCTTCGAAATAAGCACACTCCGGAATCCAAAATCCTCTCGGATGTTTTCCGAAGGCTCTCTGGTAACTCTCAACTCCCAGTTGAATTTGAGCGTGAACACTCTCAGGAAATTCTTTTAAGAATGGAAGGTAACCATGAGTAGCCCCAGAGGCGATCAATTCGATTTGACCTCTCTCTTGAATCCTTCTAAAGGCTTGTAAAAGATCTCCCCCTAAACGTTGATAATTTTCCCGAAGACCCCTGTAGCGCTCTAAAAGAAACCGAGCCGTCTCTCCAAAATGCTCTTGTTGACTCAAGCGAACGACTTCATTTGAATTGAGTTCGATCAGTTGATTTAAGTGGTTAAAGAAGCGGCTTTGGAGAAACGGATCACCGAGCATCGCGATTAAGGGCGGAGTGATACCCAGAGTGATCTTCCCTTTAATTCCATCACGATATTGTTGATCGAGGATTGCGATTAGAGGCAAGTAGCATTCTGAGATCGCTTCAAACAGCCATCGTTCTTCTAAAGACTGTTCGTGTTCAGGATGGCGAACGTAGGGAAGGTGGGCGTGTAAAACGAGTGATAAGTACCCTCTGGAAGGCATCGATCAATTCGTGGGAGGATTATTTTTTAGAGCAAATCTCACTTCGAACGTGCCATCCGGCTTCACCTGAACGGCCTGCCCCTCGATCGAAAGGACGGAGTTTGGCTGAGCCTTCCCGTAGACGACTAAGTCCGCGTGGAGTTCGATGACTCCACCGGTGGCTTTGAAATCGATCCCTTGGGCATCTCGTCCCGAAGAACTTGAGGAAGAGGCACTGGAAACATTTTCGATGAGAGGCTTAGAGGCAAATTCTGAAGAGGAGAGCCCCTCCGTTAATGAGCTTGAACTGAGTCCAAATTCATGAGAGGAAACTCCAACTGAAAATGATGAGCTAGAGTTAGCTTGACTGAAACTGGACAGAGAACCATCCAGTGGAGGTCCGAGATGAAGTTGCGAAGAAAGACCGACCTCACCTGGAATTTGGGGCTTCACCGAAGAGGATTCAGGTACAGGAGATTGAGGTTCACGAGTTGGGGATTCTTCAGGTTGTGCTCTCTGTGATTCTTCCCTAGCCTCTTCACTCTGTCGAGTGATATTAAATTCCCCCCGTCGTCGAACTCCAAAAATCTCTCCACCGAGAGTACGGATGACATGGGCTTTTTGGATTTGTTGAAAAGAATCAGAATCTGACAGGTAGCCCAATTCAACGGCATAGGAACGTCCCGCTTGGAGATGCCCAATTTGTAGTTGCCCTTCAAACTCTTCAATAGAAATCCACTGAGTTGAATGGGAACGAACGGGATCAAATTCGATCAGGGTGACATCACGAATTTTTAAAACTAAAGGGGATTCTGTTTGGTCGAGGTCGACGATGGTCCACCGAACGTGAATTCGGGAGGTATCGACCGGCAAGGCACTGAGCTTGGAGCGCCCTGAAGCTGTAAAACCAACTTGAGATTCTTCTTCCTCTTCTTGAGCTAACTCGTAAGCATCTAAAAGAGCATCGATCAGATCTTCTTTGTTTAATTTACTCCGGCCTGGAACTCCCCAAGCCCGAGCCTGTACTTTGAGTTCACGCAGCGAAAGTTGCTCGAGCTCATCGATCGATCGTGGAGCATTCGACGTCGTCATTAATTCCCCTCAGCCTTTGATACACTGGCGACACTTAAGAAAATTGAAATTACTACTTACTGGGCATCGAAGCGGGGTCGGCTAAGGCGACTCCCGATTCTTCAGCTGAGTTCACCTCAGCGGTTTGACTCTCAGGAGGATCTCCTCCCCCAGGTCCCGCCCGGTTCTCACCCTGCCCCTTCTTTTTTCGCCCTTTCTTACTCGACCTGGCTGCCCGAGTGATGTCCGAAATCTGCTCTCCCATGATGACATAACGAATGACGTACACCATGATGGGAACTCCAAGGAGGAGTCCCCAAACTTTGAAGAAGTGCTCTCCAACCGCCAGGATGCAAAGCACCATAACGGGATGCAAGTGAAGCATCTCTCCCAAAATCTTAGGATTGAGGATACTGGTTTCCACGAAGTGAATCAGAAGGACTCCGACCACGCTGAGGATAGCGTCGGACCAGCCATTGTACATCAAGGCGATCAAGGCAATTGGCACGGTTGAGATCACCACTCCCAAGACGGGAATGAAACTGCACAAGAAGACGATCGTACAAAGGAAGGTTTCGAAGGGAATACTCAATCCCTTGATGAGGGCAAAAGTCAAAACCGTGTTACAGATGGCGATCACCCCTTGGGCTTGGAACGCCCGACCGATCAAGGCACCAAACGCCGCTAAACTGGGGGAAATCTCTTTGTAAAAATTAGAGGCCCGGCTGTGTTCTAACTGCTGAATCCCCTTCTTCATTCGCGTCAAATCGAAAGTGATGAAGAAGCTGAGCAATAATGAGAGAGCGAACTGAACAGTGAACTGAAAGAGAAACACTCCACCACTCGCTAAACCCGTGGTTAAAGCAGGAAAGTACTTCTTGGTGATATCCGCGTTGAGTTCTTTGGGATTGACCCCCCAACTGGCGAGGGCGACCATTCCGAGCTCTTCTTTCCTATTTCGCTCAAAGGTTTGCTCGATTTGTTCTTCCTTCACATCTTCTTCGGCGTCTTTGAAGAGAATGCTGTGGAATTGAGCGGGGTTTTCACGGCTTTGGTAGGCAGATTCTAAAGTTTCATAATCCGTATTGGGAAAACTGGTGAATAGAGTGGTAGGTAAAGGGGTATCTTTGTCTTCCTCCTCATAGAACTCTTTAAACCAAACCCAATAAACCTCATTCTCTTTGATCTCATCAAAATAGGTATTACTGACATAGGCTTTAAACGCCTCACCGGGTAAGGTCTCACCTTTGGTTTCGAGTTCCTCATCCGCGATTTTACCTAAGATCCATTGTCGACGAATGCGCTCTTTCTCAATCGGATCCTTATTGAGTTCTTCAAGTGGAGGATCTTGTGCAGAAAGTCGGTTTTCCGCTGTTCGCCCATACAACTCAACATAAGTTTTTTCCCACTTCTGATCCCAGGTAGAACCATTCTCCGATTCTTTATCCTTTTTATAGATCTCAGGGGCAACTTCATCTTGCAAGTAGTTCCTTAAATACTTTCTTAACTCACCTGCACTTTTAAGATTTTCGTATCTTTCCTTGCCCTGATTCTTTCGAAAGGAATCTCGGAAATTTTCCTCCAAGATTTGCCAATCTCTTAAAAATTCTTTGAGCTGAGTTTCGTTAAAGCGTTCCTTCTTAAATTCCTCAAAATCAGCGAGACGTTTTTTCTCTCCGTCATCTCCATCGTAGAGGCGCTTATATTCCCACTCGCCGATCGTCTCCCGGATAATCTCTGAGCCCAGCTTACTCAAGTTGGTCGATTGAGCGGTTGAAACCACCTTATCGATCTGCTCCCGGAAGGGTCTCTCCAGGAAAGAATAAATTCCGTAGATACTACCGATCAGCAAAGCGAACGCTGCCACCGTCAAAACCCGATGGAGCCATAGCTTTTCTCGGTCAGGGGAGATGATCCCGTGAACGGCTCGAACTAAATTCGAGATGATGTAACTGAAGATGAACGTCAGGAAGATTGTGGTGAAAAAGCTTCTCAGGACGTAAACCAACAACAGGAAGAGCCCCCAGATGGTAATTTTTTCCCAGGGGAACCTTTGGAAGAAGGTCTTTTGAGTTTGGCCTTGAGAATTTTCGTTAGCTGAAGCTTGATTCATATCTCGTTATGCTCTTCTTTACAGAAAAGCAACCCCAATGGGGATGGTTGTTAATTGTAGGGTGAGTTTTAAGGCGTTGAACCCAGATGAGCCCATACCATCACCGGAACACGAAAAGGTCTACTGGTCTTATCGGAGCCATTTTTCAACCCGTTGAGCCCCAAAATAGCAGAGATTTAAATATCCAACAACTTAAGCCGCCCAAATACAGACGAAGAATGAAGGGATTATTCCAACAAAAGCTAAAAAAACCTTAAATTCCCGCTATTTTTTGCGAATTCCTTGTACCCATCAACAACCGAGTTAAAACCTTCCAAAAATTCGTACTGAGCATAAAATACTGCAATCTGAGGAGTGATAATCATAAAGCGGGGATTCATAAAGAACCAAAAAAGCAGCTCCTCACCTCTGGGAGGGTGCTATTTTATTAAGATCTGAAGAAAATAGCTCCCAATCTAAATTAAAGCGACTTTAAACAGCCCGAAGCGCTAACGAGGAGCCCGTGCTCAATTAAGGCAGCCCCTCGCTAGCGCTTCGGGCTAGTTAAGTGAGACCTCTCTGAGATAGTACTTTTTTATTCATTCTCTGCTTTGCCGCCTTCATTTCACCTTGAAATATCTCTGCCGTCTTTAGATAGTATAGCCGTGAAGAGTTTGTGAGCGGGGACCTTAAGTCCCCTTGTCAGTTCTGCGGTTCGAATCCTGAGGTCACCACTTAGGAGAGCCATGAGGCTTCCAGTGAAGCTCCTATATATATTTTTAATCTCGATCTCTGGCATCTTGACCGGCTGTCAATCTCGTTACAGTCCGGTCCGAGAGACATCTTCTCACTACGAAATCCCCACGATCCAGGGACCGGTTCGTTCATTAGTTGATATATGGGGAATTCCCCATATCTATGCGAGCCAAAAGGAAGACGCCGCGTTCGCACTCGGCTGGTTTCACGCTCGAGACCGTTGGGTTCAGATGGATTTGAGCCGCCGAACAGGTTCCGGTAGGCGAGCCGAGTTACTAGGCTCCGAAGCACTCGCCAGCGACCGATTGGCTCACTTACTCAATCTTCCTCGGGCCCAAGAGCTCGCCTGGGCGAGCGTTCCTGTTGACTCTGAAGAACATACGATCATTTTGGCCTACTCTGCCGGAGTCAACCAATATCTCGGGACGCTCAAACCTAAAGACTATCCTTCGATTTACACCGAGTCTCAAACTCGGCCCGAAAAGTGGAAGCCACAAGATTGTTTCGCCGTTTACCAGGAACTCGCTCTCCGACTCTCATTTTCCCTTCAAGACCTTAAGCGAGAAATTCTTCGGTTCCACTTAAAAGACAAACTCGACTCGATCACTCCCAAAGAAGCGAGCAAGAAGGAATCTTACAGCCTCTTTCAGGCTCAACTTTATCCTTATCCCAATCCGATTCCGACTGCTGTTCCCCACACCGATGCTTGGAAACATAAAGCTAATCAGCTAGCCACTCAAGCTCTCGATACACCTTTGGCTCAAGGGTTTCGAAAATCTTCTGCTCCTTCGAATGCGCGTCCTAAAGTCCTCACGTACCGAAAGAACTTTGCTGACCACGTCGATCTTCTCATCGAAGAGTCGCAAGAAAAACCCATTCTCAAAAATCCTTATTTAGCTCACCTTCATTCTCCCCTGATGAGCATCATCGGGTGGTCGCAACCGGGTATCCCTGCGATCTTGATGGGGCACAATGGGGAAATCGCCTGGGCCTTTAATGTGGCCAAAATTGATGGAACTGATTTTTATTCCGAAACTCTCAATGCCAAAGAAGAAGGGCATTACCTCTATGAAGGGAATTGGAAAGTCCTTCAAAAGAGAGAGGTAAAGATCAAAGTTTTAGGAAAGCCCAATGAAAAGATGACGGTCGTAGAGACTCTCCACGGTCCTCTTTGGTCGAACGCAGAAAACCAACAGGCCTTAAGCGTGAGTTGGATCGGGACTCGACTCGGCCCCGGGCCCAGCTTTTTACCTTTCTTAAGAATTCACGAAGCGAGAACCTGGCAAGACTTTCAGGATGCACTGAGAGATCATTCAAGTCCCCCTTTAGGCTTCGTCTTTGCCGATCGTTCTCAGAACATGGGCTTAAGATTGGGAGGCGCGCTCCCCTTCCGTCTGCAAGGTTCGCCTTTAGTCATCCTCGATGGAAGCCAATCCGTCAGCGATTGGCGAGGCACCATCCCCTTCCAAGAACTTCCTGCGGCTTTCAATCCCCAAACGGAGTTTTTCTACTTGGGCCAACAAACCTTCCTCGATCCTCAAGCGGGTTACCCCTATTACTTAGGAGAGGAGCGCCCCCCCAATTTCAAAGCTCAACGACTCACTCAAGATTTAGCGAAGATCAAAGCAACCCCCTCCCTCAAACTCGACCAGATTTTGTATCCGAAAAAAAATCCGCTTTTAGAACTCTTTTTGCCTCACCTCTTAGAAGGTTATTTAAGTGAACAAAGTTCTTCACTGGAAACCCAACTCACATTAAGGATGCTTCAAGGCTGGAATGGAATTTTGGATGAACAACGGATCGAACCCACCTTAGCCTTTCATTGGTTAGCCGAATTAGAAGAGCGAGTGTGGGGAAAAGAGTGGCAACGAGTCCCAGAACTAAAGGCCGTTCCCTATCCAGATAAAGATGTTTTACTGAGCTTGTTAAATCATCACCCCAACTCCCCTTGGTTCGATGATCCTGAAACCCCAGAGACAGAAGATCGCAATCAACTCATTCGAATTTGCTACGATCAAGTCATTCAAAAATTAATGAAGCAAGAAGGCCTCCCCGTCGCAAACTGGCGATGGGCAAAATTCAAAGATCGCTTTATCGATAAACCGAGATCCCAAGTGAGCCAAACAATCTTCAACTTAGCCCAATTAGAAGAGAGCCAACTGATCTTAAGAAATCTCCCCCCGTTTAAAAACCAGGCTCGCTCGGAAGCTCAAGAATCAGGTGGAAGTCCGCTCACTGACCATCAGATTATTCCTCTCCGCCCCATTTCTTCGGTGGGTCTCTTCCCCGATCGAGAGGTTTTTGAATTGATCACGTTTCATCCGCCTTATAGGAATGAGTCGTAAGAAAATAATTTACATGACTTTGCTTGGCATGAGCAGATTCATAGGCTTTATGAACTTACAAATAAATTGAGTCTGCCTTCCAGATCTTATTTTCTTTTTCACATCTTTCGCGAGGACTCATCAGGCAAGAAAATGGGGGCAAGAAGATAAGAAACTCTGAAGGCTATATTTTCTTGCCCCTATTTTCTTGTCGAAGTTCTTAGAGGGCACTCCCAAGTAACTTAAAAATCGCGTAA
>JANQLS010000125.1 GCA_028280485.1 Planctomycetota bacterium
CTCGGTCACACGGCGGGCGACAGCTGGCTTACGGGGGGCGATGTCGGTCGTGAATACAAAAATACGATTTCTTTGGATCAAGTGGTCGCCAATCATTACAAGGATGAGACCCGCTATTCCTATATGAATCTTTCGACCGACGGCGGCACGGGTTACCGCGGCCGAACGACCACTTTGGCGTTTGATCGTAATGGAAAACCCATTCCCGCCGAGAGTAATGTGCGTCGAATCTTCGAGCGCATGTTTCAGGTCGACAACGCTAAAAGTATTCAAGCTCGTAAAATTGAGCTTCTTAAAAAACGCCGAGTTGTGGATCTGGTCTTGGAAGACTCCAAGCGGCTTAAAAAGAAACTGGGAAAAGCAGATCAGAAGAAACTGAACGAGTACATGACGACTCTTCGGGACCTGGAAGCTCGAATCGAGCGTCTCGAGGCTTGGCAAAATATACCGATGAAGAAGTTCGATTCGTCGCATTTAGATTTATCGGTAACCTTGAAATCGCCTAAAGAATATATACGAAACATCATTGATTTGATGGTCCTCGGATTCGAAACCGATATCACCCGAGTAGCAAATTACATGCTCGTGCGCGAGGATAACCTGGGCCTCGGATCAAAATTCGCAACAGTGCTCTTCGGATTTAAAGACCACCACGCGATGTCCCACGGCAAGACTCAAAAGAACTACAAGGAATGGGCGATCTACGACCGTTTCTTAATTGAACAATTCGACTATCTACTTCAACGCTTGTCGGACGTCAAAGACCAACACGGATCTCTTCTCGACAACACTATGGTCTTTTACGGAAGTGCCAACAGTACTTATCACAATGCGCGCAATTATCCGCTCATTCTCGCCGGCGGAAAGAACATGGGATTGAAGCACGGACGCTACATTAAGTTTGACGAGAAGAAGGAAAAACTATCAAATTTGTTTGTGAGCATGCTCAACGCATTAGACGTTCCCACTGAGAAGTTCGCGGATAGTGATAGTAGGATCGACCAAATATTTAAGGCTTAAAATTGGCTAGGAAGATCTCTTTTTCCCTGCTGGATCTTGATTGTGTGAAAAATATTTTTCTTTTTCTATATCCTTAACTAATCTTGAACCGAAAAATATCAAACACTCCCTAATAGCTCATAGCTATTTAAAAAAAATGTTTAAATGTGTTCAAGGCATCGCTCAAGAGTTATTTGGATATCTTTTTATTATAAATTGCTTTGATAGCGTTCACTGATTCTTATTTAGGCAAGAAAATGAGGGCAAGAATATAAGAATGAATTCTCTTAAGTTTAATTTGAATGAAAATGAATCCCTCACTCCAAGCGCATGGAGATAAATAATGTATCCACAAAGATTCTAAATAATACATAAACATTTATTTGTTCGTTAGATTGGAAGTTGTATTTTAAAATGAATTCACAACTGACGAATGGAATTTTCAACGTAGTGATGATTTGCAGAATTAAATCTTATTTTCTTGCCCCCATTTTCTTGCCTAATTTGGAATAGAAAAAATAAAGCAGTTCCAATTTGCTTTCAGTCACTTTAAAAACAGGTAAATGGATACAAGACATCGCTTAAGAGTTATCTGGATATCTTTTTATTTTGATTTGATCGCCCTCACGGATTCATATTTCAGCAAAAAAACGGGGGATAGAAGATAAAACAATAAATTTATTAAATTATTTACTATAAATCGGTGCTTAGGTTCTTTTAGGCCTAATATGAAAGTTACTTTTCTCCAAATTAACGTAGTCGTTTACTAATGAAGTCTTAAATATTATTTCCTAGTTACTGGAGTTTTGATGAGTTCCACCTCAGTAAAGTAAGCGCCACCCGCCTTCCCATTTTTATCGTAAAGATAAGTCACCAGTTTCGTTGATCCCGCGGGGAGATTGATTTCAAAGATAACTCCCTTGCTTCCATCCTTCACAGCTTGTTTCTTAGTTTTTCCCGCAATTTCGATTTTGGCTCGTTTAGCTACAACGGGCTTGTTCGCAATTTTTGGAAATTGACGAAGAGTGATTTGGTAACGCCCCGATTTTTTTACCTCTACTATCCATGGACCCGTAACTCGCGGCAGTTTTCTTATCGAATTAAAGTTCCACGGTGGGTTCCCTTTTTCCATGTACCAATCTTGTGAGCAAAGTTCGGTAGGATTGTGGCTAGGGTTACCTAAATCGATGCTCACTGGGGTTAACCGAGGCGAAACCTTTTTCCAAAACTGATCGTAGTGAGCACGTAATTTTTTAACAACATTCGGATGTTTCTCTGCTAGATTTATTGACTGGGTGGGATCCTTTTGAATGTCAAAGAGGCGTTCAAAATCAGAGTTCACTAATCGCCAACGCTCGGTCATGACCACGCTGTACTCGTAAGCTTTTGGGGGGATAGCTCTGCCGTAAGCCCCTCCGTGATATTGTTCGATGAGATGGTTTCGGTTCCACTTCTCTTTGGTTCCGTAAAGCAATGGCTTAAGTGAAACACCGTGAGGCTTGTAGTCGTTGGGAACACGAATACCACAAAGCTCCGCCAGCGTGGGGAGGACATCGATGTGAGCAGCTAAGGTGTCGATGTCTTTGCCGCCGGTAAGATTTCCTTTTGGCCAATAAACAAAGAAGGGTACTCGGTGTCCTCCATCGTAGACGGAGGATTTGCGCCCTCTCATTCCGGCGTTGAATCCTCTGACTGGGAGAGAATCCAACATACCGTAGTTCGGATCATTGCGATTCAATTGAAACCCGGAAGAAGTGCCGTTGTCGGTCATGAAAATCAGGATGGTGTTTTCAGTAAGACCTAGCTTCTTCAAATATTGTCTAAGAAGCCCCATGTTGTGATCGATATTGGCGATCATTCCATTGAAGTTGGGATTGACGACTTCAGGATTTCCCTTATAAGGCTCCGCCCATTCTTTGGGAACCCGATATGGACCGTGGGGAGCGTTAAGTGAGAGGTAGAGTAAAAAGGGCTTGGATCGATTCTTCTCAATGAACCGCCTGCCTTCACGAAACCACACATCTGTGCAGTAGCCTTCAAATTTTTCAAACTTGCCATTACGTTCGTAGGTATCATCAAAATAGTCGTTCCCCCAGTAATCCGATGCCTGCCCGATCCCTCCGCAACGATGCCATAGTACATCTTGAAAACCTCGATCCTGCGGCCGATGAGGTGCGTTATCACCTAAATGCCATTTACCAACCATTCCAGTGACGTAACCTGCCCTTGAGAACAGGTCAGCGATTGTCTTCTCATCTCGATGCAGCATCGAACGCCCTGAACTGGTTCGATAAGCTCCGGTGTAACCCGCCTGATGACCCGTCATTAAAGATGCTCTAGTGGGCGTACAGAATGGGCTGACATGAAAATCAGTAAAACGAATGGATTCAGCCCAAAGACGATCGAGGTGGGGAGTTTTTAGATATGGGTTTCCGTGACAAGACAAATCGCCATATCCCTGATCATCGGTCATGACGAGGATGACGTTGGGTTTTTGATTTGCCGAAGCGTTTTGGGAATTTAGGCAAAAAGCTATCAGAAGTGAGAATGATATAGTTCTAAAAAGATATTTCATGAAAATTAGAGTTTTAAATCTACGAGCTCGGATTGCGAATACATACAAATGCCCTCAGCTGTTCTCAAGTCAATAGATTAGTGTTTTTTATTTGCTGTAGGAATAGTATTTCAGATCAATTTTCGGTCGACTAATGAAATTTTAAAAAATGGTAATTCACTAATTTTAATCTTATTTTCTTGCCCCCATTTTCTTGTCTAATTTTGAACCGAGAAAATTTTAATACGCCGTAATTACTTTTGAATATTCTTGTACTATTTAAAGGAAGCCAATTAATCACATGAAGATCCTCAGGTTGGCTCGGTTTGGATTTTAATTAGATAGCAATTATTGATTACCTCTTTAGGCAAGAAAATGGGGGCAAGAAAATAGTAGTTTATTTAAATTCAATAATTAGTAATCAATTTTATGTTTTTTCTATCGTCAGGAAGGATAGACATTGGGGATTAATATTAATCCAATGGATCTGACGAAGTGGGCTAAATAGGAGTAATCTTTGTAGTTGACTAGCATAATTTTTATTAATCATTTCAAAAGCGGTTAGTTTAAAAGCAATTTTATTTTCGGCTATATGAAATCGTTGATTGGCAATATGTTGACCATCTCGAATCAATGGTAGCATGCACTCAACGGATTCTATTCCTCCGAGTAAATGAACAATAGCTTGATGGTAGTGGGTAATAGATAGAGCCGTACCCCAATCAAGCACGAGTTCAGTTACAATATTTTTTAGATCTTGAGACCCCCGATAGCCGTTATCCCTGACAGAGAATTCAAACCGTTTTTTTCTTGAAATCGGAGCATTAACAAAACGAGATTCCACTTTAGATGAACGGAAATTGACTATTTTACCCCTGGGTAAATCAAGTAAGTAGAGATAGGTCAATAGTTGACATATATGATTTGAGGTTAAATTTTTAACCGCTTTCAATTCGTAAACAGCTTGATTAGATACAACCAAATCGAGGTAGAGGTTTTTGGTGAAGTCTTTATGTGTAAGCTCGATGGAGACTTCTTGGGAGCACGGAAAAGATGAGAATTCTAATCGTTTAGATACATCCGCTATATAAACCTGTTCATCAGCAAGTCGACCAAGTTCATTCTGAGATTCATACATCTTGCTCATGATTTGATAATCTAAACTGCGGAATTCTGCTGTTGAAAGTGTTTTTATTTTTAAGGGACAAAAAATGGGCATGCTATTTAAAGGAAATCAGATAAATACAATCCATCTAATAAAACTATTCTCTTACTATCATTTTAACCCGATTTAGAAAGAGTGCGAATTTAGCCCGACAACTCAATTTATTTGAGTTTTGCCTGAAAATATAAAGTTGAATTCACAGAGCTCACATTTGTAAAATTCAGTGTGAAAACATTTATTGTTCATTTCCGTACACCCTGCAAGTTAAGCTCTATATCCATTGATAAACCCGAAACACTCCCTCATCTTCCTGACCTTCTTATTTCTTTCTATTTTATTGATCGGTATCCAATCAAGTATGGCTAAGGAAGATCAAGTCGCACTTGCACCCGATCTCGCTGAATATCAAAAACATGTTGCCCCTTTAATAAAAAAATACTGCTTGAATTGTCATGGGATTGAAAAGCAAAAAGGCGATGTTCGCTTCGACACGATCGACTCCGATCTCATCAACGGCAAGAGTGTTTCGTTGTGGAAAGATATTCTGCACCGCCTTGAAACGGGGGAGATGCCTCCTGAAAAGAAACCACAACCGTCAACGGCTGAACGCGATGCTACTCTCAGTTGGATACGGGGTGAACTTCGAAAGCATGTCACCGCTAAGGTGGGTGTACCCGGGCGAGTCGTGATGCGTCGACTGAGCCGTAATGAGTATCGTAATACCCTACGCGATCTATTAGGCCTGAATTACGATATCGGCAGAGAACTACCTCCGGATACGACGTACCACGGTTTTGATCATGTTGCGAGTGTTCAGGAACTCTCGCGATCTCAGCTGGAACAGTATCTGAACTTAGCTCGGTATGCAATCGATAAGGCCATTATTGAAGGGCCGCGTCCTCTAAGCTTTTCGTATCACATGGAGCCAGAACTCGACAAAGCGGGTCTTCGCTGGCGAATTAATAGCCATAAATTAGAAGAGAATTTAGTAACGGCGAATGATTTTGCAAAAAAATTCCGCGTTGCTCGTGAAGAGAAAAAATTCATCCCCGATACTTGGCACCGAACTTATAAGTTCGGATTTCGCTTTGCGAACGGTCGCTTAGGATCAGCTGAGGAGTTCCGAGCTAAGAACGGGGTTTGGCTTAAAGCTCCGGAAAAAGCCTACAATGCCAAAGGAGGAGATTGGGGCCGGCTTGGATTTCGATTTCCCTATGTCCCTCGTGACGATGGAATCTATCGCCTGAGGATTAAAGCCGGAGCGAGAATAAAAAAAGGCTTAGGAACTCCTTTGTTGACCATTCACGTCTTCAAAAAATTCTTAGCCGATGTAGAAGTCAAGGCTTCGGCCGATGACCCTCAGTGGTACGAGTTTATTTTCGCGGAGCGAGATCTCCACAATGTTCAGATCCACTCCGATGACAATCGCTTTTCTAAAACTCCCATTACGGATCTCGTTCTAAATAATGGGTACGAAAATCCTGGAGTCAAAAAGGGACGTAATTGGACGGTTCCTAAGGAAGTGGAAATACCTGCCGTCTTTATTGATTCTATTGAGTTAGAAACGAACTATGTCGCCAATTGGCCACCGACTCAACATCGTCGAATTCTTTTCCCCACTTCATCTACTCGAGATGAGACCTACGCGAAGATTATCCTTGAGCGTTTTATGACTAAGGCCTTTCGTCGGCCAGTTCGAAAGGGTGAGATCGAAAGCAAGCTTAGATTGTTTCGACGAACATTCTCAAAAGAAAGAGAAAACTTTATAGAGGCGATTAAGGAGCCATTAGTGGCAACTTTAGTCTCTCCGCAGTTCTTGTTTATCGCAGAAGATTTTAAACGAGATGATCAAAGCCGTCGTCAACTTGAAGACTATGAACTGGCTTCGCGATTATCTTATTTTTTGTGGAGCACGATGCCCGATGAGGAATTGATTACCCTCGCTAGCCAGAAAGAGCTGAATAAACCCAAAATCTTGCAAATTCAAATAGATCGATTATTAAATGATCCTCGGGCTAAGGATTTTCATCGAGGATTCACGACTCAATGGCTCGGTTTACAAAAGCTCGATGAACTCATGATCGAAGATCGACGTTGGGTGACAAGAACGGGCTTACGGACTTCGATGCACGAAGAGCCGGCTCAATTCTTTGCCGAACTTCTCCGTGGTAACTTGAGTTTGTTAAATTTAATCGACAGTGATTTTGTGATGATCAATGAGCGATTAGCTCAGCATTATAAGATCGCCGATGTCTACGGTAACGAGTTTCGAAAAGTAAAGTTAAAGCCAGAAGACCATCGCGGGGGATTGCTCACTCAGGCTGCGAGCCTCACCATCTCTACTGACGGAATGATCACGAATCCCATTTATCGAGGGAAGTGGGTCCTCGAAAAGATTCTCGATTTACCTCCACCGCCCGCCCCCGCCAACGTTCCCCCTTTGGATGATGCTCCAAAAGTGAGGCTCGGTTTAAGGGAACAGCTCGCTCAACACCGTGAAAATCCAAGTTGTGCATCGTGTCATAAGAAGATCGATCCCGTCGGTTGGCCTTTTGAACGCTATAGCATTTTGGGTGAATTTAACTCTTATGGGTGGGGGCCGAATTGGACTGAGTTTAATGACCCACGTCGCAACAAGAAAAAAAAGAAACCTGACTTACATGGAATCTTTCCCGATGGAACTCGGGTCGAAACAGTTCAAGATGTTAAAAATCTGATATTAGAAAAGCATCAAGATGACGTTCTTCGCAGTGTAACTAAAAATATGTTAATCTATGCCTTAGGCCGCCCCCTCGATATTAGCGATGATCCAGTTATCGATAAGATCATCACTCATTTAAAGAAAAAGAATCTCGGTACTCGAGAATTGGTAAAAGCAGTGGTACTCAGCCAACCCTTCTTGGAGAAATAACATGAACTCAAAGTCTATCTCCCGACGAAGTGTATTAAGAGGTTTAGGCGCAACTTTGGCCTTACCATGGTTAGAGTCCATTGCCAGCGCATCGGCTACTCCCACGAAAAAAGCTCGTCGATTCGTCGGTATGTATCACACCAATGGGGTTAATCCCTACAAGTGGTATCCTTCGATGGAAGGACGTGATTATGAAATGCCAGAAAACCTGGCTCTACTCAAAGAACTCCGCACAGAGTTCACCATCTTTAGTGGTTTAGCTCATTTTCGCGCTCCGCAATCCGCCGGTCACTGGGGATTATCCAATCTATTAACTGGCTGTGGTAACGGTGGGGGAGTTAAGTTTCATACCTCGATATCCTTCGATCAGTATTTGGTCCCGCATATCGGTAAAGACACTCGTATTCCCAGTTTGAACTTATCGTGTAAAACGGGAGTCGGCGCTCTGAATGAACGAATAGTTACGATGTCATTCGGCAAAAGGGGAAACCCTCTACCCACCGAATCCAGTCCGAGGCGAGTTTTTGAGCGGCTTTTCGTAGAGCCCACTGCGGAAGCCAAAGCCCGATTCCGCAACTTACAATCTCGCAATCAAAGCATCCTCGACAACATCACCGAAGATGCTAAAAAATTAAACCGACGGATCGGGAAGCGAGATCAGCAGAAACTTGACGATTACCTCACGAATGTTAGAAGCGTCGAAAAACAAATGAGTCGAGATGACCGCTGGTTGGATACTCCGAGATATAAAGTCGATCCAGCCACCGGGAAGAAGATGTTGAAGTCGGATCGATACGATTTTGACCTTATGCTTGAGCTCGTTTATTTATCACTGATAAGTGACACCACTCGAGTCGTCACCTTTGTTCCCATGGAAGAAGGCGGGCTTTACCACGGAACTTCACATTGGAATCGTAACCCTGATAAAAGCCTCCCCGAAATGGATAAGTGGGACCGAAAGTGGATTGGGGGCTTAGCTAAGCTTGGAGCTAAATTAAAATCCATTGAAGAAGCTGAAGGAACGTTCCTTGATAGCACCTCCATCATCTACGGAGGAGGGCACGGTCGCAGGCCTCACTTCAGTCATGATCTTCCCTTGTTGTTGATGGGCGGGAAGAACTTCGGGTTTAAACACGGTCAACATCTCGCATTCGCACCTTTGCTCGATGCAAAAACTGATCAAGAACAAAAGGAAAATGGCAACGGCAGCGCCGATTTCGCCAAACGCCGTGGCGAGTTCAAGAAGACCCCGCTCTCCAATCTCTTTGTTTCGGTAGCTAACAGCATGGGAGTCTCCTCACAGCAGTTCGCTGATAGTTCGGGGGAGCTTTCCGGGCTAATTTAAATCGTAGTTAAGCCTTAATAATTACATTTGAGTTATTTAATAAAATCACAATTTTTAACTACAACTTTAAGTGGGTAATAAATATTTTTACAGAACGAAAACATCATTGATTAAGCTTAAATATTTTTAATACCTGAAGCAGTTATTTTTCACTCAGGCATAATGAAAATTTATCACAGTTGAGTTCATCTTCACTCGGATCTGATCCGCAGCTATCTATACCGGGTTGAGTTGGAGGGGCTTTGCCGAGGAATAGGTAGCTCAGGGTAGCGATGGGGTCGGTAACATCGATAAGCCCATTATCATCATAATCACAGCTATCTTTGCAAGAAGGGTTAAAAGTTCCTAGGAATTGAAACTCCAGTAGGGAAATAGAATCTGAAACGTCCAACAGGCCATCAGAATTACAATCACCTCTACGAAAAAGTGTCTTAATATCTCCAATGTGGCCAGAGGAACCTGATAAGGTGATTTCTAATAATGGGTTCCTTTTATCGTTGGTAAGAATTTGCAATTCAACCGAATGATTTCCATTAGATAACGGTGAGTATTTTATAGTGATGTACTCACTGCCTCCGGGGTCTATTACAGTGCCTTCAAAAGGAGCTTCAATAATAATGAAAGACGGATCTTCATTAGAAAGTGTGATCGATATTATTTCTAATGGGGCACTACCTATATTGTCTATTTGAAAAATTTCCTCAACAGTTTCTCCATTATTAGTATTCGGAAATTCGAATTCAATATTTTCTATTGAGATCTCGGGCTGAGCGGTTGAGACAACCCTAACTGTAGTTATGCAAGATGAAGAGAGCTTACCATCACTCACTGTTAATGTAACTTCGCATTCTAAATCAAATCCAGGATCACCAAATACTGTTAAAGTTGGTTCAGGAGTATCTTCTCCAGCGAGATCAAAATCTGGGTTATTTACTTCCCAAAAATAGGTAAGCTCCTCAAATTCCGGGTCAAATGAGTTGAGTCCGCTTAAATTGATTTCGGTAACGCCATCAGTGAATTCGACCGTATAGGGACCACCGGTGTCGCAAAAAGGAGGTCTTGTGATCTCTCCACATAGGACCTCTGAATTATGCGCTGAGCAATTATTGAAATTCCATGTTTTGACTATGCCCAAACCTTCTCCAAAGGTAAGCGTTTTAGGACCTGGTCCCAAACAACCACATTCCTGAATAGCAACCTCATCCATAACTAAAATTTCGAATTGATTAATAAAATCAGCTCGCCAGGGCTCAATGGTATAATCCCAAAATGTGACTTGAACCGGAAAATTCTTGTTGGAGTATCTATAAATTCCTTTTGTCATAAGGATTTCAAGTGAAAATTGTGCTGAGTAAGCTCCTGGTTGGTTCACCAGATCAATTGAAAGTTTTGCTCTCCATTCAGCTTCATTTTCCGACCATGGTGATTCTGGAGGTACCTTACCTCTCCAGTTGAGAGATATCTGCGGTCGGTCATCTTCTTTTTCGGGTGGTAGTATACTAAGGCGAGTGCCGATAGATGAGTTGAGTGGAAATTCTTTAATTGGAAGTTCTACATCATTATCAATTTGGCATTCTACCACCTGACAAAACGTAAATTGAGGTAAAAGTCTATAGGATAGATGTTCAACAATATCCCCACCAAATGCTACTCCAGCGAGATGGATATCTGAGCCGACATGACCTATCGGTGGCTGAGAACTGCTGGATCCCTCTAATGAATCTCGAAAAGAAACACCGTTTCTTTGGTACTCTCTAGATAAAAGAATTATGTCGCTTCCAAACTCATCTTGTTCGACGCAACCTTCAAAAACCATCTGCAAATTACTAGGACCAGGCTCCACTGTAAGTTTTAATGATGAACCTTCTTGCTCGATATAACAATCTGTAATGAAGATTGGAATTATCTCTTCAGTCGATTGCGAGGAGGTTAATTGATAGGACCCAGTGTAATTGAAATACGATGGGGTTGGGCACTCGGCTATTAATTTTGAAGGATCAACGAAAGTTATTGTCGATGAAATAATTATGAAGCTTAAAATTTTCAAATTGTTGACGCTCTTTGAGGGTTGTTGATGATTCTTTTTAGGTGGAATCAAGTTGAATAAATTGATGTTAAGGTCCAATGAGAGTTGATTTTTAATTTATGATTAGATGCTAAGACTTCTCCATTAATCAAATAATTGATAGAGAGCTAATGCTAATTGAAGTTTATTCGATTCGGTTTTAATCAACCAAATTTAAAATCGTTAGATACAGAAATTATTCTATTTTAAAAATCCAACGGTTTAAGAGTTTAGTAAATCCTTTAGTATTTCTATCGTCTCCTCCGGCTCTGGCCTAATTGAATAATCTGGGTCAGCCCGCAAACTTCGAACGATTCCCATTTGATCAACGACGATTCGGGTTGGAATTGGAAGTGTCCATGAGTCATCGCCATTAAAATCAGGCAGTGAAATGCCGAACTGACTGTAAACCGACTTCAGATCATTCGGAAGAGTAAATGCCAATGAGAGTTGCTGGGCGTAGGTATTCTTGAGGTCACTGAGGACGGGAAAAGATAATCGGTGTTTTTTCTTAACTTCTAAGTTCTTTGAAGGGACTTGAGGTGAAATGGCAACCAATTCTGCGTTTAAGTTTTGGATCTCTCCGTAGTGTCTCTGCAAAGCATCCAGCTCTGCGTTACAGTAAGGTCACCAAAGTCCTCGATAAAATGTTAAGACTAATGGTCCTCGCTTTATAAGTTCTTCAGAGTGAGACAGGTGACCTTCCGTATCCTCGAGGTCAAATGAAGGAAGAATATCCCCTTCGGTTGGTGCTTTAGACAGAAGTCCCGAGGCTCGAATTGATTCATTGGAGTTGTTGATAGCTGTGATAGCTTCTGGAGGAGCTTGTTGAGTAAAGTTTTCTTTAATGCGCTGTAAGCGCTCACGTAGCGTGCTCATTATAAAAACTCCTTAAAATTTTCGTTTGAAATTCACCATTTAAAAACCCGTCGAAGCACCTGGAGGTTCCCCCTTAGTACGGAACCTCCATAATCGGCAGCTAAACGGTTAAGGGTATCGTGAAATCCTTCATTTGGAATTGAAGATTCGACTTTCGCAATTTGAGCTTTACTCAAACCTTTTCGAATCTTCCCTTTCGTGGCATCGATCCAGTCGGCTTTTCGTACCGCATTCACAATCTCTGCTCCCTGGCCTCGGTACGAAGTGATCTTGTGGTGCCAATGGATAATCGCAACGATTAAATCCACATCGAGGTCCCAATTATTTTTCTTTGCATCTTCGATGACTTTCGCCTCAGAAGGCTCTAAATAAGCAAGTTTGTTGTCTGTCCATAATCCGATGTCGTGGTAAACGAGGGCCGTTTCAACTAGAGGTCTCGCCTCTTCATCTTGATTGAGGAAGTGCATCGCATAGGTAAGCACTCGATACACATGATTTCGATAACCAAGGAAATCTTCACCGATAATCTCTCGATAGGGTGAGAAGAGTGCTTCAACTCGGTCGGAATAAGTAATGATTTCGATATTAGATGACACGTAAGAATCTCTCAAATAATTCTCTGACCGAATTCGATTTCTTCTTCATGGCAAAGGAACATTACGGTCTTATCAGTATTATGCAAAATGATAGCGTCATCTCGCGATGGTAAAAACATTTCTTGCCAATTTTCGACGAACTGATCCGTCGGTATCACAAACACTAATGCATCGCTTAATACAACTTGGACGGTGCCGTTTGTATTGAATCGATCTTTAACCCATTCCTTAGCTACGGAATCTTGGTATTTTTCTAATTTTACTATTTCTTTTACGGTTTCTGGATTTAAGCCGTAATGTTGGGTGCTGCTGAATTTAAGGGCGTATTGGTATGCGTTTTTAGCTTTTTCTGGTTCTAACCATCTTACGTCTAAGTTTAGTTTGTTGATTTCAGCTATGTAGTGGTTCATGAGTTATATTTATGAACAATCTTTTATTCAAAGTAGTCGGCTCAGCCCCTGAGCCGGTGAGATAATCCTAATATATTTAAATCATCAGTTCATTTACAATTATTGTCAGAGTTAAAATCGTAATCTAAAGCGTTAGGCTCATGCTGCCCCGGCTCACAGGGTGAGCCGACTACTATTAGGCCGACTACATTGAAGCTACTCAACTATTTTTGATATGGCAATTAGGGGGATAAAAAGAGCGTATGAGAGAATGAAGATGAATATAGCCGTTAGTGTTATCGCGATAATGTCGATTGTAAAGCTGGTTATGGGGAGTAGCTTTCTATTTTTGAAGACTATGAACATCACTCCAATTAATCCTGTTACCCACCAAGCAAAGTTTGGAATTTTCATTAGGAGCGAGGTGAGAAGCGGGAGCGGCTTTTCGATCTCTTCAAACATACTTCTGAAAGATGGGATAACATAAATGCAAATGAGGGTCGCCGTCAGTAAAAAGAAACACGCAAGAGTCGTGGCAGGGGGGAATAGACGCGGACCCTTTTGGTGTTTTGATTCTTGAGGCATTTAATTAGCTCCACAACAAAACAAGCCCAAGGTAATTAGTTCTTGTTGAATAACAGAAACTATTACTACCCTGGGCTTGTTTCTAAATATACTAATTCTTTAAAGGATGAACTCAGAGCAATCCCTTCAACGGCCCAGAACTATCCGCAAACTTCGTCATTCCCGTCCCCATCAACTGGGCTTGAGACAGCCAAAGGTTTGCGAGAGGAGTATGTTTAGGACACTTGATCATGCGGCCGGTTTTAATTTTACCGTTCGCTGAACCCGCCATGATGATGGGCAATTCATCCAGGGTGTGATACTCACCGTCACCTAAACCGGAACCTAAGGTGACTATCGAGTGATCGAGAAGAGTTCCCTCTCCCTCTTTAATCGAATCCATGTGCTCGAGAACTCCCGCGAAGAGATCGACGTAGAATTTGTCGACCTGAACGAGGCGGGCTTTGACGTCTTTTCTCGACTGACCGTGAGTCAAACCGTGATGAGAACTGGTGAAGTTCAATTCGTGGTAAACCTGAGGGGATCCCCAACGTTCAGGAGCGAGCATGAATGTAGCGACATGCGTCAGATCCCCTTGGAACGCCACGACGAGTAGTTGCCCCATCAAGCGAATGTATTCACCACGGGTCATAGGACCTTCGGTGGGCTCTTCGATGTCGGGCTTTTTGTGCCTTCGATGGTACTCGTTAAGTTTTTCGATTTGCTTTTCGATTTCCCTCACCGAAGTGAAGTATTCATCCAACTTGTGTTTGTCTTGGTTACCCAAGTTCCTCTTAAAGTTTTTAGCATCGGCCAAAATCAAGTCGGTGATGTCTTTATTGGATTTGTTCGTTTTAAATAGGCGTTGATAAACCTTGCGGGGGTCTTTGATGGTAGAGGCTACTTGCTCAGGACCGTACCAAGAAATGTTGTCTAAGTAGATCGACTCTTTGAGATCTTTGAAACTATTACAGTTAAGTTCTAAGGATCGAATAGGAGTTCGGTGGCTCACCTTATCGGCGATGAGATGGTCGAGGGTACGATCCATCGGGTAAGACGATTTAAGCTCCTCGTGGGGATTTTGCGAAGACAAGTAACAGGAGCTAGCTTGGTTATGAACGTCTACCCCTCGAACATTCACCCGGTACAAACCGGTGATCATGTTGACCTTATCGCCCACTTTTTTGAGTGAACTGAGAGTTGGCATCGACAGGAAGTCTTCATTGCCTTCTTCAGGAAAGAAGTGATCTCGAACGAATCCCATGGGCGAGTAAAACGAAGCGAAACGCAGTGGCGGTTCTTTGATCGCTTTAGTGATCGGATTTTCCGCTAAGAGTTCTAACCAGGGAAGGGCGAGCATACTGCCACTTGCACCGAGTAAAAACTTCCGTCGGTTCATCTTGTTCATTTTTCAGTCCTTTGGGTAAAGACCGGATGGAGCACGACATTTTTAATGACGGCTCGCATACGATAGTCTTCCTTCTTACTTGCTTGAGCGATCTCACCGGCGGCAATTCGATCCGTTAGGGTCAACGCTCGACCCAATGCATAGGAAAGGAGGTGCTCAACGAAGGCTTTCGCGAACACATCTTTCTCTGCTAAGAGGGCATCTTTAAAGCCCAGTATATCCTTGAACTCGTGTTTATTAAAGAGTTTACCGCTGGGGTCGACCTTGATTCCCGTCCGATAATTGTCGCGCCAGCGTCCCAGGAGGTCAAAATTCTCTAAAGCAAAACCGAGGGGATCGATCTTTTGGTGGCAGCCCGAGCACTCGGAATCGCTGGAATGTTGCTTCAGTTTTTCCCGGACGGTTAAACCCTCATCTTTAAGAGTTTTATCGTCAGCATTAAGGTCAGGAACGTTATCCGGCGGTGGCTCTGGCGGGTCATTGAAAATCACGGAAGCTACCCAGGACCCCCGGGTGATAGGAAGAGAACGGAACGGCCCCGAGGTCATGACCATCACGGCGGGGGTGGTCATAACGCCCCCAAATCTTCGATCCTTGAGTTCCATTCGGGTAAAATTGATATCCCGCAAATTCACATTGATCGCGTAAGTGGCAGCGCGACCTTCGAGCCATTCACGAATCAGATGGCTTCGGTAAGTGAATTTTGAATCGACCAATTCCATGATCGGACGATTCTCGACGAAGATTGTTTCAAAGACCAAGAGAGGCTCCATCATCATGTGCATGCCCCTCTTGTACGAAATCTTGTCGTCTCCACCGAAATAGTATTCCCGGTGAGTTTTGAAATCGGGCGATGCTGAAACCAAATTATTAATCTTTAACCACTGGGGCGCGAAGCTGTCGCAAAAGTTTTTAACCCGCCGGCTGTTGAGCATACGATCGACTTGAGCTCCCAGAACTTCGAGGTCGTGGATCTTGCCCTTCTCGGCTAAATCTAAAAGTTCATCGTCTGGGATGGAACTCCATAGGAAATAAGATAAGCGAGTAGCTAAGTTGAACGCATGCTGGTTGGGAACTTCTTTGTTGTTTTCGTTGTGAACGAAAATAAACCTTGGAGAAGCCAATGCCGCCGAGACGACATCTTTCATACTACGAGTAAAGTTTTCAGTTTCTTGAAAACGTTTATCGAAAAATCCGGTATAAAGACTCAGAGTCTTTTTATCTAACGAAGATCGGAACGCTCTTCGAAGAAATTTCTTAATTCGTTGATGGGCAACGAGGCTGATATCTAATTTAGGCTTCGGCTTTTCCTGGGTTTCTTTTTCGATCTTCCAGCTGCCCACCATCTCCTTTGGGGCTACACTTTTATTATCCGCCGCGAGTTTTTTGATTTGATCGGCGTTCAATCCCGTTCGGTAGAGGCGAATATTATTGAGCTCCCCACGGAAAGGTTCTTTACCACCATAAGAGCCGACCTCCATGACTCTTCTACTCGTAGTGTGGAGCCTGCCTGCAATCGGTTTATTGCCGATCAGCTTGCCATCGAAATAAAGAACTAACTGCTTTCCATCGTATGTACCGGCGACGTGATGCCATTTTCGATCCCCTAAGAGTTTGCGATCGATGGGAGCACCGAATTCAACGTATCCTCCATTGATTCCTACTCCGATCCAGAGTCCCCATATATTGTCGGTTCGACCAATGGACAGAAGTTGACGTCGCCAATTGTCTTCTCGACGGACGATCGTTTGCCAGCTATCACCGGTTTGAGTGGGCCGAATCCACGCACTGATTGTCAATCCTGTACTTTTAGCCATAACACTTGAGTTTGCCGTTAAATCGATGACTCGAGTTTCAGCGGGTTTGCGAGGGTTATTAGGATCAGCAAAAAGCTCGTTCCAGGTTCCGCAGTTTTTATCGAAATTCTCGGCGTTCACCACCGAACGGCTCAATTCCAAAAACGCTTCCATCAGCGCGGGAGACATACTGAGATGATCACCCCGGTTGTTGTAACCATTTTCAGCTGGAGGATCCTTGGGAAAGGCGTGTACTCCCAACAAGCGATTTTCAAGCATTTGCTGAAGGCCCATGATGCGGTTGCCCACTCGCGCTACATTTGGCATTTTCCCGGTTTCAGGGCGAAAATAATCGTTGTGGTTTCGAATGATGCGATCGCTGATGGAATAGACCCAAGAACGAAGGTCGAACAAATCTCTGACGGCATTACCGTATTCAAATCGATTCATACGACGCATGCGTAGAGGAACGACAGAGTTCTTATTGGTGAGCGCAATTTTTAATGCTTGCTCCAGTTCACCCAGCAGCAATTTACGTTGAGGTGCTGTGGGCTGTTTCTCACCTTTTGGAGGCATTTCGTTGTGACCCAGGACATCGATCATCTTTTCGATGATCTCGGGGTTGTTCTCGAACTTATCCCACGATGAGTATTCGGTGAGCTTGACTTTCCCCTTAGTTTTCTCAAGGCCGTGACATTTGTAGCAGTATGTCTTCAGGATAGGTTGGAGGTGAGTTTTGAAGTTGGGTCGATTTTGTCTCTCTTGTGCAGTAGCCCATCCAGAGAGTAGATGGGCAGAACCCATGAACAGGCTAAAAACGATGAGCGAGATAGAGAGTTTTGAACGTTTTGAATCCATGAAATCAGTTCTGTTTATCTGAATGCAACGACTTTTGGTAAATATTTACTCACCAGAGAGAAATGTTTGCTTAAAGCTTAATCTGTTTCCGCCTCTTCTTCATTGACTCCACCCCAACCGAAATTCAATAAGGGGAAAAAGGGCAACCAACCATTTTTATTATAATTGATAAGCCCTATCTGCATTCCATGTAAATTTTCGGCCGAATTGAACAAAGAGATTTGCATACCAAAAACTTTTGGAGGTTTTTTAAAACCACCACAATAAAGACTCGCGACTTGCATTCCATGGACTTGAGCTGAAGTACTTGCTAACGCTCCGATTTGAGCCCCGATCATTCGGCCGGCTCCATTCATGGCGCTTATTTGTAGGCCTTTAAAGTCAGTTGAATGGGAGCCGAGACCCGATATTTGGATTCCCTCTGCTGACTCTCTTGCAGCGCTGACAACTAAGTTGCATTGAAGTCCTGAAAGCGATTGATTCACGGCTCCAACACAGCCGATATCTAATCCATTGAGATTTTGAACAAAACCACCCCATAGATTGAGTCTTAAACCATGAATGGATTTTTGGCGATTCACTATATGAAAAGCTTTAGAGTTATGAAAACTCACTTGGAAGGGAGTCCAGCCATCGGCGGGTTTGTCGGGGAGTTCACTGGGGCCAGATTGATCTTTAGGAGGTCTTTTTGAAGTGGATTGAACTTCCACTTTCGTAAGTGAAGAACAGGAGCAAAGAGTAGCTGTAACAAAAACGAAAACATTTAGTCTTAAAAGGAGATTCGATTTTTTATTCATTATAAAAATCCCGATCGTTTGAAGATCGATCCCTTAACTAGCCCGAAGCGCTAGCGAGGGTTGATTGATGATTCAGTTTTAAAGTTTATTAATAGTGGAATGAGTCATATCTACTTAACGTAGCTTAAAGTCAATAAAGATCCACTCAACGATTCGTCCCCTCATTAGCGCTTAGAGCTAGTTAATGGGGTGTAGATTAAAACCGATGTAACTTTCTTTTTGGTAACGCCAAGGCCAAAGCCGCCGTTCCCCAGCTCGTAGCGGGGATCGAAATGAATTGGTGTTTGCCGTGGGGGTCCCCATTGTCGAAGAAGGTTTGAAGGGGTTTCGATCTTGTTTTAACGAACCAAGAACCATCTTTTAGTTGGGTTTTGAGTAGAAATTTTACTCCCCGTTGGTACGCGGGGTGGGTTACGGGCAAACGAACCCGCTGCAAGGTAAAGAGAGTTTGTCCTGTAGCGTAGGCGTCGCTCTCCATATCTTCCTTTTGCGCCCAACCGCCGTCTTTACGCTGAGCCTTGAGAATGGCCTTCATTTCTTTCGCGATTAACTTCGGATCCGAGCGTAACAAGGCTAAACCGCCAATACGAGAGTTCAGGTCTTCCTGCGTTTTTGGTTTCACAGATTCGAGCCATTTCTTCGCGCGAGCCGCTGCTTTTTCGACGGCCGCATTTTGCTTTTTACCGACGTATCTACGCATGTAATGAACGGTCAGTACGGTGCTCGTCACGACGGATTGCTGAAGGGGTGGGCGATTGGAACCCCGTCCAAAAGAACCATCCGGTTGTTGCTTCTTAAGAAGGAGCTTAATCATTGCCTCGGTGGTTTCATCGGCGGGATGTTGAGCTAAATCTAATGCCCAAAGACCGAAACTTAAATGAATGGGATCCGTGCTCGCTCGACGCTCTGAACTCTTCAGTCGTTTATCGAAAGAGCTGAGCGTAAATTTCGCTTGAGATTGAAGCAGTTTTTCATCGGGTTGGAAGCCTTGTTGACGCGCAACCACCATCGCTTGCATGGGAAGGGTCTGGTGGTGGCAAGAGAAACAGCTTCGATTTTCAGGGTAGTTGCGAGCAGCTTTTTGGATGACGGCGAGGCCTTGCCTAACGGCTTGACGAATCGACTTCTCAGATCCCCATTCATCAGTCGCGTTGACTATTGCCGATGAGGTGAAAACGGTTATCAAAATAATATATATACTTGAGCGATCCATAATGGGTATCCCTTCAAAAGATTTCATAAAGAATATTTTAACTAATTTCGGGACAGACTTGGTAAATAATTGATAAGATTGATGGTTATGAAAACACCACTTAATCGAAGAACATTCCTCCGTGCCGGCGGAGTCGCCATGGCACTCCCCATGCTTGAGGCGATGACCTCAAGCTCCATCGTTCCTCTAGCTCACGCTGCTAAAAAGTCGAGCGACAAACAGAAAAAGGCTAAACGCTTCGTCTGCTTGTCGAACAATTACGGCGTCTACCAAAAAGCCTTCTTTCCCGATGTCCATCAGATTGGGAAAAACTATGAGATGCCCTATACCCTTCGTTCGCTCGAGAAGCATAGGAAAGATTTAACCATCTTTCAAAATCTTGATCACGGTTTTACGGGGGGACACGCTGGTGTACCCGTTCTTTTGAGTGGCGTGCGGCCAATTCACGCTCACAACTATCCCGAAGCGAACCTGAGTGTCGACCAAAAGCTGGCCGAGCACTACGGAGCCGCCACGCGTTTTTCTTCGATGACACTTTCTTGTCGTGAACGAAATCTCATCAGTTTTACTCGTACCGGAGTTCAAGTTCCTTCAGTCGATGTAAGGGCGGCCTTCCGGGCGATGTTTTATGAGGAAGCTCCCGAGAAACGACTCGCCAAGTCGAAACAGATCAAGCGACATACCAGCATTTTGGATATCGTGAAAGGTCAAGCTAAGAAGCTGAACCGAGAACTCGGCAAGAACGATCAAAGAAAATTGGAAGAGTATTTTGATTCGGTTCGAACATTAGAAAAGAAACTTGTTCAGCAAAAACCTTGGCTCAATCGACCTAAGCCCAAGACGGATCACACAGAGCCTAATCCGGGGAACGGAATCGAGCCCCAACTTAAAGCGACAGTTGAGATCATCGCTTTAGCGCTCGAAACGGACTCGACTCGTGCAATCACTCTTTCCTCCGGCTATGTCAACGGCGACTTTGGACTCAAAGGTGGATATCATGGTTTCTCCCATCACGGAGAACGGCCCGAGTTGGTGGATGCCTTAAAGAAAATCGAATCCTACCAAATATCGATGATGTCTTATCTCATCGATCTCCTCAAATCGAAGCCGGACCCGATCAATGGAGGCACTCTCTTTGATCACAGCTCTATTCTCTTCGGTTGTGGAATGGCTCAAGGAACTCACCAAACGAAAAACCTTCCCTTAGTTCTTGCGGGTGGTGGTTTCCGTCACGGTGAACACAAAGTTTATCCAGAAACTGACAGTCAGCGAGTTCCGGCAGCGAACCTCCTCTTGTCGATCCTTCAACAAAGTGGAGTCGAAGTCGATCGTTTTGGTTCGAGTACTGGAACATTGAGAGGGCTTGAGTGGAAGGCATGAAACCGTTTTCGCGTTGCGTTGGCGCGCTGCTCGCTATAATCGTTTCATTGATTTCCCCAGAAGTTGAAGCGCAGAATCTTGACCAACAGATTTCTCCCTTCCTCAAAAAGTATTGTTTCAAGTGTCACGGTGCTGAGAAACAAAAGGGAGATTATCGATTCGATACGCTCACCGGTGACTTCGATAAAATCGAAACTCTCGAAACCTGGCAAACCATCCTCGATCAACTCAACCTCGGCGAAATGCCCCCGAAGAAAAGCCTTCAGCCGAGTGTCGAGGAGACTTCGAAGGCTGCACTTTTCCTGACTCAAGCTCTTAAACAAGTCTACGCTAAACGACGAAGTACAGGTGGGCAAACGGTTCTTCGACGACTCAATCGCCATGAATTGAGAAACACCCTTCGCGACCTTCTTTACCTTCAAGGGGCAGATTTCCGTCCCGACGCCAGTGGCTCTCGCCTCGTCGACAATAACGGCAATGGAAGTGTTTCACATACAAGTACGGACCCGCTTAGATTTTTCCCTGAGGATGAAGAAGAAGACGGCTTCTTTAATATCGGGGACCAGCTGGTGATGTCCGATTTTCTCCTGAAGCTGACTCTCAATGCTGTAGAAGAGACATTAGATCAAGCCACCCATTTAGAATCGCGCCCAAAAGTTAAAGCTCAAACATTCGCGTCACACTTAATCGAGGGAAGAGGCGGGAATCTCATTGAAACCATCAATCGCGAACTCCATCCCTACGACATGATGTCGACGGGATACACAAGCCCCGGGCGCCTATCCCCGACCGGTTTACGCAACGGTGTTGGTATATCGACGCGCTATCGAATCACTATCGAAGTTTCTGCTCACAATCGAGATCATCCTTGGAAGGAGATGGCGGCTCTTACCGAGAGAGATCCCTTCCAACTCGGACTCAACATGAGCAACATGAAGCAGGGGGGACTCGTCGGCGGAAACTCGACTCCATTAGCTCTATGGTCTGTTCCTGCTGATGGAAAGATTCACACCTTTCAACACGAATCTTGGTTCGACAAAGGTTGGGCTCCATGGTTGGGATGGGAGAACGGTCCTATCGAACGTGGTTTTAGAGCTGAACGCATTCTCGAAAAATATCATCCTTCGATCTACAAAAAACGACCCGATAAGAAAATTGATAAAAAGGCTCACGATGATTGGCCCAACGAGATGGCGCGGCTTCTTTTCAACAGAGATGGGGGGTACGCCGGACCTCATTTAAGAATTCACAGCTTGACGATAGAGCCCCTTATCGATACCTGGCCTCCCAAAAGTCATGCCGCACTTTACGGAGAGGGATCAGGTGAAGAAGCAGAGATTCGTAAGTTACTCACAACTTTCGCCGAGAGAGCTTTTCGTCGACCGATAAAGCCCGATGAAGTGGAGCCGTACATTCAGCTCGTTCTTTCACAGCGAGTCGAGCCCGTCATGATTCTTCCTAGTAGTCTCGAAAATCTTGAATACGAGTTTTACGATGGGAAGCCGAATTGGGGCGATAAGCCCGACTTCGACTCCCGTGAAGCCGATGGGAATGGGAAACTACCTCAGGGTCTCATCGACATCAAAATCGCCAAGCAGCGCGAGTTTTATGGACTCGTCTTCACAGGTAAGGTTAATGCTCCCAAGAAGGGGGAGTACACCTTCGAAATCGCTTCCGATGATCGAGCGAGAATTCTGGTTAATGGAATTGACATCCTCGCGCAACGTGGAGCGGGTTACTTGGGAGTTCAAACGGCACCAGGTGACGGAGGAATTCTCATTGTTAAAACAGTGGATGGAAGTCCGGCTCAACGTAGAGGATTGAAGAAAGATGATTTGATTCTCTCCATCGACGGAGAATCCCACACCGATCCCGGAGAGTTTTCAAAGAAAATTCAATCTTACCGCGCCGGTGACGAAGTGGAGTTCACCTTTCGTCGTGGAGCGGTTGAACAAAAAATTAAACTCAAATTAGCTCGCCGTAACATCGGTCAATTCGCCGTTCACAAACGAAGGATGGTGTTAGATCAAGGACAGCACACCGTTCGCGTTGAATACGCCGCTCACGGCCATCCGAATTCACTCCGAGTAGGTTGGAGTGGCCCCGGTATGGGTTTCGCCACACTTTCAGTCGACAGCCTTCGACGAGTCAGTGGGAACAAGCGAAAATCTCAGGAAGAAGTCCCGCCTTTAATTAGAGCGTTACAAGACGGCTACGCTGCCATTCTTTGTTCGCCTCAATTTCTCTATTTAAAGGAAACTACGGGGGAGCTCGATCCCTTCGCTTTGGCTTCGCGAATGAGTTACTTTCTGTGGTCTTCCATGCCCGATGAAAAACTCTACGAGCTTGCGCGCTCAGGTGACCTTCTAAAATCGGAAGTTCTTTACGATCAAGTCGAACGCATGTTGAAAGACCCCAAAGCGATGGCCTTCGTTCGACACTTCCCTTCAGCCTGGCTTCGTTTGGATAAGTTAGGGAAGATGCCACCATCAGGAGGAGCTTATCAGTTTTACCGAAACCTCAGAGTCGAACCGATGCTCATGGATCAGGTGACGACTTACTTTAATGAGATCCTTGAAACGAACGGCAAGATTGAAGGGTTCATTGACTCCGATTATACCTACATGAATCAAGTCCTCGGAAAGTGGATTTATAAACGTGAAGACATTCGAGGAGCCCGCCTACAAAAGATTAAACTTAACGATCCACGAAGGGGTGGAATATTCACTCTGCCGGGAGTGATGACAGCCACGGCAAACGGTGTTGACACTTCGCCCGTTATTCGAGGGACGTGGGTGCTTGAGAATGTACTTGGAACTCCTCCCGCTCCACCTCCGCCGGATGTGGAACCTCTTCCTACTGACACTCGAAAAGCCACCACGATTCGCGAGCAGCTTGAACTTCACCGTAAACACGAAGCCTGCAACAGTTGCCATCGCAAGATTGATCCGATGGGTTTTGCCTTTGAAAACTTTGACGTTGTCGGTCGATGGCGGGATCGCTATCCCAGAGCCAGAAAACCAATCGATGTTTCAGCTACCTTATCCAACGGTCGAAAGGTCGCGAACATCATTGAGTTTAAAAAGATGCTCAAAGAGCGAAAATCGCTGATTGTTCGTTGCCTTACTGAGAAGATGTTGACTTACGCCACAGGGCGACGGTTAGAAGCGATCGATCGAGGTGAGGTTGATAAAATCATTGAAAAGCTCTCCAAAAATGGGGATCGATTGCGTGACCTTGTTCACCTCGTCATTGAGAGTGAGATCTTCCTTAAGAAATAATTAACGCCTTCCTGCCATGAGATTATTTAAATCATTTAATTTTTTCAGCGTGGTGTTCGCACTGATTGCTTTCGCTGATCCCGCCTTCGCCAGTTCGACAATCTTCGACGGATTTATTGAGAAAGTCGAAAAAGATAAAAGATCTGGCGAACCCGTCCTTTTTATGCGAGCGAGCAACAGTCCTTACAGCTCCGTCGGTCTTCATTCAACGCTCTTATCGGCAGCGGATGGCCGAGGTAAAAAAACGGAAAACCGACGACTCAGTGAGTTCATGACCTACTGGATTGATGATCTACCCGTAACTCAAGAGGAAATTCTTCCTCTCCTAGTACCGGGAGCGCGGGTCTCACTCTTTGAGAATCGAAGTTTCTTCTACTTTTTACGCGTGGCGACGCGATCAGCCGACTATCAGGTTGGCTTCATTAAAGAACTATCTGGAAATAAATTACATATCGAGCGACCACAATTACCTCATACCGCGCTCGGAATTTTTGAAGGGAAGAAGAATGGTGTTCAAACCGATGGATTCGTTCACCTGACCTACACTCAGTACCCTCACCTTTCTCACCGAATAGAATTGGCTGAGGGAGCAGTCGTCTTTCAACAAGGTAAAATGACCCCCTGGCGTAAGGCGAACCTCGATAAATGGGCTACTCAGCCAAAGATTCCGGATCTTCGTGACCTCCTTAAACCCGCCCAGGGTAAAGCCTACAACAAACAACAGACTACGATTCGCACTCGTTCAGCCAGTTACGTTGAAGGACGCACCGCAGTCATCGTTCAGAGCGCGCGAGCTAAAATGCGAGTGGAGATCCTCCCTTCCGGTTTCAGCGATAAAGGTTGGGAATCTGTTCGAAATTACGAAAAAAGGCGTAGTCCTTGGGGAAAGCAACTTTGGGGAATGCATTACGGAGTGATGATCAGTGATCAAGCTGAGAAGTATTCCATCGATAGCCGTGGTTATTCCCAATTGAATAACGGTAAACCTAAAGTGAATGAGATGAGATCTTACAAAGCTTATCTCCTCGCGGGAGGCCCGGAAAAACCCGGGAAGATTCGGCGTGGTATTTACTACAAAGGAGAACACGTACTCTTAGATAACTTTTTCGTTAATAAAGGTGATCTGAACTGGCAGGGGCTGTTTACACCCGGCCAACCCTTCGTGGCGCACATTCGTCGTGGGCGGTCAACCCCTGATCTTTTCGCTATCGATTCAGAACAACCGATAGCATGGGGAACGATTCGCTTCATTGATGGTCAACATATCAGCTTGGAAGCGCCTGAAATTCAATCGATGTCTGTAAGTGGCAAGCAAGATCTAAATCTTTCTTCGAATGCAGAATATTTTTATCTCGGACTGCAGCTGGATGAAACTCGACTTAAGAAATTTTTCAAGGTGGGTGCGCTGATTCGTGTTTATCCATCGAGGCCACAGACAGTTCTTACAAACAAATTTCCTAAAAAATCATGATTGGATCTTCAATCATGAAGATCCAAGTTGGGAGTAAACGAAGTTAATATATTAAGGGGGGTGAGGAAGAATCAGGGCCGCAATTAGAGGAAGAATTAAGATTATAATATTGATGGCAGATAAAATAATTCCAAATGACCAAGGGTTACTTTCAAAGACATATTTCGGATCTGATGCTAATCCCACACAAATGAGTAGAATGTTGATCCCGATCGTCCAGAGAAAGGTGTTTCTTAATACTTCAAGGACTTGATTTCTAGAAGTTATATCAGCGGGATCTAAATCACTGATATCAAATATTAAAATAAAGAAGCAAATAATAGAGATAATTGAAAGTAAGCCACCAATAAAGACTAAATATCCCGTAGTTTTCATAAGTAACTGTTCAATCCCCGTCAGTAGAGTAATTCCAGGCACTCAGGCCCTCTATATTATGCAGAGGTGTATTTGATTCATGAGTTTCGAAATGACGATCGCTGGTACGATGGATATAAAATAGTTTATGGTGTTTCGATCTAATCTCCTGACCCTTGGGAGGAGAATCATGTTTAAACTAAAGCAACAGCGTCTACCGCCGAATCGGTAACAAGAGTCGCCGTAAATTTTTTAGAATTGGTTTTACGACTGAAGGTCGCTGCATCCTGAGAGTACTCTTTAACGTGAAGATTAACTGGGATATTTCCTTTTTTAGATCGATGCCATTCCCATCTGACTTTTAAGGCCTTTCCTATGAAGAAACATTTAGGATCAATTTTTACTTTAGTTGGCTCCCAAATTAATAATTTTTCCCCACCGTCAAAATGAATTCTTAGTGCTCCATCGATGATATCAGCTTTGATCATCGTATGGCTAACATCCATTGGAGGTATGACGACCCAATCGCCAAATAAATTTAGACACCCTGATTTTTTGATATCCTTTCTTTCGTTGATGATTCTTTTAAGGTCTTGAAGGTCATCTAAATCGTAAACTTCCTCCCACTCAAGATTCTCGTCACGTTCTTGTGAAGCATTCATTTTTAAATTAATATTATTTTAGAGTACTAAAACCATCTGAACATTACATCTCTCGTAGGGTGTCGGCCACCATTCCTCGCAGGATAGATGGCGGAAGCCGCATTTTTCATACAAGCGAGTAGCGGAATCCAAAATGTCATTGGTTTCAAGCCAAATGGCATCGGCATATTTTGCTCGTGCTTCTTTGATTAAAGCTACTAAGATCGCCCGGCCAATCCCCTTTCCTCGTTGGTCTTTATGGGTTGTCATTTTTATGATTTCGAGCCACTTGTGTCCATCATTGGGTTGATGTTGGGGAGGGCGAATGGCTCCAACACCAACAATGATTCCGTCCAGTTCCGCAACCACAATTTGCCCACCGGTTCCGAGAATGGAAGTTTCCAATTCCTTCAGTTGTTCGGAGTCACTTTCCTCTACAGAAAAATACTCTTCGATCCAATCGAGGTTCAATTTTATGAAATCTTGTTTATCCGTTTTTGAGTATCGTCGAAGTTTTATTTGAGGTGGAGGTGAATTGAATTCTGGATGATCTTGAGACATTTTAAAGAGGTAACGTAAGGATAAAAGTAAATGTGAGAATGCTAATAGAAGATGGGCTATAATCTATTTCACGCTTCTTTTAGGTTCTTTTGTAAGTCATAATCTTCGGTTAATAAAACAAATAATATTTAAGAAGTCTGATGCCTGACATTCTTCAAGATTTTCCCATCAACGCTCCGATCGAAAAAGTTTTTCAGTCGATCAGTACACCCATGGGACTAGATAATTGGTGGACTCAGGAATCTGATGGGCAGGCGGTTGAAGGAGCTGAATTTAAACTTGGATTTGGACCTGAATACAACTGGCGAGCCAAAGTGGTTCGTTGCGTGCCAAACATTGAGTTTGAGCTAGAGATGACTCAAGCGGATGGTGATTGGCTTGGTACTCGAGTCGGCCTCCATCTCGAAGATCGAGAGGGATTAACTTGGATTCAGTTTCACCATACCGGTTGGCCACAAGCGAATGAGCATTATCGAATCTCAACTCACTGTTGGGCAGCCTATTTAAGAATTTTAAGACGTTTCTTGGAGCACGGTGAGTCCGTGCCGTACGAGAAACGTCTTGAGGCTTAAGATCATCACCGAATTCACCTGATTTGAAAGTAAATTGATGTTTAAAAAATTAGATCCAACAAACAGATTCAAGCATTGCGCACTGATACGCTTTAAAGTTTGTTTGTTTGTATTTCTCTCATTTACCTTGTTAGATAACTTGGCAATAGCCGAACACAAGCCCAACATCGTAGTCATTCTTGCCGATGATCTCGGGTGTCGGGATATGACTCTGTACGAAGGTTGGGTCAAAACTCCGCGTCTCGAAAAGATGGCAAAAGAGGGAATGCTCTTCACCGATTTCCATACCAACTCTTCAGTTTGCAGCCCGACCCGCGTGGCCTTCCTTACGGGTCGGTACCAGCAGCGATCGGGCATCGTAGATGTGATTGTGGGTAGTCGTGAACCCGATAGTGGTATCCTTCCATCGACCCCAACGATTCCTCGCGTGTTTAAAGACAATGGGTACGCAACCGCCATCTACGGAAAGTGGCACTGTGGTTACCAAGATAAGTACAATCCCCTTCATCACGGATTCGATGAGTATGTAGGTTTCCTCAACGGGGGATCTGACTTCCACCGTCATGGTGGCTGGCGAGTAGGTCTTAAGAGAACCAATGTACCCGGTTACACGACGCACATCATCACCGATCGTAGTGTCGATTTTATCAAACGTAACAAAGATAAGCCTTTCTTTCTTTACGTCTCTCACGCCGCTGTTCACAATCCTTACCAAACAATTGAAGATACGCCCGACAAACGTATCAAGGGTGAAAATCCCAATCGAATCAACGAGAAAAACCGAGCCAAGTACAAATGGATGCTAGAAGATTTAGATAAAGGCGTGGGTAAAATCATCGACACCCTGAATGATCTCAAGTTGGCAGAAAATACTTTTGTGATGTTCTTCTCTGATAATGGGGCGGTGGGAATGAGTCCCCGAGAGTTCCGCAAGTTTCGCGGGGGTAAGTTTAGTCACTACGAAGGTGGGCACCGAGTACCCGCCATCGCCTGGTGGCCGGGCAAAATCAAGGCAGGTACGAAGTCAGACAAATTGATCCTCGGCTTTGACCTGTTCCCGACATTTACCGATATCGCCGGGATTAACAAAAGTAACCCACAGAATTTAGATGGTTTGAGTTTCAAGGACCACCTTTTCGAGCAAAAAGATTTCCCCAATCGGGATATCTTTTTCGGTTACGAACCCAAGCTTGGTACGGCAATGCGGCGAGAGAACTGGAAAATGATCATCAAAAACAACAATGTTCAGCTTTATGATCTAAGTAAGGACATAAAGGAAGCTAAAGATATTGCCGCTGAACATCCTGAGATTGTCAAATCGATGAAGAAGGCGATTGAAACTTTTAAGAAGAAAGTTATTCCCGGGTCTTAACTCTGGCAATTGTCTCCGGCATGCCAATCCCGAAGCGTTAGCGAGGATGGAGGATGAAAGAATAATTCGGTTTAAAATCTAAAAATAGTTTAATTGATTCATTCCTACACTATGTAGATTCAAGCCTTGTGGGCCTAACTCAAAGATTCGCCTCCTCGCTCACGCTCTGGAGTTAGTTAATGGGATCGCCGGGTAATAGCTACGGATTAAAGGGCTAATTAGTTTTTGTTGAATCTTGCTCCTTCGGAGGAAGATTCAACCGTTCCAGCAAATCTCCGATTTGCTTTCACTCCGCTAAACGTAGGGTCTTCGCCCCTACGCAGTAATAATGGAATAAAGACCTAGGGTCTTTATTCATGGCTGAGTTGATCCCAACTCGGCTTAGCTCCTGTTGAAT
>JANQLS010000149.1 GCA_028280485.1 Planctomycetota bacterium
GGGACTTGAATCAACAACTTCTAATGTACCTAATTAGTTCCTGTTGGTTAAACAGGAACTAAGCCGAGTTGGGATCAACTCGACCGCGAATGTAGGCTCGTAGAGTCTACATTTAGCGGAGTGTAAGCAAATCTATGATTTGCTGAAACGGTTGAATCTTCCTCCGAAGGAGCAAGATTCAACAAAAATTAATTAGTTCCTGTTGAATAACAGGAATTAATTATATTTGCGTGGTCCCACGCAAATCACAAACATAGGCTAAAAGCCTGTGTTTTGTAAAGCGACGCCGCAGCCCTTTTGGGCTATGCCAGAGGCATAGGTAGAACTGCTTGGAGCGTTTGAACAAAGGTCGGAACGACCTTTATTCAACAGAAACTAGTTAATTGGCTTTCCTTGAATCGACCAAAATAATCGGCCTCTAAAAAACCGACGAATCCGAAAACGAACGCTCCCCCTTGATTCTCTGGATGGCTTCCAGGGCATAAAGACGAACTAATTCATTCTCATCCCTCAGGAGCTGCTCAAGAAGCGGCAAAGCTCGATGGGCTTCGGGTCCCATCTTTCCTAATGCTCGAGCACAACGTTCTCTCATTGTGGCAGCCTCATCGGAGAGCCCTTCGACCAGAGAAGGGATGGCATCGCGAGCTTCAGGGCCGATGCGAGCGAGGGTGGCGGCCGCTCTCAGCCTGACCTGTAGACTATTATCCTTCAAGGCCAGGGCGAGGATGTCGATGCCCTCATGAATACGAGGACTCATCTCTAACAGAATACCGGCTGCAGTAGAGCGCGCTGTTTCATCTCCTGTCTGAAGATCCTTCAAGTACTTGCTCAAAGGCGGGAAATGAGGCCTGGGGCGATCGAAGAGTAAAAAGATGGCTCCGATTAGAAATACAAAGGGCAGAAGGACTCCACAGATGAAAGCTGGCGTGTAGGTCAGACTCGCAGAATCCGAATAAAGGGATGGCATACCCGCTGATTCACCCTCGGCATCCGGGGCAAATTCCAAGATCGCATGAAGACCTTTTTCTTGAGCTTGACCGGGCTGAGCCCACTCACAAAAATTGATATGAGTGAAACCCGCCAAAACTAAGCACGACCAAAACAGTAAGTGCCATTGAGATTTTCGCATCGGGCGATAACGATCAGGCTTCACGGAACGATTCTCCTCTGTTTTTGTTTGTATGCAGTTAATTGTTAGCGAAATTCTTACAGTGGAAATAAAAATCTAACGATTCGCTACTCTTAACGAATCTGGCGCAAGAATCGGACAGCCAAAATTGAAGCTTTAGAGGTCCATTCCTTCTTAGCAAGACGAACCGAAGGGGCTTCAGCCTTTTTAAGTGCTCTCAAATAAAGACTTTGGAGTGATTCCACCCCCCCTAAGAATATGGGCGAATTTTCTGCATAAGCCAACAATTCCTTCACTTCTCCTCCGATGAGGACTCCAGAAAGATATGCGGAAGCTTGCTGGGAATTCAAGCCCTGGTCTTTTAAAACCACCAAGGATCTCGTCAAAAAAAGGCTGGCGAGAGTTCCCCGAGACTCCTGGGCGTCACATCCGCGATCGAAATAAGGAATCAAAGAATCATCAATTTTGATCGGCCCCTCAGGAAGAGTACGGCTCAAAAGAGACTCCTTATGGAATGCGGCATGTACATCACCAGTGGGAACGGAGAAAAACTCGAGGATCTGATTCTCTTTAAATCGAATCCATTTGGAATGCGTTCCCGGTAAAACCAAAATCCCTTCTCGACTGGGATCGATTTTCTCTTCTGAATCCCAAATCTTTTCATGCGTACCTAAAATTCCCACAGCTTCGAGTTCTTCCCCCCGAGCGATATCTTCCTTTGTTCGCATCCCGGGAAAGAAGTGCAACTTCAATTCGACCACGCGATCCTTAAAGTCGAACTCGATTGTTTTAAGCGTCTCACCTTCTAGTATCTGCTCCCAACGAAGAGGAGTCTCAATGTACGGAGTCGGTTGCCAACCTAAGTCCGAGGTGATCATCCCACTGAAGTAAACATCGAGTTGAGGAGAATCTTCCTCCAAAAATTTTAATTCATCCTCTTGAGCCGCCTGTAAAAGATCGCACAGAGCTCCAATAAAAGTATTCTCATGCTCTCCTTTTTGAGTCTGGCTAATTCCAGTGTCGCCTCTCCATTCGATGAGGGGAGTCGAACTCTCATTCGAAAGTAGATAGAGTCGAATATTTGTAGTTCCCCAGTCGACGACGACAAACATTGAGTTGATTCCTAAATTTCTACTCGTGACAATGCGGTCGGAGCATTTTTGGGAGTATTTAAAATCTGTTCCACTTGAAGTGCGACTCGCACTAAATGTTTTTCAGCGTGGGGGCGACCGATCAATTGCAAGCCGATCGGCATGCCATTTTCCGTATAACCACTGGGTATCGTGATCGCTGGGAAGCCGATCGCCGTCCAGGGTGCATTACAGGAAGGATCACCCGTAGAATCTAAACCTAAGGGGGCCGGACCAGTAGCCGCCGGTAAAATGATGGCATCGACCTCAGTGATACGCGCTTCCATGTCTTGCCTGAAGTGCTCTAAAACTTTCCTTCCGCGGAAATATTCTAACTCTGTCACTTCCAAGCCCTCTTCGACAAGAGTTCGAATGTGGGGACTGAAGCCATCGGGGTTGCGTTGGTAATCGATGCGATGCACGCGCGCGGCTTCATAGGCAAAGATTTGTCGGTGGCACTCTAAAAAGTGATCATAACTTTCCGGGATTTTAAGAACGTGAACGATCGATCCAAAATCGGAAAGAACTTTTGCGGCGTGAATCGTTTTGTGAGCCGTTTCATCTTCAGTGACTTCGATGAACCCTCGGCGAGCAAATCCCAAAAACAAAGGGCGCTCATAAGGTCCTTGAGGCACTTGAGCCACCTCAGGACCGTTTCCATCATCACCACACCAAGCGGCCAAAAGAAATTCGGCATCTTCGACCGAGCGAGTGAAAAACCCGACGGAATCAAAACTCGGAGCCAGGGGGAGAACACCGCGGTTAGGACGAAGTCGATCGCGACTGACGGTCATCCCCACCACTCCGCAAAAGGCGGCTGGCCGGATGACAGAACCCGCAGTTTGGGATCCGACGGCAGCGGGGAAAAGACAAGCAGAAACACCTGCGGCCGACCCACTGCTCGATCCACCGGGAGTGTGCTGAAATTCCCAAGGATTTCTCGTCGAACAAGGATCGATAAATGCACGGTCAGTCGTTGCTGTTTTACCGTAAAGGATCATTCCGGCCTCTTCGAGTCCTTGAAGCACAGGCGCCGTTTGCTGGGGCATCCAAGGTCGTCCATTGGGAATGCCTCCTCCCGTTGGAACTCCAGCCCAATCGTAAATATCTTTGATGGCGATCGGAATCCCCGCCAAAGGACCGAGCTCTTCTCCGTCTTGAATGCGATGGTCTACAGCATGTGCTTTTGCACGAAGCTCATCGCCATCGAACCACGTGACCGCTTGGATGCGAGGATCAATTTCTTCGTGACGTTGAATCAAGGCTTCTGCAATTTCAGCAGAACGAATCTTTTTAGCTTTAATAGCCTCAGAAAGTTCTCGAAGCCCAAGTTCATGAATTTTCATGGCGACTCTCTTCCTCTCCTATCTCAGTGAAGTGGCTCTTGTTGAGTGAGACAATGAAGTGAACCTTGACCCAATACGATGTCGACAGCGTGAATCCCAACCACTTCTCGCTTCGGAAAAACCTGAGCCAAAGTGTTGAGTGCCACTCGATCGGAGGGATCATTGTAGGTGGGAACGATGACGAATTGATTACCGACATAAAAATTCATGTAGGTAGCCGGTAAACGCAGACCTCGATAATAAAGAGGTCGAGGTTGGGGTAACTCGACGAGATCTAAAGCCCGTCCTCGGGTGTCTCTAAATCTCTTCAAACGATTTTTGTTTTCTTGAAGGGGGGAATAATTTTCATCTTTTGAATTCCGCTCAACAGCGTGAATCACTTTTGATGGTCCTACGAAGCGAGCGATCACATCGATGTGCCCATGCGTATCATCACCCACGAGTCCCGCGGATAACCAAAGCATCTTTTTCGCTCCGAGGTATTTTTTAAAGATAGCTTCAATCTCTTCCTGAGACAAACCCGGATTACGAGCTTGGGTCTCACTGAGGAGGCACTCTTCAGTCGCCATCACGAGCCCTCTTCCATCCACATCGAAAGCACCACCTTCCATCACGATGCGCTGGCGATGCTCCGACTTAGGTTGAACGGAAGCGACGGCTGCTGCTTTGGCAATTTTTTGAGCGACCTTGTTATCCTTCTTCCAAGTAGGATAGCGGGCCCAGGCGTTAAAATGCCAATCGAGAGCGACCAGCTGACCTTGAGAGTCATGAACGAAGCTTGGCCCGGAATCCCTTAACCAAGCTCGATCCGTAGGAACGATATGAAAATGAACTCGGACGAGGTCGATATGTGAATCTTCTAATTTCTTGATAACTCGCTGTCGTGCTTTTTGAGATTCGACCAAAATTTCGATGTCTTCACCGACACTTAAATGCCGAACCATCTCGACGAAAGCCCAATGAACCGTTGCAAATTTTCCCGGCCAATCTTGGGCGTTTCGCGGCCAAGCCAACCAGGTAGCCCGGTGTGGCTCCCACTCGGCGGGCATCTTGTACGTGGTACTTGAGGCGACAGCAGTTAAACCTGAACTCATCGATCTTCTCCCATGTGATGGAGAAGACCCTTGTACGCATCGACACGACGGTCACGATAAAACGGCCAAGTCCTTCTTTGTTCTTTAAGAACTTCCCGTGAAGCTTCAACGACGATCACTTCTTCTTCCGTCTCTGAAGCTTGTTTCAATATCTTTCCAGTGGGATCACAAACGAAGGAAGAGCCCCAGAACTCAATCCCGCCCTTTTCAGAAGCTTCAAAGCCAGTTCGGTTGACCGCCGCTAAGTAAACTTGGTTGCTGACCGCATGCCCCAATTGAACGGCTTCCCATGAACGCTTTTGACCTTCACCGTATTCGTCTTTTTCTTCGGGGAGCCAACCGATGGCAGTGGGATAGAAGAGTACTTCGGCTCCCAATAACGCAGTCGCCCGAGAAGCTTCGGGAAACCACTGATCCCAACAGATTAAAACTCCTACTTTGGCATATCGCGTTTGAAAGACTTGGAAGCCGAGGTCACCGGGGGTGAAGTAAAACTTTTCGTGAAACTGAGGGTCCTCAGGAATGTGCATCTTGCGGTAAAGACCCAAAATTTCTCCGTCGGCGTCGATGACACAAGCGGAATTGTGATATTGCTCACCTTCCCGTTTCTCAAACAGAGGAACGACTAAAACAACTTCAAGTTTTCGTGCGAGTTGACTGAGAGTTTCAGTGGTAGGCCCCGGAATGGATTCAGCTAAATCAAAATGTTGGGGATCGTGGGATTGGCAAAAATAAGGATGAATGAATAATTCTTGAAGACAAATGATTTGAGCCCCAGATCGAGCTGCGGCCTCAATCCCAGAAATCGCCTTTTCTAGGGAAGCCGACGCGGACGAGCCCGCTCGAGCTTGAACCAGGCCCAAGTGAAAACTCGGTGCCTGGCGGTCAGTTATCGATGGATTTTCTTCATTCATACGGGTTAGCTTAGCAAATCTGCCCAATGCCGTACAAGAGAAGGATCACCCCGGAATTTTTCCTAATCTGTTTCTAGTGAAAAAAGGCCGTTCCGACCTTTTTTCAAACGCTCCAAGCAGTTCATCGAACTGCATCCCTCCACCAAAAATAGGCTTTTAGCCTATTTTTGTGAATAGCGTGATCCCACGCAATTATAATTAGTCCCTGTCATTCAACAGAAACTAATCAAAAAGTCCTATGCCTCAAGAATCCCAGTTCCCCCAAGCCATGATCATCTCTCCTGAATTTGAAGGGAAACGGGTCGATCGCTTTCTCAAAAAAAGGTACCCCAAGCTGGGTCAGGGCTTGCTCCAGAAGTTTCTCCGAAATCGAAAGATCACTCGAGATGGGAAAAAATTAGCTGCCAATGACCGCTTAGAAGCCGGAGACACTTTGGAGCTGTGGCGGTCCTTCGAAGAATTTGAAGTCACCGAAAGAGAGGCTCAGGAGAAACTCGAACGTCGAAAGCGCTCGCGAGGGTTCGAAAAGAAGTTTCGGCCGATCTTTGAAGATGAATATCTTGTCGCACTCAATAAATCAGCAGGGCAAGTGGTACATCCCGCCCAAAACCATCACCATGGGGATACCCTTTTAGATCTCTTGATGCTCCACCTCCCTCAGGCCTACCAAAAGGAAAGCCCCTACCGACCGGGATTCGTGCATCGACTGGATCAAGGAACCAGTGGGATTCTGATCGCTGCCAAAACGCGGGAAGCGGCTCGTCAGTTAGAAGCTAGCTTTAGAGAGCAGCAGGTTAAAAAGGTTTACCTCACTTTGGTTAAAGGCTCTTTGAAAAAGAACTCCGGCACGATCTCCCTTGAAATCGGTCGAAAGAATAAAGCCTCAGGGAAAACCAAATACTGGGCCGTGGGAGGTAAGCGATCCCAAAACGTCGTCTTTCCCAAGCCGGGATCAACAGCGGGAAGTAAAAACACCCCTCAAGATAATTTTAAAGAAGCCATCACCCGATACGAAGTTTTAGAAAAATTCAAAGGGTTGAGTTTATTGAAAGTCGATCTCGGCACGGGTCGAACTCATCAAATTCGCGTTCACTTCAGCGCGATTGGACATCCCGTGATTGGAGATGGAGATTACGGCGACAAAGCTTTGAATCAAAAGTTTCGCCAACAGTTTCAATTGGAACGATTGTTTTTACACGCTCACGAAATCGAGTTCCCCCATCCCAGCGATGGGACGATGACGCGGTTGACAGCGCCGTTGCCGTTTAAGCTGAAGAATGTGATTAAGGAGTTGAAGAAGCGGGTGTAGCTTATTCATTAACTAGCCCGGAGCGTGAGCGACGGGATATAGTTTCATTGAAGCCTTAATATACATAAATTTAGCTTTCCCACCTTCATTTCCCGTCGCTCACGCTCCGGGTTAATTAACATGAAGGCGGCTTTGGCTACGATCATTCTTTTTCGGCTACAGACTCTAATTAATCGCCTGAAACGTCGCACTTCCCGGGCGGAAACGATCGAAGAAATCTTCTCCTTCGTGATTGACGACGATGAAGGCTGGGAAATCTTCAACGCTGATTTTGTAGATGGCTTCCATTCCCAACTCGGGGTAATCGATGATCTCTACATTCGTGATGCAATCTCGACCGAGCCGCGCGGCGGGCCCTCCGATCGAACCCAGATAAAACCCACCGTGTTGCTTACAACTTTTCGTGACGACGTCCGTTCGGTTCCCTTTAGCTAAAGAAATCAAGGAAGCCCCTTCCGCTTGAAAAATAGGAACGTAGGGATCCATCCGTTGTGCTGTCGTCGGGCCGAATGAACCCGAGGCAAAGCCATCAGGAGTTTTTGCCGGGCCGGCGTAATAGATAATGTGATCTTTGAAGTAATCGGGAAGGCCTTCTCCATTATCGAGGCGTTCTTTGAGCTTGGCGTGTGCGATGTCGCGCGCCACTACGATGTCTCCCGTCAGCATCAAGCGAGTAGCAACGGGAAAGCTCTTCAATGTTTCTAAAACTTTGGGCATGCCTTGATTCAAATCAATCGATACGGCGTTGTCTCCGGTTTCCGCTGCTTTAGCTCCTTTGAGGAAGCGACCGGGATCTAAATCGAGTTCCTCTAAGAAAACCCCTTCAGCCGTGATCTTAGCTTTGATGTTTCGATCAGCACTACAACTGACACCCATTCCAACGGGGCATGAAGCTCCGTGACGAGGCAAGCGGATGACTTTCACATCGTGGCAGAAGTACTTTCCACCAAATTGAGCTCCGACTCCAATTTTTCGACTGAGTTCTAAAACTTTCTCTTCCATTTCAAGATCGCGGTAAGCGTGGCCCGAAGGACTTCCTTGAGTGGGAAGGTTGTCTAAATATCCAGCCGAAGCGAGCTTCACCACCTTGAGAGTGTACTCGGCCGACGTTCCGCCGATGACTAAAGCCAAGTGGTATGGAGGACAGGCGGCTGTCCCGATGCTTCGAAGCTTCTCTTCGACAAACGCATGAAGTGAATCGGGATTGAGCAAAGCTTTGGTTTGTTGGTAAAGGAAACTCTTATTCGCAGAACCTCCCCCCTTAGCGATCAACAAGAGATCATAGCTCGACCCGTTATTCGACAGGATCTCGATTTGCGCGGGAAGGTTGGTCTTCGTGTTCTTTTCTTCGAACATCGAAAGAGGAGCTAGTTGAGAATAGCGATAGTTGTTATCTTGAAACGCGTTGAAGATGCCCTCCGAGATGACTTCTTCGTCGTCGAAGCCCGTCCAAACGCGTTGCCCCTTTTTCCCGAAGACGATCGCTGTTCCCGTATCTTGGCAACTAGGGAAAACTCCCTCAGCCGAGACGATCGCGTTTTCTAAAAGCTCGCGAGCTACGTAGTGATCATTGGGTGAAGCCTCGGGGTCATCGAGGATCTTTCCCAAGCCTTCGAGGTGATGGGTGCGATAGAAATGTTGAATATCATGAAATCCCTCCTGCACCACGAGTTTGAGGGCATCGGGGTGAATTCGAAGGACTTTTTCGTCCCCAAAGGATTCTTCCTGAACGAATTCATCGGTAAGTTTTCGGTATTTTGTGGTGTCTTTACCGTAAGGGAGCAACGCCTGGTGGTTAAATTCCGTCATTTGGAAAGCTCCGATTCTAGCCCGCCCTATATATCTGTCATCAGGGCTGCTATAATTTTGGGATGATGGCCACCCCAAGATAGTCCGTTTAGAAACGTATCTGTTGTCCGTTTAGAAACGTATTATAGTCCGTTTAGAAACGTATCTGGGGGCTGGCGCTACAGGATCTGATCGAGATTTAAGTATTCTGCAGCGCTCAAGCCAAGATGAGTTCAGCTTGATAAGCGAAACCAAAAAAGCTATCTAGTTAATGTTTCGGCAACAACCATACATCTCTAGAGAGTTTTCTCAAGCGAACAACGAAAAAGTCTTCTTCAAACCTGCTTCAAACCATTGAAATTAAGCGTTTTAAATCTTTTCCTCAACTCGATGATCACTCGGCTTCTCCGAACACTCACCCTAATTTTTGCTATCGGACTGCTGAGCTTGATCTCAGGGGGCTGTGACTCTAAGAAGGAGACCCCCCCGCCCAAAAAAATCTCGGTGGAGACTCCGCCTCCAACCATCCCCAAAACGACCACGAGTGAAGGGACCGACAAAAACCTCGTCATCCAGAAGAAGATCCACGCTCAATACGCCGGTTCTGCCTCTTGCGAGCCTTGTCACAAAGAAGCCTACGACGATTGGAAAAATTCCCATCACGCTCTGGCTGAGCGCGCCTTCGATGTTGCTCTCGACGGTAAATCCTTCGAACCGGCTCAAGAAATCAAGCATGGCACTCTTACCAGTAAGGTAAGGCTCGTCGATGGCTTCCCAGAACTGACGACCCAAGCCATCGGAGGCGAAACAACCTTCAAACCCAAACTCGTCTTCGGAGTTCATCCCCTAAGGCAACTCCTCATTGAAGGACCAGGTGGCCGACTACAAGCGACTGAACTCGCCTTCGATCCCCGCGATAACACTTGGTTCAACGTCTACGGTGATGAAGATCGAAGACCCGGTGAATGGGGTCATTGGACCGGTAGAGGTATGAACTGGAACTCGATGTGCGCCAGTTGCCACAACACTCGCTTGTTCAAAAACTACAATTGGGAAAAAGATACTTACAACACGATTCGTGCGGAGATGGGAGTCGGTTGTGAAGCTTGTCACGGCCCAGCTAAAAAACACGTGGAATGGCAACAAAAACATGGAGCCAGCGGGAAGGACGACCCTACGATTGCTCTTTTGAGTCGAGAAGAATCTTTCGAAGCTTGCGGTCCTTGCCACGCTCGCCGGGGAGAACTGACGGGAGACTTCGTTCCCGGTGAAAAATTCTTAGATCACTACTTACCTGTAATCCCCGATGAAACCGACATCTACTATCCGGATGGTCAGGTTCGCGATGAAGATTATGAATTCGTCTCTTTCTTAAGTAGCGAGATGCACACGCAAGGAGTCCGCTGCTTCGATTGCCACAATCCTCACTCGGCCAAGCGCAAACTTCCCGGAAACGAACTTTGTCTTCAGTGTCATAAAGAAAAAATCGACCCTCTCACCCACGGAAATCATCCTTTAGGTAAAGAAGGAAGTTTCTGTTACGACTGTCACATGCCGCTGACTACTTATATGCAACGGCACGCTCGTCGAGATCATGGTTTTACGATTCCAGATCCGACTCTCACCCGTGACTTTAAAATTCCCAACGCATGCAATCGTTGCCACGCCGATCAATCCACGGAGTGGGCGATCGATTGGGTTAAAAAGTGGTACGGAGACAAGCCCCCTCGTCACACCCAACAACGAGCGCGAACCATGGCCTTAGCTCGGCAAGGTGACCTCAAAGCCTTGGATCCGATGATTGAGTTGTCACGGACAGAAAAAAATCCGATGTGGCGAGCGATCGCTACTGGCATGCTTCGTATGTGGATTCAAAACCCAAAAGTTGAACCCGAATTAGTAGCGAGAGCAAAAGATCCCGATCCCTTGGTAAGAAGTGTTGCCGTTCGAAATATTGAGATGCTTCTCAGCCCTGCGAAACCCGAATTGTCGAAGTTAACTCAAGAGCTCCTTAAAGACCCGAGCCGCGCGGTTCGAGTCGGTGCAGCCTGGAGTTTAAGACAGTTCATAGATCCACTCAGCCAAGCAGGAAAAGATCTCTACCAGCATCTTCGACTCAGCTTAGATCAACCTGGTGGCAGCATGCAGATGGGTATCTTGACTTTAGATCGCGGTTTTACTAAAGACTCGTTACCCTACTTCGAACGAGCCATCCATTGGGACCCGAATTCGTCTCCGCTCAGATACAACTACGCCATCGCTTTGAGCATGGAAGGGAGAACTGCAGAAGCCGCAGTTCAAATGGAAGCGGCTTGTCAGATCGAACCCCGTAATCCAAATTTTCATTTTTCGTTGGGACTCGCTTACGCAGAATTGAATCGATTTATCGATGCCGAAAAAGCCTTCCAACAAGCTCTGAAACTCGATGCTAATCATTCTCGAGCTTGGTACAACTTAGGCCAGATTCAAATGAAGCAGGGCCGACACGACAAAGCATTAGAAACCACCCAAGAGGGAGCCCAAACCGCTCCCGACTCACCCGACTTCCCCTACGCGGAAGCCTATATTCTTTATGAGATGGGGCGCTACGAAGAAGCGATTGATGCGGCAAATCGCGCCATCAAAATCGTTCCGAGTTACGAACCGGCGAAACACTTAATAAAGATCCTTGAAGAAAAACTGAGCCAGTAACTCTGAATTCCGTTGAGAAATTCTCGTGGCATCCAGATATACTAAATGGATTGATAAACAATCTCTCAGCTCCATTTTTTAACCGCTCAGTTTAGGGCAGTAGGTGAGCTGAATTCATAAAGAGAGTTAGAAGAAAAAACTATGCTTGGCGCGCAAAAAGTGAGTTCTACGCTGAAGAACTCAAAATTCATTTCGCGATGGGAATTCTTCACAATCGTTGGAATCATCTTTTCCATCAGCCACTTAGATGCTCCGGCAGCTTTTGGCGATGAAGCTCCCCTCAGTTACAACCACGACATTCGCCCCATCCTCAGTGACAAATGTTTCTTTTGTCACGGTCCCGATGAAAAGCACCGCAAGAGAAAGCTTCGTCTCGATGACGAAGCGAGCGCCAAAAAGAAAGTCATCATTCCCGGAGATCCTAAAAAGAGTAAATTCATCCGATTACTCAAAACGGATGACGAGGATGACATCATGCCACCTCTAGAATCGGGAAAAACTTTAACTCCAAAAGAGATCGCACTCTTAGAACGATGGGTTAAAGAAGGCGCGAACTACGAACCCTACTGGGCTTACGTTCCTCCTAAAAAACACACGCCACCGAAAGTTAAAAAAACGAATTGGCCCCTCAACTTCATCGATCATTTTCTCTTAGATCGAATGGAGAAAAAAGGCTTCCAACCTAATCCCGAAGCGGATAAGCGCACTTTGATTCGAAGGCTCTATTTTGATTTTCTTGGTCTTCCACCCAAGTACGAAGACGTTGAAAAATTCGTTAACGACTCTGACCCAAAAGCCTATGAAGCCGTCGTCGATCGCCTGCTTGAGTCTCAGCACTTTGGTGAACGTATGGCAGTATATTGGTTAGACCTGGTTCGTTACGCAGACACAGTGGGTTACCACGGTGATCAAGATCACAGTATTTCCCCTTACCGCGATTACGTCATCAAAGCCTTCAATAAGAACATCCCCTTTGATCAATTCACCAGAGAACAACTCGCGGGAGATCTTCTCCCCAATCCCACCCTCGATCAAAAAGTTGCCACTGGCTACAACCGACTTCTTCAAACCTCCCATGAAGGGGGAGTTCAACCCAAAGAATACATCGCGATCTACCAAGCTGATCGAGTACGTAATGTCTCTCAAGTTTGGATGGGTGCCACCTTGGGCTGTGCTCAGTGTCACGATCACAAATACGACCCATTAAGCCTCAAAGATTTTTATTCGATGGGAGCCTTCTTCGCCGATGTCGATGAAGAACAGCATTTCAAAGTGGGAACGAATGCTCTTCCTACTCGACGCCCCCCCGAGATCACTATCTATTCCCCTGAAGATCAAAAACTGATCGAGAACTACGACAAGAAGATTGCGGCTCTTCAAGGGAGTCTCAAAAAACAAAAAGGGAAAGACGAAGCCACGAAGAAAAACATAGCCAAACTTCAAAAGCTTTTAAAAGAGCAACAAGGGCTGAAGAAAAAAGTGGTCGCTCGCGGAAGAAAAACGATGATCACTGTGAGCAAAAAAACGCCTCGCACTGTCCGAGTCCTTCCACGAGGAAACTGGCTCGATGATTCAGGCCCTATCGTTCAACCTCAAGTGCCTATCACATTAGGAAAGATCGAAAAAGAAGGCCGAGCCACTCGCTTAGACCTCGCTGACTGGTTAACGGATCCTAAAGACGGCGTAGGTTTGCTAACGGCTCGAGTTTTTGCGAATCGGTTTTGGTACATGTTCTACGGTGAAGGCCTCAGTCGTTCTTTAGACGACTTCGGCGGTCAAGGGGAACCCCCCGTAGCTCCCAAGCTATTAGATCGCTTAGCCATTGAATTTATCGAAAACGGCTGGGACGTCAAAAAGCTGGTCAAGACCTTAGTGATGAGTCGGGCGTATCGGCAATCTTCAGTGGCTCAAGCTGAACTCGTTCAACTCGATCCTTACAATCGCTACTTCACTCGCAACATCCCGTCCCGGTTGCCCGCTGAATTCATTCGAGATAATTTACTAGCTGCAAGCGGCTTGTTGGTTTCTGAGGTGGGTGGAAAAAGCATCAAACCCTATCAACCAGCGGGTTATTACAAACACTTAAACTTCCCGACTCGAAAATATAGAAGTGATACAGACGAACGCCAATGGAAGCGAGGCGTCTACATGCACTGGCAACGTCAATTTTTACATCCGATGTTGAAAGTCTTCGATGCGCCTAATCGAGAAGAATGTACGGCGAAACGAGCCCGTTCGAATACTCCCCTGGCAGCATTGGTTTCACTCAACGCGGAAGTGAGCATCGAAGCCGCACGAGTTTTCGCGCAACTCACCTTAAACCAAGCGGGTAAGTCAATCGAAGAAAGATTGAGTTACATGACACGACGTGCGATCCAACGGGATATGGATGCGACGGAGAAAAAGATTGCTCTCGAATTTATCCAGCAAGTGATCGAGTCTTATAAAAAGAAACCCGAATCCGCAAAAGAGTTGATTGAAATCGGAAATGCTCCCGTCGATAAAAAACTCGACCCGGTCGAGCTTGCGATTTGGACTCAAGTGGCTCGTGGTATTTTCAACTTACCTGAGATGACGCTTCGAAATTAAGCGAGGAGATTCCAACATGATTTACCCCCAATTCGACCCGACTCTCAGCCAAAGAAGAACCTTCTTAAAACAAGGTGGGCTCAGTTTAGGAGCACTCGCCTTAGGCTCACTTCTAAAGGAAGACCAGCTGAGAGCTGATGTTCCAAAAGGAAAGCCCTCGAAGCCCGGCTTTGCAGGACTCCCCCACTTTCCTCCAAAGGTTAAACGCGTCATTTTTCTTTGCATGGCGGGTGGCCCTTCTCACCTTGAAACCTTTGATTACAAGCCCAAATTGGAAGAGCTCGATGGAAAGCCCTTCCCTGCTTCTTTAACCAAAGGGCAACCCATCGCCCAACTTCAAGGAGCCGCGTTGAAATGCCAACGCCCCTTGACCAAGTTTAAAAAATACGGGAAGAATGGGCAGGTGATCAGCGATTACCTACCCTGGACGGCGAAGCTCGCAGATGACATTTGCATCGTTCGATCGATGGTGACGGAGCAAATCAACCACGATCCGGCTCACACGTTCATGAATACGGGAACGGCCATCAGCGGTCGTCCTTCGATGGGATCTTGGATCAATTACGGCTTAGGAACTGAAAATTCAAACTTACCCGGCTTCGTTGTTATGACGAGTGTCGGTGGAAGAAATCCACAACCCATCGCCAGTCGGCAGTGGGATTCAGGCTTCCTCCCCAGTCAATACCAAGGCGTCGAATTCAATTCGAGCGGCGAACCCGTTTACTACGTCAAAAATCCCAAAGGGGTTTCCGATTCTCAACAAAAGAATCTCGTCAATTTTGTCAACAAGTTGAGTGCTCACCAAAATAAGAAGTTCCTCAATCCTGAAATCGATGCTCGTATCTCTGCTTACGAAACAGCATTTAAAATGCAAGCATCCGTTCCTGAGTTGATGGATTTGTCGGACGAGCCTCAAGACATGCTCGACTTCTACGGAGCCAAACCCGGTGACGGCTCCTTCGCTTCAAACTGTTTACTCGCAAGACGTCTCGCTGAAAGAGGCGTAAGGTTTATCCATCTTTATCATCGAGGTTGGGATCACCACGGTGGTTTAGAAAAGTATATGAAGATCTGCTGTGGATTGACCGACCGCCCCACCTACGCACTTCTGACGGATCTCAAACGAAGAGGCATGCTCAAAGATACTTTGGTCATTTGGGGTGGAGAGTTCGGCCGAACTCCGATGTTCCAAGGCAAGGGCGGGGCCGGCCGAGATCACCACATCAAAGGATTCTCGATGTGGCTAGCTGGAGGCGGCATCCAAGGTGGAACGACTTATGGAGCTACCGATGAACTCGGCTATAACTCTGTCGACAACATCATGCACGTGAGGGACCTTCACGCCACCATGCTTCACCTCCTGGGCATCGATCACAACCGCTTCAGCGTCAAGTTCCAGGGCTTGGATATGAGGCTCACCGGGGTCGAAGGAGCCGAGGTTGCACACGGAGTCCTCAGCTAAGACCGGCCACAAAAAAACCACGTAAGCCACCACGATAATAACACTTACAACAAACAGCAAAAAGGAACTGACTTTATGAATTAAATCAGGTATTTAATATACATGTTTTAATTGAAAACTCTGGCTCCTCTACAAAAGGAATAAAAATGAGCTCACTCTACGAACGATTAGGTGGCCCTGAGGCCATGCAACAAGCTGTCGATTTGTTCTATCGAAGAATGCTTTCGGATGACCGAGTCGCTCACTTTTTTGACGACGTGGATATGGATGCCCAGATCGCGAAACAACGATCTTTTCTAACTTTCGTCACGGGTGGCCCCAATGAATACACGGGGCTCGACATGCGAGAGGGCCACAAGCATCTCCTCGAACGAGGCCTCAACGATGAACATGTCGACATAGTCATTCACCACCTAGGCGAAACATTAAAAGAACTCGGAGTGGGTGATGATGACATCCAGGAGATCGCTCAACTCGCAAATTCTGTGAGAGATGATGTGCTCAACCGATGAGCCTCAATCAACTTATCTACAAAGGTCAATCCCTTGAACTTCTTCCCGATGAGTCGGTATTGGAATGCCTCTTACGTCACGGAGAAGAGGTGGGATATTCCTGTCGGTCAGGTCACTGCCAAGCTTGCTTGGTTCAGGGAGAAGGTGCACCGAGTGACGCTCAAGTGGGATTAAAACCTACGTTGATTGATCAAGGCTATTTTTTGGCCTGCCAGGCTCGCCCGACAACTACGATCGAAGTCTTATCCACGACTTCAGGGGAGAGATTTGAGACACAAGTTCTCGATCACACGATTATTTCAGACGGCATTCTTCAGCTTCGACTGGATGTTCCTGAAGGCTTCGATTACCGACCCGGTCAATTTATCAATATTTGCCATCCCAGTGGCGCTATTCGAAGCTACTCCCTCGCTAGCTATCACGACGAAAGTTTTTTAGAGCTTCATATAAGAAAAATTGAAAGCGGATTAGTGAGTTCTTGGCTTCACGATGAAGTGCAAGTTGGAAGCTCACTCACCCTTCAAGGCCCTCATGGATCCTGTTTCTACGTGGGTGGAAAATCAGATCAAACCTTGATTTTAGCCGGGACGGGAACGGGACTCGCACCTCTTTGGGGAATTGCTCGCGATGCCTTAACTCAAGGCCATTACGGCGACATACACCTATTTCAGGGAGCCTTGTCGAGCCATCGACTTTATATGAGAGCGGAACTCGAAAAATTAGAATCTTTGACACCTAATTTCAAAGTTCACTTCTGTGCCTTGGAAAACGCAAGAGGAAGAGTTAGCTCCACACCCATCGATGAATTAGCCCGCGATGTGGCAAAGAATGAGACACAAGCCCGAGCCTTTTTGTGTGGCGACCCGAATTTAGTAAAGAAGCTTCAACGATCGCTGTTCCTGTCGGGATTAGCTTCTCAGGATATTTTGGCCGACCCGTTTCTGCCAGCAGTGTAGTCCGCAATGGTAGTCCGCACGTTCCACGTGCGGCCCTCTGTCGCGACGATAACTAAATTCAATTGTTCGTACCAATTCGATCGAGTAATCAACAAAGGCTCCCTTTTTTAAGGATAACCCTCGCTAATGCTTCGGGCTTGAAATGTTGGGATAGATTTAGCACGTGAATTAAAACCCTAAAACGAACTCATTAATTCACGAATTCCGCACGTGGAACGTGCGGACCACAATGCGGACTACGCCGGCTTATACTTTTCACGATAATTAGGACTTAATAGCTCATTCGCCTTTTTATGGTTCGTGAACTTTTCCTTTTTCCAATCCCATTCTAATTTGCCGTCACCGGCCCACATGGCGATGTTACCGAGCAGACAAATGCTATTCGTACGATGCCCCACTTCTACATCCGCATGAGGAAGCTTTCTGCTTTTAATGGAATTCAAAAAATTGCGGAAATGGCCGGGGCTTTTAAAGATATCAACTTCGCGTTCGGGCTCGGGGAGCTTTTCAATTTTCCCATTCACTAAGAATTGTTTTTGGTGACTGAAAAGTGTTCTCAGCTCGCCTTTTTCCCCATGAAAATTCATGGCGTATTTCTGCCCAGGAATCAAATCGCCATCCTTGGACGGTTGGATCCATTCCATTTTGAAATCGGGATCTTTGAATTCCCAGGTAGCGTGCATTTTGGCTGGGAAGTCATACAAATTGTCAGAGCGATAGTCAGCCGTAGCCTCAACAGATACGGGTCCCATATGATCAATATCCATCGCATAGGTGATGATATTGAGCATATGAACTCCCCAGTCGGTCATATACCCACCGGCATAGTCGCGACACCAACGAAAATTAAAATGAGTGCGAAGAGGATGGTAAGGTACTTTTTTCGCCGGACCTAACCAACGATCATAATCGAGGTGCGTGGGTGGTGCTTGGGGAGGGGTTTTCTTCGTGAACTTGTTATCCCACATCCAATTCTTGATCGTGTGAACTTTACCGATCCGACCTGATCGAATGATTTCCACAATCTCCCTGACGTAGGGAGCTGATCGGTGGTGAATGCCCACTTGAACCATCCGTTTATTTTTACGGGCGGCTTCGACCATCGCTCGACCTTCACTTAAATAAGTCGAAACGGGTTTTTCTACATAGACATCCTTACCGGCGTTGCACGCATCGATCGTGATGACTCCGTGCCAATGATCGGGAGTCGCGATGACGACTGCGTCGATATCTTTTCGGTCGAGAACTTTACGGTGATCGCCGTAGGTGTCGGTTTTCTTCTTAGCAATTCCTTTAGCTCTCGCCAAGTGATTTTGATCCACTTCACAAAGAGCGATGACATCAACATCCTTTGTGCCAACGGATTGCCTTAAAAGACTTCCCCCTCTTCCCCCGATTCCGATGTGCCCCACTCGAAAGCGCTCACTTGGAAGGATGGATCCACCAGCAAAGATGCTTGGGGCTGCGATCAAAGAAGCTCCAGTCCCTAAGCTCGATTTAATGAATGTTCGGCGAGTGTTCTTTTTTGGTGCTGACATGGGGTACTCTCTTTTTTAGGAATGATTGAATGGGAATTCAATTTTCGTTGAAGAGAGTATCGTATCGCAGATGAGGAATGTAAGCCCAGGAAAAAGTAGTCCGCACGTTCCACGTGCGGCCTTAACTAGCCCGAAGCGCTAGCGAGGGGCCAAGGCTTTCATTCCTGCCCCTCGTTAGCGCTTCGGGCTAGTTAAAATTATAGGGCAAAATAAAGTTCTAAAATTACACCGTATTGTCAGGAAGGCGGCACGCGGAGCGTGCGGACTACTTTGAATCCGAGCGTTCCCGCTCCTTCTCGATGTCAACTCCCAACATCTTCAACATCTGTTCGACGTCGAAAGGATTGACCTGATTGGTGTTCACTTCGATTTCACCCATCTCGATGTTTTCGACCATCTGCTTAGCCAGGTAGAGGCTTCCCCCGAATCCTAAGTAAGCCTCGGTCACTTTCTTCTCACCGATCGCTTCGGCTTGAGTTTTTAGAAACTCACCTTGAGCGATGTTTTGGCGTTTATCCTGCTCGGCTTTAGCCAAAGCTGTTTGTGCATGAAGATCAGCATCGGCTTTGATTTTAGCGATATCAGCTTCAGCTTGAGCTGTTAGTAAATTGATCTCGGCGGTCATTTCTTCACCGATCGCAGCGACCATAGCATCTGTTTCTTTACCGATCAGTTCCGTCTTTTCCTTTTCAGTTTCAAGTTTCGCTTTTGAAACTTCTAACTCTTGCGTTTGATCTAGAATTTGTTTATCCAGAAGCTTAGCTTCAAAGCTTTTATCGTACTCAACATTTCTAATTAGAACCTCCACAACTTCGAGGTGCTGAGCCGTCAAGTCTTCATTCATGCGATTCATCGCGTTTTTGGCACCATCTTCACGCTTTTTCGGATTGTAAAAATCCTCGGTATCTAATTTTGATAATTCGTCCCAAATATTCTTCTCAACAAACGACTGAAGGCTCCTTTTAAAGAGTTCTCCTGGACCGTGCTTATCTAAAGCCTTGTGAGCTTCACCTTTTTTAAGATGGTAAACAACTGTAACGTCCACTTGAGTTTCATACTGATCACTTCCCCTCAACAATAGAGATTTTTTCGTGTCTCCATTTTTTGAAATCTCATGAAACTGCAAAGTGGGATCCATCAATTCCAAGCGATGGATTCCAGGAATTCGAAAAACATACCCTGGGGGATAATCTTCTTTCACCGTTCCTTCACCACCGAGAAGACGAATTTTGACTCCGACCTTGTCGATGGGTACCTTTGCGAAACAAGCCACGAAAACAACGATAAGTAAAATGATGGAGACCATTAAGATTGCAACGTATTTCATATTACTTGCCTCCCTTCTTCGCAGCCGCCGCTTCTTCAAGCTGTAAGCGACTCACATTGCTATCTAAGTTATAAGGACGACCACTAATTCTTTTACCAGCGTATTTTTTAGCAAGTGCTTCAAGGATCAGGGACAAGCCCCCATCTTGATAGGCTTGGCTCAATTCTTTGATACCATCTGCACGTTTTTCACCTTCAGTTTTAATCGCTTCCGCTTCAGCCTCTGCAACTGCTAATTCCTGCTGTCCAACGACCTTTAGTGCGTACGCTTTACCTTCGGCCTCTGTTTTTACTTTCTCTGCTAATCCCTTGGCTTCGATAATACTTTTTTCTAACTGACCCTTAACTCTTCTAATCTCAACATTCTTTTCACGAGTAGCTGAGTTCACTTGAGTTTGCTGGGCCTGTTTGGCTGTAAGCTGAGCGGCCTCTTGATTGAGAAGTTCTTGATCAGCGTCTTTACGCTCTTTAATAAGACTTTCATATTGAGGATTAAAAGAAAAGTTTGTCGCCGATACGGTGAGAACATCTAAACCCCAATTACTCAGGGCTTGATCGAGAATGGTTCCCACTTCGTTCAACTTTTCACGTCTAAGACTGGCATCACTCATTTCGACAATCGTTAAAGTGCCTAAGCTATCTCGAACTTGAGATCGAGCAAAAGCTTTCAGTAAGTCTTGCTTGAATGCATCTCCAGTTCCCACTCGTTGTGCGATGTCGGAACCTTTAGCTGCGATCAACTGGTAGTTGATGGTGAGATCCATATAGACATCTCCTCCATCGATACTTTTTACTTTCACCCGGGGAGCATCTTCTCCTCGCTTAGTTCCGCTTCCGGCCATCGTAAAAACTTGAAGCTTTGATTCGAGCGGCCATACATCCGTCATCCCCCAGGGCAGGTGGTAGACCACACCGGGCTGGGTTTGCAGCTGTATTTTTCCGGTGATGTTATTGACGATGACCCCGATGTGACCGGGCTCGATTTTAGTCGACATCGAAAACGCCCCACTCAGGACGACGATGGCGATAACGATAAAAAAGGCAAAAGGAACAGCGAACTTCTTCGCAGCTTTTACTTTTTCAGGATCTACATTCTTGCTCATGGAGCGAACCTCAAAGGGTATTTATTTACAATGAATCGCAGCGGCAATCGGCTTGAACATATCAACTCCGATGCCTTATCACCTGCGTATATAAAGGATCCCAAACGACCTTGATCCGATAATCAAATCTTATAGTCGTAGGTTCCTTCCTTTGTTTTCGGAAGATCCGAAAAGGTTATAAAGAAATTATTGGCGGATGTGTGGGGCCGGTAAAATCAATGTAGTCCGCGTGCGGCCATATAGTAGTCGTCGCGCTCTTAGTGGTAGACTCGACCTTCGAGCCGTACGAAACGAGTGGACACAGCTCAATCAAATGAACTCAAAGTAAATTTAAGCGTTGCTCGCAGGAAAACCCCTCTCGTGGTATTGGTGCTCATTAGCATTTAAAGAGTACGGCTCGGAGGCCGAGATTACCACGAGTGGCTCAATCTGGTTGATTATGAATAATAAAATTGATGATCGTTGGTAGGGAAGGCCGCACGCAGAGCGTGCGGACTACATACATTACGGACACGCCGTAATCTCGCAATCATAGGTCACGTAATCGCGGCCACAGTCGGGGAAAGGAGCCCTGGGGGGGAAACCGTCTAAGAATTGATAAGTGAGTAGGGCTACTGCATCGGCAAGGTCGATCGCTCCTCCCGCATCGATATCCATAGCTTCTTTGCAGCGGGCGGGATCTCCTAAAAAGAGATAACCGAGAATTAACAAGGGGTCGGAGATATCCACGCGACCATCACCGTTTGAATCTCCGCGAACGAAGGCTGGGGAGAAATCAAGGGTAACGGGAATGACCAAGGCACTTTCTATAGTTAAATCGCCAGCGGGTAAGATTCGATTCGTCACTAAGCCTCCCGCTCCGCGTAGGCTTTCTCTGAGTTCAAAGCGGAGTTCAGTTAAATCTTCAGGAAGCTCTTCGATAACGGGAAGCCTCAAACCCATTCGAATGAGCGCTTGCTCGTTTTGAGGGATGAGCCAGGGTACATCGGGAGACAAGTCGGCCTTAACCACGAAGCCAAAGTTATTCGCTCCTTGGGTATGTTCAATTGTTATAAAACCCGCATCCGTTTGGTGCTCTTCTAAACCTAAGCCCTCGATATCAACGTAGAGAACTTCTAATTCTTCTTCAGGGCTGAACGAGAAAGCGAGATCCCAAGCCTTTACAGAAAGGAATTCTTGCTGAAGAAGAATTTGAACTTCAAACTCTCTCGGATCTTGTTCAGGTCGGAGATAAAAAGATTCAGCTGTTGATACGATCAAAAGATTATAAGCGTTGTCTTGGCAAGCTTCGTAGTCGAGTCGACCGAAGGTCGGCTCGAAAGAGTGATTGTTTTGACTGATGCGATTGAAGAGAGGATCTCCATCGTTCAATTCCAATCCATCCCGAACTTCGATGCTCGTCCCAATAAAACATCCCGCTCGTTTGACTTGGTAAGTAGCCTTGACCAATGAACTCGCTCCCGAAGTTGGAAGCGTGAATGGGTCTTGTTCAATAGAGAGAACGACCCCGCCAATAAATCCTTCATTCCCAAATCCAGTGGTCGGCTCTAATGAAACGAAACCGTTTTGAGTTCCAGCTTCGATATCGGTTCCCTCGATAGACAGATCATGAAGAATTAAATTCTCGTGCCCCACTCCCACTTGAAAACCATCAACTCCCAATTGCCCTTCAGGAATCTCACTCGATAAAAGACTGAAATTCACTTCGATCAATTCGTTGTCATGAATGTGCTCAGGGCCCTCGATCAACCATTCAAACTCCTGACATAGAATCTTCGTAGGTTGCAATCCAAGCAACAAACTGACTCCAATGACATAGAGTAGGAGTTGTTTCATCCCTGACATGACCTTGACCCAAAAAGGTTAGAAATGGTGAGAGTTGAGATAGGTGGAGCAGACCCAGCTCCTTGGAACCTAAGGAAAAAACTACCCTGAGAAACCCCCGATGAATAGAGAAAAGCTTGTCTTCCATAGACCCAAAATCGAACACATTGTCGATTATAGAGCCAATCTTGACGGATCCCAGGACTCAAAAATTGCGTAAAACAGCAGCCCCACAAACCCAACCTGTTGAAAATCAAGCACTTAAGATCTATGCCGGATTATTTAGAGGGTTGTGTTTTTTACTGAAAGCTTCTAAAATTGACGCTGTTTGGGACGTATTCTTTGGGTTTTAAGATTCCAAATCTCTAGCACAACATTCTATGCAAGTGCTGAGGAACATTTTTAAAGACTATTAACTGTTAAAGATGTTCGAGTCGGATGGGTTGAGCTCGTAACTCAGTTGGTAATAAATTCATCAGACTTTCCACGTTGCATAGGTTGCTTTCATCTTAAAGCGACAAGACTGCTACTGAGACGGGCTTCAATTTTTATTTATTGAACCATTACCAACAATTGTGGTCAGGCTGAATTTTCAATCGATGAAAGTTCAGTGTGTTCACTCATGGCAAAATCTCCAAGATTTCATCTTAGTTTTGCATCAATGTTTACACCTGCGTCTTGGTGGTTCTCCGTTTCGAGTTTTGATTCTACTAAAAACAAACGTGGATCTTAGAGGATTAGATCGGGTTGGGCCGAGCTAAACTCACAAGAACTTTCCCTTAGGGGAAAACTTTTCTCGATCGATCGAGCGGCCCGCAAACACCGCTCGGCATCGCTAAACCAAAAGTGCATTGGGAAAATAGGGTCCAAGGCACTGAGGAGAAAAAAATGAAACGAGTACTTTACGCATTTCTCGTAAGTATACTTGGACTTTCGTCTGCGAGTGCGCAAGAGCTCTCGCTCGATGACGCGAATACCACATTCGCGAGCGCGCAAGAATTTTCTCGTGCCACTTCGATGGCAAATGCCGGAGACATCAACGGCGATGGCATCGATGACCTGTTGTTAGGCTCAAGAAATTGCCGCGACTTCACCGGTGCCGACAAAGATGCTCTCGACCACGGCTTGGCTACGGGTTGTGCCTACTTAGTCTACGGCAGTAATACCCCGCCCAGTGATATCGATTTAGCGAACTTGGGTAGCGCCGGAGTGCTATTAGTCTCCGGAAGTGAACCCGGAAATATCGGTACTCAGGTTGCTGGCATTGGCGATTTCAACAATGACGGAACTCCTGACTTTGCCGTCTCGGGTGAAAATGCCGGGCCAGGTGGAATCGTTTACATCATTTTCGGTTCAGATAGTTTGCCCTCAGTGATCAATCTCTCCGATCTCGGCTCTCTCGGAATTAAGATCTACGGTGAAGCCAATACGAAATTTGGAACTTCTCTCTCTCGAGCTGGAGACGTCAACAACGACGGAATCCCTGACGTAATTGTCGGTGCCCCCATCGCCCAAAACGTCACCGCTGATTTTGTTGCTGACCCTAGTTCTCAGTTCCGCAGAAGAACCGGTGCTGTCTACGTCCTTTTTGGTAGTGACTCATGGCCCCAAACGATCGATGTCATTCAAATGGGAAACCGCGGGCAGTTTATCAGTGGAACCGCTCAAGAAGACCGACTGGGCTCCTCAGTTAGCGATGCTGGAGACGTAAATGGTGATGGAATCGATGACGTTGTTGTCAGTGCTTTTAATGCCAGCCCCGCAGGTCGTGCAAGCGCCGGTCGAGCTGCCATCATTTACGGTTCTTCAACCCCAGAATCTTACATTCACCTCGGTACTTTAGGAGCCGGCGGAGTCAACATCTACGGCGCTAACGAACACGACCGATTAGGTAACGCCGTCAGTTGCGCTGGCGACTTCAATAACGACGGAATTGCGGATGTCATGATCGCCTCCGAACGCTCAGCCGTCGGGCTTTTAAGAGACGCCGGTCGAGTTTATATCATCTATGGTTCGGACTCTCTTCCGGGTACGGTCGATTTAGACTCGCCCAGCACAGCTATCACCGAAGTTATTGGAGACAGTAACACAGGTTTCTTAGGTCACGCGATTCAATGTGTCGGTGACTTCAACCAAGACGGAACCTCCGACATCTTAATCGGCGCTCCCAAACGAAATGTCGACGGTCGATCTCAAGCCGGACGAAGTTATCTCATTCTCGGCCGTGACAATCCCGACCCCACCTTCGAAGTCGCTAATTTCACCCAAGACGATGGCCTCATCCTCAATGGAATCGATCCCGGTGATTTCTCGGGTTACTGCGTATCCGATGCCGGTGACTTCAATGGTGATGGCGCTCCCGATATCGGTATCTGTGCTGAAAAAGCAAGCCCACTTAGCCGATTGGGCGCAGGTGAGTTTTACGTAATCCACGGAAATCCCCTCACAGCCCCCGAAAGTTTGACCTGTGAGATCGATGGAACGACTCGAAACTTGAGCTGGGACATTACCAGTGAATACGACTCCATTCGAATCGAAAGGGATGGAGATGAATTAGTCGTCCTTTCAGGCGATGCCACTTCGTTTGCAGATACTGATCCGATCCTAGGCTTAGTCACCTACGAAGTCTTTGGAATTCGCGGTTCACTCTCATCGCTCCCTGCTTCTTGCTCGATCAGTATCGCGCTCCAACCTCCGTTCAACTTGAACTGTGATGTGATCAACGGTGATGTCGTCCTCACTTGGGAACACCGCCATCCTCTTCCCGTTGACGGCACGAATATTTATCGTGACGGCGACTTGATCGCTACTGTTGCCGGAGACGTTTTAACCTACGTCGATTCAGCTCCTTCTCCTGGTGCTCATACTTACTCGATCACCGATTTCGTAGGAGCAAATGTCAGTTCCGAAGTGGAATGTGATGTGATCGTTCCCCGGGCACCGATCGAACTCAGCTGTTCGGTCGACGGTTTCGATGTCACCCTCACTTGGATCAATGTCGACAACTTCACCTCAGTTAAAATTTACCGAGATAACGACCCTGACCCGATCGCCATCCTCTCAACCGGTAACTTAGAAATGTTTGTCGACCGCGGCTTAGATCCGGGCGAACACAGTTACTCCGTTCAAGGTTGTATCGGGGATGATTCATCTTCGACAGTCAGTTGTTCACTCACCGTATTCACCGCAGTGACGAATCTCAGTGGTTCTTCCCAGGGTGGAGACGTCACCTTAACTTGGGATCCCCCAACAATCCCCGGTGACGGATTCGTCTTGTACCGCGATGGAGTTCCCATTGCGGATCTGCCTGCTGATGCCACTTCCTATGTGGATTCAGATTTGGCTCCCGGTGATTACGAGTACGAAATTCGCGTCTCTCAAGGCGATGACCTCGGCCCTCCCGCTTCAACGACGGTCCCAGTGGTCGCTTCAGTTTCGGGATTAGAAGGTTGTGCTCAAGAACTTCAAGTCATCTTGAATTGGACCTTGGAAGACACCTACGATTCCATCGAAGTTTATAAAGATGGAAACCTCTTAGAAACTTTAGCTGGAACCGCTACTTCAACCACGGATACCAGTTCCGGTGCCGGTGACAACACCTATGGTGTCGTCGGAATTCGCGGAACGGGAACGAGCGATGCGACTGAAGTGGTCGTCTCGACGATCGAAGGCCCTCAAGATCTATTAGTGATCTTGACCGACAGCACGCTTCATATCGGTTGGAACAATCCGATTGTTTATGACAGTATCCTCGTTACGGTCAATGGCGATGCTCAAGACCCTCTCGCCGGAAACGCAACGAATGTGACCTATCCCAATGATGGATTAGGTTCGGTCAACGTCACCCTTCGCGGTGTGGTGAACAATGGCAACTGCGACAATGTCAGTGAAGCTTCTGCCGGATCCGCAAACGTGATCGGTGGACCCAGTAACTTCACTTGCTCTTCAGTGAACTTAGAAGTTTCCTTGGCTTGGACCAACGGCGATTCTTATCCCGTCGTGATCGAAAGAAATGGTAACGAGATTCATACGACCGCTGCTGACGTCGCTGAGTATACCGATACCGTTTCTGAGCCCGGTACTTACACCTATCGTATTTACGGAAGTATCGACGGAGTCCCCACCCTGGCTGCCGAATGTGTTTTAAACATTCCCGGCCAAGTGGAGGATCTCGAATGTACAAGCACGAATGGTATCGTGGATCTCACATGGTCAAATCCCAGTGACAACACGGCCGTTCAAATTCACCGAAACGGAAGTCACTTAATTGATCTTCCTGCGGATACAACTTCTTATACAGATAACGACGCTCCTTCAGGCCTCAATACTTACACAGTAAGGTTGATCAATGGAGATAGCGTAGGAAGCCCCGCTTCCTGTGAAGTCATCACTCTCTTACCTCCAGAGATTGTGTCTTGTTCCAGTGATGCTGGAGTCGTTACTGTAGAACTGTCTTTCCCCTCACCCACGGCGAAGGTAAGAATCTTCCGTGACGGGGATGAAGTCACTCCTGCAGGTGGCCTTGAAGTCACCGGCAACAGTGCTTCCTTTGAAGACGATCCTCTCCTTCCTGGTACTTACACCTACGAAGCGATCGCAGTAGGAGATACCGGGTCGGAAAGCGCCGTTTCTGACACTTGTGAAAGTGAAGTCCCTGCTCCTCCCGTTCAGCTCACTTGTTCAGCTGCCGATGGAGAAGGAAACCTCAACTGGGTTCTCAATCGGAGTTACGATTCCATCGATATCTTCCGTAATGGAACCTTGATCGATTCGGTAGCCGGAAACGCTACTCTTTACAGCGATCCTGATTCACCACTTCAAGCGGGTGACTACGTCTACGAAATCGTTGGCGTCGTCGGAGACTCTCGCTCAGAAGCCGACAGTTGCGAAATGACGATCTTCCCTCCGATCGAAGATCTCAACTGCTCACAAACCGGTGACACCATCAATTTGAGCTGGACGAATGCTGGCAGTGCACCCACGATCACCATTCACCGTAACGGAGACCTGATCGAAACTCTCGACGGGAGTGAATCTCAATACGAAGACCCTGGTCTCTCGACCAACGTTTACTCTTATGAGATCCGTAATGGAGACGGCGATGTCATCGGAGTTCCCGTTGAATGCGCCGTCGACATGATCAATCCCATTTCAGATCTCAGTTGTGTACCCGGTGACGATCAAATGGTCGAATTGAGTTGGACCTTAGGTAACACCTACGATAGGATCAACTTGAGTGTCTTCCTCAACAACAATTTTGTTGAAGAACAAGAGTTAGCGGGAAATGCGACTTCGGTCACCTTAACGGATCTGGATGCGGGTGAATATCGTTTCGAATTCATCGCTCACCGAGGGGACAACTCGAGTAGCCAAGCTTCCTGCGAAGCTCAGGTTTACACCCCAGTCTTCAACTTCACCTGTAAAGTTGACAATCGAATCGACGTAAGCCTCATGTGGGAAAATGGAAACCCCTACGATGAGATCGTGATCACTCGAACTCGAGAATCCGATGGAGACGAAGTCGTCTTCGATAACCTCCCCGGATCCTTGATGGCCTTCACCGACTCGATGATCGACAACGGAACTTACACCTACATCGTCACTGGTATAACCAACGGTGTTGGGGTCGATTCCTTGCCTTGTGAAGTCACGGTCGATGAAGTACGCTTCAGCCGCGGTGAAGTCAACAACGATGGACGTTTCGATATCTCGGATGCCGTTTACATTCTCAACTGGAAATTCAGAGGCCTCCCTGAGCCCACTTGTTTAGACGCTGCTGACACAAACGATGATGGAGTCGAAGATATTATCGACGCCATGTATATCATCAATTGGCAGTATCGCGGTGGAGCTAACCCCGAGCCTCCTTTCCTCTTCTGTGGTATCGATCCTACCGATGATGATCCATTAGATTGTCAGTTCTTCCCAGAAGGAAGTTGTCCTTAAGGGAATTCGGCAAGTCTTAAATAGAGTCATAAAAAAAGCCCTCGGTTAACCGAGGGCTTTTTTTTTCACAAAGAACCTGGAGGACGGCAGAAATTCGTAGCCAAAGCCGCCAGGCTTTGGACCCATTGAGCCTTGAAGTTTCGAGACTGAATATTCACTTCGAGAATGATACAATCTGCAGCTTTATGATCGTTAAATCAGGCCCTAACAGGCCCAAATCGCCAAATCGAAAACCTAATTATTCTTGAGCTTAATATAGGAGCCCCAAATGACCTCACCTTCAGGGTTAATCTTTGATATGGACGGAGTCCTTGTCGACTCTGAAGAAGCACATTTAGTCGCTTGGCAAAAGCTGGGTGACGAGATTGGGATTCCCTTCTCTAAAGAAGTGTTTGAATCGACGTTTGGGATGCACAATCGTCAGATTCTGCCTCTATGGATTGGAGAAGAATTGGCTGAAGATGTTCTCACCGCGCATTCCGATCGTAAGGAGGCACTCTACCGAGAAGCAGCGAGAGACACCCTGAAGCCTTTACCGGGAATCCCAGAGAGGTTGCATGAGCTTCACGAAGCCGGTTGGAAACTCGCCGTGGGGTCTTCAGGACCGAAACCTAATGTGGAGATGGTTTTAGAGATTTTGGGAACTTCCCATTTATTTACTGCGCTTTCTACTGGGGACGATGTCAAAAATGGAAAACCCCATCCCGAGGTCTTCCTCAAAGCAGTCGAGCGATTAGAGCTACCCGCTGAACGTTGCATCGTGATTGAAGATGCTCCTCAAGGGGTGACTGCGGGATTACGCGCGGGAGCCAAAGTGGTTGCCGTAACTTCTACAAAACCTCGCGAAGAGCTTTCGGAGTCGCATTGGGTTGTGGATTGTTTGACCGAGCTCAGTTCGGAGAAGTTGATGGGGTTGTTGTAGTCCGTAAAGTAGTCCGCACGCTCCGCGTGCGGACTACTTTGGTCTTCCTGAGCAATCCACTTAACGTTCCTTTAAGAAGATAACCTTAAAAGGATGACTCGTTTAAGGTTAGGAGTTTCTAAAATGAAGATCCCGTCCCTGACGAAGGCCGCACGCGGAGCGTGCGGACTACAAGTGTGCCTACTACTCTTCTGCTTCGCCGCTTTAAAAAGCGAAGAGCCCGAATTCAAACCTAGAAAAGTCGTACCTCCCTTTCCACCGATTAAGAATGCCAAGTTCTTAAAAGGAACTGAGGTTAAAGATGAGGTCACCGCTTCCGAGTTAGTCATCGGCGTAGTCGTTAAAGGTCAAGCCCGAGCCTATCCCATCAACATGCTCACGGGACCCCGACGAGAGATCATCAACGAAGTGATCGAGGGCTATCATTTCGCAGCGACCTGGTGACACCTTTGTCACAATGGCGTAGTTTACGTCACCCAATTTGACGACAAGAAAGTCACTCTCCAAGTTTCGGGAATGCTCTGGCAGAGAAGTTTAGTCATGCGAGACACCGAAACGGGTAGCCTGTGGAGCCACATTTTGGGAAAAGCGATGCGCGGAGAACATCAGGGAAAAACCCTGAAGATCATCCCCTCGGTGATGACGACTTGGGAAGATTGGCTGAAACAAAATCCAAAGACCAAAGTTCTCAACATGAAGCGTACGGCTCGTGGATTTAATAAAGAGATGTACGCAAAACCTGAACGCTTTTTGTTAGGCCTGGCGATGGAAGGTCGCTCTCAAGCGTATACCTTCGATCAATTGTTAGCACAACCCGTGATCGAAGATCAATTCGGGAAGCTTCCGCTCGTGGTCATCTACGATAAGAAAAGTTCGTTTAGTGCGATGTTCTCTCGGAAATTACCCTTAGAGAAGAAAAACTCAAAGCGAAAGCCGAGAGAACTTAGCTTCAAACCTGAGTTAAAAGATGGTTTCCTCGTCGACAAAACGGGAACACAATGGAACCCTAAATCAGGCTTAGCAGTTTCGGGTCCGCTAAAAGGAAAGCGTTTGGAAATGCTTCCTGCCATCATTTCGTTTACCAAGGCGTGGAGGAATTTTCATCCGAAGAGTTCTTATTGGAAGAAGGCGAGAATCCCGGATTCTAAATGAAAAATCACTTAGTAAGCCCGGAGCGTAAGCGACGGGACATGGATAAATGTAGTCAGTGAGAATTGCTCATAGAATCTATTGGCTATAGCTCTCCCTAAAGCTAAGCCCAAAAGGACATCAAAAGGTGAACATCCCGTCGCTAACGCTCCGGGCTTGCTAAGTGATTTTTTAGATTAACTTACATCCTCAAACCTTGAGGACTACATTGAAAACGCCAAATATTTATCTCGAAGCCAAAGTCGCTCAAGCCATCGCACAAACCCGCGAACAGCTAAACGAAGCTCAAAGCTCAATTGAAATCGAAATATCTCTCGACCTTGGACTCTCGACGCAATCCGCATTAATCACCAAAAGCAAAATAGAATTCAACAATCAAACGCTTCAACTTTCTGATCAAAACCTCCAAACCATCATCAACAAGCCTCGCAAAGTCTTTAAAGTCTCATCTGATGAAGAATCTCCCCAAGCCATCGAAATCTTCGGAGAATCCCACTACCAACTCGTTCCTACCAGAGGAGCTCCTACGGCTGAAATCGATGGCATACAAATGCATCTCACCTCGAAATGGACACCTTTTGAGTGGGCCGAAGAAGCGATGCGCCAGGTGATTCGAGGAGGTGAACGCGTCTTCGAATCCTGTGGTGGCTTGGGCTATATGGCCATTCAAGCTATTCGGTTAGGAGCGAAAGAAGTTCAATCGTGTGAACTCAGTGAGGAGATGATTTGGCTCAGAACTCAAAATCCTTGGTCTCAAATAGGAGATGATCTCTCCATCGAACTCACACCGGGAGACGCCTTTAAGCTCAGCCGGAGACAAGAACCACAAAGTTACGAAGTCATCATTCACGATCCCCCTCGATTATCGATGGCCCCCGACCTCTACGAGACGTCCTTTTATAAAAGTCTAAATCGTTTATTGAAAAAAAACGGGAGGATGTTCCACTACACCGGACATCCGAATCGCCAAGGCAGCGGAAAACGCTTCCTTGAACGCATCCGTAAAAACTTATTAGACGCTGGGTTTAAGGTGAGTCGAAATGAAGACCTTCAAGGCTTTGTCACAGAGAAGCTAAAATAAATGAGTAAAACTTCCATCGAACTCGATGAGCATTTCAGTGATTATTACGTTCATGATTATTTACTAATCTTGTGGCCGTGGCTCTCTTCAAAGACGGTCAAATCTTTTTTTGAACACGGAAAAGTTCGTGTCAATAATCGTCCGATCAGCCCCTGGAGCGAGGTCGGTGAACACCAACATCTGGAGTTTGTCGGCGAGCTTAGTGAAGCTCAGGCGATCCCCACTCCTCCCTTCGAATCCACCCCTGAACCTACCCCGATCTTTGAAGACCATCGAATGATCGTTCTTTCGAAACCCGCAGGCCTATCGGTTATTCCTGATCGGGATCGTCAATTACCCAGTTGTTTAAGCTGGCTTATTCAGAAGGAACTCGAAGAAAGAAAAACCAAATCCCTACCTGAATATCTTAGGTATCGAATTGTTCATCGGATCGACCGCTTGACGAGTGGCTTAGTCATCGTGGCGAAGACTCCAGACGTCGAAAAAGCTTTAGCGAGAGATTTTGAAAACCACGAGGTGGGTAAAGAGTATCTTGCTATTTTACAGGGAGAGGTACGCCCCGCACAGATCACGGTAAACTGCCCGATCGGCCCTGGTCGAAAAGGAAAAATGAGAGCTGGTTTTCAAAATTCGGCATCTGATGCTTTAACGACCTTCACCGTTTTGTCTTCCAATAAGGAAGCCACTTTAGTGAGTGTTCAACCACAGACTGGAAGAACACACCAGATTAGAGTCCACGCTTGGGCGATGGGGCATCCTCTCATCTTAGATCCGAAGTACGGACCCAAGCAGAATTCAACCTTCCCCCATTCAGCGGGCTCTGGAGACCGATTGCTTTCCCTTCATTCGTATCAATATTCACTCAGTAAAGAATGGCCTCAATCCCGTTCATTTAAATGTCTCCCACCGATGGAATTCACAAGCTTAATATCGCAATTGAAACTGAAGCTACCACCTGCCTATCAATCGAGATAATCTTCATTGGGTGAGTTTTCGCTAGCGCTGAGTTTAACCATGACCTCCGTTCCCGAACCATCATAGGTCGGTTGAATGCTCAATTCACCGTGGATGACATTGGCCCTGTGCTTCATAATTTTCAAACCCAAACTGTCTTTTTTAATGGGATTTTCATAATCAAAGCCCCCTCCATTATCCCGAACAGCAGCAAAAATTTCATCGTGACTTTCATCGTACCCTACCTCGACGACGATTCTCGAAGCATCTGTATGTTTAACAGCATTCGTAACTGCTTCTTGGATAATCCGGAAGATATGGATGTTCGTTGAAAAATCCAAAGTTGGAATGTCTTCCATACATTCCACTTCAACACTGCGTTCGAATAACTTGACCGTGTTAACTCCCAGCTCTTCGACGGCTGCCACCAATCCGCTATTTTTGAGCTCTGCTGGATACATCCCTTGAGATAAACGCTTGGCTTTATCAATTGACACCTTAATAAGATCTTCAATTTTATTTAAATCTTCTTCAGGGATTTTCTCGCCCAACTCGATCATCTTTCGAATCACCGGAAAGTGATAAGATAATCCGGTTAAGATCTGACCCAGATCATCATGAAGCTCTTGACCGAATCGCTCCTTCTCATGCTCACTGATGTTCAAAACCATCTGTTCCAGATTTTTTCTCTCAGTGATATCTCTCAGAATAATTTGGTACTCGAATTCAGCGTGGCCAACGCTTCTTCGGGCAGAACTTGAAATTAAACAAATCCCTCGCTCCCCATTTGATTTTCGATACTTAATCTCAACATTCTTTGTAAATTCTGATAAGTACAATAGCTTGATATAGCGCTGAGCTTCGAAATCAATAGCGAATATATCTTTAATTCCCATATTGAGGAGCTCTTCTTCTGTGTACTCAAGAAGAGAGATCGCAGCGGTATTGACTTTTAGAATATCTCCCCTTGCACTCACCATCAAAATTGGGTCATGGCAGCGAATAAATAAATCTCTGTATCGAGCCTCACTTTCTTGAAGCGCGATCATTCTTTCATCAACAGCATTCTCTAACTCTAAATTTTTATCGATGAGATGTTCACGGGAAGCTCGATGGACTTCTTGAACCAGATCTTCAATTTTGTTTTTTAATTTTTCAAGGTAGGCATAAGCACCCAAGCTCACTGCCTGCTTTGCGGAATCCAGTGAAGCTTTCCCCGTATGGATGATGACTTTTGCCCGAACGTTCATCTTTTGAATTTTTTCAAAGACTTGGATTCCCCCCATTTCGGGTAAATCTAAATCCATGATGATGACTTCGAACTGGTCATTGGCGATCAGCGGAAGGGCTTCGCTAGGTTTCGTGCAACTGACTACATCGAAACCCTCTTCTTTTAAAAGAGCTGATATGGCAATCAATAGCCCAGTGTTATCTTCGACGATAAGGACATTCGATTGATCAGTGCTGACCCGGTTTTCGACTTCAGATACTTGAATCATAACTTTTCCCAATTGTTAACCTGCCCGATTAAACATACTCAATGAATGTAATCACTGATTCGGTTATCACTCATGGATAACTCTTCATTCCCCTGGAAGACCACTGCATCTTTTCCTGGAATCTTTATCGTGAAGCAGGCTCCCTTGCCTTCAACATGTTGATATTCTAAAGTACCGCCATGGGCTTGAGAAAACTGCCGACTGATCGACAAACCCAACCCGGCTCCTTTAGGCTTCGTTGAGAAGAGGGGCTCAAACATTTGTTGAACAATATCAGGTTGAATTCTTAATCCGTAATCCTGAATTTCGATGAGGTGATATCCGCGTTCCATACGAGTTGAGATGAAAATCTTCCCCTCCCCATCCTGAGCTTGGATCGCATTCGAAATCAAATGCTGTAAGATCGTCTTTAACTGTTGATAATCAGCAAAGATCTCAACCTCTTCTACCGCAGGATCAATTTGAATTTCTGTGTTCATCGCATCGATGTTCTCGACGACTTCACGAATCGCACGCCCGAAATAGATCACCTCTTTCTTTGGATCCGGCGGGTTTGAAAAATCCAACAAACTTTCGATATAGATTGCGGCTACATCAATTTCATCATCGATGAGCTGTAAAAACTCTCGCCACTTTTCTTGGTCTTGAGGAACTTTTCCTTTCAAGTAATAAGTCGCACTCTTGACCGCACCTAAGGGATTTCTTAATTCGTGAGCAACATTCATCGAAATTTGCCCGAGTGCAGCAAAGCGAGTCTTTTCAACCAACTCGGCTTGAACTTGTTCTAATTGCTCGCGCACTAGCTGATGGTTTTGGATAGCGAGTTGCTCTAGATTTTTCCTTAGAGTCACATCCCTCAAGATGCCCATAAAATTCAGCTGGTCTCCATTCAGAAAAGAACCAAAGGAGAATTCGAGAGGAATCTCTTTTCCATCCGCCCGTTGACCGATGATTTCGCCCTGAAAATCATGCGGTGGAAGCCCGTGAACTTCAGAGAGAAAATTTTCGAAGACTCCCTCACCTAAATAGTGGTCGACCTTCGTTCCGATGACTTCTCTTTCTTCGCAGTCGAAAAGTTCTTTAAATCGGGGATTTAAGTCACTGATTCGCCCTTCACCATCAAAAATAATTGCGGCTTCCTTTATGGAATCCCAGATCGAAGACAAACGATTTTCACTGCGTCGGAACCCATCGACCGCTTGAAGGCGCTCGGTGATATCCACTCCTATCGCCCAGCCCGCCCAGCCTTCGATGGGCATCTCTTTAGAGATATTCGACCAAGAAATCGTTCGTTTCGTTTTATTGCTACAGAAAAGCTCTTCGTCAATTCCTCGGTAGTCTCCTTCAATAAAGTGAAAATTTTCAAGGAGAGCTTTTCTCTTCTCAGGATCGGGATAGAGCGTGGCTAATGGGTCTTCACTCCTTTTAATAAAGTCAGCAGAATAACCGGTGACCCGCTCACATTCTCGATTCCAAACGATGATATTGTCCTCGGCATCGAAGGCTTGCATCATGACGGGCATATTTTGAAGAACCACCTTGAGACGTTCTTCCGACTCTTTACTCATTTCCAAAGCGGTATTCGATTCCTGCTGAAGACCGATCAGGATTAATGTCGTCAAGGCCATCACAAAGAGATAAATCTGCAAAATAAACAATGACTCTAATCCCGATAGGTTTCCAGAAAAAGGGCCTACACCGAGTTGAGTTCCCCAAGTCGATAGAATGGCGGTGAGTAAAAGAGCACACAAGCCATCGAACCGCCCAAGTTTAAGGGTTGTCCAGCCGAGCAAGGGAAGGATTAAAAAGGCCAAGGGGTAAGACCGGAGAGCCACTTCCGAGGAAAAGATGAAATAACATGTCAAGAAAACTGCCGTGTAAACAATAATAGCGTGAACCGCTCTCAGCAGAGTCATACGCTCTTGACTGGGAAGAAACCAAGTGAGAATAAACGGAGTAAAAATCAGTAAACCTAATAATTCGGCAGCCCACCAGTGAAGCCAAATTAAGGGGAAACCTTCCCAAGTCCAATTCTCCATCACCAAAGTCATCGCGGCAACAGCAATCATACTACTGGGAATTAAAGCAACCCCTAAAAGCCAAAACAGATAGCGAAAGACATTAGTAACATTTGAAAAAGTTTCACGGTAGTTTTTAAACTTCAACTTGTAAGCAAATGAAATAATGGCAAGTTCAAAAACCAAGAGAAGGGAATAGAGCGATCCAATAAAGATCGATTGCTGGAAGGCAAAATAACCGACGATTCCTCCACCGATCCAAAGTGCTGGCAAGACTTTGAGACCGAGTAAGATGACCGTCGCCAAGGAGAATCCAAAAGCCATGCAGAAGGGAGGAAAAGAGTTTTCGGGGGTTAAAAACATCATCCCCCAAGATATCGCTAAATATCCTAAGAAAACGCTACAATGTATGCCGATCTCTTTAAGAATGGCTTTGTTCCCAGCATCCATTTCTTTTCCATTCCCCCAAAATCTATGCTTTGTAATCTAAGCAATAAAAAATTGCATCCCCTCCCACAATTAAAACACCATACATTTTATTAAAAAGAGATTTAAATTTCACCATCTCAGCTGCAGCCAAATTGCTGCTCGCAGCTCAGGTCATCTTCGGAGGGATCGAGCCCACACTCAATAAAGGGGGCTTGAGGAACGGATTTCCCTAAAAAGAGGAACTCGAGGAGAGTGATAGGATCAGTGATGTCCATGCGGGAATCATCATTGACGTCGGCTGCATCTTCGCAGGTGACCTGCGGATCCCCTAAAAACAGGTAAGAAAGCAAGAAGATGGCATCCGTGATATCGAGAAGGTCATCCTCATTCAAGTAACCGCGTCGAAATCCTTCTCCTCCAGTGGGACGAGGAAAGAGGAAAAGATCGGGAGCTTCGGTCACCTGGTCTAAACCTTCAACCTCATAGCCTTTTTGGTACGAAGGGAAAAAACCCGTTTTATTAAGCCGCAACGAATAAGGCCCCGGAGGAATAGATCGAAATTGGAATCGTCCTTGATGATCGGTACGGGCAAGGTTCTGAACCGGGTCGAGGATGACTTCTACTCCTGATATCGGCTCACGGGTGAGTTCATTCACAACTCTCCCGGTGAAGTCTCCCGTTGAAAAGTAGATCTTGCCAGAGTTGAGCTGCGGCAAAATGGAAGTTAAGCCTAAAACGAGAGCGTTGATATTTGGCTGATCACCTGTCTCATCCTCAAGCTTTAGCAGTACATATTCCCCGCCTTCCCTCGCGCTATCCGAAATAAGAAAATCATACCTGACCAATGACTGTCCCGTGAGGGAAGCCGTTTGAGGAGGCAACACTCGAGGAGGGTCTCGAGGAATGGGGTAGTCGAAGATGACACCGGCGGCAGCTCGGGCAAGAGTTAAAGTGTAAGAAGGATCGAGTTCTGTTGAGAAGAAATCAATATTGGCTTGATTCCCAAAATGAGCTGCGACATCCGTTCCATGTAAAGTAGCTTGTTCGAGCGTCAAGCGTTCTTTCTCGAAGACCATGTTGATCTGGTATCCCCTCAGGGGCTGGCTATGTCGAGCGTGAACGAAAGTCGTGGCCCGAAGACCCGGGAAGGACTGCACAGACTCCATCGTCAATGCTTCCTGAGTTTCTATCGTAAATATTCCATCGATCTTAAACGGGTTGATGCTTTGGCCTTTGTGAGAAAACCGATTGAATAATGGGGGATCGAATAATTCGTCTTGAAAGGTAACGGGGTAATCCCCAACTGCAGCCTCCGATAAAATATCGAAATAGAGCCACGCGAGAGTATGAGGAGGGCCGTCAGCTTGAGTCGGTGGTATCTCTTTATACTCAATCGGGTGAGAATAGCTTAGGATGACCCCTAAGGCTCCGTGCCCTTTTTCAGTGTCACTTTTTTGAATATAAAAATCGGGCTCGATAGGCTCTAAAGCCGTTCCTAATTTTGAAAAGCCAATCCAACGCAAAACTTCGGTCGGATAAGTGACACTCAGTGAAAAACCATGAAGCTCGACTCCATCGTGACGTCCTTGAATTCGAATCCCCACTCGACGGTCACCAGGTTCACCTCGGGCATCTCCCATCTGCAATACGTTTTCAGCAAAGGTGATCGATGAACTCAAAGTGAAGTAAAGACAAAGCCCGAACAACAAACCTTTCAATTCAATTGAAGAACAGGTTCGAAGGAACTTGCTATAATTAATAATGGAATTCGACTTCATCGATGAAATTGATGTGAGCTGGATTTTCATATTTCAATTTATTTGGGGGAGACCTACAGTTTAACTCAAAAGAGTTTTCTACACCATGTAAAGCAATCCAAGAATTCCATTCGCCTCCGTCTCAATTTACAGGGTTAGAGATTTAAACAGGATGATATCGTCAGCCCAAATAAGCCGTAGTTCTTTAAAGTTCAGGACTTAGGATTAAATCTTTTCACTTACGCTCCATGAGTAACTCCCCGTACCACTCCATCAGTTTCATCACTTGCCTGTACCAAATCGAACGTTATAAAGCATGTCAAGCTTCGATTGAATCTTTAGATTCAGCTGGGTTTCATATTCAACGCATCGCGCTTCCAGAGGAAGATCGTTCCTCCGCAGCCGAACGCTACAATCGTGCTTGGGATGCATCGGAGTCGGATCTAATTGTTTTTTGTCATGAAGATGTCGAGTTCCCATCGAACTGGTTGGAACAACTCAAGAAGAATTTAAATCAACTTCAAGAAGACAAAGTTCACTGGGGACTTCTCGGCCCGATGGGAAGACAAAGAAAGAATTTCTTTGGCTCTTATGCTGATCCCGACCAAACCGTTTTTCATGGCCCTCTTCCGGCTGAAGTCGATTCTTTAGACGAAATGTGTTTAATTGTTCGAAGAGATCTTCCTCTTCGTTTTGACCCTAAGCTAGGTGGGTACCATTTATATGGGGTTGATCTCGCGATTCAGTGTCGCATGGAGGATTACAAAGTCTTGGCGATCGATCAATTCTTACAACACCACACCGAAACGCGGGGAAACGTATCTCGCCCTCCGGAATACCATCAGATCAAAAAGCGCCTGCAGAAAAAATGGCGTTGGAAAACATCAAAGATCGGCAAGCAAATTGGCACGACGAGCGGTCAAATTCATTTAGGTTGGTATAAGGGTTGGTTTTGATTTTGCATTAACCCAATAAATTATTTCTGTAGGGGCGTCCCTCGTGGGCGCCCGCTTCCCTGAACAACAGAGTTGCTATTAAATTAATGAATTAAATAGCGCTTCAAGGATTCGGGCAGGCCCGATTTTGGCGCAAGCCATTAACAGGCCCTGCCCCTACAAATTGGGGGCACCCTCCAACCATTTCTTCACCCGTCCCAAGGCCGAGACCGTAAAAATCTGCGGGTACAGTTTTTCGTAATACCAAAGATTAGCGAAATAAAATCCAATGGGTGAAGGCTCTTTCCAAGATTGATCTTCTACTTTATCTAACAACCATCTAAGGCCATCGAATAACTTCTCTTGATTCCCCCACCCTAACTCTGAATGGAAGTAAGTTAAGACTTCAATACTGAGCGCGGTCTCTTCGATGCTCGAAGCACTGTTAGCATCCCCTCCTCCCCAACCGCCGTCTTCAGCCTGGACGGAATAAAGAAAATCGATGGCCGATTGACAACTCCGTTTTACCTCAGCATTTTCTTCACAGTAAGGTAACAGGGCGGTTAAAACTCGAGTGGTACCGAAGACTCGGTTTTTAAATCCCTCACAATCTTGATTCCCGAACCAAAGGGGCAGCCAAGAACCATCGGTCTCTTGAACTTGGATTAAATAGCGAATTCCCTTTTGAATGCTCTCTTTTAATTTGTGCCTAAATTCAGAACCCAATAAATCATCATTAGAATGAAATCGCTCGAAAGCTCGGATCGCATGAGCGGTTAAATCTGCCCCACTCCGATCGAAGGGTAACTTTCCCCAGCCTCGACAAAAAGTGGGAATGCCCCCATCTCGATTTTGTAAATCGAGGAGCCACTGAAGTCCCTTTTGGAGTGATTCACTTAGCGATGAGTCTTTCGAGTTTCCTAACTCCCCTAAGGCTAACAAAGCACCCGCTGTATCATCCGCATCGGGAACTCCACCGGGTAAATGCGTCCACGCCCAAGCTCCTGGTTGTGCTTGAGTGTAGGGATGAATCGAGGTGTACTGCTGGTCGAGCAAGCAAGCTTTCACTTGATCCCGTTTTCCAGAGTTCAACTCGTCGATATCGTCGTGGTGACTCAATGCGTTCACCGACAAAGTCGTCACCCAAGTGGCTAAGTGAGTATCGATCGGCCAACTGCCATCCGGGCGAACGCTGTTCCTTAAAAATTCCGCCCCGAGCTGAGTCACTTCGTGCTCTTCTTCTCCCGCTCCCACCAGACTCATCGTTACAAATGAAGTCAGGGGGATCGCCTCTAAGAACCCTCCATTAGTAGGTTGAGTTGAAGACAAAACCTTTAAGGATTTCTTAGTTAGTGCTGCCTTAAGCGGTGATAGGATCCAATTTTTCTTCTTGGACCTTCGATAGTGAACTAATCCCATGGCAATCAGCGCCGGCAAGGCGTAACTCACCACGGGAAGTCCCACAAACTTAAACGTCGCATGTGGCAAAGTGGCTAAGTAAAAAGGGAGCGCAGGGAAGAGATTCCAACCCGATTCGTCATCGCCCAAGCAACCCGCTAAGGTTGTTAATGTGAGAATGGGAACAGAAAAGGTTTTATCTTCACCGTAGATCCTGGTGATTGCCGCGGCCAACTCTTTGGGTCTCACACTCCCAGCTTGAGATTCGATCCAAATTTGAGACGAGGCGATGCTAGATTGAGCCTCAGGAAAGATGTCTTTAAAAAAAGATAAGGTGGCCCAAGCTAATGTCGTCGTGGGCAAATTACTGTGACTTTTAACAGTGTCTCCCCAACCCCCATCGGAATTAGCGTTTTCACAAAGCCAACGCAAACCGCCTAAAACGAAGCTTTGGTGCCGAGGATCGCCCTTTGTTTTATCGAGTAAACCTAATGCGAACGAAGCCGTGGCAGTGGAGAGAGCACTCGTTGAAAGCTCACCATCCCAGTAACCATCTCGATTACGTTCAGAAAGCAAGGCTTGACGAGTGACCGCGCAGGCAGAGTTGATCCGATCGAGGATACCCGGCTCGATAAAGTCCATCACGATTCAACTCAAGTCGAGGAAGAGGAGGCTTCTCGAAGAAGGGCAGGAGCGGAGTTCGTCTCGTGATCTTTCCCTTGGTAAACACCAAAGTCGTTGAACCAATATTTTTTCGCGAAGCGATAGAGGAAGTTTTTCTCAGGCACTTCCTGACCCGGATGGTACTGGGAATATCGTACCGTCATCGCTTGTAATTCAGCCATCGCTGTTTTGCGAGCCGTAGAATCTTTAGCGCCGTGTTTTTTTACGAGCTCTTGAAGCAAATCAGGACGTTCTAAAACGATGCAACCCCGTGTAGTATCTTGAGCTAACTCCCGAAAGTCTTTTAAGAATTCCGATTCAATAAATTTCTCGGGCAGAGTTTTATCCGTGGTGTGAATGTTTTCTTTCGAGAACTGAATGATGGGACAAGGTTCGATATCGCCCCAGGGATTGATGTGATGGCTGATCCCATTTGCTGCAGGGCAAAGAGCTTGCCCTTGACCGTCAAAGTAAGCATCGATAATACCGATGGGCTTTCGGGCGCGCATATCGACCACAAACTCCCTCGCTTGTCGATGCTGTTCCGGCCGTAAACTCAATTGAGGATTCGCATCGGGCCCCATCGGTCGATAGACGTGAAACCAAGTGTAGTGAACCCCCATTTCAATCAAACGGTCGATCCACGACTCTTGCATCAAATCATCAATATTTGTTTGGCAAACGCTGGTACAGACTCCAGTAATAATTTTTTCTTTTAAACAGTTATCGAGACCTTTGAGGGTTTTCTTATAAACACCATCTCGCCCGCGACGTTCGTCACTGACAATTTCGTTTCCTTCGATACTGATCAAGGGAGTCGCATTCCCGGCTTTACGCAGGCGTTTCGCCACTTCTTCCGTGATAAATTGCCCATTGGTAAAAATTTGAAAATAACAATCGGGATGATCTTCGATGATGTCTAAAAGCTCGGGATGCATGAAGGGCTCTCCCCCCACAAGTCCGAAGAAGACATTTCCCATCGCCTTGGATTCACGAATTAATCGATCCATCGCCTCGCGATCGATCGTTTCTTGCTCGTGGGCGACATCCACCCAACAGCCCTGACAGCGCAGGTTACAACTGTTGATGATCGAGACGTAAAGAAATGGAGGAAAGTACTGCCCCTTCTTCAATCGTTTCTTATGGCGTTGAACGGAACGCATACCTTTCCAACCCATCAAATAAGCCAACTTGAAGGCCGAACGTAAATCGGTCCCAAACAAGAATCTTTTGGCCATTTGAAAATACATAAGTCGTCGCCTCGAATTTTTCTTAATAGACAGCCAAGTGACCTAAAGCCAATAAGCCGTAGTAGGTGTATTCAACATCAAGATCATTATCGACCCAATTTCCGTGAAAGGAACCTTTGTTCGTCCACAGGGTATCGATGAAATCTAAACAAGAGTCCACTTGATCCTTCACCGAAACTCGGAGAGTCGACAATGCGTGTAAAGCAACCGCAGTCGAAAGCAAATCGGGCATGGGAGCGCCCTTCAGTGCGAAAAAGCCTCCTTCTTCATGGTAGAGACTCTTAAGCCATTCTCCCGTTTCGGGCCGTTGCTCAGCTTCTAAACCATGAAGCAAAGAAACCGCCGCGGAAGTAGCGGGAGTGTTCCCTTGAACCATCGAAGGCTCATTCGCGTAACCGCCATCGGGAGTTTCCATTTTCTTTAAAAATTCTAACACCGAGTCGCGCCACTTGAACTCAACGCCTAAATCTTGACACATCCCCAAAGCCATAAAACAACCGTAAACGGTTCCTTGGGGTTGATCAAATTCTCCATGGAATCCACCATCGGGAGTTCGAAAGGCTTCAAGATTATGAAGCAGGCCGGCTTTCAGTTCGGGGTCAACCGATGATGAACCTGGCATCACTCCATGACAACGAGCTAGGCACGATAAGTGAACAAGGTCTAAACCATTACCAACGCCGTAAGGATCTAAAAACTCATTTAAGTTCTCACGGGGATCTTCTTCTTGAAGCGCCAGTCGACCTTCTAAACCGAAAACAGTGTAATAGAGATCCGACTTTCCCTCTCGATCGGGGTAACCTCCATCATCAGCGCGCTTCGAGCGTAAGTAATCTAAGACGAGTTCAGAGGAATCACCCAGCAGCTTTGGTGCCAGCCTCGCTACTTGGAGCATTTCGAGTCTCAAACTCATTGCACCAACCTTTGATCTGGGTGTCATTGAAGATTTTGCCAATCACACGTCTCAGAAGACCTTTGAGGTTGGGATTTTCTAAATCCCAAAGCGAGCGAATCGCTTCTTCTTTGTAGCCTTCTTGAAGCTCTCGCGAGCGCGAGACCGCGCCGAGCTCTAAGAGTTCTTCTCTTAAGCTATCGATTGAAAAGTCTTCAATTTGATCGATTTCACGTCGCCAGATTTTGGCGAGACGTTTCTTGGCATCTCCCTTAGCCCTTTCATGAGCGATGGCCATGGGCAAGGTAGGACGAAGTGCTAAAAGATCACTGGCTTCAGCGTCTTCAGCTAAATCATCGAGGTCGTCACGAACTTGGTAAGCTAATCCCAAGGATCGACTGTAACGAGCGATGACATCTAATGTCTTTTCATTCGCACCGGCATAGAGAGCACCTAATCTTAGAGCGACATCGAATGCTGGTGATGTTTTACGTTCAAAAATTCTTAGGACTTCAGTCGATTTTAAAACCTCAGGATTTCGTGCCCAAGATAACTCGGCTCCCTGACCTAAGCAGAGAGTGCGATGTCCAAGACTTGCGGCTTGAAGTAACTTGACTCGCGTTTCAGCGTCGACTTCGCTCTCAGCCAGTAAGCGATAACCTTCACCTAAAAGGTAATCCCCAATATTCAAGGCGACAGGTACGCCGTGTTCGGTGTGAAGCGTATCTTCGCCGTAACGGGTTTCGTCTTCATCTTCGATATCGTCGTGGATCAAAGAGGCTTTGTGGAAACACTCAACGGCAACTGCGACTCTTCTGAGATCGTAGGGAATATCACCCGTTGGATCATCGCTCAATGCTTGGCGAGCTGCGACCGTGAGGAAGGGACGCCAGCGTTTCCCGGCGCGAGCCAACCATTCGTGACCTACTTTTTCAGTTTCCGTTTCGGGTTGACCTAAAAGATCGGCTAATTGATCGGGACTGAACCAAGAATCGACTTCTTCTCTCAAGCCCGTTAGATCCATCCGGTGGGTGCGATCTTCACTGGTTAAGTGAATGACGTCCCAAATCCATTCGGTATCAACCGTCGTGTCGAGGCAATCATCTTGCAACAAAGGAATAGCCACACCAGGGACGGCTCCTGCTTCCATATAAGGGAAGGCGCGTTCGAGCACGCTGATACAACTAACACCAACGATCGCATCGATTTTTCCGGTTTCGATGATCGCCATCACGATAGGTGAGCCTTCAGCTACGAGTACGGCGTAACCCAGTTTCTCCGCTTCGGTTTGTAAGTCTTGAATGGAACACATTCCACACTTCTTACAGAGTAAGCCGAATTCATCGAAGGGTGCCGGACAGTGAGCTTCCACCCGCAAGCATTTGGGAAGAAGGAGTAAACGGCGGTTGTAAGGAATCGCAGCTAAGGTTTCTCGCCAAAGCTCGTTGTTCATGAGGATGGCGACGTATTCGAGATACTTCTCATCGACATCGTAGTCCTTACAGAAGGTCTTACTGATCTCTCGGAGCTCCTCTAAGGGAATCGGAGGAACGAGAGCTGATTCCTTCGTAAATTGGCGAATCTTCTCTAAAACCTCTTCGCGCTCGGGGCGCGTTTGAGGGATGTTGGCTTGAGGCGCTCGATCATTTTGAATCGGTACCTGAGGTGGAAGAATGTTTAAATTGAATTCCACGAGTGCGATCTCCCGGTTAGAGAGCTACTGTTGTCTCTCGAACCCAGTCTAATGTTCGGTTTATCTCAGAGTGAAAAGCTTAAGTTCCCAGCGACTCATTACAGTCACTAAGGATTGGAACCCTTCTTCTCACGGTAGGTTCATGATTAATTTCGGCCTATACACTGAAGAAGCTTGTCCCTCAAGATCATAAGCCAACCCACATTATGACTTAAACTCAGCCCAAGTGGGGAATATTTCTGGTCGAATCCTGCGAAATCAACCCTCATTTTTTCGCTCTTCACGAGCCTTTAAGGCCGCATCGGCTGCTTCTTTCGCTTGTTTAGCTTTAGTTTGAATCTCATCCATCGATGGTAAAGACATCAAAACTTCCTCAGGAATTCCCGAATCGCCTTGAAGCTTCTTCAAACAACGGATGCGTTCTTTAAGGGCTTTGCCCTCATCTCGTTCTTTCGAAAATCGAGACGCTGCTTTTTCGTGACGGTCACGAAGCAGGTCGTAAATGTTCCCCCCTAAAAGAGCCGAGATATCGACCTTCATCTTTTCCCGGTTCACATCCTCTTGATTCACGACATCGCCGTTGATCGGACCGGACCCATATTTGGGGAAAAGGATCGCCACATCAGGGCAAACCCGCGAACAAGCCGGGCAGTTCGTTTTACACTTATCGGGGTTCTTGACCTGAATATTACTTTCAGCATCGACCCCGTAGACATCGAACAAGCAGAAACTGAGGCACTGCATACAATTGGTACAACGGTGGAAATCGATGACGGGGAACCAAGGCTTCCACTCACCCGGTGTGTAACTCTCTGTTTGGGTTCCAACTTCACTTACGGTCTCTAAGACCGTCTCGGGCTCTTGCCCTGAGATGTCTTTGAAGTGAACTTCGACTTCTTCTCCCTCAGAAACAACCCCCGTTGATGTCGATTGAGAAAATGGAGAATCTTGACCTTCAGCTTCCCCCAAAACTAAAACGTCACTTCCATCCGGAGCGGAAACATCACCCGACTCCCCCGTACAAGTCACTTGATAACCGCCCTTGAGAAGCTTGGCGAGAACATCGACCTTTCGTTGTGACTCTAATGCTTTCCCCCCGGGTCCTTCATAGAGAACGACGCGTAAGGGATTTTGAGTGGCAGAGCTCATACTTCAGCTTCCTTCGATTCAGTTTCAGAATTGGAATCTTCATCCGATTCAAAAACTTGTGGGTTGAGTTCATCGGAAATCAATTTGGGAACGATCTCTTCGGCCGCATCTTCACGCATATTTAAAATCTCGACCTGACCTTCAGGCAATTTCGCCTCAGCCGCATCGAACAACCATTTCACCGCGCGAGGAAAACACGCGGCGATCTTCAAGGGCTGATCCCCTGAAACGAGGCGTTGGAGGGCAGGATCTTTTCGAGCCGACATCTCGCAAAGATCGCCCACGGCTTCGAATGCCTTTTCGGATTCAACCAAACCGGCGAGCACATCCGCTTTTACTTGCGGGTGAACGACCTGAGCGTAGGCACAATGACAATAGAGGATTCGTGGTTGAGTCATGCTGTCAGTCTTAGGCTTCCGTATCTCGGTGGGTAGGAACGGGGCGACCCGGTCTAAAGTTTTCGACGTGGTCTAACTGAAGCTTCATGGCTGCTGACTGTTCGCGATGAGCTTCCAAGGATGAACTGAGAAGGGATCGCAAGAGATCAGGTGAAGCTTCGGCTCTTAAATTGACGATCAATTGACCGGAAGTTACGGGGCCGGGAAGCTCGTGAGCGAGCTCTGGAACAAAGCCCTCTCGAACCAAACTCACTAATGCAATTTCATCTGCGAGAGCTCCGTCGGGCGAAAAAGTCATCTTCAGGTGAGCGACCATGGCTTCTTCCTGATCGAGCTTTTCTCCCAGATCTTTTGCCAGCTCTTCGATCAATTGATTCGCGTCGAATTCCTCTTCACTCGACTCCACATCGACGGTGGCATTCAACCAACCTAAGAGGGCTTCGCCTTCTGCGTAGGTGTCGTAATCGATTTGAAGGGGAATCGCTGAACTTTCTTCGGTGGTTTCTAAATATTCGAACCACGCATCTAAGCCATCGCCATCACGAGCCGAAACGGCAAAGATTTTTTTACCGGGGAACTCTTCATCCAAAGCCACTTTGATCTTTTCGAGATCATCGGCTTCAAGAAGATCAATTTTATTGATCAACAGGGCGTCAGCCTCTTCCAATTGTTTACGGTAAACGTAGGTCACCTTGGAAGAGAAGCTGCGTCCTTCTTCGAGGCCTAAAACTCTTTTCAATCGTATCGGATCGATCAAAACGCTAAAGGGAGCTACTCTAAAATCTTCACCGTAGATACGACGAAGAGGGTAACTCACCGTGGCAACAAGATCCGTACAGCTTCCGACGGGCTCTGCCAAGAATACTTCAGGCCGAGTATTTTGATCTAAGCGTTTAGCGGCATCTAAAAGTGAGTTAAATCGACAACAGAAACACCCCCCCGCGATTTCTTCAACTTCAAAGCCCTGTGAACGTAAATTCAGTGTATCGACTAAGCCCGATGCCTGATCGTTCGTGATCAAGCCCACGGTTACATCTTTTGCTGACAGATACTGGGCGAGCTTTCCCATCGCAGTCGATTTTCCTGCACCTAAAAAGCCGCCGATCATGATGTAACGAGCTGTTTGCTTCATTCTTATTCGTATCGTTTTTTATTGTTCTGTTGGAGACTTCCAGGGCTTCTCCAGCATTTTATTAATCGTCGCATCGAGGTGCTCCATGTAACCGTGCACATCGACGGCATCCGAATCAGGTTTTCCCTCGACCGAATAGATCCAACCCTTGTCATAAGGGTCTTTGCAGATCAGTTCGTTGTTTTTAAAGGCTTCCTCATTCGGACCCAAAAAAGTCCCGGTTGCGACGCAGTAAATGTCTGAGAGAGCTTTAAATCCTTCGATCCATCCGATCACTTTCGCCACTTCGACTTCTTGCTGAGGCTTCACCTCAAAGTCGAGTTCGACGATCTCCCCCAGCATGCGAGTCGCAAACTTGGTAGGGCCAACTTGCCAACGCCCCGGCTCTAGCTCTCGAAGCCAAAAATGGGAGCGGGTATACAAGCGTTCGGTAGGTAATCGAGAGGAAAACTGATTCCTCTTAAAAAGGATGGTCTCTTCCAAGAATGCTCAGTGATTCAATGTTGAATGGATTGTGGTTGAACCAAGACTGTAAGGGACTTGAATCAACAACTTCTAATGTACCTAATTAGTTCCTGTTGATTAAACAGGAACTAATTAGGTACATTAGAAGTTGTTGATTCAAGTCCCTTACAGACTTGGTTCAACCACAATCCATTCAACATTGAATCACTGAGCATTCTTGGAAGAGACCATAAGTCG
>JANQLS010000013.1 GCA_028280485.1 Planctomycetota bacterium
AACAGGAACTAAGCCGAGTTGGGATCAACTCGGCCGCGAACGTAGGCTCGTAGAGCCTATGTTTAGCGGAGTGCAGACAATTCGAAGAATTGTCGAAACGGTTGAAACGCACTCCGAAGGAGTTTGTTTCAACAGAAACTAATTAATATCGATTCGCTTCGTACGGCTCGCGGAGCGAGCCTACTACCCTAAAACTTAAGGGCCACGTGCAACGATCCAAAAATCTGCGGATCGCTCGAGCGTCTGAACTCGGGGGTTCGAATGTATTGAGTATACCCAAATTCAATTTGTTCAAATTCGATGGCTGCACCCAACTTGAAGTCTGCAACAAATCTTTCCTTCGAGACTTCGTGAGAACTCTTAAAGTTGTTTCCATCCAAAAAGATATTCTGAATCACTGCGCGGCCATCGATCCCGAAGAAGACGTGACACGAAAATCGCCGGTTCTGCTTGACGATGGGATCATCCACTTTGGAACCGAGGATTTCATCGGTATCTAAATCGGGATTACTGGAATCGATTCCGAAATCCCTTCTCAGTCGATACCCAAAACGCATCAAGGCTCCCACTTGAAAATAGGTATGAATGTTTCCCGCTGAACCCGTGATATTGGAAATAAAGTCGTGCCCGAAGTCTTTTGCAATTTGAGTATAGTTGTGACGCAATAAGCGTCTATAAACGAGATTGACTCCCAGCTCATCGTGAAGTTGATTGTCCCAGCCCCGAGGATCGGTAGCTTTGATAATTTTATGGAACTCGACTTGAATATCCTTCGCGAGAGAGGAAGGACCTACCATTCCCACTTCTAAGGCAAAGGTGTCTAAGCGGTCGATGTAACTGTCGACCTTTTGGGGTTCAGCATCGGGGTCTTCATCGATGATTTTAAATTGAGGTTGGTAGGCCAACGATAATTTATGGTACTGAAAGGAACCGTAGAGCCAACCAGCGTAAGGACGATCGTCAACGATGAGATCCGAACGAGAAAGATCTTCCGGAGTATAGATTTGATGTCCGATCGCAGCTCCCAGATACTGCCCATCCCAAAGATAAAGATCTTCCTTAGGATGCAAATAAGCAAAACGAGCTGGCTTTGAAAGCCAATCCAGTTCACTCTCGATAGGCTCGGTATACTCGATCTTTAAGCCTTGGCTGTAGTAGCGGTCTGTTCCTCCACCCAATCCACTCACATCGTTTTCTTCGTAAACTCGTAGGGTTCTTCCCGCTCCACATCCCGTACCGGCGATGACAATAAGTATCCCTAGTAAACCCAACAAGGACTGCTTCAACTTCTTCATCTAATCCCCTTACCTTTCTCTTCATTTACCCAATCGAGGGACCCAACCATCGCTGTGAATCTATAAATCAGTAAAGCCCAATTTGAATCAATAGTGTCAAACGATAAGAAAAAGTTCCATAAAAAACTGCCTTCTTAGAGAATGTTCAATTTGAAGCATCTTCTTCAAACCCCAAGCGTAAACACCTATTTTTACAGTCCCAAATGAATATATGTTTCGCGGCCAAACTTAATAATCATTAATATTTTCTAAGTCCCCCATTCCCTTCTTTCCCAAATTTCTGTAAAACGTTGAATTCGATACATACCGAGCGGACATCCACACCCACACCATCCGCTCACAACCGTTGGGATTAGAAGTCATCATTTCTCGATATTGAACTTAGGGTAGCCGTGAGAGTTCAACCGGGTCTTCGTGAATATTTCGTTCACTTTTTTATTTTGAAATGAGCGACTTCAACATACATCGAGAAAGAGGTTGTCATGAATTCTTTACTCAAACGACTTCTAGTCGCCGTTCCGGTTGCACTAGTAGCGTTTCTACTTGCGGAACCCGCTTGGGCTCAAGACGCTAAACCGACCTTAAATAAAGGTGATACCGCCTGGATTATCGTAGCGACGGCCTTAGTTTTGTTCATGAACATTCCCGCCCTCGCTTTTTTCTACGGCGGATTGGTTCGAACTAAAAACGTGCTTTCGGTTCTGATGCAATGCTTAGCATTGACGGCAGCCATGACGGTGATTTGGCTCCTATTCGGTTACAGTCTTTCTTTCGATGCAGAGGGCATGGTGAAAGATGAAGTCAATCTCAATTCCTTCATCGGAGGATTTGGGAAAGCCATGTTAAGCGGAGTCACCCCCGACACCATCACGGGTACCATCCCTGAAATTCTGTTCTTCGCCTTCCAAATGACGTTCGCCATCATCACTCCTGGACTCATCATCGGTGCCTTCGCCGAACGGATGAAATTCTCCGCCATGATGATCTTCTCGATCCTCTGGTTGATCTTAGTCTATTGCCCCATCTGTCACATGACCTGGGGTGGACCCGGAGGATACTTTGCTGACATGGGTGTCATGGATCACGCGGGTGGAATCGTCGTTCACATCACCGCTGGTGTCGCCGCATTAGTTGCCTGTATTATCATCGGCAAGAGAAAAGGTTATCCCGAACTCCCCATGCCTCCCCACAACTTGACCATGACCTTCGCAGGCACTGCGATGCTTTGGGTCGGTTGGTACGGCTTCAATGCCGGTAGTGGGTTGAAGGCCGACGGCGGCGCTGCGATGGCCTTGTTGGTGACTCACATCTCAGCATCGGTGGCGACTCTTGTTTGGATCGTCATCGAATGGGTTAAAAATGGTAAACCCAGTCTTTTGGGAGCAGCAACGGGTGCGATCGCCGGTTTAGCTGCGGTCACTCCCGCCTCAGGATTCATCGGCCCCCTCGGTGCTTTGGTGATCGGAATGGTTTCTGGAGTCGTCTGTTACGTCTTCGCGACCGCGATTAAATTCAAATTCCGTTACGACGATTCCTTGGATGTCTTCGGCGTTCACGGCATCGGAGGAATTGTAGGGACTTTACTAGTAGCGGTCTTCGCAGCCGAAGCTTATGGTGGTAACGCTGGAGAGGTCAATATCGCCAGCCAACTTGGCGTTCAATCTCTCGCCGTCGTCATTTCAGTTGTTTACACGGCCATCGTCAGTGCAATCCTTTTGATTGCCATCGACAAAACCATCGGCTTGCGTACCACGGAAGACAGTGAATCTGAAGGCCTCGACACGAGTCTCCACGGTGAGACCGGTTACAACTATTGATTGGAGATCCATTATGAAATATGTCATCGCCGTCATACAGCCCGCAAGACTCGAAGCGGTCAAAGAAGCTTTGAGTAAAGTGGAGGTGTTCCGCCTCACGGTCGGAGACGTTCAAGGCTTAGGCCGGCAGCGCGGACACACCGAGATCTATCGTGGTCATGAGTACCACGTCAATCTCATTCGAAAAGTGAAACTTGAAATAGCCGTCAACGACGAGTTCTTAGAACCCACGATCAACGCCATCGAAACCGCCGGAAGAAGCGGAGAAGAAGGTAAGATCGGAGACGGCAAAATCTTCGTCCTCCCCCTCGAAGAAGTCGTTCGCGTAAGAACGGGTGAACGAGGTAAGGATGCGATTTAAGGTTTTGAATTTTGCTTGTTGAAATTTGAACGATAAAAAAGGCGCCCGCATGGGCGCCTTTTTTTATGAAAAAATCAAATTCAAAGGAGTTAACAAAAAACAGAATGTTTAAGTTAGAATCAATCCCACTGACACTAAGAGATTTAAATCCTTCTACACTTCGATCATTGAAACATTTCAGGGTGGCGGCCAAATGAAAAGAGTGATTTGTGAGTTTGAAAATACTGAAAAATGGCAAGAGTTCGTTTATTCCATAGAATCAGAAAATGATCCTACTGGTACACATTTTGATTATCAATTTGTTAATGACAATGATCATTTGATTAACTTTTACACATGGAACTTGGCATCCCTCGACTCCGCCCTAAAGTTTTATGTCGACTATTTCAGCTTAAATTTAATCAAACAAACTGTAGAGGAGCTTCCCGATAAAGAATGGAAGAAAATCAAAAAGAAAATCTATAGTGACCTCGAAGAACCTCAATCCATAAAAAAAATATCGAAAAATCTAACCTCTGGTAAACCAAGAAAGATTCAAAAAGCGGTCGACAGCATGATTCAATTAAGGGAAGCGGCAAGCGCCTGCTTACAAGAGCTTATTCAAGTATTAGAGGATTGTGAAATTGAAGAACTTAAAATTGATATTCTTATCGCAATTAAACTCATGAAAGAGTCGGCGGCGCCAGCAGTTCCCTCATTACTCAAAATCATTTCTGGGTTTGATCCTAATTCTAAATCTGAAGTTCGGAGTTATGCCCTAAGAGCTCTAAAAGAAACAAAAGTTTTCGACAAAAAAGCTGAGGAAGTTGTCCTTAAAGCATTCTCGAATCTAATTATTGAAGCCGAATATTATGCCTGCTCGGAATATCTACAACTCATGGAAACAGATGGCAGGAAAATCTTACCTGCTTTATTAAAGTCACTCGAGAATCCCGATGAAGAGATTAAAAGACACGCGCTCTACGATTTATCAGAGTTAGGTGAACTTGCAGCTCCCCATTTGGAGAAGGCATTTCCTTTCTTACATTCTGACTCCATTGCGCTGAGAGAATCTGGACTTCTATTTTTAAAAGCACTGGGTCATTCAAATCCTAAAGATACGAAAACCGAGATAATAAAATTATTGGAAACTGAAACGGATAATGACAATATTGAATTAGCCAATGAGATCATAGAAAATCTTTAAGTGAACTTACGGAGACTAAAAGTTCTAGGCTCGTAATATAAAGTTTAAATTCTTGCCAGAGGCTCACCCATGCCCCGAAAAAAAACTACCTGGAAAGAAAAGCTCCACGACGCTAAAGGTCACCCCACCGTTAAGCCGGTTACGGGGAAGATGACGAAGAAGTGGGGTGAGGGGAATCTGGTGATTCCCGCCCCGATCGAAGTGGATGAGATTATGCGGAAGGTGAGGAAGGGGAAACTCATCACGATCAATGAGATTCGAGAGAAACTCGCCGAAAAGCACAACGCTGATTTCGCTTGCCCGATTACGACGGGGATCTTTGCTTGGATCGCCGCGTATGCGGCTGAAGAGGCAGAGCAAGAAGGCAAGAAGCGCATCACTCCTTACTGGCGAACGCTTAAGGCGAATTACGAATTGAATCCGAAATACCCGGGTGGCATCGAGAACTTAATTGAGAGGTTAGAAGAAGAGGGGCATACCGTGATTCAGAAGAGGAAGCGTTATTTTGTGGATAAGTGATGCTTCGATCCGGTTGGAATCAAGAATTTATAACACACCCTACATTGAAATCATCCACATCACTCGCTTACGCTTCGCGCTTGAAATGCTGAACACAAATTGACATTTATTATTTAATCAAGACGATACGCCCAGGAAACCTGAAGCTTTAGCGAGAGATCACCAGCGAACTCATCTTTTCCAATCATCCCCAAAGAAGAATTTAAGCAAGAAAATGGGGGCAAGAAAATAAGAGGTTTATCTGGCAAAAATATTCTTGCCCCCATTTTCTTGCCTACTCTTCTTATCTTAGAACTACCAACAAGTTACTATTTCCAAACTAGTTTTTATCGAAATATAGCCGAACTAAAAAATCTTTCTTATAACGATAGACTTCGACATGAAGCCAATCGAAAGGCTCGGCTACATCACAAAAATAACAACTCACGGGCCTCACCTTCATCTCATCAGGAAGTTTAAAATCTTCTAAATCCCCCGGTACGGGGGAATCACACCCTGAGAAATAATCTAAATAACCCACTTTTAACACCTCAATAAAAAGTGACTCCCCTTCATAGTAAATCGTCTCTTGAACTTCGAGCTGTCTCTTGAAAGAATCCCACTCCTGCACGGGAATGATGACCACCACTGAATCAGCATAATCCAAGGGATACTTAATTCTACTCAGAGATTGCCAATCTAAGATCTTAGCGTTCTCTGAAATCTTGATCCCATAAATGGATTTCCCTGCCGGTAGAAGGTAAGGAATGAATTGAACGATGATGAATAAAAGACCCACAAAGAGGATCCATCCAAATTTCTTCCATATCTTTACCGAGATGAACTTTATTGACATTCGCTCCATTACGATTTCCGGGCTTAGGTTCGGCCGTTAATTTTAATCGATAACCAAATTATAGCTCCAAGATGACTTGAATTCAGGGGATCCTTCTTAGTACTCTGAACTTGGTAATTCACTTACGATTTTAATGAGGCAAAACGGATGTCCCCTAAAAAAATTACTTCCATTCTATCTCTATTCATTTTCGTTCTTTCGATCAGCTCTCCCCTCTTCGCCAACGAAGAAGGAGTGAAGTTCAAAGTTAAACTTCTCGCCGTCGACGCGAATGAAGGTTGCGATATCGCCGACTTTGATGGCGATGGCAAACTCGATGTCGTAGCCGGTCGTAACTGGTATCGCAATGGCGATTGGATTCCCCGACCCGTTCGAACGATCAACGACAACCGCGGTTACATCCACTCCAATGGTGATTTCGCTATCGACATCAATAAGGATGGAAAAATCGATGTCCTCGCTGGGGACTTCTTTCAGGGAAAAATCTACTGGTACGAGAATCCTGGCAAACAGAAACTTCACCAAGGCTATCTTTGGAAACCACACCTATTGATCGACAGCGGCTTGACGACAAACGAAATCTCTTGCCTTCGAGATATCGACAAGGATGGTCAATTAGAATGGATTAGCAATCAGTGGAACGCTAATAAACCCCTCATCGCTTTCACGCTTTCCTACAAGCAAAATCCTAAACTTCCAACGGTTGAGAAACACATGATCGGTAAGGTCAACGGTCACGGTATCGGTTTCGGCGATCTCAACATGGATGGCAAAGAAGATATCATCGTGGGTAAAGGCTGGTACGAACATCCCCAAGGCGATTCCTGGGGCAAAGAGTGGAAGTTTCACGCAGACTGGAACCTCCCCCTCAGCTGCCCCGTCATCGTTCGCGATATCGACGGCGATAAGAAAAACGATGTGGTATGGGGAAATCCCCACAACTTCGGTCTGTTCGTTTGGAAATCTAAAGGCATGGGAGCAGACGGTAAGTGGAAATACGACACGATCACCGTCGATAAAAGTTACTCTCAACTTCACTGTCTTCATTTAGCCGATATCGATAACGATGGCCGCGATGAACTCATCACCGGCAAACGTGTCCGCGCTCATAATGGGGGTGATCCGGGCGGGAAAGACCTTCCTATCGTTTGTTACTACAAACTTTCACCTAAAGGTGAATTCAAACGGTTTGTTATCGTAAAAGACACCGTTGGCATCGGCCTTCAAATTCGAACCGCGGATATCGACGGGGATGGGGATATTGACATTGTTGTTCCTGGTAAAGAGGGAACGCAAATTCTTTTTAATCAGTTGAAGAAGTAAGCACTCCATGACTAAGAAACAACCTTCGAGACGTCACTTCATCAAGTCATCTATCGTTGCGGCCGGTTCCAGTTCACTCTTAGCTTCTTCTACGGCACTTGGAAGGGGTCAACGCAAACCTCTGATGGCTTACGTGGGAACGTTTAGCGCCCCTCTTCAGGATGTTCTTCCTACTCAAGTTGATCTCCCCCCCGGAAATGGTCGTGGAATTCACATCTTTGAAGTGAATCGAGAAACGGGCGAACTCATTCCCAAGGGACACTTTGAACTAGGAACGAGCCCCAGCCGCCTCGCCATCAATGCCTCTGGTACGCGAATGTACTCAGCTAATGAGACGGATAAGGTCGGGGATACTAAAGAAGGAACCGTGAGTTCCTTTGCTATCGACCCAGAGAACGGTCAACTCAAACGCCTCAACACTGTTCCTTCAGGAGGAGATGGCCCCACTTACGTCAGTATCCACCCCTCGAAAAAGTTTCTCTTGGTGGCAAACTACTTCGGAGGAACGATCGCCGTGCTTCCCATCCATGCCGACGGAACATTGGGGAAAGCCACTGATGTTAAAGTGGATGAAGGAAAGATCGGCCCCACTCGCGCAACGAACGCCCCTCCCGGAAGTTTCGCCTTCAGTGGCCACGATCGCACTCACGCTCACATGATTCAACCGGATCCGTCCGGCCGCTTCGTTCTTCATGTCGACTTGGGCTTAGACAAGATCTTCATCTGGAAGTTCGATGAAAAAACGGGAACTCTGAGCCCTACGAAGCAAGGCTTCGTTTCTCTCCCTCCCGGGGATGGGCCACGCCACTTCAATTTCCATCCTCATGGTCATTGGTTGTACTCTCTTCAAGAAGAAGGCTCTACAATTGCTCTTTTCGATTACGAGGACCATACGGGTAAACTCACTCACCGAAAGACGGTTTCCTCTTTGCCTCCAGGTTACAAGGGAAGCAACTTCTGCTCTGAGATTTTAATTTCAGCGGATGGAAACTATGTCTACGTGGGAAACCGACTTCACGACGGTGTCGGCATCTTTAAAGTCGGAACAAAAGGCGAGCTCACCTACGTCGGCGAGGAGTGGACCCGAGGCAATTACCCACGCTGCTTCAACTTTGATCCTACGGGTAATTTCTTTTATACCTGCAACCAACGAGCAGATAACTTAGCCACATTTAGAGTGAATAAAAAGACAGGCCTGCTCGACTTCACCGGGAATTACACAGCGGTGGGAAATCCGTCTTGTATCGAGTTTTTGGATTTAGGGTAAACGTAGTCCGCACGTTCCACGTGCGGCCTTCCCCAACTTCCCCATTTAATTTATGAATCGAATGACTCCTTAAATGGGAGACTCGATTCGGCAATAAAGATCCAAAAGTTGGTCCTCGTCGTTTGGGAAATCCGCACGTGGAACATGCGGACTACCGATCCAAGCGCTCCAAAAAGACGTGATAAGGAATAGTAGGTTTGTCTGACGCGGTAAAGACGACTTTCAAATTTTTGTCACCAGGACCAATGGTAATCTTCTTAAAGACCACTTCATCGGCCAGCGCGGGATTATCGACAGTAAACTTCTCTTTACCGATCTCAAGGTGAACAGGGCCCGCATGGATTTTTGATTTAGCAAGAACCCTGACGCGGAACGAACGAGTCCCTTCAAACCGTAACCACCACTCTCCCTGAGTTCCCCAGCCTCGCCCAGCCAACCTCCGCCAATCTTGTTGAGTGAGGTAGGTCACCGTCTCTTTGTCATTCCCGACCACGATCCGAGGTGGATCGTAGTTGTTAGGCCGGGTTGAACCGACATCTTTAAACCAGGCAACGTATTGAGCTTTCAGATCGTTCGTAATTTGAGGGTGCTGTTCAACTAAATTCTTTTGTTCTTTCGGGTCGTTGATGAGATCGAATAACTCAAAAGGAACATCGGGTGAAGGTTGTTGTTTCCCAAATCCGGTAGCCCGGCGAAGCTTCCATCGAGGGCCGATCACGGCGATGTGATGGTAAAGGATCGGTCGGTCCCCGCGATGAGATTGAATGAAGATCGTTCGATCCTTCCAAGCGGGATTTCTGCCTTCCAAGTAAGGAAGCAAACTTCTGCCATCAATTTTTACACCCTTAGGCATCTCCAAACCAGCAGCTTCAATGAGCGTCGGCATGATATCGATATGAGCACCGATCTTCTTAACGACAGTTCCGGCTTGAAGGCGTTGAGGCCAGCGTACGTAGAATGGAGAGCGAATCCCCCCTTCATGAACTTGAGTTTTTGTACCCACCATCGGACCGACGAACCGAGCCATCTGCGGACCGTTATCGTGCAAATAAATCACGATTGTTTTTTTATCGAGTCCCGTTGCTTTTAAATGCTGAGTCACTTTCCCTACGTTCTCATCGATGTTTTCCACCATCGCAAACACTCGAACGATGTTCTCGTAGTGACGGGGGTTCGCTTTGAGAGGAGCTAAATCCTTCGATTTATACTTTTGGTAGAGCTTCTCGGGGACATCGTGAAAGGGTCCATGAGGAGCATTCGTGGGTAAAAAGATGAAGAAGGGCTTTTTATCTTTTTGACTTTTTTTAATGAACTCAATCGAAGCATCAAAATAAACGTCTGTACAGTAACCCTTCGTTTTCACCGGTTTGCCATTTTTAAAGAGGATGGCATCGGTATAGCGACGTTCATTTTCTTTCGGTTCCGATGGTTGAGCTAAGCCTCCACCGAGGTGAATAAGAGATTCATCGAAACCCTGGTCGATGGGTCGTAAGGGATAGCAATCTCCTAAGTGCCACTTTCCGAAAATACCCGTGGCGTAACCATCCTTATGAAGCACTTCGGCGAGTGTAATCTCTTCGGTATCCATCATGGCCCGCCCCACCCAAGTATCGATCGCACGCGTACGGAAGTTATACCTTCCCGTCATCAGGGCGGCTCGAGTGGGAGCACAAACAGGGTTCACATAGAATCTTTCAACGGAAGCACTTTCGCGTGCAAGTTGATCGATGTGGGGTGTTTCTAAGACCGGATTCCCAGTGATGCCCAAATCTCCGTAGCCTTGGTCATCGGTGATGATCACGATAATATTGGGGCGTGATTCAACCGAATCCAACCGTGAAGAAATAAAGAGCAAAAACACCATGCAACAGGAGAGAGAGCGAGAGAAAGTCATTTCTAAGATCTACCTGAATGAAGATAAATTGAGCTGGAACCAAGAACATAGATGCAAAACAGTAAATGAATTAAATTCGATATACCGACATAAAAACAAGCCCATTCTTAATAACTTAAGAATGGGCTTGTTCTAAGTTAGCAGTAAGCAATTATCAATTCGTAAGAAAAGGCTTACTCCTATCGCTCATTAAGCATCGCAGTTATCTGGAGGCGTTTCGCAACCGAGTTCGCCTCCCACATCGGCATGGTCCTCAGTAGGATCAACACCACAGGTGTCTTTACCAGGAGCCGGTGGAGCGGGATCGCCCAAGAATTGATGCGACAAGTTACCGATTGGATCGGTCAGTTCGATCTTTCCATTATCATCGAAATCACAGGCATCGAAACATGGAGGATCGTAGGTTCCTAAGAATTGGAACGAGAGATTGTTGACGCAGTCAGTGATCTCTAACCGACCATTACCATCGACATCCCCTCGGCGGAACTTAGCACCGGTTTCAACGACAACAACTTCAGAACAGGTGGCGTCATCAGCTTCATCGTCACACGTCGTAACATCGTCAACTGAAACGGAGATCGTCCATGAACCTTCTCCGAGTTCGAAGGAAGCTTCCGGATTGCCAATTTGAGGACCGACGGTGACGGAATCACCACCTTCATTTTCAGCCGTGAAGGTGTAGATAATCGAATCGTTACTATCGTCACTAGCATCGGCAACAACACCATAAGTTCCGACTCCACCCTCTTCTGGAGGAGTGATGGTCAAACCTGAACAATGAGTATCACCTTCTTCAGGACAGATGCGTTCGCTTTGATTAACGATGACTTCACCGAGTGAAAGCACCGTGGCTTCATCATCATTCCCTTGTCCATCAGAGCCAGAGAAATCATCATCGGGAGTTCGCTCGATCCGAACGGCATGCCCGAAGAAGGTTTGACCAAATTCTGAAACAAGATCGAGAGTGACAAGTTCAACTCCCAAGGGGAATCGATTGCCATTGACTTCAAAACCGAGATCGTTCTCAGGATTGAGGAGAGGTGAAGTAAAGACGACATCTCCATTTTCATCCAGAATGAATACGGTGAGATCCCTCATTCGAGACCCACAACAGTTGTCGCGGTTATGAATAATAATACTCGCGATATCGTAACCCTGGTCGAGATCCACTTGCCACCATGAAGGATCAGGGAAGACGTCATTGGCTTCAGTATGTGTGAAGTTGGCGGTGTTGCCATCGATTGCGATTTCAGCGGGGAAGCCAAAACCAATCGAGCTTTGAGTAGCCGTTCCACCCAGAGCAACGTTTTCACCGAGCTCAACGGTATAGGTATCAGAACATGTGGCATCATCAGCAACATCTTCACAGATAGGACTGTCGTCGGTGGTGACACTGATCGTCCACGTTCCTAAGCCTAAGTTCATGCTGGCTTCACTGATTAAATCTTGGGGGCCAACGGTAATCACTGTACCTTCTTCATTTTCAGCGGTGAAGGTGTAACTGATGACATCTTCAGAGTCATCCACTCCCTCAACTGAAATGAGGTGCAAGCCGGGTCCTCCACCTTCAGGAGGAGTGATCGTCAAACCTGAACAGTGAGTGTCCCCTTCTTCGGGGCAGGAAACAGCTTCGAAGACTTCAACCTCACCGATGGAAAGAACGGTGGCTTCATCGTCGTTACCCACTCCGTCAGAACCGGAAAGGTCTTCATCGGGGATTCTCGTGATCCGAACGATTTTACCGTTCACATTTCCACCCGTCAGGGCGAAGAGATCTAAGGTAATCGAAGGAGGGCCAAGAGGCTGGCGATTTCCGTGAATGTCAAATCCAAGATCGTTTTCTGGATTCAATAAATCAGAGACGTAGACCTCATTACGATCTCCATCCATGATCGTCACCATGATGTCTCTCAGACGAGATCCACAACAGTTGCCTCGATTGTGGATGACAATTCTAGAAATATCGTCGGCTTCGCCCAATTCCACTTCCCACCAAGATGGATCAGGAAGCTCAGCGGCAGCTTGAGTGTGAGTGAAGTTTGCGAGGTTGCCATCGATGGCGAGGCCGGCATTGAATCCACCCAAGGTTGAACTTTGAGTTGCAACCGCACCGGGACGCTTGGTGAGATCTGGATCAGGAGGAGGCAGGGGGCCACTTCCAAAAGCTTGAACTTCAGCTAATGAAAGGAAGAACTGACCGGGGAAATCGGCTTCGACTCCTAAGCGTTCAACTCGAATGACTGAAACATTAAGTAGAGTTTCACCAGGATCGACGAGGATAGGATTCGTCGTAGGCGCTGATCCGTCTTCAAGTAAAACTTGGCTGAAGATTTCAACTCGATTGTCATCTCCATCCAGTTCAAAAGCCGTCACCTTGAAATTGGTCAAGCGGTTAGAGCAACAATCCGTCCTATTCCAGATCGAGATCAAATTGATTTCGCTGGGACCGACGAGATTCACTTCCCAGGAAGGTGCAGCATCTCCCGTATTCGTGTGGGAAACGGATCCTTGAGGGTAGACACCATTCGTGTTTCCATCGTTAGCTCTTGAAGCTACACCACCGAAGCCTTCTGACGATGCTACGGCAACTCCAAAGCGAGCCATATTGAGACCAGGAACAATCAGATCGACGGGATCGGTTTGAACATCGGGACTCGCGCCACCATTTGAAATCAAGACGCTGTAAGCACCTTCATCTTCAACTTGAATATCCGTTAACTCGAGAGAGGCACCCGTTGCTCCGGGGATATCATCTCCATCGACACTCCACTGGTAAGTTAACTCACCGGGACCCGAAGCATCGACGCTGAAGGTGTAACTGGATCCAACTTCGACGATGGCTCCTTGAGGAGCTCCTAATACAGCAATCTCTTGGAGCTGTGCGAAGACTTCAACTTCACCGAGAGAGAGAACTCCTCCATTGGCATCACCTTCCAAGGGAATACGGCTGACCTGAACGGTTTGACCGGTGATGGGGCCTCCCTCTAAAGCAACGAGATCAATCTCAAGGAATTCAGGATTCGGAATTCCGTTCGCTTCATTGAGAATCGCTGAGGTGTAAACTGCAGTACCTCCATCATCGAGAATCGTGATGACGATATCACGCAATCGTTCTCCACAACAACTATCACGGTTATGGGCAACGACTCTTTCGATATCATAGAGCTGACCTAAGTCGACTTCCCAAGTAGGATCAGCATCATCGGGTAAGGTATGTGTGAAGTTACCTAAATTTCCATCGATACCATTCCCAGGGGGACCGGCGGGGTGACTCGTCGTTTGGCTAGCTGTTCCCCCGAGGGCAACATTGACAGCTTGAGCGTTGAGCTCAGCTAATGAAAAAGCGGTGATCGCTACTGCGACCAAGAAGCTTTTAAAAAATGCAGATCGTCTCATACCCATTTACCTCCTGAGTAATGTTGTGTTGTATTCTGCAAGACCATTTATTCCAGAACCTTCAGCCTACCAGATTTATCCTCTACGCCTGCCGATGAAATGCTTAAACTTGTAAGATGAAATGCCTCTTAAGAAGTGGAGTTTCACCTCTTTTGATCTCTTAGTTGAATTCAGGGTTCAAGAGGAGAAATGAATCAGAAAATTCAACTTTGAAAAGTAAGTTGATGGGGCTCACCAATTGAATAAGAATTCAGCTCAGAGGTTTAAAAAAACACTTAAATCCTTTTAAATAAAAGCCTTAAAAATATCTCGGCAAACTTAGCTTTGCCTTAAAGGTTACTCTGGATAGCAAAGTATTTTTATAGTAAGCTACTTCACTTAAATTCTTAGATTAGAAACGCCTAGTCGAACTAACGTGATTTAGTATAGACAAGAGTTCATATTATCAATTTAGGTTAATAAGAAAGCTGGGTCTTTAATGGGTATTTTCAAAGACATCGATAATCTCCTCCGGGGAAAAACGCTAAGCCAGGAAGGCTTAAAGGAAGGGCGGATTCAAATCCCGCTCTCGAATTTGATCATCGCAGCCGTATTGATGGGAGCGATCTACGGAGTTTGTATGGGAGTCTTCTCAGCCGCTCATCATAAACCCGCCGAATTTAATCAAATTTGGGCAAGCGCGATCAAAGTTCCCCTCCTCTTTTGCTTTACCTTGATGATCACCTTTCCATCCCTCTATGTCTTTTCAGCCCTGGCCGGCTCACGATTGGGGTTTGTTGATACGATTAAACTTTTAGTGGGTTGCATCGCCGTCAATCTCGCCATCCTCGCAAGCTTCGGCTTGATTACAGTGTTCTTTACCTTCAGTACGGAGAGTTATCCTTTCATGATCACTCTCAATACATTCTTCTTCACTCTGTCGGGGATCATCAGCCTGGGCTTTCTGTGGAAAGTACTGATTAAAGTTTTCCTCAATCCGGCTTTCCCCCCCGTTCTTAATCCCGAAAAAGAAAACGAAGATTCTGAAGGCAAGCGAATCATCCCGCCCCCAATCGTCGAGAGTCAAAACGGAAAAGCCACTTCAGTTTTTTATATTTGGATGCTGATCTACGGTATCATCGGTGCGCAAATGGGTTGGCTATTACGCCCCTTTATCGGTAAACCAGAATCGGAATTTTCCTTCTTCCGAGCGAAAGAATCCAATTTCTTTGAAGCCATCTTCAAAACTCTTCAAACTCTCCTCGAAAGTTAGTTGAAGCCAGTGGCCGTTCGCGACCTCCTTTATCAATCGGGGAAACACGACCTCGAACGTTCCCAAACCCCCTGGTTAGAACTCGTCCTGATTCTCTCAGTGGGTGGATTTATCTACGGTTGTGTGATGGGAGCTTTTAGCATCCGTTTCACTCAGATGCTTTATTCAGGACTCAAGGTCCCCTTTTTACTTCTGACGACGAGCTTCCTCTGCGTGCCGAGTTTCTTCGTGATCAACACGATCTTAGGCCTAAGAGATGACTTTGTTTTAGCCTGCCGAGGAATCGTTGCCGCTCAAGCCACGCTCGCTTTATGCTTGAGCTCTTTAGCCCCCATCACTTTGGTTCTTTATTTCTCAAGTGATAATTACTATTTAGCTCAACTCTTCAATGGGTTGCAATTTGCCATTGCCACCATCGGCGCTCAAATTGTGATCCACCGCCACTACCGTCGGTTAGTTCAAAAGAATCCGCGCCATCGTATCGCTCGTATCGCTTGGGGGATGACCTATATCTTTGTGGGAATACAAATGGGTTGGGTCCTGCGGCCCTTTATCGGTAAACCCGACATGGCTTCTCAGTTCTTCAGAGAAAAGGCCTGGAGCAACGCTTACATCGAACTCTACAAAATCGCACAGCGGTTTTTAGATTCCTGAGTTGCCGTTCCGCTAATCCCCTTAACTAGCCCGAAGCGTCAGCGAGGGGATGAAACGTTGAATTGATATTAATTAGCTTGAATCTACGTTATGTGGATCTGATTCAATCTCACCTATAAACAATTTTAATGCCGTCTTATTCTTTCATTCTTCAGGGCGTTCAATAAGTTTTCGATCTAGACCCAGCATGCATCTTTATTTAAACCTCTACGGACAGAATCATGTACCTGCTTCGTACGGCTCGAAGATCGGGCCTACTACTGCAAGAGCCCAAATTATGGTGACTTTGGTTATAAAAAAACGCGACTCACACTCTCTGGCATGAGTCGCGTTCGGCTTAAAGGTAGGTAGGGAGGTTAAGAAATTAATCGTCGATCAGTCGACTTTCACGAATCGTGATTCCAACTCACCACCATCGTTGTCTAGGAGAGCCCAGAGATCGCCAGCGATCGTCTTAGTTAAACCTTCAATTTTTTCGAAGGGGCTGAAGTCTTCGAGAAGGTCCGCCACTTCGGTCTTCGAGATGACCTTGCCGGTGAGATCAGAAGTATCTTCCAAGACACCATTGAAGGCAGAGACCCCAGAGAGACTGAAGGAGTAGACTTTCTTCACGGTAGCGGCAGCACCAAATTGCTTGTCTCTTTCGATGACGGCGTAGACATCACCACCCAAGTTGGTGATTTCGGATAGGCCTATCCAGTCGCCGTCAATCACGGTTTCTTCTAATGGATAAAGGAAAAAATCCCAAACGTTATCGACGAGATCGTAACGACCGATTCGAGTGTACTTCACTCCATCGACCTCGGGCTCTCCATTATATCCACGTTGGATTGCAGCTAAGAGATAGCGACCGTCTGAAGAAACAGTAACTCCCTCGAAACCATTTCCACGAACGGTTCCAGTGTTATCAGCAGGGGCCTCCAAAGGTTCAACTTCTACGGGAAGAGCAATTTCGAGAAGAACTTCACCCGAGGCGTTGACTTGAACAAGCAGATTGGGGTTGTGATCGGGTTCACCGAAATCCCCGTCACCTTCATTGGCTAACCAATAGCCGGCATCAGCAGGAGCGATAATGGAAGTATCGATAGCGATACCTTCTAAATCGTAAGCCGCTTTTTCTCCACTTTTGGTGACATCAGCAACCTTGGTTAATGGAGCAATGCCAGCGCCGACTTCGATCTTGTAGATTTCAGAGAGAAGGGCATTGTCGGGAACGGAGTAAAGAACCGAAGCATTCGTGGTACTCGCAGCGAGACCACTCAAGGCACTCCAAGAGGTCGTTGAAGACATAATAGTAGGTTGATCGGCACTCGGGACGTACATCCCTGACATGCCTTCAAAGAACGAGATCGAACCATTTCCATCATCACCTTCGTCTGCAGTCATGAAGAGGTTTCGACTGGGTAAGGCTTTGACGCCCTCAGGAGCGATGCCGGTAGGAAGCACTTGAACAAACACGGGTGCCGTAGGATCGGTGATATCGTAAACAACGATAAAGGAACCTCGCTCAGAACAAACAAAGGCAAATTCTTTGCTTCCGTAGATTCCAGTATCGACACCTTCCATCTCGACGCCCTTGTTTTCGGAGCGACCTTCAGGATAGTGACCTAATGCGACCGCGTAAGATTCGATTTCTCCCCCGTCATCCCAGAGGAAGTCACCATCGGGGCTCCAAAGACTGAATCCTCGGCCACCTGAAAAGTTCATCTCTCCTTCGTCTGCAGAGACGATAGCAGTTCCATCGGAATTCCATGCGATGGCGTCAGGGAACCGGGCTCCGGCAAAATCTTCAGAGGCAACATCTAAAGGATAAGTCTCAGTTAATGCGATCTGCTCGTCTTCGGAGAGGTCTGCGAGGCGGTCACCGACTGTTCCGAGTGAGAATACTTTTGTGACGACAGGATTCATGGGGTCGTTAATATCAATGATGGCCATACCATTGTTTTCTTGAAGAGAAACAACCACCATGCCATTAGAAGTGATGTCAACAAACTCTGGCTGAGGATCATCGGGAAAGAGAAGGCCGAGGCTTTCTAAAGTAGCCTTATCGGGCATCATTACAGTCTTAACAACTGATTTTCTAAAAAAGCGACTGTCTACAGTGATGACTTGAACGTAACCGACATCACTGATGTCACCAGGATTTCCAGGTTCATCGTCATCGGTCAATTTACCTTTCTCATCGACAACAATGGGTTCGTTTTCGATCGCAACGACGACGACTGTTTTGCCGTTAATCTCAGTAGCAGCAACCGAATCGGGCCCAGGACCGATTCGGATGTCCCCCACTCTTCGACCATCTCTGGCGCGTAGAACTAATAGATTTCCCGGATAAACGAAGGGACGTTCATCCTCTTCTAAGTAAGACTTTTGTACACCTACGAAGATGAATTTTCCATCGGGTGAATAAACGGCACTCGTCGGTTCACCTTCATCTTCGACATCGACCTCATCGCCAATTAAGATTGGAGCCGTTGGTACTGAGATATCTACAATACCGACAGTCCCAGTTTCTGCATTGGAGTAAACAACCCTATTTCCATCGGGAGAGACAGAGATAATTTCAGCAGATCCACCGCCCGGAACTAAAAATCGGCCTAAAGGTTTAAAGGAATCCACTTGAGCCCAAGTCGTATTCATAAAGGATAGCAGAACGAAGCAGGTAAAAAGAATTCTATGCGGCATATTATCCTCCTCGATGGGTGCCGAGAATATTAAAAGTGTTCGCATTCAAAGCCAACACGAAACTATTAAGTTAAAACGAACCTTTGTTAGGCATGCTGCTGTTAGCAACGGTTAAACAACAACAGTTGTTCTAACTTAGACACCCTTATTAAAATGATTTCTGTTGCCTTAGAATTAAGGATGAAAAAATATTGGAATCGTTTTGTTGCACTAAAGAGATGCCAGATGGAGACAAGGTTTAGGATTTGCTAAAGAAAGCTCAACTCAAGTTAACGGTGTTTAAAGAAACTTATATTTTTAGTTGTTCGAAAACTGAGTTTTTAATCCGTGAAAACTTCTTCATATTAAGTTTAAAATAAGGCTACAAGCCTTGTTGAATTTTTGCTGACCACAAGGCAATTCAACAATTCCATCAATTCATTAAACTGAAATCCTAGAAGATCATTATGAGAACGAATAAATACATCCTATCTTTCTTGGTGTTGCTCTTTCTTTGCCTTGTAAATCCAGATGCATGGACTGAAAACTCGACAAAGACGAACGTACCGAGCAAAGATCAAAGCAAAAAGTCTGAAGACGGTTTCATTCCTCTTTTTAATGGTAAAGACTTCTCCGGTTGGAAACCGATCAACACCGCCCCGAGTACCTGGTCGATAAAAGACAGCATGATTCACTGTACCGGGAAACCCATCGGTGAACTGCGAACCGTTCGCATGTACCAAAACTTCATTATGGAGGTGGAGTGGCGTCACTTAAAACCGAGAGGGAACGCGGGCATTTTTATCTGGGCGGATGACATCACCGCTAAAGGTCAACCCTTTCATCGTGGCATCGAAGTGCAAGTCTTAGAAAACGCCTACGGTAACACCCGTTCTTATACGACTCACGGAGACATCTTCCCCATTCATGGTGCCAAGATGACTCCCACAAATGGGCGAGGCGGCAGTCGATCGTTTCCCACCGAGAATCGATCCAATCCCAGCCCTAAATGGAATCACTATCGCATCACTTGTATCGATGGCACGATCAAGCTTGAAGTGAATGGAAAGCTCGTTAACGAAGGAAGAAACTGCTCTCCGAGGAAAGGCTACATCTGCTTAGAGTCTGAGGGAGGCATCGTCGACTACCGAAATCTTCGAATCAAAGAGCTCCCCGGTAAGCCCGTCCCCAAAGAACACGTGGCAATTGCAGACCGTGGTTACAAGTGCCTGTATACGGGAGTGGATCTATCAGGCTGGAAAGTTGCACAGGGAAACAAAAAGAATTGGCAGGTTCGAGATTGGGTCTTAGGAGTCCATGCCAGTCAAGGTACTTCCACGATCCTCGAATCAGAAAAGTCTTTCGGTAACTTTGGCTTTATCGTCGATTTCAAAATCAAAGACAAAACCCAACTCTTAAATTTAGGTCTTCGAGGTGGCCAAAATGCCATCATCGAACTTTTCCCCATCACTTCCCCCAATGATAAAGCGATCGCCAATAAGAATCGTTGGAATCGTATCGAAGGCAAAGTCATCGGTGATGAATTAAGCTATTCCATCAACGGGAAAGAAGTCGCTAAGGGCTTATCGTTCACCCGCAATCAAACCAAAGGTGCAATCTTCATCGAGGCTCAAGGACAGCTAGATCTATCGAATATCTACGTACGTAAGATTAAAAAGTAGTCGGCTCAGCCTCTGAGCCGGTTTTTAGCAACAGATTCGATAGTCAAAGAGCAAGAAAACACGACTTCCAAGAAAGCCTTTTAGTTGCCTAAGACGTGATCAAATTTCATACCGGCTCACGGGGTGAGCCGACTACTATTGGCTGAGTCGACGAAACTTTACCATCAAAACCACCAGCACAAAGGGCTGGGTGGTCTTTGGGAGTGCGTGAGCTGAAGGCGAACTTGCACGATAGAGCGGCGTCCAGCCGCGACCATGATTGCTGAGCCGACCACTAGTGCAAATCCGTTGAACACCCCGGCTCTTGCGGCGTCACGTAAACTCCATCCTTAACTTGTGCGGGATGGACGAAGTGTTCTTTTAAATGCGGGATCGCTTCTAAGAACAATTTTTGGTGCTCTAAGGCGATGTGATTGAAGAGAACTAAATGCTGGTGGATCTGCCCCATATCCCCTACGTGAGGAACAACCTTCACGGGGAATCGCGTAGCTAAAATTGAAACCGCTAAGTACTCACTGATCCCCGCCAAGCGTGTACAATCAGCTTGAACGATGCCTACCGCTCCGGCTTGGAGGAAGTTTTTCCAAAGAACTCGATTCGATATGGCTTCGCCTACTGCTACCGGAACAGGAGCGATTTCTTGAGCGATCGATCGATGCGCCAGGACATCATCCGGTTGGGTGGGCTCCTCTAACCAATAGGGCTTATAGGCGTTCAGTCTTTTTCCTCGTTCGATGGCTTGGGGTAAAGACCAAATCTGATTCGCATCGAGCATGATTTCGATGCCATGCCCTACGGCCAATCTTACGGCGTTGACCCTTCGATAATCTTTATCCGGATCTTTAGCCCCCACTTTGAGCTTCACCGCTTTGAAGCCCTGGCCGATGGCTTTTTTGGCATTCTCGACGATTTTATCTTCATCGTAACCCAACCAACCGACAGAAGTGTCGTAGCCGGGATAACCGATATCCACAACGACTCCTCTCCGCTCTCGGCCGCTCTTTCGGTCTTTTAGAATCTGAACGGCTTGTTGTTTGGTTAAGACTTCATCTAAATAACTAAAATCGATGAGTTCAGCCACATCTTCCGGGGAGAGATCTAATAAGAGTTTCCACAACGGTACTCCTCGAGCTTTCGCCCATAAATCGAAACAAGCATTGGTAATCGAAGCCAAGGCAAGGTGGATGACTCCCTTGTGAGGGCCCAACCACCGAAGTCGTGAATGCTCAGCGAGTTTCTTTTGAAACGCTCCAAAGTGAGCCATCAATTCTTCGATCTCTTGTCCCACCAATGGTTCAGCCAAAATGTCGATCGCCCGACAAACGAGGTCAGTACCCTCCCCGAGGGTGTAGGCAATCCCCGTTCCCGAAAGACCGTCATCGGTTGATAAGAGGGTGACGCCGTAACCATACTGAGGATCGACGTGAATGGAATCGGATCCCGCACCATCGGGTAAATCGAAACGGGCATCTCGGGTTTGAACTTTTGAAATAGTGGTCATGTTAGACTCAAAGGGTCTTCTCTTTTACTGTTCTCTTCAGTGATTAAAGTATTCGTTCCTATCTTACCTGAAATTTAAACTTCGTTCTACGGCCTGATCTCCCTTCCTTAAAACTCTTGTGAATGGGGGAGACATTCCTGATTTTACTTCGATTTCAATGGTTCTCTGCACAGTCTATCGAGTTCAATAATATGGAACGTTTCTCTAAAATGGACTCGATACTAAAATCGGTAAAAGAACGACCTCAAACCCTTCACTTATCGAAGAGCCTTTCCATGTTAAAATTCTTAAGAATTCCCCTGATCGCAACAACGGCTTCTCTCTTGGTTTTCAGCCTCTTCCTTCACTTGGCTGCTCCCAATACGATTCGGTTCGCCGCTGCCTCTCCCTTAGATTCCAAATCTAAAACTTTGGACGTCTACTGGATCGATGTTGAAGGGGGAGCCGCAACTTTGTTTGTGACTCCAGCAGGAGAATCATTACTGGTCGACACGGGCCTACCGGGCAAACGTGATCCCGGTAGAATCCATCATGCGATCACAAAAGTGGCGGGACTCAAGAAACTTAATTACCTAGTGGTCACTCATTTCGATCGGGATCACTACGGCGGTACAGCTGACCTTATGAAACTCTTACCCATCGATCACATTTATGACCCTGGGCTTCCCGAAGACAATCCTCGAGTCATGAAACGAATTCAAAAATATATTGAGGCGACGAAAGGTAAACGGAAGGTATTAAAACCCGGCGATCGATTACCACTTAAAAGCCTTGGAAAAACTCCATTGACGATCGATTGCTTAGCCGCGGCTCAAAAATTCATTAAACCCTCGACGAATGAACATAAAAAATCATTCTCCGAAGGTAAAAATTATCCTCTGAAGAATAAAGACTTATCCCAGAATGCCAACAGCACCGTCCTCTTGATCAAGTTCGGAGAGTTCGATCTTTTAGATGCCGCAGACTTGACCTGGAACTTAGAGCACCAACTGGTTTTCCCCTACAACTTAGTAGGCATCGTCGATGTTTATCAAAGTGACCATCATGGATTAGATTCAAGTAACAATCCGGCACTGATTCACCGGATTGAGCCCACGGTCGCGATTATCAATAACGGTTCGAGAAAGGGTTGCGAGCCGGGTATGTTTAAAACGTTAAAAGAAACAAAATCGATACAAGCAATCTTTCAAGTGCACCGAAATGTTCGCGTAGGCGATGAAGGAAATACGACTTCATCCCGAATCGCCAACGATAAAGAAAAATGTTCGGCAGAGCTGGTTAAGTTATCTGTCGATCCTTCGGGGAAAAGCTATACAGTGTCTATTCCTTCTAAGGGAAATATGGAGTTGTTTCGATCGAAGTAAAAGAGAAAAAACTTGGGGACAAGAAAATGTGAACCTATTCAATTTCTTATTTTCTTGCCCCCATTTTCTTTCTGAATTGGCACTCAGATAAAATTGATTTTTTTTGAACAAGCACTTAAAAGCTGATGATTTTTAAGCGCAAAACTTCATGAAAATTCTCTATTACAGAAAATCAGAGGAGGAAACAATTCATAGTAATTCTACCTTCTGCTTTAAAAATTTAAGTGGTGAGTGGAGCTTGAATGAATAGGTGTTTTTAGATTTCTCGTCTTTAAGATTCAGGCAAGAAAATAGGGGCAAGAATATGCTTGCTTGTTGAATCTCTTTATTTCTTTTCCACACTTCTCTGCGAGAAAAATCAATCGTGGCAATTATTGGAGGCAAAAAAGCAGATCAATTGAATCTCTTATTTTCTTGCCTCCATTTTCTTGCCTAATTGGCATTCAGATAAAATTTAAATTTCAGATTGAGCCTTAAAGCAGAATCTTTTTTAAGCCTAAAACTAATTGAAGGTCCTCGATTCAGAAATAGCTGAGGAGGAAACGATCATTAATGTTTTAATTTTCTTCGCTAAAAATTCGCGCTGAGATTAACGCTGAATTAAATTAGTGCTTTTAAATTGCTCGTCATTAAGATTCAGGCAAGAAAATAGGGGCAAGAATATTTTTGCCTGTTGAATTTCTTTATTTCTTTTCCACTTTTTCCTACGAGAAAAATCAATCGTGGCAATTATTGAAGGCAAAAAAGCAGATCAATTGAATCTCTTATTTTCTTGCCTCCATTTTCTTGCCTAATTGGCATCTAGATAAAATTTAAATCTTTGATGGAGCCCGTAAAGGCGGATCATTTTTAAGCCTAAAACTAATTGAAAATTCTCAATAGCGGAATATCGAAAGAGGAAGCGATTATTAATCTTTCTACTTTCTTCGATAGAAATTCGCGCTGAGAGTAACGCTGAATTGAATCAGTGCTTTTAAATTGTTCGTCATTAAGATAAGAGCAAGAAAATAGGGGCAAGAATATGTTTGCCTGTTGAATCACTTTATTTTTTTCCGCACTTCCCTGTGAGAAGAATCTACCGGTGAAAATACTGCGATTATTATTTAATTTATCTGATCTAAATATCCCTCGCTAAAGCTTCGGGCTTGCTAGGATTGCACCTTGAGCAACACGATCATTTTGTTACCACCATCTCACCATTCATCACTCGCCAATGCCCAGGGAAGGTACATAAATAAGGATAGCGACCGGGGACTTTTGGAGCTTCGAAGTAGATCGTAAAGCGCCCCTTGGGATCTACGATGTCGGTGTAAGCTAAAACATCATCCGAAGCAGGAATGTACTGTTTCAATCCGGCTTCTGGATCGGAAATAAGCTTATTAGTGAGTTCCCCAATTCGCTCTAAGGTGCCCGGTTTAATCAAAGCCCAATTGTGAGGAACGGCATCGGGATTTATAAAAGTTAACGCGATGCGCTCTCCCGCCTTCACTTCCAACCGTGAAGTTTTAAAAGTGAGACTACTTCCAGCCTCGATCTCTACGACTCGCGCGCCATCCAGCTTTTTTACAAACGGGTTGGGATAACTTTTAGTTAACGATAGAAGATCGTTCTCCATCGGATGGGCTTGAATGGTCTTGTTGCTGGGCTGATAATTAGGAATTTGGGTAAAAGCCTGATCCAAACGATGCACCGTAATAAAAAGTTCGTGTTCGTTCTGAGCACTCGATTGAACCACTAAATGTAATTGGTTCACCGGCTGAAGGTCTGGAATCTCTAAAAACAGCGATTTGCCGTCAGCAAGGACGTAAGAACTTTTTATCCTCCAAGCATCGTGCCCCTGAACTCGAGGATGCCGAGGGGAGTACTCCTGAGAACCGTAAGCTGAGCTGTACCGATAGTTCCACGCCTGAGCAAAATGCCTTTTTGCCTGGGAAGCAATGGTAGTATCGACCGGCCTCGAAAATTGGATAAACACTCCATTTTCATGAACTCTAAAACGAATGGGGAGCTGAACCCGATCTTGGGTGTATCGCACTCTTTGGAAACAACCATCGTTCGGAGTGTAACTCCCCCAACCTTGCATACCCGTCACGTAGAGTTGTCCATCTAAAGGATGAAACCGCCCCCGATGCGCTCCCGACAAAAACTCACCTTTAAGGGGGACGACCGCCCCCTGTCTTTGCCCCTTCACCTTATCCTGAAGAATCAAAAAATGAGTTCCACGCCCAAATGAAAAGTGAATCAGTTGATCTTTCAGGGGCCCCCAGCGCTCACTCGAAACTTGAACTTGGCCTCCACTTGAGTTGTCGATTCCGCGTGGAAAATAAACTAAAGGCAAGGCGGGCGCTTTACCATTCTTAGGACCTCGGTAGCCAAAAAACGAAGGCTCATCTTGCTCCTTAGGCTGAATCGCGCAAACCATCGAAGCGGGAGTCCAACCGCCTTCAGAACAAGGAACCGTAAGCGTTCCATCTTTTTGTAGACCGATGCCGTCTGGATTCCTAAATCCGGTGGCTAAAACCTCAACGGATTGCCCATCTTTGGAAATCTTGATTAAGCCTTGATTCCCGGAAGCGGTGTAAAAATTTCCATCGGCATCGCGCTCTAAGCCACAGATGTAATCATGACCCGATGTCGAAGTTTTATAAGCATTAGAAAAGCAGCGATAATAATCAGCTTCACCATCTTGATTGCGATCTTCAAGCAGGGTGATTTGGTCTCGACCTAAGACATAAACTTGATCGTCATGAACCACAAGGCCCAAGGCCTGATGGAGCCCGGAGGCAAAACGTTTCCAACGCACTTTTTTCGAAGGGTATTTAAATCCTGAGACATGCCAAACATCTCCTGTCATCGAAGAGACCAGAGCGGAGCCATCAGAAAGGAAGCCATGCCCCGAAAGAAACAGCAAGGCTTTCCAAGGATTTTCGAAAGGGAGTTCAATCGAATCGACAGAATAGGGCTTGGATTTTCCCAATTTGATCTGAGTTTCAAACTCTTGATCCCACTGACCTTTCGGATGATCGATGAGAGCCTTCAGAGGAAAAGTATCAACGGGCTTAACGATACGTTTAAACTTTCCATCTTCAATCCAAGGAGTATCGTAGTACTCTTGGCTTCCCACTCGGTAATGAAAGATAACTCGATTAGAGCTGCGAATCAGTCCTAAGTATTTAATATCACCGTTGAATTTCAACACATTCGGCTTTTCGACAACTTCCCCCTCCATCAATAATCCGTTGATGAATCCATGTCTAAAGGGAGAAAACTTAAGGAAGCCCCCCTTCCAAACCAACTCATAATTTAATGTTTCGGGATTGAAGCAAGTGGCTAATTCCCCTACTTCACCGAAACGCACGCAGATCCCCTTAGCAACAGTGATCCCCCCGCCCCGGAAAACTCCACTCTGTAAGGAACCGAGATCCGTCTCATTCCAACGTCCATCCTCCCAATCTTTATCTGACTGATTTCCCCAGTGACCTTGCTGCCCTCCATCCATTCCTGGATAGGCCATCAACAAGCCGTGATGGTTTTGCGCCGCGCGAAAATGTTGGGCCTCCTTGAGGTAAAAATCATAAACGCGCTCTCGATTGATGTGATGTTGCCAGTTCGGCCAAGAGGGAGGATCTAAAGGGTCTCGCTTGTAAGTAAAGGTTTTCGGTCCTGACAGATGAGCTTTCGCGTGATGCACCATCGAGTGGACCTCATCGGCTTGGACTCCTTTTTCCGTTCCTAAAGTCAGCAAAAAGCTCAACAAGTTTTCTTTCTGCTGTGCCTTCAACGAAGCGAGTAAATTGTCGGGCATCAAGCTGCCGATTTTACGCTCTAAAACAATATCCTTAAGCGGGATGACTTGCTTAATCCGAGTCACTGAATCGATCACATGAATCGATTCAGTGTCACGTTTTTGAATGTAAACCTGATGCGTTTCTCCCGATGATAAAACGATTTGACTGGCGACGTACTCTGGAGGAACCACCTTTTGGGGTTCGAGCACGGCTTGAAGAATTTCTTCAGGACGACGTTCTAAGGCGAGCTTAGACAGATCGGGCCCGACCTTCCCTCCATGACCTTGAATTTGATGGCAAGAAAGGCAAGCTAGTTGATCGGAACTAAAAAGCATCAATCCCCGATGAGGATTTCCCTTCTCTTGAGCGTTTAGAATCCACTGAGAGCTTTTTTGTATCTCTTTTGAATCATTTATTTTCAACTCAGGGGTGTTTGTCGAAGTTTTCGTTTCAACTCGCTTATTCTTGGCATGAGTCCAATAAAAAGCAGGCTTCACCGAATCCGTTTTCTGACTCAAATCTTTCACGAATTCCTCGTGAATCCCCTGATACAAAACAACTTGTTCAATCGTTCCTCGATGGCTCAATCCTTCCTCTACCAAGCGACCCACCCCCAATTTTCCAGGTCGAGAGGATTTGTTTAAAAATGAAACCTTACTTTCACCCACCTTCTTGCCATCGACATACAATCGCACTCGATCCTCTTCGTAAATCATCCCGAGAAGATGGGACTTTCCATCACAGACATTGGCTTGACTCCGAACATGGTCCGGTTGATAGCCTGGTAAATAAGCCGTCAACGTACCCGTTCCATTCATCGAGAACAATTCCCAGTGCTCGCCTGAGGGCTTGGTATCACTGGCAACTAAGATGTTATAACCCTTGGAATCTTTTAATTTCGCTTTGACGATGAGGGTTAAAGGGGGTGTTCGATATTTGGGATCACCCTTGAAGAGTTCACCTGTTCCTTGAACCTCAGGTTGCTTTTTTTTGGGTTTTAAAGTGCGTGGAACTTTTTTCTCACCGGGAGGAAGGCCCTTTAATTGAGGTAAAATCCAATCCAAACCATCGAGGTTATCTTGCAAACGCTCTCGCACATCATCTTGAGTATGGCCGATGATACCGATCGGCCCCTGATAACCCGAATCTTGAATGATCTTTAAAAGCCTCACATCGTGCTCCCCCTCGCCCAAAGGAAGAATTTTTTGCCCCTTGCGATCTCCCTCGGTATTCATGCCGTTTAAATTCAAGCACAAGAGGTGAGGCATCATTAATTTTAAATGTTTCTTAAACTCGGTGATGTGAGCGTGACCGTGATGCTGGTTGTATACAATACCCACGTGAGGAGCATTGTGATGCTTTTTTAGATACTCACAAACGGCAATTAAATTTTGGGGCTCTCCTCCCCAGCCGCCGTGATTGTAGAGCCCTAAGCGACTCCCCAATTTTCGAGTTTTTTCAACTAAAGGAAGAAATCGCTCTGCTGCTAAACGCACTCTCTCTTCCTGAGTTTTTGCCTGAGGAGAACTCAGAGTTTTCCAAATCTGGGGCTTGAGTCCGTACTTCTTAAAGAGCTGAAAGGCTTTTTCGTGAGCATCCCAAAACGCAAAGTACTCGATACCCTTCCTTTTATACTGAAGAATTTCTTCTTCGAAGCTCGCGACGTGATGCTGCCGCCAATCATAAGCCACCCGTCGAAGGCCAAGCTCTCTCACCATTTTCGCTCGCTCTTCAGGCCCTCTCTTTTTGCCATCGAAAGGCACGATGCACCAAGCGACGAGATTAGAGCGCCTAAAGGGAGAGAGGTTTTCTTTCTGACTTCCGGCGGTGTGAGATTGAAATTGACCGACGGTACAAGAGGTGAGCGAGGTCGTTAAAAGAACAAAACTCGCAAGAATTTGATGCTTCATAGTGATAGCCAATCTCGGCTTTTTGTAGCCAATCTCGCCAGAGATTGGGTGGATTACGCTTTAAAATTGTTAGGTACAAAATTCTGGCGAATTTGGTTATGGGGGTGGTTATAAGCTGATCGTAATACCTTTTTCCCCATCGGATTCCCGGATCATGATCGTTCTTCGAAAGTAAACGGGAGAACTATCTGAAATGAGCCGATAGCGTACAGACAAACGATATTCTCCCTTTCCCAACCCTCCGATTTCAAATCGCCCCTGAGGATTGAGCTTAGCCTCTTTGCTTCGAAACAAAGGGATGGGACTCGAGGCACTCCTGGAGGACGAACGAGAGCTTAAACTCATCCTCAATGAGCCGGATTCGACCTTTCGGTCGTTCCTTAAACTGATGAGGAGTGTCGTCCCTGAAGCCATGAATAATTTTATGTTTTGAGAACGGGAGGTCGCAAGTCCTTCTTGAAGGGTGAACTCTCCCACATCTCGCCCAACAAACTCATCGTGCCGCACGGCTAAGCGGTAAATCCCATCCGGTAAGCCCTTCAAGGCAAAACTCCCAAATTCGGAGGATGTGGCTCGACCCGATCCCCAATCCGTTTTGACTCCAGGAGGTCGAGAAATGGGAACGTAACGAATCCTTCCTCGAGTGGGTTCTTGCACTTGCTTTAAAGCATAGATACGTGCACCTGAAATTCCGTTGCCTCTACCATCCTGAACCATTCCGTAAAGGGCTCCCTTTTCTTCCAGGAAGAGCTCTAATTCTCCTTCTCTCTCGGACTCTAAAGGAATCTGAAATTTAACCGGCTCTGCCTCTAAATGATTTTCAGCAGAAACATGGGCGATGTAATCTCCGGGAGGTAAGCCAGACAAATCAAATCGACCATCTTCAGTTTCAAATTTTTTACCTTTTAACAACTTCTTAAGTTGAGCACTCGATAGCTGATCGGCGAGAGAGTATTCGAGTCTCAAGGTGAAGTGTTGAACGGGATCTCCGCTAAATGCCCCTAAGACAATCCCTTTGATATCGAGCAAGGGTTCTAAGGGAATTCGAAGGTCCCGCTCCCCCGCTTCGACGCCGTAGAGGGTCGTCGTGGCAAATCCATCCGCTGAAACCTTCAGGTTATACTTCGTATTGGCGAGGCGATTCAAAACAAAGAAACCACGAATATCACTCTTAGCCGATTCCGAATACCAATAATCTTTGACTTGAGTTTGAGTGGGGAGCTTCGCTTCGATGTCAGCTAACTCTAAACCAAATCCTTGATCATCGGTGATTTCTCCTGAGATCACTTTTTCCGATTCGAGAACGATTTCTAAAACTTGCTGCGAGTTGGGCTCCAACCAAAAGGGTTCCGTGAGCTTGGAGAGATGACCCTTTGCATGGGCAATCAACTGCCATTCCCCTCGAGAGGCTTTGGAAAAGAAAAACTTCCCGTCAGCTCGGGAACGAGTTGAAAATTGTCCTTCGTACCGAGAATTCGAGTTTTCGGTTTTTGCTTGTTTCTTCACTCCTTCTGCAGGAGAGCTTAGATCCATTTTTCGTAGATAAAGCTTCGCCTCCGGAAGAACAGTTCCATTCTCATTTAAAACGATACCTTCAAATGGAATGGAAGATTCAAGCTCGATATCGAAGCTTTCCAAGGGATGGAGATCTTCAGTGATTTCAAACGACTCCGTTAGCTTTCGTGCGTATCCGGCTCCTTCGACTAAAAGTTTGTAGACACCTTGATTTTGAATTCCTAATTTATAAGCACCATCGGTATCCGAGTAAGTAAAGCGTTGAGCATCAACCAGCTTTCCTTCTGAGTCTTCGCTCGTTCCAATCCATTTGAATAAAGAGATTTTCATGCGCTGGGAGACCGGTGATTTTTGATCTTTCAATTCTCCTTGAACAAAGCCGGAGGGCTCGAGTTCAACCGTTTGTTGACGAGTTTCGGAATCTTCAGAAGAAATAAGAAGCGGCCCAACTTCTAAAGACTTGTACATCGGTGCTTCGATAAAAAGCTGATGCTCCCCTTTACCGATTTGTTTGGATCGGTAACTTCCTTCTGAAAATCGAGCCAGCTTAAATCGAAGTTCATGCCCTCCATTTTCCTGAGTGAGCGAAAGAGAGTAAGAGCCTTTATAAGCTTGAGGAATGAGAAAGGCAGTAGCTGTGGTAACAGGCTCTTTAGTTTGTTGATCTACAACCTGAACTTCAAAGTCTAAATAAGTACCGAGTTCAATTTTCAAATCGAGAGTGCCAACCTCGACTTGCCCTACTAACTTTCGTTCGTAACCTTCTCCCCAGGCTTCAAGCCAATAGGATCCCTCATCGAGTTGATTGAACTCAAATTGCCCGGCGGAATCAGTAGTCGCTCTAAAGTTTTCGAATCCCAATTTCCGGGGAGTGATTTCTACACTTGATGAGGAAGAATTTAATGAAGGTTCCTTAGACGAAGAACTCGATTTATCTAAATAGAGCTCTCCCCCGGGGAGCTTAAAGGCCTCGATCCCAATTAAATTCAAGGGTTGGCCTTGGTCGTCGACCACCTGCCCTCGAATCAATCCACCCGCTTCAAGCTCGACCGTAATTTCATTGTCCTGAGGTCGTGAACCAGATCGAAGTGAGACCAGAGGAAGGAAAAGGGATTGATATCCTGAAGCATGAACTTCTAATCGATAATCTCCTTCAACCAAGTTAGAGAGAATACAAAATCCCTCCGAGTTGGATTTAAAAATTTCCGTTCCCTGTGAATTTTGAGGCACTTGATAGAGAGCGATTGCCGCGGGATCTTCTTCAGTTTGAGAAATCAATGAAAATTGAATATTGGCTCCCTCGATGGGACGCGAGTTCTCATCGACGACCTTCACCTTGAAGGTCACTTCCTCTTTAAGGATCACTTTAAAACCATCGAGGCCCGGTGGGATTTGATCTAAAACAACGGTTCCAAATCCCTCAGCTTGTGCTTTTAAAGAGTAGAACCCGGAATAGAGTTTTGAAAATTTGAAAGAACCATCTGAAGCAGATTCAGTATTAAAAGTTCGCGACACCGTCAAGATTTCAAGGAGCGCTGAACTTGAGATCCAACCGAACTCTGAACGATCGTTGAGAGGCTGCTCAAATTGGAGGGAAAGTTGAGCCTTTGGTACAACTTGACTCTGTTCATTTAAAACTCGCCCTTGGATGGATACCCAGGGAAAAATTTGAATCTCAGTTTCGTAACGGGAACTTTCCTCGGTAAGTTCGAAGGGATCTGTTGCTTTCACTCCCTGCCTGCGACTCCAGGCAACGAGTGAATAAGTTCCGCTCCCGATCTGAGCAAAGCGGAACTCCCCCTTGGAATTCGTTTTCGTCACTTTAGGCTGACCGAAGATCGAGGAGAGTTCTTCCCATCGGCTCGTTGCTTCTTCTCGCAAGTTCAAATGGGAGCGAGGTACAGCGTAGAGCCTCACTTCTACTTGAGCTAATACCTGCTGATCTGCTGCGAGAACTCGCCCCACGATCTCTTGTTGCCCGTCGTTGACTTGGAGGGGGGTGAGGGCGGAAGAAAAATCTCCTTCTACCCAGCTTTCATCCTGGGAAGAAGGAGAGTGAGTTATCGAATTCGAGTCGCTCTTTGACGCAGAAGGAACACGAAGCTCCGGAGCGAGTTTCCAATCATGAAAAATGACTAAAGCTAAAGCCAATACAAGAAGTAAGCCCCCCAGCGACAAACTTAATGCGACCCAAACTTTCTTCATGCGTTATTTCAATTATTTAAATAACCTGGCACCCAGCCCCTGGATCCTTGGGGAGGAACGGCGTCCGCGACATCTTTTCCATCGGCGAGCTCAAAACTCACCACCAGAGGAAATTTTCCCTTCGGCGCATTTCGGGTGTAAGTCCCCTCCCCCCAGAACAAACCTTTGGCGACGATATCGAGCCGAGTAACTTTCCCGCCTTTAGTTTCGACAACCCCGAGAAGATCCGCTTGGTAGCCACGATTTTTTTTCTCAGTTTCTAAGTGAGCTTTCCCCGTCAATCGTCCCTTCTTAAGGTCTATCTTTATGTTCTTAATTTCTTTCTTACGCCACATTGGAGGCTCCCCCCTCGTATTATCGACGAGATGGAATCGGGCGAGTCTCTGGGCTAACTTTTCGGGGAACTCACCCTTCACGAGCTGTGAGTGTTCTTTTTGGGTCAGCCAAAGATTGTCTCGTGAAATAGAGGATTGGAAGATTTTCTTCCACTTGTTTTCAGTGGGTTCATATCCACTGAGAATCTTTGCCCTCACTCTCAAAACTAAACCACCGGTTGGAGGCTTAGGATTGTAGCGTTGATCGGGGTCACCTTTTTTGATGGCCTTCACTTTTTTGGGCTTAAATTTCTTCAATGCCCTTTGCATCAAATTGATGACGCGCTGAGGATCCCGGTTGTTGGTATAACCCAAAAATGTTCCATCGGATGCAGCAATGTAAAGCCCTTGAGTGGTTCCCTTAAAATTATTACGAGGGCCGCTACCAGCGATCTTTCGATAGAACTCTCCCTCGGCATCTTTCTGGCGGCGTTGGTAAGCTTGATCGATGGCGATGGGAATGAATTGGGTCTTGAGTACTTTAACGATTTTTGGATGGGCGAAGGTCGACTCACGGTCGAGAACACCATTGTTTCATGTACAACCTAAGGGGTGACCATCCATCGCCCAGATAAAGAGGGGCTTCTTTTCTTCGCCCGCAACTTTTTGCCCATCAAGAAGAGAAATCTTCCAGGGAATGGAAAGCCAAGCTTCCTTACCCGTGGGCTGAAGTTCCTTGTGGTATTTTTTGAATTCCTCAACCGTCAAGCCCGACGGCGATGAAGGCTCTGCATGAAGGAAAACTGAAATGCAACCGATTGCCAAAAGAATGATCGAATACTTCTTAAATAAGGCAAGAGCGTTCATTTTTCACCTTGAATAAACGAAAGAGTAACTGAAGAGAATCAGCTTGAACTGAGTATAAAGTAACAGACCGCCTATTCTATGCGAGTCGGCCTAGGGATGCACGCCAGGAGTTCCACTCTCACGCTTTCTTTTTTGTGCAACTAAGAACCAGATCGTCCCCAAAGCGATCATTCCGAGGCCCACCCCCCAAATGATCGGTTCCACCCAAAAGGCCAAGAAACTGCATCCGATCAGTCCGAGAACGGAAAAGATTCTGGGATACAACCGCTGTTCTTTAGCCAATCGCAGACAAGCCAGGTTGGTGAGCGCGTAGTAAATCAACACCGTAAACGCGCTAAAACTCCAGGCAATCTCTAACTTGCCGTAAAGAGTTAAGCAAAAAATAAAGGCCCCAATAACCAGAACGGCGGTACGAGGTGTGGCTTTTCCTTCGTGAACTTTTCCTACTATCGACGGCATGTCTCCCCTGCGTCCCATCGCAAATAAAACTCGAGACAATCCTAGCAGCAGGTTGAGTAAGACCCCGAGCATCGCTGCCATCGCCCCCAGAGTAACAAATTTGGCTAATTCGGGTTGATCTATCAAGATTGAAATCGCTTCAAGAGGAGCAGAGTAAGACTGAGCGAATTCGTAAAATTTTTCAGCTCCAACGACATCTACGGCTGAACCAGAAACAATTAGATAAAGAATGAGAGAAATGCCTAAGGTAGATAAGATCGCTATTGGTATCGTTTGACGAGGGTTTTTAACTTCTTCGCCCAAAGTGGCCACTCTTCCGTAGCCAGTATAAGCTACGAACATCAAGGCGATGCCCTGAAACCAGGCTGACATGGATGGTTTATCATCTAAAAATAATGTCTCAGACCAATTGGAATCCGAACTCAACGAGCAGGCAATTGTAAACGCAAAGAGAGAACACACGGTGAGAATCACGATGACCGTATTGACAGCATTACTTCTTTTCAGCCCCCCGGCTACCAAGAATGTGAGAACGATGACAGCCAACAAAGCGATGCTGATACCTTGCCACTCCCCTTCGATTTGAAACTGTATTGATAAATAAAATGCGAATCCCAATGCAGCCGTTGCGGCGGATGCACTTTTAGCCAGTAAGAACATCCACCCGGCAGTAAATCCAAGATAGGGAGTTAAGACTCGATAACCATATTCGTAAGTCCCTCCACTTCGTGGATAGGCCGCAGCCAATTGAGCACTACTCATAGCATTACAAAAAGCTAAGAAGGCTGCGCAAACAATGACGGGCAGAATCCACGAGCCAACCACTCCAGCAACAATGCCGGTAGAGACGAAAACCCCAGTTCCTAAAATGGAGCCGAGACCTAAAAGAACTGCACTGAAGATTCCCAGCTCTCTTTTTAATTCTTGTGATTCAGTCATAGCAGTGAGGAAGTAGTTTGTGCTTAAAAGAATTTATAACTAAAACCATCAACTTTATCTCTAATGAGGCTTCGTTAAATTTATTTGCCGATCCACCAAGCATAAGTATAGTTTATTTTAAAAATTGCAACTCCCAATTAATGTTAAGATTGAGTAAAATCTGAGGGTCGAAAGTAGGGATTCTCAAGCTCACTAACAAGTGAGAAAAAAACGCTTATAACTCACTTATTTACTCATCTCAATTCGCTTTTAAAACCATGACCAATTCCTCTATACACTTATTTGGTTTTAGATATGCGGAGGGCCATCAAGGGTAATTCAACATAATGAATTATCGTCTTTAAGATTAGGGGATTCTGATGAGCAAGCTCTCAATCGAAATAAAAAATAAGCTTCGTCAACGGTCTCAATCTCATTATTCAATTCTTCATTTCATACTCCTCTTCCTATCCGCTACTATTTTCACCTTCCTTCCTTCTCAAGCCCAGGGAGAAGAGATAACAAGGGAAATCGAAATCCCATGGGGAGGCCACGAGCTTGTTTACAGCCCCATAAATGCGAAAATATATATTCGTCAAACTACTACTGCATTTTCATCCTATTCCACAAACACCCTGACTCAAGGCCCAACGATTGCATTGGATGAAGGGATTCAAACTCTATTTCTTTCATCGGATGAAACAAGGCTCTACGCCAAGTTATTCCGCGCTGGAGCCATCGCCACAATCGACCTCGAGACGGAGGAAGTGGCTTACCACGATTTTTCAGAAGACCTGGGCGATGCGGCTTTAATTTGGAGTACCGTGGAATTAGAACCACATGTTCTATTGGCGTCCATACGAAATAACTCGATCCCCGAATCCTATAGTTTTGCAAAATTAACTTTTCCTCCTCTGGTTGAATCACCTCAAGTAGAAAAAATATTAGAGGATTACGATACCTCCTCCTGCGGTGCCGTACTCACCAAAAGTCCGCAGGGAGATGTGCTCTACCTAACAACTTGCGAGACTGAAACGAATATCTTTAAACTGGATCTCACCCAACCTGATTTCCCTCTGATCTCTTCTTCCTTTATACCTTCACTTACGTTTCGCGGCCAACAGGGTCTCACGATTCATCCTGAGGGCAGTCGTCTCTATACCTCTGGAAGAATCGTCGATCCAACAACCTTTGAAACTCTAGACTTTCTTCCTAGCCGAGGTATTAGATTTGGGGATAATCCCGATATCTACTATTCAATATCCAATGAATCCAGAGATAAAATCGATGTCTACAGTAGTACCACCTACAAAAAAGTAGCTCAAATCGATTCACCCTGTAACAGCATTGAGAGAATCGAGGCGTATGTGGTCTTAAATGAAAATCGAGGAGTCATAGTCAAAGAACACAGAACTTTATGTGGAACGATCCAAGTTCAAGAGTGTACCGAGCCTCCTCCTACACCAACCTTGACATTTCCTAACGCGGAAAGCATCGTCGATGGTTTCGCCCCTGGTACTTTTACCTGGTCGCTTCCTGAACTAACCTGCCCTTATACCTTCGATGTGATCCTCGATCAAAACAACCCTCCAACCTCCATCTTCGCACGAGATCTTGAAGATCTTAGATACAACCCAGGACAATTAAGCTCAGGGACTTATTATTTAAAAATCGTCGCGAAGAACTCGCAGGGAGAAACTGAAAGTGAAGTCGTCAGCTTTGAAGCCACAGGAGTCTCACCTTCCCCCTCAGATTACGTGATGAGCTTGATTGGATTCTCTAGATCACCCTCCGTTTCCACTGACCTGGTTTACGACTCTCTCAGAAACATAGTTTACGTATCGATGCCCATACTAGATGAAATTTGGCGCATCTCACTTGATGGGGATGGAGTGTTTCTTTCGAGGATCATCAATTTAGACTCTCCCAGAGGAATCGAGCTTTCTAGTACTGGAGATAGCCTCTACGTAGCTTTAGGCCACGAGCTAACGATCGCCGAAATCGATTTAGATTCGCTCGAGATCACGCGGCATAGCCTCTCGAACGAATCCAGTATTTTAGAAGGTATCGATGGAGGCGTTTTAGATGTCGTCGAAGGCAATCCCGGTGAACTCTATGTCACTGTGACCTCCGGCAGTAGCCCAAGCTCAAATGGGGTTTATAAATTCAACGAGGCTCAAGACAACCAGGTAACGAGAATCGGGGAAGACCTTCTCGCCAGCTGTAGACCTGAAATTGAAATCGACCGGGCTCAAAATCTTTTATACCTCTATCAATGCTCTTCGGTGGGAGGTTTAAAGGTGTTGGATCTCAACACTCCAACTGGGGAGGTAGTGAGAGAGAAAGCGATGCAATTGCCAACGATTACAGAAACTCGCTTCTCTATAAGCCCCGATGGGGCCCGCGTATTTTTACCCGATGGACAAGTTTTAAACTCCACGACATTAGAGTTAGAAAAGTCAATTGAGGGAAGGTTTGCGAAAGCGGATGAGGCAAACGGAAGAATCCTCACCTTCATCGAACCCGATACGGTAAAGATCTACAATAACCAGGATCTCAGCTTCCAATCGGACTTCAAGCTTACTACTGAAATACGCTCTCTTCGCAGCTTCTTTCTCATTCCAGAAATTGATGAGTGGATCTTCTTAGATCACCGGGGAATGCACCGAGTGAGCCCCGTCCCAGATTGCACGTCACCCTTCCCAAACTTGAACGTCCATACTCCAGCCGATGGTGCTCACCTTGAATTACCCAACTCCGGAACTCTTTCGTGGAGTTTAACGGAAGACCCCACTTGCCCGGTGACTTTCGATGTGTTCTGGGGCTCTCAAAGCCCCCCTCAGTACCTTCTTTGTAGGAATAGCTCTGAACTTTCTTGTGAGCTTGAAGATTTAAGTGAAGGAAGCTACTTCTGGCAAGTGGTGATGAATACCCATGAAGGAACCATCGAAGGGCCTATCTGGAGTTTTGAAGTTTCTGAGCCTTACAATACTCCCTCAGTTTCACCTCAATTTAATTTTGAAGCCGATACCTTTGATTTCGCAGTCGATCAAACTCGACAACGCGTCTACGTCAGTACTCCCAATCTAAATGAAGTTCAAATTCTTGAGCTTCCCTACTTCCAGGCTCTCGATCCCATTAAAGTTGATCACAAACCCAATGGACTCGAATTGAGCTCCAATGGCTCCTACTTGTACGTGGCTCAAAAAGACGCGGCTTCATTTGCCATCATCCATCTGGAGGATAACTCCATTTCAGAAATTGATCTGGCCGAAGATTTAGATGGGAGCTTTGCCTATGATGTTTCAGAAGGTCTCCCCGGCCAGCTGATCGTTACCAGCCATGGAAACGCCTTCCATCAAACCCGATTTGTAGTTGTGGATCTCGATGGAGACCAAGTCTTAAACACCACGAGAAGCGCCAACACTCTTCGGAACTATGCCACGGTTCAAATCAGCCCGGATGGTCATTTCGCCTATGCCTATGCTTGTGACGATCAAAAAGTGGCCTATAAACTCGACCTTCAACAAGAAGGGGCTCCCATCGATCGAATTAGTCCAATCAATGATTTCGTTAATTGCAGCGAACAAAGCCCTCATTTTGCTCTGAGTGGAGATGGAAGTTTCCTTTCATTGCCTTCAGGCTTTGCTTTAAATACCGATGATTTTTCATCGATTCACCGTCAGGCAACCGGAGCAAAATCATTTGGCCTTAGAAACGATATCTACTGGTGGTCCCCCACTTCAGAAATTATCTATTCCGTCGCAATCCCTATGGAGACGATCTCGATCGTTGATGCCAATCCTTACTCACAACAAGTAAGGCCTTCGTTCACTCACAAGATAGAAGTTTTGGCTGATGCCCAAGGTTGGATCCTAATAGCTGGAAATACAATTCGAGGGATCATTCACGGTGAATCTTGCCCCGACTTGCCGGAAGAACCTTATCAACCTGATCCACCTCACCCCTCAACCGAAATTAGCTTGACTCATGTCAACCTCAGCTGGGAAGGCTCCCCCGATTACTGCGCGAGTCGTTATTCTGTTTACTTGGACACCTTCGATCCCCCAGAATCGATTATCTCTTACAATCGCCCCCTGACCGAAGCCTTTGTGGGAGGCCTAGAACCAGATACGACTTACTACTGGCAAGTTCGCTCTCAACGAGGTGGCAGGGAAATTGAAAGCCCGGTTTGGTCGTTTACAACTCGCTCTGATTCTTCCCGAATCACTCAACCGATCAACTTCGATTTGGGATCTATAGGTGGGAAGATGGTTTTTGCTGATTCACGTAAAACGCTTTTCATCAGCCTTCCTTCAGAGAATTCCATCTTGTTGTATTCTACTTTCAAATTAGATGCCATCGATCAAATCCAGTTACAAAATCGACCTGCAGGAATCTGTTTGAGCCACGATGAAAATGCGTTGTACGTCGCCCTAAGCGATGAGCTCAGCATCCTGAAGATCCAACTCGACAGCCAAGAGATTCAAAGATTAGATATCGGCTCTGAAAGCGGCTCAGGATACCCACATGGCTTGATAGAGGTATCACCTAATAAGGTCGCCATTTCATTCGAACCTGAAAGAGACGAGGAAAGTCATCTCCTCCTCTTCGATGTGAATACCCGAGAAACTCAAATCATCGCCGAAGGAAGAAAATTCCTCGATCCCGCTTCCTTCGTGCAATCGGGTGATCTGCGATTCTTGTTTGTTGGATTCCCCAACGAAATATTGAAACTCGATATTTCGCAAGAGGGATTACCCATCGTTGATTCAGAAACTGAAAGTGTCTTCTTCGGAGATCAGTTTTCGATCTCTGCAGATAGCGCTCAGCTTTACCTCGCTAATGGAGCCATCCATGAAACTTCGAGCTTAGAGGAATGGTCACCAGCTCGGAAACGAGGGATTCCCAGTTTCGGGGATCGTTCCGCTGTCGCTTACATTGCTACAAACGATGAAATACAAGTCATCCATCTCCCCGAACAGGAGGTCGTGGGAAGCATGCCTTTGGAATGTAGTGAAGGTAGCCCCGATGAGTATCTGACCCACGACTTTATCGCTCTCCCCACTGAACAAGGATTTTTAGCTTTGAAGGGGCCCTACCTTTGTGGGTATTTGAGCAAAAACCCAGAAGACTGCAATTCGAATGGGATTTCCGACGCTGAAGAAATTGCCGAAGGCCTCGTTCAGGATGAAAATCTAAATTCGATCCCCGATTCCTGTGAGCGTCCCATTTTCCGCCGTGCCGATGTCAACAGCGATGGCAAAATCGAAATTACCGATGTTGTGAACGGCCTTTCTTATCTCTTCATCGGCTTGTCGCCCGAACCCACCTGCTTGAAGAGTCTCGATGTCAACGACGATGCTCTGATAGACGTGTCCGACCCCATCTATCTGCTATCATATATGTTCTTAGGTAAAGACGCCCCACCTGCTCCCTTCATTGAGTGTGGGCACGATCCAAGCTTGGATCACTTGGGTTGTCCTTTGACTCATGAGTGTTTTTAAAGATATTTCAAGCCCGAAGCGTTAGCGAGGGATAATTAGTTTCTGTTGAAAATAGGTCGTTCCGACCTACTTTCAAACGCTCCAAGCAGTTCTTCGAACTGCGTCGCTCCACTAAAAATAGGCTAAAAGCCTATTTTTGTGATTTGCGTG
>JANQLS010000039.1 GCA_028280485.1 Planctomycetota bacterium
TGCTGGAACGGTTGAAGCTGTCTCCAAAGGAACTTGTTTCAACAAAAACTAAATAGTTCCTGCTCATGAAGCAGGAACTAAGCTTGCTTGGGATCCAGCAAGCCGTAGACGTTGGCTCATAGAGCCTACGTCTATCGGAGTGAAGGCAATTCAAAGAATTGCCGGAACGGTTGAAGCTGTCTCCAAAGGAGCTTGCTTCAACAAAAACTAATTAGCAGCACATGGGCTGAAAGCCTCACAACCCAAGGCATCCTCAGTAGGATCAAACCCACAGGTTTCTTTTCCTGGAGGCGCGGGCTCTGTAAGCCCCAAGAAGAGATGGCTCAACCCGGCGATGGCATCAGTGATGTCGACATCTTGATCATCGTTCGTATCACACGCATCCATACAAGCAGGTTCGTACCGGCCTAAGAAGAGGTGATCGAGAGTTGAGATCACATCTGTGATATCCATTTGACCATCTTGATTGCAATCTCCTCGACGGAACGATTTTTCACCCCCAGAGGAAATTTCAACACAGTCGATGCACACCCCTGAAAGATAAATCTCACTCCCATAAATCTCAATTAAAGAGATGTCTGTGGAGCTCAACACCGTGAGGGATTTATGATCAAAGTTAAAGGAAGAACTTACGCTATCAACCAAATCACCTTGAGAGTCAAAAGCAAACAAACTGATGCCCTCCGCCCACGCTTGAAGGGTAACCCGCTGAGGAACAAAACTGTCCTGACAAACTTGCTTCAAACGAAGAGTCGCCAATGGTTCTCCAATTTCGGAGTAAGGGAGTGAAATTTCCTCGACCCCATCGTTATTGAAATCGACTCGGCCCAAGCCTTGATCTGTGAATTTTTCATCGAAAATCGAAAGATTCACAGCTCCCATCGAATAGGAACCATCAGCTTGCAGATCAGCTTGCGATACTTGGAAACAATTCTGATTGGCATCCTCGCGCACTTCGATTTCACAGTTCCACCCAATGGATAGAATAGAAATTTGTTCGCCGATAAGTTCAATTCGTTCGATACCATCAGGATCTTCAAAAGTAGAAGTTCTGAACATCGACTCTGAAATTACGCGACGATCAACTTCATTTCCATTAACAGAGTAGGCAATTAAGGTAACCTCTCCCTCACCAGCATAGAGAGTAACTTGAGTTTGACCTGGAAGCCCCCCTTGCTCGCATACATTATTAAAATCTATGTATGCAAACTCATCGACTGATCCTTCAGAACTATCTGAAATCAATAGATCGGTAACTTCATTTCCACAGAAGACGAATTCTTGAGGTACATGAGCACCAGCAACTAACTCACCGGGTTGATTGTCGAGCAAAGCTGCATTGACATGCACCCCTCTGATACTAACTGATTCTCGTATCCCTTCTTCCAATCGACACATAGAGTTCAATGAAACGGCCTCTAAATCATTCGAGGGCTCTGGAGCAGGTTCCATTAAAGGTGGTAATCCTCTAACCGGTTCACTGATTTGGATTCCAGATTGATTCAACGGCCTAAAAGTTAAGTCGAACTGAAATCCTTTTTGGATGGCACTTTGAAGCTCGAGAGTATCAGCGAAGAATAAAAATACACCTTCTCCCTCAAAATCACCGATGAAGCCAGATCGATCTATATCGAGAGGAACTTCCACAAAGTTTACCAATGAAACGTCTTTAAAATTGAGCCCCTTTTGTGAGCGCGAAATCAACAATTCAAAATCACCCAAACTAAAGGCCTTATCATTTAAAGGCACAACTTGATCATTCGCACCTAAAGGAACAAAGAATGAAAAGCCTTCAATATCAATGTCATCTTCCCCGATTGGAGGAAAGTCTGGCCCATCAAAGACTGAAATGAGATCCTCTCGGATTCTATCGAAATTTGAGCTATCGATGATCTCTCTACAGTGAGGAGTCAATCCACAAGGACCATCAATGTGATGAGGATCAACATCTGGAATACGGTGCTCTTCACCGACCTCAGTTACTGGAATTATATTTGAATGTAGACGATAGACGAAAACATCATCCAGACCATTTAAATCTCCAGGAACGAGGTCACTGTTTCGAGAGATAAATGCTAAAGAACTTCCATCTGCAGACAGAACCGGAGACCGAGAACCTGCAGTGGGATAAATGCCTCGAAGTTCTGTGAGCGGGCAGATAGAATCGAGACTGATATTATAAATGAATATCTCGCCAGGATCGTCAATGGACCAATGTAGAGCAATCGGATTGAATGCTATATATTGACCATTTTTACTCAATGAATAGTTAAAAGTATGATGATCCATTTCAGTAACTAAACGAGTATGCCCAACCCGTAGATCCCTCAGAAAAAGCCTAGGCGCCCTTCCAACGAGACCTGGAACTAAGTCATCTGCATTCGAGTAGAAAGTTACTAAGTTCCCATCTGAGCTTATCTGAACTCCACCAGCGCTCGAATAAGTATCTCCACTGGAAGGCAATCCCTCTGGTGTAAGATTTATTTGTGCGGTTTCTCCCGTTGTCAAATCACGAATGAAGTAGTCGTAAGCCTCATTAGTATCACCCGGGACAAAATTTGGATAATCAGAACAAAATGCTATTTTTGTACCATCAAAGTTTAGCGCGGGGTTTCTGGTACCGGCTGAAATAAGCGGTACTTCTCCTTCTGGAATAACTACTGTTGTTTCTCTCGTCATCCGATCGTGAATAGCGATATGAGAGCTTCGATGGAGATCACCCGTTAACATGAAAGAATCAGTAATAAAAGCTACTTTTCGCCCATTTCCACTCATCCATGTTCCACTACTACTACCGTCAAGTTGCTCCCCTTCACTCGTGACAGTAATCAATGTTGTTTCACCGGTGACACGATCATGAGTAAAAATGTCAGTTCCACCGTGACGATCACCACCAGCAACTAAGTTTTGAGCTCTAGAATTAAACGCAACAATTCGTCCGTCATCACTAATTGATGGAAGAAATCGTATGAAATAGGGAGCAAATGGGAAGACTCCATCCCGAGAAATCTCAGCCTGCTCACCGCTACTGGTAACATTGACTCGAGTCATCTCATTTGTGTTGAAATCAAAAACGAATAGATCGGGATCTCGATTTGTGTCACCGGGAACGACATCAGTCCCAGGAGAACTAAACACGACCACACTTCCATCCCCGTTGATGGCTGGCCTTTCAAGGTAAACTTCAAATGGAGTACTCGTTCCATAGGTATCAATCTTCTCAATTGTACCCAGAAAGTCACAAGATGAACTCTGGCAACTTTCGGAACCTACCGAAAAAGAAATACCATCGGAGTGAGCTGGAGTAACGCTTCCACTTCCGCCACCCTCTGAAACGCTATACTCAGTAATCACTCCATCTTTTCTGAATTCATAATTGGCTTCTGGTAAACAGAGAGTTCGATTCCCCCAATAACGTGGGTCCACATCTCCGAACGCCCAACTCGAATCCGTAGGAGCCCCGGAGACATCAAATTCGATGGGATAAGTACGCAGGATCAATTCATCTGCCGCTCCCCGCGAAAATTGATCTACAAAAGTCGTCGAGACTGAGCCATCTCCATTCACAGTGTAAGGCCAATCCGTATTATCGACTCGGCGTAAGCGAAATTCGTAAGTTGCCGGAGTGAGCATCAGGAGTTGATCCCCTTGCTTTAAACCGACATCGGATTGAGTACTTACCCCTGACCACCAATGCCCCGGATAGCCATTCATCTGAAACTTAATCGGGAAGGTGACAAGTGAGATTCGATCTTCGGTGGTTACCAACCGTTCACTACTGCTTGCGAGAGTACCATCTGGACTTAAAGTAAATACAGAATCAGTGCCCTCGATACCCCGAATGCGGAAAGTGTATGAAGCCGGTGGCATCTGAAAGGATTGATCACCTTCATGTAAGTCCAAGCTCGAAACACTGCTGACTCCAGCCCACCACTCTCCTTGAAATCCACCGATATCAAACTCCACTGAATAAGTGAGGAGTTCGAGTCGATTAGAGGCCACCACGAGTAACTCACTGGTTGAAGTCAGACTTCCATCGGCGTGAACAGTAAACAAGATGGCGGGTGAATCAATTCCCCTGAGTTTAAATTCATAGGTTCCGGGAGCGACTTCAAGTGTTTGATTTCCCACATGAAGTGAAGTTTCGGCTATTTTATCGATACCGCTCCACCACTCACCGTGATATCCATTCACATCATAATGAATTGGAAAGGTGACCAAAGAAAGTTGTCCGTCACGAACCTCTAAACTATCGCTAGCGGTACTTAAAGTTCCCCCTGCCCCCACGGTGTACACGGCATCGGAATCGGATACCCGAACTAATCTGAGGGTGTAGTCCCCTCGGGGAACTTGAATCGTGGCGTCTCCTTGCTTAATTGAGGTAGGAACACCAGAATCTTCTCCTGACCGCCAACGACCGCTATACCCACCCACTACGATTGGAACGGAATAGGTAACAAGCTCAAAACTTCTCGGCCCGGTTTGACGAAGCTTGGTAGGGTCGGTGGACTCTACCGAGCTATCACTGGCTACAACGAGTTCCACATAGTTTCCCTGGACGGTAACTAAAGAAAGAGAATGGGTTCCCTCTCCGATATCCACACTATCAATCCCTGTTTGCGGAGAAAGACTGTTGATTCGCCAGCGCCCCTGATAACCATTGGCGTCGATCTGTACTTCGACTCCGAAGCTCAAGGGAAAAACAAAAAGTAGAACTGTGAAACAAATAAACGTTTGAGTTAACTTTAGTAAGTTCATGAATCCGCTCCAATTTAAGCCGAGTGAAGACTTTAAAAAGAAAAGCTGGAAGCGTTTACTACGCTCCTACTTCTTGGAACGGGCTCAAATGAGCAGATTAACGATAAAATTTTAAATATGCCTCGAAGCCTGATACTTCACTAAGACTTCTCCAGGTTCTATCCTAAAAAAGAGCTGCTTCATATTTTCTATATTTTAAAAGGACTTGGGTCATGGCGAAGTTCATTCGGATTCCACTCATCGCCGGCTTTATTCTGGCAGTGATGGTGAATCTTCTCATTTATTTTGAACTACCCGGCTTCGACCCCAGGGAAGGAATCTTTGGAACCGATTTTCTTTCAGCCCTACTTTATGCCATCGATGACGATTGGCTGGCCCTCGCTATTGTCACGGGCCTATACTTCAATTTCGGCTTTATTGTGGGTTGTTTTATAAGTGCATTTAGGATCAATCGAAAATCGGCGGGGCATGAAGAACAAGAGAACTGAGCTCTTTTTACTCATTTTCCACAATCAGCAAAAAGCGAACCTAGAGTACCTTCATACTGAACGAGGCTCTCCTCCAATCCTCTGCCAGTGTGTTCTTCTAATGAGCAAGTACCGGGCAAGCATTGCCAGTAAATCTTCCAATCGGCATCCATGACAATTCCCCCCAAGTGCCATTGGTTTTCCCACACACTCCAATACCCCATTAGACGCACATAAGAATCACGCCTACCGTAGTCGATGGTTTTTTGGAAATTAAATCTTTGGCCGTGGTAGTAGTTTGTTCTTCTTCCTTCTTGCTCTTTGAAGGGATCCTTACCCCGAATCTTAGAATAAAGGATTGGGAAAACTTGGATCCTTTCCGACTCGGATCCCAAGCAGGTCGAACTCAATTTCGATTTATCAGCAATCGCAAGCTGCTCAAGAGTCGCCTGAAACTGTGACTCTACGTAGGATGGGTAAATAAGAATTAAGATACCGAGAAGGATAAAAAAACTGAAACTCAGCCCAGTTAACAAGAGGAGTCTTCGTTTTCTTATTTTCATTATCAAATAGAACGTGAGAAAGTATTTCCCTCGCTACCCGCATAGTAGGGATCAAAGGAAGAACATATATTTCGAATAAAAGGCTTTCCCTTTTCAGTTACCAGCAAGTGATCATTATAAATTGAAATCAGTTCATCTTCAAAAAATGGATCTAATCTCGACAACTGAAACTCAAGGTTATCGTAATTTTCAAGTTGAATTTTCCACTCTGTCATCAGTGAAAGGATTAAGGCCCGCCTTTCTCTCTCTTCAGAACTTAACTTATGCCCTCGAAACATGGGCAGACTCCCATCTTCAAGATCACCTAAGTATTCCTTGAGATCTTTTTTATTTTGATAATACCCCATCTCAGATTCAGAAATCGCGCTCACTCCGAGACCTAAGAGTAAATCCGTTTTGACCTCGGTGTAACCCATAAAATTTCTATGCAGTTCTCCCCTATCTGAAGTGAGGGTCAATTCATCATCGGGAAGCGCAAAATGATCCATACCTAATTGACAATACCCACCTTCCATAAGCTTCTCGGCCGCAACTTGGTACAATTTGTATTTAGTGGATCCTTGAGATCGATCCATCCTGGAAATTTTACGGTGCCCAGGCTTCACATTGGGGACAACGGCTAAACTATAAAGAGCAATTCGGTCCGGCCTAAACTTTAAAGTTTTATCCATCGTCCGACTCATCGACTCAATGGTTTGCCCCGGTAAGCCGTAGATGAAATCAAAATTGATCGAAGTGAATCCCAATGAACGAGCTTCAGAGACTAAGTGCTCGATCGACTGAGTAGTTTGAGTGCGATTGACTGCTTCAAGAACCGAAGCATCAAAATCTTGAACTCCAATACTCAGGCGGGTGAATCCAAGATCTCGCAAGACCTTTAAATGTTCGACGGTAGTTACTTTGGGCGCTACTTCTACCGAAGCATCAAAACAGCCCGAACTCACTTGGACTTGGTCCAAAATACTCGCTAACAGTCGCTTTAAATTCTTACTTGAAAAAAATGTTGGCGTGCCTCCACCGATGTGAAGTTGGGAAAGCGGAGTCGATCTGAGGGAGGGACAAGAATTCAGATACATCTCCCACTCTTTAAGCACGTATTCTAAATACTTCTCCTCCCATTGGTGATCCTTGGTAATAAAGGTATTGCAACCACAATAGCTGCAAAGTGATTCACAAAATGGAATGTGAAGATAAATGGCCCAAGCTGCATGGGGAGGTTGTAGAGACTTTTCGACAGATTCCGTCCACTCCTCAATAGTTGGAGAATCGTTCCAATGAGGCACTGCTGGATAGCTCGTATAGCGAGGGACTGGGATATCGTACTTTTTTAGTAAATCTAAAGTTTCCATAGGGGTCTGAACTCAATTCTTTGGGTTGGAATCCATCGGACCAAGCTCTTAATGCAAATGAAGGACCAAAGTGTAAGATCTTCCTTACTTTGCCCCTAGAACCTCAGTAGCTCAGAACGCACCCTCATTCCCTGTTCCATCGACTGTAAACTGGTGATAATTTCCCCCGACTGTGGGTAATTTTTCACCGTTCAATACCTTTTCATGCCGCCTAACTGTACAATCAATTTGAATCGATGAATATCCCCACCTCTAATCTTTGACACCTTCAAACTGAGTCGAAACACCAATGAATGTGAGCCATCTCTTAATCAAAACTCCTTCAACCAGAGAATCAAAATTCGCTTTATCTCTCTGCTTCATTTGGATTGTTACCCACCTTTTTACTGACCCTCTTCTGAGCGAAGAAACAACCTATATCTTTGCCTCTGATGGTAAAAACCAACAAATCCTTAGAGTCGAAGTCACTGCTGAAAATGGTGAAATCAAGGCGAAGCTCCTTGAATCCTTAAAATTACCGTCTAGACCGTCAGGCATAACCTACAATCCTCACCACAATCAGTTGATTGTAAGTTCTTCGGCTCGAAGCTCTCGGAAGGCCGAAGCCGTAAACATTAAAATTCTCTCCGACGGTAAACTTAAACCCGATCATACGACGACAATAGAATTCCCAACGAGCTACACCAGCGTAGATCGTAAAGGAAAATTTTATCTCTCGACGCATTACCGAACGGGATCCACTCAGGTATATCACTTGAATCAAGATGGTCGTGTGGGACAGCAAGCTTGTTCTCTTAAAACTCCACGTCCCGAAGCTCACTCCCTATTGACCACAAGAGATAATAAGTTTGCATATATCCCTTGCGTTAAAACGAACAACGCTCTTTATCAATACTCCTTTGATGAGAAAACCGGAAAGCTATCACCCTTAAAACCATTCGATGCCTCCCCTCCGGCGATGTTTGGCCCTCGCCATTTGGCTTATCATCCGACACTTCCCTTAGTTTACTTTAGCAATGAACAACAACTAGGAGTGAGTGTTTACGAAATCAACTCCGATGGTCAACTCCACGACAAGCAACATGCAGTCACGATCCCCCGTCGCTCTCCTTATGTTCGGGGAAAACGAGAACTCAGCTCTTCGGATATCGTGATGGCTTCTGACGGAAAATTGCTTTTTATTGCGATTAGAGATTCCGCCGGAGAAGAAGACAGCGTCTTTACATTTCGAGTTGAATCCGACGGTCGACTAAGCCTCGCCAGCCGAATGAAGGTCGGTGACATTCCCTGGAAACTCGCTTTATCTCCAAATGGAAAAATACTCTTTGTCAGCGAGTCCAACGAAAGTCGATTATCGATTTTTGAAGTGCAACCGGATGGTTCTCTTAAAACTGCGGCTCAAATCAACTGGAATGCAAGAATTAGAAGCATGGTGGCTTGGAGTCCTACTAAGTACTCACCCCCACCCGAGGAAGAGTCCATAAAGAAAGTTCGATCTGCCACACCCGCTGTGATTGATGATTACCGTCGATATATTAGCGGAGATCGATCCGTTGTCGCCTGGTACGGAAAAAGAGTCGCCCTAGTCCTCGATGAAGATACGTCAATTGAACAGCGCGATGCTAAGACGATGCAGCGTATCCTTTTTGCCTTGGATGACGTTTTTGATGCCTTTGATAAAGTGACTGGAAGAAAGCCCAGACTGACCGCCCCACTTCAAGGAAAGATTCGCATCGAAGTCTCGAGCAAAGTGGGAGGGGGCTTAGCCCATCACGGCCGCCTGGGAGTCGCCATCGGCCATGGATTCTTTGAAGGTCTCTATAAACGATTTTCAAAGGGAGAAAATACAGTAGATCAGGTGTTCTTTTACGAGATTGCGCGCAATTATTGGATGCGGGATATGAACCCCACCATCGATTATCACACTTCCAAAGGGCCCCGCGATTACGGTTGGTGGACAGTGGGTTTCAATAATGCGATGTCTATTTTCCTTCCCCATGAAATCAAATCCATCAAAGACATGTATTACTTTGGTTCCGGCGGGAAGAGGTTTTCTGACGGGATGGAAGCGAACTTGAAATCCTACATTCAAAATCCAGATAAGTACAACTGGGAAAATTCGTGGAACGTCCCTCTGGTCCCTTGGAAAAAACGTACCAGTGTGAATGATTTGATGACGGGCTTATTGATTCGCCTTCACCGAGACCACGGTGGCATCGAATTTATTAAGGGTTTGTACCAAGAAATTCCAAAGCTGCAACCTCTCAAGTCACGTAGCGATCGACAAGGAGCTCGAGATAATTTTTATGAAGCTTCCAGTCGCGCAGCCAAGAAAGATCTCAGTGAATTCTTTACGAAAACTCTTAGGTGGAGCCTGACTGAGAAACGTGTCCAGGAAGTGCGAAATGCTTTAAACAAGTAAAAGTAAATTCGATCTCGCATTTATAGGTTCATAAAAAAATCCCCTTTGATGAGTCCTTCAACAAAGGGGATTTTTTTGGGAATTCATGGACTCGCTTAAGAGATCTTTATGCGGTCAACAGTTATCAGGCACGATCTCACATCCCAGGTCCCCAGTCGCTTCATCATCATCAGTCGGGTCCAAACCACAATTCTCACTTCCCGGAGGAGCGGGAGCTGTCGTACCTAAGAATTGATGGGAGAGACTGGCGATAGGATCCGTGATCTCGACCTTCCCATTATCATCGAAGTCTGCAGCATCCAAGCAAGGAGGAGTGAAAGTACCCAGGAATTGAAAGGAAAGGTTGTTGATAGGATCGGTGATCTCTAATAAACCATTGCCATCCACATCTCCGCGCCTGAAAAAAGCTCCGGGTAAAATGACACTTTCATGCTCAAAGATATTGACCTCTCCCAAGGAAAGAATATCCATCTCATCGGGTCCTCCTACACCTCCCGTTCCGGAGAGGTCAGGATCCGCTAACCGGGTGATGCGTACAACCTGACCCACAACGCCATCTAAATAAAGTGTGAGTACCGCCGGGCCATCCGTTGTGCCTCCACCCAGTTCATTTTCTTCATTTAATATTTCAGACTGCCAGACGACTTCATTGGCAGCGTCGAAAACATCGACTTGAATATCACGCAAACGAGACTGACAGCAACCGTCTCCACGGTTGTAAATTTCGACTCGACCGATCTCTAATTCAGCTCCCAAGTCAGCTTCCCACCAAGGATCACCCAAGCCCTCGTTCCCCGTTTCAGTGGCCGTAAAATTACCAAAATTTCCATCGATGGCTAATTCTGCAGGGAACTGGACGCCACCGAAAGTGGAAGACTGTCTCACCGTTGAAAGGGTGCTGAGGTTGACGAGTTCTTTTACACTTACCTGCAGAGTACAAGCGGCGTCTTCGGCCCCGCTAGGACAGTTAGCTTCATCCGAGGCGTTGACACTCACCGTCCAATCACCTGCGGTTAAGTTCATGATAGCTAAATTGTCAGCGAGGGGACCGAAAGTCATGGGCTCATCGATCCCATTGTCGGCCGTAAAGGTGTAAAGAATTTCGTCTCCTGAATCATCACTTCCCGTTGCAGTAAAAGAGTACTGCCCTGGTCCTTCATCTTCGGGAGCCTCTTCGAGAACCAAGCTATCGCAATGAGTGTCCGCATCGTCCTCACAAACTCGCTCACCGTAAACGAGAACTTCACCCAATGAAATCACCGAGCCTTCATCCAGATTACCCAAGCCGCCCGTCCCCGAGAGATCATCATCGATGATACGAGTAATGCGGATAACTTGACCTTCAACAGCCCCCCCAGCATCGGCAACGACATCGATTTCAAGAACTCCGGGACCAGCAGTCGTTCCCCCACCTAATTCATTTTCTTCATTCAGTAATTCGGATTCCCAAACGATCTCACCTTCTTGATCCAAAATGCTGATGAACATATCTCGCAATCGAGACTGACAACAACCATCGCCACGATTGAAAAGTAGAATGGTTTCGATCGAAGCCAATCCCAAAAGATCGACCTGCCACCATGGATCTCCTAATCCATTATTGTTTTGTGCCGTAGCGGTGGTATTAGTAAAAAGCCCATCGATCGCCAATCCGGCGACTAAGCCAGCGTTATAATCTGAAGATTGGCTTGCGATTCCCGTACTCGCCAGACTTAGAATCGATTCCACTTCTACTGTTTCTGTGCAACTGCGATCGGGAACATCATTTTCACAGAATTCGCTATCTGCCACTTCAACCGTCACCGTATAAGAACCGGGTCTTAATACCGCTTCGACTTCAGCTTCAAGCGTTGGACCGATGGTACGAAGTGGATTAACTCCATCGTCGATTGTATAGGTGTAAAAAATATCATCCCCAGAATCATCGCTGGCTGTCGTTGATAGGATATAAGTACCCGGTCCCTCATTCGCAGGTCCTTGAATGGCAAGCCCCTCACAGTGAGTATCCCCTTCACTACAAGTGATCTCTATCAACTCCGTACAACTCTCTTCAGCCGCATTGGGACAAAGATTGTTATCCGTCACCGCCACTGAAACTTCCCAACTTCCTTGCCCCAAAGCGACTTCCACAAAATTTGCGGTTTGCGGCCCTAGGATGGTGGCTGGATCTTCGCCATTACTTATTTCAAAGGTGTACTGAATTTCATCACCGGAGTCATCGGAAGCATTTGCAGTGATGGTATAGACTCCGGGGAGCCCCACACCAGGTCCGACGATTCCAAGATCATTACAAAAGGTGTCGGGTTCAGGACAAGTCACCGGCTCAAAAACTTCGACTTCACCTAAAGATAGAACACTCGCCTCGTCGGGGCTCCCTTGTCCTCCAACTCCCGAATTGTCGGGATCGACGATTCTGCTAACACGAACATATTGACCGTCCACAGGTGGATCAAGAGTGATGGTAAGAGTCTCTGGACCTTGGTTGAGAGCTCCATTCCCAAGAACGTTTTCGGCATTGAGAATCTCTGATTCATACAACGGTTCACTCAAGGGATCGACGACATAAGAATCCTCATGAATTGAAATCACGATATCGCGCAAACGGGAAGGGCAACAGTTATCACGATTGTGAACAACGATACGCCCAATTTCGTAGAAGTCGCCGAGGTCGACTTCCCAAACCGGAGCTTCATCGGCAGCGGCAGTCGCCGTGAAATTACCGGGATTTCCATCGATAGCTACAGAAGCACCGAACTGGGGAGCGTAATCCGTAGTTTGAATCGCAGTCCCCCCAAGAGCAAGATTCTCTTGTGCCTTCATTTCCCCAACAAGCATCAGGGAAGCACTCAAAGTTAAAAGCTTAATAATAAGCGTGGGATTTGACTGGCAACCAAAGCTCAGTAACTGGAATAACTTGTTTAACATTTTCGTTCCTTACCCTCTTTAGCAATTTTTGGAATCCAAAGGAGCTTGTTTCAATATAGTGGACTCAGTTCCCGCAAGCATCTTCACAATCCTCAACCACAAAACAAAGAATGCCTTTTTCCGGTGGAGATCCTTCGAGGAAAATATAAGACAGTAAACTGATGGCGTCGGCCGTATCGACTTCGTTATCTCCATTTATATCTGCGAGAACTCGATTCCCACCCTCCGTGATGGAGCCCCCCTCACAAGGAAGGGAAAGAACTTGCCCTCGATATAAATGCAACAGCAAGCTGACCGCATCCCCGATCTCTACCAGAGAATTCTGATTTAGATCTCCAGGTAGTTGTAATCCACCATTGATGTCAGGCCCAGAATCTACCGTTCCAGGAGTACCGTCGATGGGCTGGCTGGGGCGCCAATGAGAAGGGTCATCCCAAGTCTCAATTTCATCTTGAACATCGATGACGGTCAATGAATAACCTTCACCATCGGTTGACGGATGCGCGACATCAGAATAAGAAAAATCTAAGATCGGCTGGCCTAGAGATCCGGTGAGCTTGATCCTCTCACCTGAGTTTGCGAGTTTTCCCGAATAGGTTCCAATGAGGAAATGCCTGCTTTCAGGATACCGTTCGATGAAAGCATCTCGATTTCTTGCCACAATAATCACTTGAGCGGGATCGATGGAGTCCAGAATTCCTTCTTGAATGAAATCAAAATTGACTGCCCCCGATATTTGAATTCCGTTGAGATCGATGGAGCTTTCACCCACGTTTTGGAGCTCTATGAATTCATAATCTTCATCACTTCGCCCGACACCATCTTCAGTTAACCGCGGATGGTACATGATTTCCGTAATACGAAGTGGAACGTCAAAATAGAACAAAGCTCGATTCAATGCGCTCCATTCGTCTCCTTGTTGAGTTCTGGCGGAGACCCAGGCCGGCTCATCCATCGGGACTCGACCTTCATTCACTTCACGAGAGCCGACCAACTTCGAGACGAGGAGCATGTCTCCACTTCGGTCACTGGAGTTCATACTGTGGATCGCCAGGATATTTTCTCCCTCGCGTAGATGCTGAATGGAATCGCTAACATCAAAGGCTTTGAAAATAACAGCGTCGGAATCAGCCCGACTTCCCGTAGCCCGCGAGTTCCACTGAAGATCGACGGGATCTTTATCCCGCGCAATCGGGTGCCCGTTGAGATAAGCGACAAAGCCATCATCGTATTTCATCAGTAAGGATAAAATTTGAATATCCGAAGGATCATCCATGTTGAACACCTGACGAATGTAGGCTGAAGCGTTCACCTGGTAAGCTTGCTCCTCAATATCGACGTTAATAAATTCATCGAACGTCGAGGATCGCTCATATCCGACTCCTCCGATACCTCCCAACCAATTGGAATCATTAAAAGTTAATTCGATCCAATCGAGCCCTAATGAATCATCGGTGGGAACAAAAACTCGCACTTCAGCATCTCCTTCAAGGTAAGTATCTAAGTTTGCGACTCCCATCATCTGAGCTGAAGGAGATACTTCCCCATTGGGTAAACGCGGGTCCGTGCCATCTTCAGTAAAATAAATCGTTCCTTGAGGAGCTGTAATATTGAGGGGAAAGTTTTGCTCGACCCTTCCACCATGCTGGTTGAAGCGAGGAGCTTCCAGGCTGGGGTAAAGATTGTTTTGCCTCAGTTGATTGATCGTAATCTCAGTTCGTCGAGGAAAAAAGTCTCCCGTCAAGCGATCGATTTCACCTTGCCATTGATTGTCTCGCGTCCAAGTGACTCCCCCCCAACGCCAACGTGCAGTCTCTCCTACCAGGCTCGTGCGAATTTCCTCCACCCGTTCTAAGTAAGATTCCTCCACCTTTTGAGGGGTTAGCACTCCATCATTAAAAAGATGTTGATGAGCACGGTCAGCAATTAAGTTTCTAAAATTCGAATGCCGCTTTAAAGATTGAAACAGATTACCAGGACCGGGTTGATCGAGGTTGTTATCCGTTGTCCGACGAAAAATGATGTCAGAATCCCATGAGAAAAATTGGAAGCGACTCCTACTAGGATCAGTGGCTCCAGCCCCCATCCAATTTTGTGAAGCCCTCCAGTCCCAATCGTTCCCTCCATAAAAATTGAGGATGAGATAGTCAGCAAAGTTCACGACATCGATCAGGTTTTCAATCTGCGAATAATTGTTTGTCGATTGTAAGATCGTATTCCAAGCACTTAAGTTGCTATCACCCACTTGTCGGCCGGAGTTTGTCGATAAATAATCAACCTTATCTCCACCCAGATAATCAGCCATAAAATGTTGGGAAGGCCATTCCAAAAGCTGGTAATGCCCCCAGTAAGTTCCGTTGATATAAACCTGAACCCACCGCCCGTGTAGGGAGAGGTGCCCCATTCTAAATTGCATGTCACTCATCCAACGATTTCTTAAATACTGGGCATTGGATGGTGCTTGGGCGTTGACGCCTAAATAAAAAACCGAATCGTGAGCGCCACCTCGTAAATTGAGTCGGTCGAAAGTATCAACAGCACTTTCGCCAAAACGAGTGCCTTCGAATACGGGGTACCTGAGCTTCGAATCACCATACCGTTTCCGAAAGTAAAGACGCATATTGTTTTTGGGATATGATCCCAGGCTATGCCCGCCAACTCTTTTAACCCCGGCCTCGACTTGAACGCTATTCAGCCCTCCATCAGGATGGAAAAACTCCATTGAAGTTTGAACTTCCGTCGCGGAAACGATCGGCACTTCTGTGACCAATGAAACGGTAGGTACGGCGGTAAGCGCCTCGGGAAGAAGAAGACCGTACACCGGATGTCGAACCACATCTCTGAGCATGACCGACTGGTCTAAAACATCATCGATAAAGATGTAAGAATGAGTATCGACATCAGTCGAACCAAAATTCTCTTTAAAGGCAGCTGCGCGAATGATTGTAGATGAATCAATACGAATCGGATCCGTATAGATGTTCCCCGAAGTTGCAGTAGGTCGTGAACGATTCGTCGTGTATCGGATCACCGCTCCTTCGGTCTCGGTGGATAGCTCTAGATCGAAGGCTGAAGAATGAACCCCGCGGTTGACGCTGAATTTGGTGTCGGCGACGAAGCCCTCCAATCCCTCAACATCATTTTGGGTTCCCGGTGTGGGGTTCGAAAAATATCGACGAGCTTGCCCTTCTCTTTGAAACGCACTGAGTCGAGCTGAAATTAAAAAATCAGAATCAGAGGCTGTACGGTTAAGCCCTTGGATGGCTAATACGTTGGCTCCAGCCCTCAAGTGGTCTAAATGAGCATTGAGGTTGAAATTGAGAAAGGTGGTCGCTGCTTCATTGGGATTTTCTGCAAGGGCTTGAGAATTCCACGATAAATTCGCTGGAGCGTTTCGACTCAAGACCTCGTTCCCATTGAGAAAAGCAACAAAACCATCATCAAATTTCATCCGAAGGAGCAAGTTTTCAATCTGAGAGGGGTCGTCGATCGAAAACGAATAACGAAGGTAGATCGAGGCATTTTCTCCCTCCATCTCATCTTCAACGTCGGTCTGAATCACCCCTGAGAAAGCGGAGCTACTCTCGATAACTTCGACTTCGCCCAATGAGAGTACGTTGCGTTCATCGTTGTTCCCCTGCCCTCCAGTACCAGAGAGATCGGGATCGGGTAGACGTTCGACTTGAACAAATTGCCCCATCACCGGAGCTCCATGGAGTTCGACTAAATCCACTAACAAGACTGAAGGGCCGTCGAGTTCATTTTCTGGATTCAATAACTCCGACTCAAAAACTACGTTTCTTGAAGCATCTAAGACATAGACGATGATGTCTCTCAATCGCGATTGACAACAACCATCTCCTCGGTTGTGAACCTTGATCAAGCCCATCGAATGAGAGTCAATTAAATCGAGTTCCCAAACGGGAGAATTATCCGCACTGGCAGTAGCTGTGAAATTTCCAAAAGCTCCATCGTTCGCTCGATCCGCCGAAAACGAACTGTGATAATCTGAAGTTTGAGAAGCCTGACCTGCAGGAGCTATGTTTTCACCTAAACCCCCTCCCCCAAGATCATAACCCACTCCATTCCTCTCTCTTGCCCAGAGGGAGTCGTCGAACTCGACTTGCGTCCAAGCATTTTCAGCCGCGTCATCAACAGGAACGAGCAAGCGAATGAAATCGAGATCTGTAATCAATACTGTAGAGTTTGTATCTTCTACGAGACCAAAAGAGACATCTTCGAATTGCCGAGGATAAGCAGGAGAATATTCATCACTGATACTTCCATCGGGCCTGATCAGGGCCAAATACTCACCGGAGCCATTCAACTGAAAGTTGGTGTGTAATTGAGATTCCGGCTCGGCGCGGTTTTTTCCCGAAGCGAAAAGAGTGAGGAACTCTCCCGGTTCTAAGGTAACGTCGGGAAAGATCCACTTATCTTCAATCCTGCTATCCGTGAGAATCCAACCGTCTAAATTCACGGCAGTTCCAGCTCGATTTTGAACTTCAATCCAATCGGAGGGATCCCCATCTTCATCTAAGAGTGTATCGTCGTTGATGGCTTGAAATTCTGAAATCACCACGTCTTGAGAGTAAGCGTTCACACTACAGACAAAAATGATGATCGCGATCATCAAACTAAAGGCCATCGTGTGGTTCTGAGTTTTTACACCTTGAACTCTCATCGTGTATCTACAATTCCATTCATTAACTAGCTCGGAGCGTGAGCGACGGGATGAGCCATCGCGCTGAACTCCCTTTTAGTAAGTTTTTAAGGATAGCTCAGGAATTTAGCTTCCACTTATGAAACACTTTAGCAAGATCCCGTCGCTTACGCTCCGGGCTAATTAAATTTGATGCTTGGATCCAGTGAAAACTGACGAGGCTTAAATTTATCCGAGGGAACCCAAATTGTAGATGTTACCTTACAGAACTCCCCGGCTTAAGGTAAAATGAGGGATTACTACTTTGCCGAGCCCATTCATCGGCCCCATTCACCGACCTCTGACAACCAATAAAAGAATATGAACCTCATTCATCTCAGGCTATTCGTCCTTGGAGTAACTCTTTTTGTCACTCTGAATTCAATCGAAGTCCACGCGGCTGATTGGTCGATTCCGATGGCAGGAAACGCTTACCGCACGGCCCCTAAACCCGGCGGTAGAGGCTTTCGACGCAAAGGTTCCATCGCTTGGAGCGACAAACAAACGGTCTTTTCAACTTACTTCCATGTGGATCGAGCCTGTGATCTCCTCTTGAAAGTACGAGCGAGCCTTCAAGATGGTGAATCCACCCTGGAAATCAAAATCGATAAGAAAAAATTCCCAGTCGACCTCAAAGGGAAAGATTTAGAAACCTATCCCATCGGTAACATTAAAATCGAAAAGGCTGGGTATGTACGAGTTGACTTCGTAGGTCTTAAAAAAACGGGAAAAGATTTTGGTGAAATCAGCGATTTGGTGGTTTCCTCCGAAACAAAAGATTTGAAGTTAAGCTACGTAAAAACGAACAAAGGGGGCATGTTTTACTGGGGACGTCGCGGCCCTTCGGTGCATCTGAGTTACAATGTTCCTCGTAAGGAAAAACTCAAGTACGCCTACAGTGAAATCACCGTGCCAAAGGGAGAAGATCCCATCGGGACTTTCTATATGGCCAATGGATTCGGCCAAGGCTATTTCGGTATTCAAGTGAACTCGAGTACAGAACGAAGAGTGCTCTTTTCAGTTTGGAGCCCCTTTAAAACTGATAATCCTCGGGAAGTCCCTAAAGAGTATCGTATCGTATCCCTCGGCAGTGGCCCTGGAGTTCATGTGGGTAAATTTGGAAATGAAGGATCAGGTGGCCAAAGCTATCTCAAGTATCTCTGGAAGGCAGGGGTTACCTATCGCTTTCTCACTGAAGTGAAACCGGATGGAAAAGGAAACACCATCTATACAGCATGGTTTGGCGAGAAGGCTAAAAAAGAGTGGCGATTGATCGCAAGTTTCCGTCGCCCCAAGACCGACACTCACCTTCGCGGCTTTCATTCCTTTTTAGAAAGTTTTTCACCCAGTTATGGCTACATCGGTCGCCGCGCCTTGTACGGCAATGTTTGGGTTCGGGACACTCAAAACCGATGGTACGAATGCACCAAAGCTCGCTTTTCAGTCGATGCTACCGGAGGTGGACGCCATCGATTAGATTTCACTGGCGGGAAAGAAGGAAAACACTTTTTCCTCAGGAACTGCGGCTTCTTTAATGAGACAGGAAAGCCCGGGGAAAGATTCACTCGAAAATCAACGGCGAAGGATCAGCCCAAGATCGATTTTGATGCTCTTCCCAGAGGGAAATAATTTGTAGCCAAATTCGCCAGAATTTGGGTGAATGAGCTTTAAAGTTACTATCCCTCGCAAAAGCTTCAACTGTTGCCCTCGCTCCCCGAGGCTGTGAAATTTTAGAACGCCCAATTAGCTAGCCCGAAGCGTGAGCGAGGGGACAAAACGTTGAGTTGACCTTAAATAACTTGAACCTACGTTATGTGGGTAGGATTCAATCTCGCTATTAACCAGCTTTAATACCGATTTATTTTTATCCCTCGCTAAAGCTTCGGGCTTGGCAGGTAGGTGATTTCAAGTAGATATCACCCTTTGAATTTACCCACCAAACACAAAAAGGGCTGGCCTTAGGCCAGCCCTTTTTGTGTTAAGAATTAGTTTAACTTTTAGTGCTTAATTACAACTCTCCGCGGGATAATCAACGCAAGTCAGATCACCCCCTTCAACTGTATCTTCAGTCGGATCCGCTCCACAAGTCTCCGCTCCGGGAGGAGCCGGAGGAGCCGTTCCTAAAAACTGATGCGACAAGTTTCCGATGGGGTCGGTAATTTCGATGGCTCCATTGTCATCGAAATCTAACGCATCCATACAAGTAGGGTTATAAGTTCCTAAGAATTGGAAAGTCAGGTTGTTGATGGGATCGGTAACTTCTAAAAGACCATTCACATCGACATCACCTCTGCGGAATGTTATTCCTGGATTAGGATCGCCATCAAATCCCGTGATTTCACAGAAAGTGGCTCGAACAATGATGCCTTCGGCATCATCGTCATCCGCGGTCAAAGCCGGTCCTGCGATCATCGAATCTGGAGGATCGGTTAATTCAACTGCTCGAACTTCCTTCCAAGTTTGCCCATCATCAGTTGAGTAACTACCGCTAAAAGCAATACCCGTTCTTTGTATTCGAAGAGTCACACTCGAGGGATCTTCGATCGCTACCGTGTCGTTCCGGCTAGGAGTCGACAGACCAGGTCGCTGTCGGTGAGTGACCCCCGCCCTATAAGTTCCATCGGATCTCACCCGTAGAGTCATCTTAAAGAAAGCACTATCAGCTGCATCGCTCGAACGCATCATGATGCCCGCACCTGCTCCTGGAACGAGGACTAAATCTGAAATTTTAGTCGTTAAAGTCGCATCTCCAGTTACCGTTTGATGCAATAAGTTAATTTCATCCCCTTCTCGACGAAATCCTGCTCCGGAAGCAAACATTTCTACACACGCTGCTTGGTTCATTCCACAGCCGACCCAAGCGGGTTCACCGATTTGAATTGAAGTCCAGGGCGAAGTATCTCCACCCACACAATTCACGTTGACTGTCGTGTGAGTAGTTGCAATCTGACCTTTGTTATCAGTAACAGTCAGCGTAACCGGGTAAAGGCCAGGGATAGTGAAGGTGTGAGAGACCTTTTCTCCGCTCGCGGTTTCACCCTCACCAAAATCCCATTCGTACTCAACGATATTGCCGTCGGCAATAAAAGAACCACTGCCATCAAAATTCACTTCTAACGGAGGTGCACCCGAAAAAGGGTCAGCGGTTATAACTGCTGTTGGATAGTGGGTAACAAAGAGGTTGTTGATTTCCCAATTGGGAGCGAGATTAGCTGTACAATCATCGAAGGCACATACAAATTGAACATTTATAATGTCGCCGGCTTCAAAGGTGCCAAGAGTGGCTTCACTGATAATGAATTCCCCCTCAACGTAACCTTCAGAATCTCCATTGAAGGCTCTTAATCCTTTAAATATGCCGTTCCCTCCGATGTTACCTTCAGCGTATCCGTTTTCGATAAATTGCTCTCCGGTGATTCGCTCGGGTTCACTCCCATTCACACTCAACATGATGGCACCGGAGTCCCAAAGAGTTGTTCCGTCAAATTCAAAACTATATCTGTGTTCAAACTCTAACTTTAAACTTCCGGCAGAAAGGACTTCAATATCAGGGCTAATCAAGCGACTCGTCGCCACTGGAGCACAGGGCTCATGCCCCGTAGCCGACCAAGTTTCAGTCTCATCGTTATAGACCCACTGCCCTGTGGGATCACCTTCAATCTCAGTGGTGAAATCTCCTTCCCCACTATCCCACTCTTCAGAGTAAGGTATCTGCGCAAAAACTGGACTCGAGAGAGCCAAAAGGACGAATAAAGAAAGTAGACTGAAGAGAGAATTCTTGTACATGACCAAACCCTTAATTTCGATGCTTACAATCATCATCTATAAGCTGAAGGAGCGACTTACAGACAAATAATGATTGTTCAAAATTAATAAAACCCTATCCACCTCCATCGAAACACATAAGTGAATGAACTTCAACGATAGATATAGGGTTGAAGGGAATGAATTCAAAGACTTGCTGGAAAGACTAAAACGGTTGCTGCACCTAAGTTCCGTATTCTTCGTTCGATAGAAGGAGCAAAGTACCATAGAGCTCTTTATTTCATAAAAAAAGAATGGCCATCATCCCCGTTAGCTAAGCAACAAGGATAATGGCCTTTTTGAGTTTCACTCTCAATTGCAAGTGGGAGAGTTCACCTCACAACCCAACTCTCCCCCCTCAATCGTGTCTACGGTCGGGTCGATTCCACAACTTCCTACACCCGGAGGGGCAGGAGAAGCTGTTCCTAAAAATTGATGGGAGAGACTGGCGATGGGATCCGTGATTTCTACCCGACCATTGTCATCAAAGTCACAGGCATCCAAACACTGAGGTGAGTACGTTCCCAGGAACTGAAAAGCTAAGTTATTGATGGGATCGGTGATTTCGAGAACTCCATTGGAATCGACATCACCTCGTCGAAAGATCGGAGTTCCTGCTGATTCCGGTTCAGTATAAACGGCACGGATACCGATATTAGAATCAAGATTTAAAACGAATACAGGTTCTTGACTGAGTTCGTCACCATTTGCATCGACCCATTTAGAGAATCTTAAAAAGCCGTAATCTTGAGGAGCTTCAATTTGGATTAATTGAGAGCCAGCATAAATCCTTTGAAAAGTCCCTCTCCCCGTTCCTCGTCCTGAAACATCGAGAAGAGGCGACTCCGAGTTGGGATGGTTGAAGAGAATGTCGGGTGAATAGCCCTCCTCGGTCTCCACTTTAAGAATCAGTTCATTTTCAGGCATTCTGAAGTAATCGTACTGAACTGAAAGGTCCAGCGATTCGATAGTGGTATCGGAGGTTAAATTCCCTAAGAACCGTTTTCGAATAAGGATTTCAGAATCGGCTCCGGGTCGGGAGTAAAAGAGAATCCCCTCAGGATCTAAATCTAAGAGAACAGCGAGAAGAGAGTTTTGAGCCTCGCTCGGAGTAGACGGTGAAATCTCTCCGTTCTTCACGTTAATCCCCGAAGTCCAAATCAGCGGGCGAGCATGCTGAAATTGATAAACTTCACTTGTGGGATTACAGCCCAAACCAGCGCAATTCGAAGATCGAATTTGAGTTCTTCCCGAATGCTCAAACTCAATATCCACATTAGCGGTAACCGGAATGGGAGTTTCAAGATTGAATTCAGCATCCCGAACGTAAATATCAATTAGTCTTCTATTTTCTTCAACAGGACTAAAGACTCCACGTTCGCTCAGATTAATTGTTATCTCACCATTCTCATTCAACTCAGCAATTTCTGATGGCTCCAAGCTCAACTGCCTCGTCTGGGTAGACTCAGGCCTGTTAGAAAGAATCTGAATGAGATCGATAGTAATTTCTTGTAGTTCATCGACATAGATAGCTTCTAAAGCATCCAGATTCTCGATGCGGTAATCCCCAGTAGCTTGAATGATATTGGAGAACTCATCAAAGAGAGCTTCTAACTTAAAGATATTACTGTCAGGATTCGCTTCGCCGTAAGGAATAGCAGTACGGTACTCAAAGGCTTTCATAACCAGGTACTGATAGTACAACAAACGATCTCGGGCTCGCCGGTCGAGACTTTGAAGGGTGAGCAAAGTTCGATGATTGACTAAACCTTGAAGTGAGTTTAATGATCGATCAATTTGTACCAAGGCAGCCTCATTTTGCTCGAGACCGGCAGTGTAATCGAGAATTCCTTGTACAAGTTCTTCCGTTTCTCGAGCCAATCGAGATTTATCCGTCAAGAGAGTTTGTAAATCTGCTGTTAGCTCTTTCAAAGAAGGATCTACAGCTCTTAACTTTTCAAGCTCCGCTTGAACTTCATCATCAGGTGCTTCTCTCTTCTTAAAAACATCCCGTATTTCACGAGTAGCATTGACCACATCTTTCAACATCCGTAATCGGGCTTGGGTTTTGGCAGAAGGGTGATCCTCGGGAAGAGTCGTTTTATCTTCATCGCAATCAGCATCCAGCTTGTTCACATTGCTACAGTAGGTTTTTAAAGTGTCTTCAGCAACATTTAGAATACCTTCAAAGGTGCTCGGCTGAGATGGGTCAGGTTCGATGACGTCCGTCAAACCATCCAAAAGAGTACCCGTCACCTGAGCTTTGGGGTGAGGAACGACTTTAAGTACTTTCCCCGTGACTTTCAGGGCTTTTTTCCAAGCCGGAAGCTTGTATCGATCTTCAACGATTCTTCTCGCTCGCTGAGTCAGCTGTTCGTCGACCACCCCGATAGCACTTTCTACCGACTCGGACCGACTGGTAACATCAGCCCATTGAGATTGAAGAACAGGTAACCGAAGTTGAGCGGAATTGAAGGACAAGAGCAAACGATCCCGATTTTCTTCGGCTTTGATTTCAGCGTCTTGAAGGGCTTCAGTACGATCGATAATCTCAGTGCTCTTAGTTTTTAAGAAGTGAGTTAATGCTAATGCGGGAACACTTCGCTCAATTTCTAATTTAAGCGCACTAAATCCGACCTCAAATGAAAGTAAAGATACCCAACCGGGAGGATTGCCGAAGTAATCTAAGTTGGAGTCTATTCGCTCAATTAAACTGACGATCTCTTGCAGACTTGCTTTTAACTCAAATTCAAAATCTTCAAGATGCCCAGGCAATGATTCCTGGTTGAGAAGAGCCTCAAGGGGAACGAGGTACTCTTCAAGGATCTGACGGCTCATGGAGGGATAGCCACGCAAATAAACATCTCTTGCGTGATCGATCACTGGCTTCAAGATAAAGGGGTGAAGCCAAATTCGTGGAGAATCTAAAACGATGAATTCACCACTCTCTCCATATTCACATTCACAATCAGGAGGCAAAGGTGAAGCTCCTAAGCCTCTACCTCCACTGAAAGTAATCCTCGAAATTCTATAAGCTCCCTCGAAGGCAGTTGAAGTCGTACGTTGAAGACCAGAATATTTAGGATCATTTAAATCTCCCAGCGCTAGATGATTTTTTTGTGGACCCGTTAAAAAACCATTCCAAAAAGTTGAGTGATAAGCTAACCAATATTCCCGTATCGCATGAGTACCCCCAAGGGCTGCTTTCCCAGTACCCGATTGACCGCCCAATAAATCGCCAAGTAACTCGACCCCTGGTAAGTTGCTTCGCAATTCTCCTCCACTACCCGGACTACCGGGCTTTCCCCCAGTCTCTGCATCTTGACCCAGCATGCGCAAGATATCATTTCGCCTCGCCCCCCCGATGGGATCAAGCGCTTCGTCGAATCCATTAGCGATGACAGGTTCTGCCCAATCTTCCCAGCGTGCATAAGCGACAAAGGCATCTTGAGGTATTCCCCACTGAGTTCGAAGTCCGGCTAAAGCACCATGAGTCTTATACATGAAGGTCAGCGGATCTAACGGAGCATTGGTTTGAGGATCTCGGCGAAGTTGACCATTAGCTCCATCCTTCCCGGGTCCTCCGTTTTGCCCGTCCCCTCCTCGAAGGATAAACTTGGGCCGGCCATCCCAATTAGAAATGAATTTTTGCACATAAAACTTCAGATTGCCCGCTGGACGTCCATCCTGGCCATCAACAAACTGAGAAGGCTCTCTAAGATTATGTATCGGAGTGAGATCGATGAGCCCATCAGGCCCGAAGTGAAACTCCCGAGCATGAATTATCAAGTGGGTCTGGGGAAGATGAAGGGGTTCTGAAATGATGACGGTGTCAGCATAGATTTCCAAAGTATGAATATCTTCGACGTCATTAAATCGTTCATACAAATCATTGGCAGCCCCGGATTCAAAAACTAAATCTCGTCCCGAAACAGTTATATGTCGAACAAGGTCATTCGGACCTAATTGGTTGAATGGAGATCCAGCATCTTGCTCCATCTCTTCCTCAGTAATAGTGAGGTAGTTCTTACTCGTTTTCTCTGGCAGTCCAAACTGACTCGTAATCACTTCCTGTTCAGGCTTAAGTCTTGCTTGAGGTGTGATTCGGATGGTTTGGGAAAGGGCACCCGCAGTAAAAATGACTGAAAATGAACGTAGATCATCCGATTTCGGGGAATAGAGGAAGAGCCCAATGTCACCATCGTATTCCACTTCAGGTGAGGGCCCAACCTCGGGCGGAACAACCACCATTTCAATGGATCCAGCATTATCTTCAGGTGACACAACGAAAAAGCCTATCTCTTCCCCATGACGAACAGATTGTGGACCGAGTAGATCATGGCTCGGGACATACTCTCCCGGAACGTGACTTTCCTGATCCAATTCATAGGTAGGCCATCTTACGTAGACACCTTGAAGTTCATTTAATTGCCCTTCAACAACAATCACCTCTCGTGACTCAGGTGCTCTCCAACCAGTTACATTTTCAAACTCAATGGTTTGTCTTCCCGTAGGAACATTTTCGAGAATTTCATCAAAACTTCTCCAAGGGCGAGGCTCGCCATCACTCTTACTTTGTAGCCTCCATCGTCCAAGGTTGGATTCAAAGTCTTGGGAATCCAATAAATTGACGCTGAGTGATCCAGTAAGAGCAAAATCCGATTCGACAATTTCAATTTCAGTAAATACTTCCACTTCACCTAAAGACAAAACGAGCGATTCTACATTCGTTCCGTTACCTCCATTTCCTGATCCATCCCAATCGATGTCCCGCGTCACCACAACAACTCTTCCTACGACCGGAGCCCCCGTTTCACCTACAAGGTCAACCCGAAGTTGATCGGGTCCAAGCTGAAACGTACTCTCTCCCTCAATATTCTCAGGATTAAGAAGTTCCGAAGTGAAGCTCAACCCCCCGCCCTCAAGAACTGAAGCGATATTGGCTTGCTGTAAATTGGAATTGGCGCTTATGGCATCGGGAAGCGTTGAGGGATCATCTAAAACAAAAACCGTGAGATCCCGAAGACGAGAATGGCAGCAACCATCTCGGTTATGTAAAACAATACTGTCAATTTCAACAGAGCGCCTTAAATCGATTTGCCAATAAACGATTCCAGTGACTGGATTGGGAAGACTGGAAGTATGACTAAAATCTTCAAGGTTCCCGTTATTGGCAAGACTAGCTTCGAAAGGTGAGTGAGTCGATGACTGAGTCGCGATTCCCGAAGGAGCCACATTAATAAGAACTGGAGTTTCCTGAGCCAATAACGATGACTCCCAATAATTCCCCCCAACTAATGTGGCCAGTATCAATACTGAAAGTGCTTTTAAACTGAATTTCATTACGCTCACCCTTCTGATCCGCAGAGTCGTCCAAGTTAATCAAAGTGAATGTTCTCGATGATTCGAGTTGAGAATTGCCCTATTCCAGGAGGACAAACTGGCCTCTAAAGGGGAGTACGCAAAGGGTAACTACGTTTGGCAGGGCTTTTTGAAAAAAAACTAAGATTGAGATTTATACTGGCCTTGAACCAGGCGCATGCATACCATATGCGGCTATAAATAAACAACTTAAGAACGTCAGCGCATCCCCTAAGGGTCGGTATTAGAAGGAGATTGGAGCGTAGAAGAATGATAACTCATGAGGGAACGAAGAACGGCTACACGGTAGAGCGAATCCGGAATGGGCCGACTGATTAATTCTTCACGAACGGCCTTCAATGACCCGAGCTTCGAATAGAGAGGCCCCATTTGGAGATCCATTTCTTTTCGATAGCTCTTCATCTTCTCAACTTGTTGCTGTCGATAATAAGCTGGCTTCGAATCCCACACTCGAACGGTCCCATCTCCTGAGCCACTGATGATCTGAGTCCCATCCGGACTGAACACGACACTTCGAACATATCCTTTATGGCCTCGAAGTTCTGCCACTTGAATTAAACTTTCAGCGTCAAAAACACCGACCGCATTATCATTTCCTCCGGTAACGATGCGTTTTCCATCGGGGCTAAAATGAATGGAGTAAATCTCCCCCCGGTGAGCTCCTACTTCTTTTATTTTTTTCCGGGTCTTCGCATCCCATAGCATGAGAACTCCCAAACCCTCTAAATCCTTAGAGGGATGACCTGTAACAATCGACTTACCGTCAGGGCTAACCGCAATTGCTGGGACCCCAGTTCTTGCTAATCGAAAACCATTTTTCTCTTCTTCGTATTTTGTCTCCTTTTGCATATACCTTTTCACTTGGGAAATTGGAATGTGAAAAACCCGATGTCGACGCGCCATATAAAAATGAGAACCATCGTGATCAGTGGTCCAATTTTCACGACGATGCCCGACCTTTGAACGAAACGGAGCTTCTAACCAAAGTTCAGACTCGGGAAAACCACCATAGATTTCATTTCCCGATCGATGGATCGTTTCCCATTCACCGCTCAGGAGATCATAAAGTACAGTCACCATAACTGACTGGGATGGATTTGGACTAGACGCCACCGTGATGACTAATGATCGATTATTTTTAGTAAAGAAAAGGCCTCTAACCCCACCAGGTAATTGCGACTCACGTTGGAGCAATTGCCCTGAGTAACTATCCCAAATGTTTAATGAGCCATCAAAATCACCGGAAGCTATCATCGAACCATCGGGACTCATCGTAACGGAATAAACCCAACGCTTGTGCCCTTTTAAAACGCGAGATGAGGAGTCACTTAGATTCCAAGCATGAACTTCTCCCGAAGCCAGCGATGCTACCTGATCCCTCTCAGGACTTAATCTCGGTATGGGATTTTCAGATTTAATGACCTTGATGGATCTTTGAGATTGAAGATTCCAAACACGAATTTCATCTATGGTGGAAGAAGTTAGAAATTGACCATCTTGAGAAAATGAGGCTGTTAAAGGTTTGAAGTCATGGCCTTGAAGGTGAGCTATGACTTCCTTACTTTCAAAATTAACCACTTGGATATCATCTCCGCTCACCACCGCTGCGACTGAAGATTCAAAATGGACATCTAAAGTCTTCTCACCGAGCATTACGATTCTGGGACTTTGAGATTCGGCATGAAACAATTTTAAGGGAAATCGAGTACCTCCACTGTGCTTACTATCAACCCTTGTTAATGCAACAACACTACCATTATGATTTAATTTAGGAACCTGAGTGCACAAAGAATGAACCACCCCCCAAGGTTCAATATTGAGAACCAATCTTCCCGTGGTACTCTCAAAAACTTGAACTCCTCCATCGGAATGAGTCACCGCAACTCGATTTCCATCTCCACTAAATCGTGGAAACTTAGAACCGGGCCTACTTTTAAATGAGCTCAATCCCTGCTGGGTCGACGTATCCCAAACCGTAATTAATCCTGAAGCACCAGCAAGACTCACCAAGCGGGAACCGTCTTCCGAAAAATAAACCTCAGAAACTTCATCTGGGTACTCCAATTCTGTCTCAGATTCAAAATCCGTTGAGCGACGGAGGTAAACTGTATTCCCAGAGGTACTCGCAAAAATGAACTTTCCATCGGAGTGGAATGTGAATGCCCTTGAACTGGCCTTGTCCGACGGATCTGAATGATCTAAATTAAATTTTGAATAAGGCTCTAAACGCGACCAAAGATAACTCCACTCCCAATCTCTATGCTCAAGGGGAATTCCTGAAAGGTAAAGTGAACTTGCGATTGGAGAAGTATCGATGAAGGCGAACGCCGTTGTAATTTTTGAATGGCTGGCAATCTTCTGAGCTATATCAGCGTTTTTAACTGCCAATCGTTCATTTTGTTTCGACTCTATAGCGAAACTTAACGAAATAATGATCCCAATGATTGAAACCAAGAGAGTTGCGATCACTCCCCCGACTAATCCTTTATTCCGGCGAGAGAATTTTTTGAACTGATAGAAAGTACTCGGGGGTCGAGCTGATATGGGTTTATCTCGTAAAAATCGCTCTAAATCGTTAGCTAAGGCTTGTGCAGTTGGATAGCGTCGGTCAGGTAATTTCTCCAATGCCTTCATAACGATGACATTGAGATCACCCGCTAAATTGGAATCGATCGTGCTCAGTTGATCGGGATCTTCATCTCGAATGATTCGAGTCGCTTCGGGAACTGAACAATTGAGAAGATCGTAGGGCAAGCGATGACTTAAAGCCTCATAAAGTAAAACTCCCAGCGTGTAGACATCGCTTCTAACATCTAAATTGTTTAAATCTCCCACCACCTGCTCGGGACTCATATAAGGAATCGTCCCCACCAATTGCCCAACCTGAGTTTGGAGCAAACTGTCTTCAAAATTATTATCAACCGATCGTGCCACTCCAAAATCAAGAATCTTCGGCTTTCCCTCAGGAGTGATTAGAATGTTCTCAGGCTTTAGATCTCGATGAATAATTCCGTGTTGATGCGCGTGTTCAACGGCAGAACAAATTTCAATGAATAAAGCGATGCGTTCGCGAATCTCGTGACAACTCTCCCAAACGTACTCGGTCAGTGGCTTCCCATCGATGAGCTCCATAACGAGATAGGGGAAGACCCCCCTCTCTTCATCGATGATCCCGGCATCAAAGATTTGAGTGATGCCTCGGTGTTGCAGACGCCCTAAAAGTTCTGCTTCTTTTCGAAATCGACGAATAGCTTCTTCAGAGGGAAAGTTTAGGCTTAAAGTTTTGAGGGCGACTCGTCGATTGGGAGCTTCTTGATGAGCTTCGAATACAGTTCCAATTCCCCCAGAACCAATCTGACGAATAACTTTGTAGGGACCAATAGCCTCCGGGAGAGTGCTAGGGGAAGGATCATTAATTGATTCTCGAAGTTCGGCACTCCTATCAAATTCAGCCGGTGCACTTTCAGAGTGTTCGATGAGAGACCATGCTTCTTGAAAGAGTTCTAGGTCATCTTGACACTGATTCCTCAACCAAGACTCACGCTCTTTTATCGGGAGATCCAGAGCGTATTCAACCCAGCTCTTAATTTTTTCCCATCGATCGTAATTCATTCTTCGAGCTCATTGGATTGAGACATACGTTGCCAAAGCCAACCTTTTGCTGTCAACCAATCGGCTCGAACCGTACGAGGAGCGATTTCTAAGAGCTCGCCAATTTCAGAATCGTTTAGGCCTAAAAAGAAACGCAGCTCTACCACCTGATGCGCACGAGGATCAACTTCAGAAAATTTTTCCAGCAACTCACTCAGAAGTTCGAGGTCTAAACCAGCTGCCTCTTGAGGCTCAGCAATCGAATCTAAAGACACTTGGTTTAAATTACCCCCTCGCTTGAGAGACCTGCGACGACGATATCGATCGATAAGGATATGTTTCATCGCCCGAGCCGCCGCAGAAAAGAAATGGCGTCGATGAACGTAGGCGGCGCCACCTTCACCTAAAAGTCTTAAATAGGTTTCGTGAACTAGATCGGAGGGTTGAAGTGTTGCCGAAGGCTCTCCGGCTTTTAAAAGAGATTGAGCAATAGCCGTTAACTCGTCATAAACTAGCTTGAGAAGCTCTTCTTTTGCTGAACCATCCCCTGAGGCGGAGGCTCCTAGCAATGCTGTGATGGGGTGATATTCGTTCAAGCTCTATCTATCCACATATTGCAAATCTTTTTAATTCAACTTTATGGTTTCAATTTTAGGCAATTAAAGAGATAACAATCAAGATCTTCTGAATGTTAAAGTATTTTAAATGCTCTCTATCCTATACCTAGGTCAATCCAAGATAGAAAATTAAAGACGATGAATTCCCTATCCCGATTTCTTCCTGTCATTATGCTCTTCACGGTAGGTTGCTCACTCTTCAATCCCGGGGATAAAACTCCAAACTTTGTAATGCTCTTTCCTCAAGACGGAAATCCCCAAGATTGGGTGGTGACCAGTTGGTCCGATCTCGCAAAAGCCCCTCCAGAAGGAGCCGCCTGGGAAGTTAAGGATGGAATTCTTTATGGAAGTACTCCGCGGGGAACTTGGTTAATATCGAAAAAAGAATACGGAGACTTTGAACTTGAGTTTGAATTTAAACTCGGCCCTCGCGGGAATAGCGGCTGCGCCATCCGAACTCCGATGAAGGGTGACCCCGCCTTCGATGCCCTCGAATTGCAGATGGCAGATCTGCGATACAATACCAGGGCCAAGCCATCAGAACTCACGGGTGGTTTCTACCGAGCTATCGCTCCCAGCGACCAAGCTTATCTTCCTGAACAGTGGAATCATTATTTTGTTCGCATGATCGGGTCCCATGCCCAGGTCACTTTAAACGGAAAAAAGATCATCGACATCGATCTCGATCAACAAAGCCAAATCGTCAAACGTCACGATGGAAGTGAAGCACCTCCCATCAAAGATCGTCCTCGTCGAGGGCATATCGGTTTTCAGGAACTCAGTCGCGGTGGGGATCAGGTGATGATACGGGGAGCGAGAATTCGAGAGCTGAATCAATAAAACAAGTTAACAGACTAGTTAAGTTCCACTTTATCACTTGAATTTTATTTATAAAAGAATCGAGGTTTTCTATACAGGGAATAAGGCTTCTCTAACTTTGAAACCATCCCCCATTGAGGACCGTAACCTGGGCTGTAATTTTCAATATAAAATCCCCAGTTAAAATAAGCCCCCTGTAAGACCTTGCCATCCTCACGAATCAACTTCCCCTTGTAGGTCGTGAAGGAAAATTTTTCTCGGCCGATCGGCAAAGCCAGTGGAATGGGAACGGGCCACTGAATAAACACAAAAAATCCAACCCACCTCAGGCCCGTTTTAAATCCTAACCTTCTAAATTCCTGATTATAAAAATATCTAACTGTATCTTCAGCGATGTTCTCGATATGGACAGGCTCTCCATACCAATCTTCGTAACGCTCCTTTGCAATCTCAACATCGATTAAGCTCTCTTTGTTCGATTTGTAGATCCTCTCAAATTCTTCGAGATTTATCTCTTCCTCAAAAGAACTCGGCCAGAGAACGGTTATCCCAAAACAGCCCGAGTTAAAAACGATGACGAACAAACTGAGTCCTAGTAATTTAAAATTCATCTTCCGCCTTCTACCCAAATGCTCAATCAGAATCAGTTTTCAGGAACAGCCCAGCTTTCACTTAAAGATCTAAGGAGGAGAGCTGAAAGACTCTAACATAATCAATTTCAAAACGCGCGGGGAATTTAGTCTTACTTGGATCTCCCCCGTTTGTTCCCCCGAGAGCAAGGGTGAGCAAGAGGTAATGGGGTTCATGAAAGGGATTCGATTTCTCTTTATCGGGGTTGATTGTTTTATCGAGTTCAATGGTGTTCCTTAATTCATCGTCAACGTACAACTTGATCGATTGAGCGTCCCAGTCCATCCTCCAAACGTGGAACTTTTCAGACCAATTCGGATCTCCGAATTCATCTATAGATTTTGGGACTTGATCCCAAACGGGTTTCCAACGTTGCTGACTCCCCCAACAAGCGTTTGCACGAAGTTCGCCTCGATAGTATTCCATGATGTCGATCTCACCACAGCCCGGCCATTCTCGAGCCGTACCTAAAGTCCAAAAAGCAGGCCACATTCCGGCCCGAGTATCGATCCGTGCCCGCATGACAAATCGACCATACTTCCACGAGTGCTTCCCCTTTGTCATCAAAGAAGCCGAAGTGTATTCAGCGTGAGGTCGGTTCTCTTTCCAATGCTTGCTTTTTGAATTGTACTTCGGATTTTTAACTCGTTCTCTACGAGCTTCGATAATCAGAAAACCATCCTTACAGAATGCGTTTTCAGATTGAAAGTATTGGGCTTCATGATTGCGAACCAAGCCTTCTTCGTGCGACCAGTTCAAAGGATTCGGTTGACCGTCAATTTCAAATTCATCGGCCCAGACCAATTGGTAATTACTGCTAATCGGTCCGGTTTTACAAGAAGACAGAAAACCGAAAGGCAACAATAGACACATCAATAATTGAATGGAGATTAGTGATTTGAATTTCATGTTAGGAATTATCCCTCACCCCCAAACTTAATGAAATAAAATCACTAAAATATGAGGTGAGCCCCACGAGGATGCATTCAAATCTTCAAGAGACTCCCCATTCTTCGATCCACCACATTAGGTCAATTGATAAATATAACCGAATTAGATTGAGGACCCTAGGCGGGATATAAAAACCTTCAGACATAGAGCATTTCCTTGTCAGTTAGATTTAAAATCAGGGTAGAATTACTGATAATATTTGTTGAAACCATGTTCGGTGAATGGAGACAGAAAACTCACGCTGGCTTTGGGAAAATGTGAATGAGAGTTCAAGGACGTAGTAAATGAATACCTTCCTTCGGGTTGCTAAGATTTTTTTTATAAGAGCCACAACTGGTGAAACTTTACTCTTACTGGGACTCGTTAGCTTATTATCGATTGAAAACATTGCGATCGTTGCTAATGAGAGTGATACCACTAAATCCCCAACGACACCTCATTCAAAGCCAATTGACTTTGTTCGCGATATCCAACCGATCTTTCGAAACAATTGCTTTGAGTGCCATGCAGGGCCCACCAATGAAGGCGGACTGAACCTGGGCATTAAAGTCAAGGCACTTCAAGGAGGTGACAGTGGTGTGGCAATTGTCTCCGGCAAGAGCAAGGAGAGCTTGCTCATTCAACGTGTCTCATCCGTAGATAAAGATCACGTCATGCCACCGGAAGGGAAAAAGCCGCTTACAAAAGAGCAGATTAACTTTCTTCGTACTTGGGTTGATCAAGACGCTCCCTGGCCCGATGGGACAGATGTCGTCGACCCCATCATGGATCGAGCCAAATCGCACTGGGCATTTAAAAGACTCTCCAAAGTAAAAATCCCTTCCGAGCAACCTGGCGACAAATGGTCGAAGGGAGCAATTGACCGATTCGTTCTACAGAGGCTCAAAGGTGCCGGGCTGAAACCATCCCAACCCGCCGATGCCAGAACTTTAGTACGCAGATTATATTTTGATCTGATAGGTTTGCCGCCCTCTCCTGAACAAACAAATCAATTTATCCAAGCTCACTCTAAGAACTCCGAATCCGCAGTACAAAACTTGGTGAGCCAACTCTTGGATTCGCCCCGTTACGGTGAGCGTTGGGGAAGGCATTGGTTGGATGTGGCCCGATATGCCGACAGCGACGGTCAAGAAGCCGATCAGGATCGTCCTCACGCCTATACTTATCGCGACTTTGTGATTGAAGCTTTCAACAAAGACATGCCTTACGATCAATTTGTTCGTTGGCAAATTGCCGGTGATGAATTTGAACCGAAAAATGACGCAGCTATTGCCGCCACCGGTTTCCTGACCGCCGGTCCTTCATTCAAGTTGCCCGATTCCTTCCTCGAAAGTGAGCGACTGAGGAATCGTTACAATGAGCTCGACGATGTGATCTCGACCCTGGGGTCTGGGCTCTTAGGAATAACCGTGGCCTGCGCGCGTTGCCACGATCACAAATACGATGCGTTTACGGCGAAAGAGTACTATCAATTGTTAGGTGTCTTTCACAGTGGCGATCGTGTGACGGCCAAATTACCCAGTGGGAAAGAAGCCTTCTTTTTTCGAGACTTCGACAACAAACGTCGAACAACTTGGTTATTTCGTCGAAGCGATTTTTACGATCGAGAAATTGAGCTCGACATCGGTTTCCCGCTGATTCTATCAACCGGTATCGACGCTGATAAATACTGGGATCAAGCTAAAGAAGCCTACGGTAAGCTTGGAAAAACAAAGAGCACTTTACAGCGCCGCGCACTCGCGAATTGGATCACAGATACCGAGAATGGCGGCGGAGCATTGCTTGCTCGGGTCATTGTCAACCGCATTTGGCACCATCACTTCGGCAAGGGACTCGTCCGCACGACGAGCGATTTTGGCGTTCGTGGAGATGCCCCCAGCCATCCCCGTTTGCTCGAATACTTAACGAGTGAGTTCGTAGAGAGTGGCTGGAAAATCAAATCTTTGCATAAAAAAATACTCACCAGTCGAGTGTGGCAGCAAGCGAGCACGAGAAACGCTACTGATAAGCGAGGCTCCGAAATCGACCCCAACAACAATTTGTTATGGCGTAGGACTCCCCAACGACTAGAAGTTGAAGTCATGCGTGACGCAATGTTGGCGGTTAGCGAAACGTTAAACTTAAAAGCGGGCGGGCCAGGCTTCAAGCCCTACATTTCACCTGAAGCGAATCTCGCAAGGAACATCAAAGGCAAAGGCTATCCCAAAAACGCTAAGGACGATGCGACCACTCGCCGTCGAAGCATTTACATGTTTCATAAGCGCCTCATTCCTTATCCGATGTTTCAGGCTTTTGATCGCCCAGAATTGATGACGAGTTGTGCTCGCCGTCAAAACACCACTGTAGCACCTCAAGCTATGGTCTTACTGAACGATCGATTTGTTCGATCCGTGGCTCGAGACTTCGCAAAGTTGCTGGCGCAAGGCCAAACGGACAAATCGAATCTAAAAAACTTGGAACTGAAGCCCAGCGTCAAAAGAGCGTTTGAAATTTCCTTTGCACGCTTACCTTCAAATACAGAGTTAAAAGCTTCGATCCAATTTATCGAAGCACAGACTAAAGCAAGACTCCAACGAGGTGAACGAGATTATCGCCTCGAAGCGTTGACCGATTTCTGTCAATCGCTGTTCAGTCTAAATGAGTTCATCTACGTCGATTGAGATAAGATATGAATAAGAATTCTCAGAATTTCCCCTGTGGTCGCATCGCCAATTTACTGAGTCGCCGCGAATGGTTGAGTCGAGCTGGTGCCGGAGCCGGCATGATTGGCCTCACTCAACTCATGGCAGAGCAGGGTCTCCTAGCCACACCGAAAACAGAGAACTCAGCTAAACCTACCACTTCATTGAAACCCCGCTCAGGTCATTTTCCTGCCAGGGCAAAGTCCGTGATTTGGTTGTTCATGGAAGGTGCCCCTAGCGCAGTCGACATGTTCGATCCCAAACCCCAGCTCGACAAAAGAGATGGGGACACCACCAACATTCAGGCCTTCTTTGGCAATCCGGGACCGTTGATGAAGTCCCCCTTTACCTTCAAGCAATATGGGCAATGCGGGCAATGGGTTTGCGACAAGTACCCCAACGTCGCCAAACATGTCGACAAAATGGCATTTATCAAGTCGTTACACAGTGAATCGAATGACCACGTCCCTGCAATCTACCAAATCAACAGCGGATTGCCCCGTCCCGGTTTTCCCACCGCCGGGGCCTGGGTCACTTACGGTCTCGGTAGCGAGAATCAAAATTTACCCGGTTACGTTGTGTTGGGAAATACTCATGGAGCCAAAGGTGGCCCTCACAACTGGGGAGCTGGCTTTCTTCCTTCAACATTCCAAGGAACGCTTTTTAGATCACAAGGTACTCCCATACTCAATCTAAAACGACAACCGAAGATCACTCAACGAGACCAACGAGCTCAACTCGACTTTATGGAAAAATTAAACGATGAACACCTGCGTCGTCATTCACGAGATGCGGAGTTCGTTAATCGGATGCAATCCTTTGAGCTAGCTTTTCGCATGCAGACTGAAGCCACAGAAGTCGTGGACCTCTCGAGAGAAACTGAAGCAACCCACAAACTTTATGGAATTGACAATCCCCGTTCCAAATCATTTGGGTCCAAATGTTTGATGGCGAGAAGGCTCGTTGAAAATGGTGTTCGATTTGTGCAGGTTTACAGCGACGGAGAGTGGGACGCTCATAACAACCTTAAAGAAAATCACACCCACCATTGTCTGGCTACGGATGCCCCGGTGGCCGGCTTATTAACTGACTTACAAGCTCGCGGGCTCCTCGACTCCACCCTCGTCATCTGGGGCGGCGAGTTCGGTCGTATGCCGATCTCGCAAAATGGAAAAGGTCGCGATCACAATCCCAAAGGATTCCTGCAATGGATGGCAGGTGCGGGGATCAAAGGAGGGGTCAGTTACGGCGAGACGGATGAAATCGGTTATGAAGCTGTTGAGAACCGAGTCAGCGTAAACGACCTTCACGCCACGATTCTTCATCTTCTTGGACTCAACCACGAACGCCTCACCTACTTCCACAATGGTCGCAGTTACCGGTTAACCGATGTGGCCGGAGAAGTGATCCACGAGATTCTTTCTTAACGGGGAATAAGGGAAGCCGAAACCAAGGTCGAGATCGAATCAGCGCCAGCTCACGACCACGCTAAGATGTGACCTTTTTAACCCTTAGAACAATCTTTATTTTTCGAAACCATCTTTAGAAATTAAGGTTAAATGATTATTGGATCTTAACTATAAGGTCGGTTTTTCCTCCCCCCTAATGTGTGGTGACTTCGCCATCCAGGATTTATCGAATGATCAGAACAAACGAACTCTTGACCAAGGCACTCCCACTATGCCTTCAACGTTCATCACTTATTTTTTTTGTTCTTTTACTTGGTAGCCCTCTAACGGCTGCTCCCTGGCTGACCTTCACCGAAGTGTGCTACCGCCATCCTGCTGGCGATGAAATGGAGTTCATCGAGATTTATAACCTCGAAGCACCCCATGTCGACTTGAGTGGATGGAAGCTTGAGGGTGAAGTTGATTTTGAATTTCCTAAGGGAACTCAAATCGAACCTCGCCAGTGTTTGGTCATCGCAAAAAACCTCGAAGCCTTTAAAAAAATATATCCCAAAACCAAAGCCATCGGTCCATTTGAAGGCCGCCTCAATAATGATGGTGGTCGCATTACCCTACTTAACAATGTAGGAGCGAAGATGGCCGAAATGAGGTACGGTCGCGATGGATCATGGTCGGCGATTGCCGATGGTACCGGACATACTTTAGTGCTTGCCGATGCTCTTTTTGATGCTCGACAACCATTGAGCTGGAAACCCAGCGAGCAACAAAATGGTTCTCCAGGAACTTTCGAACAATCTTTTGAACAAATCCCCGGTGATCTCATCATCAAGCGAGGGGAAGAATGGAAATACTTCCCTGGTACTCAAGCTCCGCCCGAAGATTGGAAATCTCTCGAATTCGATGATTCTAAATGGGAATCCGGAAAGAGTGGATTCGGCTTTGGCGATAACGATGACGAGACTGTACTCCGCGATATGCCCGGGCGCTATCTATCCCTTTTCACTCGAAAAGTGTTTTCGGTTGAAAATCCCAAAGCACTCGGTGACCTTTCCCTTTTAGTGGACTACGACGATGGATTTGTCGCTTTTCTCAATGGAAAAGAATTAGCGAGAGCCAATGTAGAATCCTTAGCCTTCGATCAACCTGCTCGAGGAAGTCGAGAAGCTGGCCGGCCGACTGCCATCAAAATGGGGGAAGCTCAATCGATTTTACGAAAAGGTAAAAACGTCCTCGCGGTAGCTGGCTTTAATGCCTTCATCGGTTCGAGTGATTTCAGTTTGATTGTCGAGCTTGAAAGTAAAAAGAAAAAGGTAGCTTCACTCCAAACGATATCCTTGCCCATCCGGCTCAATGAAATTTCGACTCAGGCCACCTCTAACGGATTCAGCCTGGAGTGGATCGAACTCTACAACCCTAGCTCGAAAAATATCAAACTGAGTGAAGTGCACTTAAGTGACGATCCAGAGAGACTCACTAAGTGGAAAGCCAATAAAAATAAATCCATCCCTCCACGAGGCTTCGCTGTTCTTACTGGCGATGAGCTGAACTTAGATAGCCAAAAAGTTAACCCAGAAACGATTTACCTAAGTGTCAACGATGGAAAACAGATCCTCGATGCTCTCAGTTTAAGGAGCCTTCCCAAATCCAGTAATTTAGATCCAAAGAAAAAAGCATCATTGTCAATTGGACGCTACCCCGATGGCACAGATCGAACTTGGTTATTAGCTAAAGCAACTCATAAATCCAGCAACCAAATATCAACTAACAACCTTCTTCATATCAATGAGATTCACTACCACCCTTCTAGTGGTAATCCGGATGACGAATTCATCGAGCTTTACAATCAAAGTAGCGACGAAATCTCTTTGGAAGGATTAAGGCTTCGAGGTGGAGTCAGCTTTGACTTCCCTAAAAGTTCAAGCATCAAGCCTAAGGGATATCTCGTCATCGCCCGTAATCCTTCCGCCCTTTCTTCGAAATATAAAATCCCTGCTCAACATGTCATCGGCCCTTTCAAGGGGGGATTATCTAATCGGGGTGAAGAAATTCGGCTCGAAGATATATTTGGAAGAACTTTAGACTTCGTTTCTTATGCCGATCGCCATCCCTGGCCGACCTCTGCCGACGGTTGGGGATCCAGCCTCGAACTCATCGACTCTCAAATCGACAATAGCTTCAGTGGTGCTTGGGATTCTAGCAAAGAAACTTCGAAATCAGAATGGACACAGGTGAAGTACACCGCAGGAGTCTATCTCTTCGGACGCACTTCCGCCTCGTTGTTTCAATTCATGCTTCTCAACTCCGGCGAGTGCTTGATCGATGACCTCAAAGTGATCGATAAAGATGGCAAAACGGTCATCGATGAAAACTTTAACGGAGAGAAGAGTAAGTGGCGGGGCTACGGAACTCATAGAGATTCTAAGGTCTTACAAAAAAGTCCTTATTCAGATTCTCCTTGTTATCACTTAGTAGCAAAAGGACGCGGAAACTCTCGTACCAATTTTGTCAGCCTACCACTGAATGAACCTCTCGAAGAGTTAGAGAAATACACCGTTTCGTTTAAAGCCAAATGGATCTCAGGAAGCCCCCTGCTTCTTTCAAGAACTTCAGGACAAGGTTTAGCACGCTCGACTCGACTAACGACTCCGATTCTGCCTGGTACTCCCGGAAAAAGTAACAGCATCACCAAAGCTTCTCCTCCAGTCATCGGAACACCCGTTCAGTCACCTATTATTCCTCAGATCGATCAAGCGGTGACCTTCACTGTTCCGATCACCGCGAGATCTTCCATTACGACTGCAGAATTGCGCTATCGTCATGAATCGATGTCAGAGTGGAAGAAAGTGGCGTTAAAGAAAAGGGATGACCTCCATTTCACCGGGGTGATTCCCCCACTCGCAAAAGGGCGGGTCGAATTCACGATTCACGCGGCAGATAAAGACAAGCGTAAGGGTGTCTTCCCCAACGGAGGACAGCAAAAGCCAACTCAATATGCGGTCGGCCTTACTGTCGAACCATCCCTCCCTGCATTCACGGTCTTGGTTTCTGATCGTGAATGGGAAGCCGCTCAAAGTCGGCAACGGATGTCGAACTATTTGATGGACGCGACCCTCGTTTATGGTGACTCCCGCATTTTCTATAACGTAGGATTTCGAGCAAGGGGAAGTGGCTTCACCCGTGGAAGTCGCAATTGGCGATTAGTCTTTGGAGCTGACACCTTGGATGGTCGAGCGCAACTGACCTTCGATGGTCAAGGTCGAGATTACGCAAAAATGAATGAGCGCCTCACCTTTTGGCTACTCGATCAAGTGGATGTCCCGACTCCCAGACAGCGCTACATTCACTTCAACATCTACGGCCAAGATCGAGAAACTGGAATTTACGAAGATGTTGAAAAGATCAACGGTGAATATTTAAGTCGATGGTTCCCCGGAGAAAAGAAAGAGAATCAACTCGTCGACCTCCTTTATAAGGTCGATGACTATTGGGACTTCCGTCCCTCCAGTGGAAGTTCAGGTGGAGGATTTCGGGGAGGCTTCGGTGGCTTTGGTCGAGGGAATGGAAGTTATGTAGAAGCTTATATGCAGTATGAAACATCTGATCCCGAAGATTACCGTTGGAACTTCCCACCTCGAGCGAATGGCAATCGGGAAGAGTTCGGCCCACTCGTTGAACTCATTCGTTTTGTCGACTCGAAGAAAACCAAAGATGAAGAATTTCAAAAGCGCCTGGATTCGATGATCGATGTGGATCAATGGGCTCGAATCTTAGCGGGAAGAACACTCGCCAACGATTGGGATACCTACGGAATGCAACGCGGGAAAAATGCTTACCTTTATCGCGCACCATCTGGGCTTTGGTACCTCTTACCCTGGGATTCTGATCTGAGTTGGGCTGGAAGAGGAGGCTTTAATCCTTTTGGAAGACAGGCGTCTCTAATCTCAGGAAAGTTCCCAGCAGTGAATCGAATTTTTGATCAGGCCAAATACCGACGTCACCTGCTTAGCAATTTAGCCTTTCTTGCCTCTAAAAAATTAGATCCCAATTACTTCAGTAAGGTGATCGCCGATTTAGAAAAGCAAGTCGGAGTTCGCGCTCAACATATGCTCCAAACAGCAGCCAGCAATCGAACCCGTATCTTGGACCAAATTCCCAAAGTGGAGCTTCAAGTCACTCGCGCACAACAAGTCAAACGCGAAGACTCATCCGAGATTCTTCGAATCTACGGCACTGCTCCCCTCATCACGCAAGGTCTTCAACTGGATTGGAAAACTGGGAAGGTACATTTCCTCGATGAAAAAAATTGGGTTGCCGAATTTGAATTCCCCCAGCAAAAAGCTAAGGTAAAACTTCAAGCCCTAGATCGTGAAGGGGATGCAGTCGCTGAAATTGAACTCCAACTCGGTGAAAAGACGGCTTCCGAATCGACAAAACAGAATTGGGATCAATGGCCGGGGAATAAGGGGACTTGGAAGGGTTTCACTCAATATCGATTTGAGGTCGATGGAAGGAAAGCTTATGTCGTCCTTCCGAAACAAGCGAATGAAAATCGCCCCTGGATCTGGCGCATGCGATTTCCTGGCTTCCATGCCGAAATGGATGTCAGCTTGTTAGGCAAAGGTTTTCATGTGGCGTATATCGATATGGCCGGAATGTTGGGGTCGCCAACTTCCCTTAAACACATGGATAAGTTCTACACTTTCCTCACCACTGAACACGGTCTATCTAAGAAGGTCGTGCTTGAAGGCGTGAGTCGAGGTGGATTATTCGCTTATAACTGGGCCGTTAAAAATACTAAAAAGATTGCCTGTATTTACTGTGACACCCCGGTTTGCGATTTCAAAAGTTGGCCCGGTGGAAGAGGGAGCGGCTTAGGCTCAAAAGGAACTTGGAATCAATGTTTAAAAGTGTATGGCCTCACCGAAGAACAAGCCTTAGCCTACAAGAAAAACCCGATCGATCACGCCCCGGTTCTCGCCAAAGCTCAAATTCCGATCCTCCACATCATTTCTCTCAACGATAAGGTCGTCCCCCCCGAGGAGAATACCTTAGTCCTTAAGAAGCGCCTTCAACAGCACGGCTGGGATATGGAAATTATCGAGGTCAAAGAAGGAACAAAAAAATCTCACGGCCACCACTTTACTCATCCCGAGCCTGAGAAAGTTGTGCAATTCATTCTGAAGCACGCGATCGCTCAGTAGTTTTAAGGCGGCAAAACAAAATTGCTACGGGCAATTTCAGAGTCGAGAACATCTTTGGGGTAATACTTCTCTAAAATCTTACTATCTAAAAGATCGGGATTCGCTCTTGAGAACTCTTCCCAAGAAGCATTGGGTCCCGTATGTAAACGTTCATTGATCAGAGTTAAATACGCCCAGGTAATGGTCTCATGGTAAAGATTGTGAGCTCCCTTGGATTCAGCGTAAAGACGAAGCTTATCGGGGAATTGAGCTAAGACCTGAAGAAGTGATTGCTCTTTTAGATAAAAGTACCCCAGTTGAACGTGTTCTTCATGACTCAATTCAGGGTGGGAACAGTTTTCGAAATTTTCAACCAATGCGGGTAAGTCAGATGAGCCTTTATTCATTATTATCTTGATGCCAAAGCTCTAATAAACCACGGTGAACTAATTCGGGTTCATGCTGAACGGGTAACCTTCCATTCTCGATATAGGTTTTTGCATTCCTTCCAGTGATCACCAATAGAGGTCCATTGGCCCCATGACCCTCAACGAAGGAAACAATTTCACGATCCAAGACTCGTGAAAACTCAATTGGATCTTCAGGCAGTGAATCGAGGCTGATTCCTGTCCGCATACAATCCTCTTCATCAATAAGATCGAGAGTGACTCCCTCATTACTATCAATGACACAACAGGATCCCCCGTACGCTCGATGGGCCGCAAAGAGGGAAACCCAGCGACGCGTAGATGGCTTAGTCGCAATTTTCGATAAGTCGATCGGACAAGGAAGATCCTTGTCAGCAAAACGAACGATTGGTTTTTGCTCCTCGAAGAGAATTTGAATGGCTTCCAATGATCCATCTTCGTGAATCACCCCGAGCACATTTTTAAGCGGTTGACCGGTTAATTGACTGAGTTCTTCAATGCCATCAAAATCAAAATTTTGAATGTCTTTTGGATTGGAATCTAACCAAAGAATGGCATTTATACCCACCTCCCTACAATCAAGGGTTAACAAACCGGGAGGAGCGGGAGACCAATCGGGTATCCAACTATTACTGTCTTTCAAGTCCATGACAACTGGCCTACTGAACACCATCTTTTTCGAGCAAACGATGACTATCGATTGCCGTTAGATCTAATCCATAAACTTTTTTCAAATCACGAATAACTTGAAGACTCTTCTTACTAAATGGGCTCTTCCCTTCAAAGGCATGCAAGCATATTCCCTCTAGAAGATCTCCGAGAGAAATATCATGATACTCAGCCAGAGCTTTAAGCACTTTGACGAGTCTCTTTTCCATGCGCACTCCAGTTTGGATGCGCTCAACAATAGGTGGTTCGGTTTGTTTTCGTTTCGTGGCCATGATGTTATCATGGTACCTTGGTAACACTACTCATTCAAGCCCCTCAATTAGACGGTCTTTTCCAACCTCCAAGTCACACCGACTCCGGTAAGGGAATTCACTTTTGAGATTCAGTAGATCGAAACGAGCCCAGCAAGCCCTAAAAGCCATAAACCATTCACAGAAAATCACTTAAGTAAGAGCGCCTGCTTATCACAAATAGTTGGTAAACAATTCTTAAAAAATTGACCTATTAGGAAGCACTTCGAGTGGCCATTACTACTTATAGTATTAACCTGGCCTTAACATTTAAACGTTCAAGCTGAACCCCCATTCCAAATTGGATTTCTAATGAAGTCAATTCACCTTTCATGCCTCCTCGGACTCTTGGGTCTAACCCTAACCCTCCCCCTTCAAGCGAAAGATAGACTGACTCTTGATTCGCTTTTCCCCAGCGATCGAGTTATCGATGTTCAGATCACCGTTGAAGAAGATGATTGGGATACGATTCGCTACCAACGACGCGACATCCGTAAGGCACTATCAGAAAAACGGAAACTGGGCCCCATTGAGCGCCCCTTCACTTACGTTCCGGCCAAAGTAAAAATTGACGGTCATGAGTTCCCGACTGTGGGAATCCGGAAAAAGGGTTTCCTGGGATCACTTAATTCCACTCGTCCTTCCTTGAAGGTAAAACTCGATTACACCATCGAGGGGATCAATATCGGTGGTATCAATAATTTAACTTTCAATAACAACAATCAAGATACCAGCTTGGTCAGTCAATTTTTAAGCTACGACCTTTTCAATCGTGCTGGTTCTCCCGCCCCTCGCGTTGGCTACGCAAAAGTGACCGTCAACGGAAAGAACCTTGGAATTTATTCCCATGTAGAAACCGTTCGAAAGCCTTTACTGAAAAGAGGCTTTGGGGATGACAACGGTACTCTCTACGAAGGTACAGTCACCGATTTTTATCAGGGCTGGGAACACAGCTTCGAACGGAAGGTAGGTGACGATGAAAAAGGTAAAGCAAAAATCAAGCAGCTGATCGACGCGCTCGACGATGGCGGTGGTACTCCCATTTTAAAAGCAAAGGCTCCCGCCAGGGCTTGGGTGCCTACGAGTGGTGAACACGACAAAGATTGGTTTAAGCCCAACTTTGATGATTCTAAGTGGGCAGAAGGAGCAGGCGGAGCTGGCTTTGAAACTCAATCGGGTTACGAACCTCATATTCACCCGAATTTTGACTTTGAAGAGGAAATGCATGGAGTGAGAAATTCCCTCTACATGAGAATTCCCTTCGAGATCGACAGTATTCCCGAAAAACTCGCAATCCTAAAGCTTGGAGTGAAATTCGATGACGGCTTCGTGGCTTATTTGAATGGGCATAAAGTCGCCAGTATCAATGCACCAGAGGATGCACAATGGAACTCGCGAGCGACTGGAAATCATGACGATGGAAGCGCTATGAGGTATCAATCGATTCCTATTACGAAACATAAAGGTAAGCTTCGAAAAGGGAAAAACCTCTTAGCAATTCATGGCTTAAACATCGATGAAGAGAGTTCCGATTTTCTCATCGCCGCTAAAATCGATTACAGCGAAACCTCTTCGTTTCAAAACGTATCTAAAGCTGTGGATCTCGAAAAATTCTTTCGATTTTGGGCGATCGAAAGTCTCTTAGGCTTTTGGGATGGTTATACGGCGAACCGAAATAACTTCTTTGTTTACCACAACCCAAAAACCGACAAACTCCACTTCTTACCTTGGGGTGCCGATAGTCTCTTCGAAAAATTCAGCCGAATTGACCGAGATCCAAGACTTCCCTTATCAGTGAAAACAGGGGGTCTCTTGGCTTACAAGTTCTATCAAACGAAATCGGGGAAAGTTCGGTATCGCAAAACTCTTCAAGCCATCATGAAAGAGATTTGGGACGAAGAGAGACTACTCGCTGAGTGTGATCGTATTGAAAAACTCCTCGAACCGTATGTTGAAGGAGTGAGACAACAGCGAAGATTCCCCGAAAGCTTAGATCGAGTGCGCGAGTTCATTCGAAATCGTCGCGAAGAAATCAACGAAGAAATCGCCGATGGCATGCCCGAGTGGAATCGAGCCCCCAGTGAACCGCCCGCCATTCCAGAAGGCGAAGGAAATCCTTTTGCTCGAAGAGCTCCTAGGAATAACCTCTGGGCCGCAGCGCGCGAAGGAAGCGTAGAGAAAATCAAAAAGCATTTAACTGAAAAGAACATCGATCAACTCGATGGCATGGGTTCCTCAGCCCTGAGTTGGGCCGCTGGCTTAGGAAGACTCGATGCCGTTAAGTTTCTTTTGCTTAAAGGAGCAAACGTCAACCAGAGAAATCGAGATGGGAATACTTCCTTAGACAGCGCGGAAAGAGACTTCGAACCGGGAACGGCAGCCTTCATGGATTCGGTTTTTGGAATTGAACTCGACGAAGCAAAAGCCGCTAAGAATAAACAAGTGATCGCAAAGCTATTACGAAGTAAAGGGGCCAAATTAGGAAAAGAGTTAGGGAAACACGTAACAATATTTAAGGCGGCAATCACCAACGATATTGAAAGCTTATCCAAAATTATTAAGACCACCAAAAACCTTAACGCTCATGATCAGTTCGGCTCCACAGCATTGAGTTGGGCCGCCGGTCTTGGAAGCACGGAGGCTGTTGAGCTCCTGATCAAAAGTGGTGCTGATGTCAATGCTCGAAATCGAGATCGACGAACTCCTTTAGATAATGTCCAAGGTGAGCTCGAAGATGGATTCAAGCAATTTGTTGATGGCATGTTTCAGGTCGATATCGACATCGACAAAATCAACAGCACGAGACCCAAGATCGCCAAACTCCTTAAGAAGCATGGGGCGAAATTCAGTAAAGACTTAACTGCTCCTAGCGACCTATGGACGGCTGCTCGAAATGGTGATGTTAAAGGAATCGAAAAGCATTTAGATAAGACCGATGTAAATGCTAAGGATGACTTTCAGACTACAGCTTTGATGTGGGCTACTGGCTTGGGAAGAATCGAAGCGGTAAAACTGCTCCTTAAAAAGGGAGCCGATATGAATCTTAAGAACGGGGAAGGGAAAACGGCATTAGATATCTCAAGAGATAAGCTCGACGGGAATGCGCGAGGATTTCTTGAACAATTTTTCAAAATCAAAATAGACGTCAATAAAGCCAACAAAGCCAAAGCAGAGATCGAAAAACTGCTTAAGAAAAAGGGGGCAAAGTCAGGTAAAGAGGGATAGTACTCAAGCTCTACGCTTCCTGATTCTGCTAAATACCTTCCCTGGAAGACCCCAACAAGCTTAATGAACGAATCAATTAGTTCATTAAGCTTGCTTTTTTGGTGAGTTCGCATAGCCTATTTATTGGGTGAGACCTATTCGGTGATTCTAATTGATCCTATTTTAATCAAGCTATGCTGATTGATAATTTAGAGCCTCCTCTGAAACAAGGTCGAAACCTATGCCTTCAACCCTCCCCCATTCAAAGCAAATTTCGCGGACCACCTTAATAGCATTAATCCTACTCATTAGCCTCCCTTCCTTTTCTATCCTCGCCGATGAACTTTTTTGGGCGGGAGTTCCCTCTGATGAAGAGCAGTACGGAATTTATGCAGCGGACTTAGAAGTACCGAATTCTATTCGCCTGGTTACTGCCCTGGAGCATCGGGTCCGAGACCTCACTGCCGATGCCCCTCACACTGTAAATAGAAAACTCCTCTGGCTATCGAAAACTCGAATTCAAAATAAACGCAGCGAGCTCTGGTATTCCAACTTTGATGGTACGCGTCACGATTTACTCATACGCAACTCATTATATATGGGATCCCTCGCCCTAGATTCCAAGAATAGGGTCGCTTACATCGGAACGGACAATGGCATCATTCGTTTCGAATTAGTCGGCTTTAAAACAGACACCTTTCTTGAAGAAACTTTTATTAACAATCTAAGCATCGATCCGGAAGAAGGAAGACTCTTTTGGATTGCCGAAGCACCGGAAAGAGAACCCGGCCGCTATCGCCCCCCTGCTATCTGGACCTCTAATCTCGAAGTAGAAGATCCAAAAGTCTTATTCGAAGTAGGTTCCTTCACTGGCGACTTAGGATTCACTGTTGACACCGTCAGAAAGAAAATTTACTGGGCTGCTGTGGATTTAAGTGGTGGGTGTAATTCAGTCGAGAGGATCAATAGAGCGAACTACGATGGGAGTGAAGAAGAATTGGTTTTCTGTGGAGGTCCCATACTAGATGATTGGCCGAGTTGGTTAGCGGCCGACATGAGATCAAGCAACCTCGTTTGGCATAACGGTGAACTCGAATCTGTCTTTTCAGTCGAAGAGAGTGGAGAGAATAATTCGGAGTTGTTTAAAGCGAGCTCCTTAGACGCGATGAAGGTGATTCCACGATCAGCTAAAAATGAATTTGTTCGTGGGGATGTCAACCAGGACGGTCGAGTTGAAATGACCGATGCGATCAACACTCTTCAATGGCTATTTTTGGGAGAAAACACACCACGCTGTAAGGCAGCGGCTGATATTGAACTCAACGGTGAAATTGAAATTACAGATTCCGTTCTCCTTCTCAGCCATCTCTTTTTAGGTGGCCCGGGACCGGCTCATCCCTACCCGGATTGCGGGGGGTCATCTTTAGAGAGCGATTGGCAATTGGGTTGCCTGGTCTTTCCGGATAATTGCCAGTGAAAATCTGCTACATTTTCACCGCGCCCGATGCGATTTTGATTTTTTAAAGAATTTCACCAACTTAACTATCCCGAAGCTTGATGGTAGTAGGCGCTCGCCGTGCGCCGTTCTTCCCTTATAGGCATGATCGACCAAGGATTTCAAACTGGATTTAAAGCAAGCCAATTAACTAGCCCGAAGCGCTAGCGAGGGGCCCTTTCCCCTCGCTAGCGCTTCGGGCTAGTTAATCTTTATGCTTGGATATAACGCTTGTAGTTCAGGTCAAACGAAAATCATTAATTCACAACTTCTTATCAATAGGCTTCAAGAATCTGTTTCTTCTATATCCTCTTCTACCGACAGCGTCTCAACTTTATCCCAATCGATGATCTTCTTATTGAACTCCCAAGTTTTCTGGATTGCTAAGATCCAGCTATAATCCCCAAGCAAGTTTCCGAAAAGCATCCCAATGAGTAATGCCAATCCCACCATTAAATCGAAATACAACATCGTAAGGCATAGCAATCCATAAACCATAAACACCAAAACGTATTTTTGAATATTTCGATTCAAAAAAAAACTATATGAATAATTCTTTTCCCGCGCTTCTAACATAAATTCAGCAAGGAATTGATCACTGAGTTTCATTCAACTGCTCTCTAAAAAATCGTTTCAGTAATTAACCGTTCAGGGTCCCCGGCTTCTTACCGTATAAAGAATTGAGTTCCGTCACTTTGGTAATTCGGAGGTTACCATTGTCTTGACTTCCCGTTCCCGTCAAGATAATCGGTGTACCGCAATGGTAGGCCAAGTTAAATCGATGGAAATCCCCAAAGCGTACTTCCACTCGCACCGAAGACTTCCCTTTAACATCCACGAAGAAGACCTTGGCTTCGTCCAAGTTATCCGACATGCGCAAGCGACCCTGAACGGTGATGGTTTTGTCTTGGACCTTCACCCAACTTTCAAAGGGCTTCTCTTTAAAGAATTTTATGGGTGAACCGTCTAAACCCGGTAAAGGACTGGTGGCTTTTGCGTACTTGTCGAGCTCGATCCCAAAACCCTTTAAGAGTGAAAGGTGTAAGCGCCCTAACTCTTGATTTTCGTGATAACGAAGGTAGCGCCCCGTCTTTAACATTCCCCCACCCTTACCGGCAAGGATGACGGGGATACGCTTGACGGTGTGATTGTCACTGTGCCCCATTCCGGAACCAAACAGTACAACACTGTTATCTAGAAGGGATCCATTGCTATCTTTGTAAGATTTCAGCTTAGTCAGGAGATAATCGAATTTCTCCATGTGCCACTGGTTGATCTTCAACAAGCCTTCAAGATTATGGCGACTGAAATTACGGAAGAAGTGGGAAAGATAGTGATGCTGCTCTTTAACGCCAAGGAAATCAAAAATCATGCGGCTGTTACTGTTGCCGAGCATGTAAGTGATGCAGCGAGTGGAATCCGTCCAGCAAGCTAAGGCGATAAGATCGAGCATCGCCGTGACTTGATCATTCAAGTTAACGGAAGCTTCCGGTCGCTTCAGTTTTGAAAAATCGACTTTCGACACTCCCGCTTGATTGAGACTTTTAAGCCGTTTCTCAGTTTCGCGAATGACGCTTAAGTATTCATCTAAAGTATGACGATCTTCTTTACCGGCTTTTCGATTGAGCGACTTGGCATCGTCTCGAACTCGATCCAAGAGACTCGACATCTCTTTGCGCTTCGATTTATCGCTCAGAGGATTCCTGAACAAGCGATCGAAAATGAGTTGAGGGTCGCTCTCTCGGGGAATGGCATTTCCCTTTTGATCATAAGAAATATAACTACAACCAATTTGATTGGGGAAAAGACCTTCAGTCGTGAGCTCGAGCGATCGATGCGGAGTGTCTTTTCCAACTTTGTCAGCGATCAATTGATCGATCGAAGCTGTACGAGAATTGGTGTGATGCCCTGAAAGAAAACGTCGCGTAGAACTGGCGTGGGAAGAAAACCCAAAGTCCCCCATTTGGTCGAGAATCAGCAAGTCATCACGATGTTTCTCGAAGGGTTTCATCATCGGAGACATACGAAAATCAAATTCGCTCCCCCCTTCGATATTCCATGAAGGAGGATGAACCCCATTGGGCTTGAACAAAGTGATGAAACGAACTGGAGGCTTCGGATCATTCTTGCGCTTTTCAGACGCTTCCATCAAGTTGAGGAACGGTAATGGCAACAAAGCGCCGGCCGAACCTCTAAGAAACGTTCTGCGATCGATATTCCAGCTCATGATTTCTTCCCTTGGACGACCGTTTTTCGAAACGGAAGACTGTTAGCAATTTCGTAAATTAAGTCTCTATAAGTACTGTGTTTGTTATTGACCTTCCGGGTGATCTCTTCCACCGTCGGGCGATCGAAGATCTCCAGTTTACGACAAAGTGCGTAAGAAAGCATCTGTCGCACGATATTCCGAATAACCTTTTCACGCTGTGACGTGATCAAGATCTGCTTGAGTTCCTGATAACTTTTAAATTTTTCCCCCGTAGGAAGCTGGCCTGATGCATCGATTCCTTTACGATCGGCCTCAGTCGGTACGAGACCTCTCTTCCTCTCTTTTTTCGTGGGTGTGTAACTATCTTTCAACAAAAAGATCCCGCGATTGTCGTAGGCAGTTAGGCCGAATCCTAGGGGATCAATTTTATCGTGGCAAACGGCACAAGTTTTCTTACTTCGATGCAATTCAAAGCGTTGACGAAAAGTAAGCTTCTCGCCTCGTTTATTCTGAGGAACTTGACCCACATCGGGTGGTGGCTCGGGTAGATGCTCTCCGAGGAGGCGCTCTAAAATCCAAACTCCTCGAAGAATCGGACCTCGGTTCATTTGCAAAATTCCAGGAATCGTTAAGATTCCCCCTCTCTCCGGAGTCTTATCCAACTGAATCATCTGATTAGGAATGATCGCGATCTCAACCCCTTTAGGCTTTCTATATCGTTTCAATTGGTGTCGATCACGCGGGTAGTACCCCTGAGTGAATTGATTGACGAACGCCACCTTGGAATCGACGAGTTCGATCAAGGGTCGATTCGACGTGAACAGGTAGTTCATAAAATCCAGTGGTTGAGTTTTAAAGGCAACTTGTTGGGGAGGATTTCGGTAATTCTTGGCGACCTCATCGAGAGTGAGCCACTGCGTAGCAAAATCATCGGTTAAGCTTCTGGCCTTAGGCGAGGCCAACATACGATCGATATGATTTTTAAGCACTGAATCATCGTTGAGCTTTCCCTCACGCGCAGACTCTAGAAGTTTCTCATCGGGCATATCCGCCCATAGAAAATAGGAAAGGCGTTCGGCCAATTCGAAGTCGTCTACAGGTTGTTGCTTATCGGGCTTTGCCGGCATCAGCAAACCTCTATACATGAAACCCGGCGACATCAACGCTGCCTTCATTTCGACCTTTAAAGTGGTGATCAACTCATCGGATGCCTTGATGGCCATTAACGGCTTTTCAAGGTCAGATTCAGGAATCGATCGTCGATACACTCGGGGAAGGAAATCTCGGATGAGTTTCTCTGCTTGAGCTTGAGTGATACCATCTTTTGCGATGGGCCCGGTGATGGATTCGAGTTGCTCCCTACGAACGCTCGAGAAGAACTGCTCAAGCGCAGCATCGGTTAAATATGAATACTGATTCCAGATCACCGTCGTTAGAGGGTTGCCTGAGGTGTCGTTTCGATAGCCACTTTTTCCCGGTGGATCCAGAGGTAGGAGTTTCATCACCAAGGATTTTTCGGCAACAGTTTGCTCTGCTTCAGCGATATTGACTTCCAGATCAAACCCAAACAGAGTGTGTAATGTGTTTCTATACTCAGCGGCCGAGAGTCTCCTCGGCTTAAAAAATCCGGGGTGAGCTTTGACGGAGCGAACGAGTTGCTCTTCATACCACGCCTTAATCTTTGCTCGCTCAGCTTCAGTGGGTTGAGGTTCATCTTCGGGAGGCATCTCCCGTTCCTCCAAGAGCTCCAGTGCCGATTGCCACACCTCGTACTTTTTCCGAGCATGGTCATCGGTCATAAACTGACTGAAGTCTATTTTACCTTTAGGCCTCTTTCCACTATGACACTTAACACAGTACTTCGCCACGAGGGGTTGAATATCTGCCTTGTAGGTTGGATTTTCGGCTAAAATTGAATCTGTGAGAAGCCACAGACTCAGGAAGAGAATGAGAGTATTAACTTGCATGAAAGAAACGAGTGTGGATTTCATAGGAGAACTGTAGAATCCAGATGGCATTCCTTAAAGAACATACGAATTCAAAGACTATCCAAGCATTATCTCATAAAATGATATGGAGTTTTTAAAACAATCTCGATGCTCATTTAATTTAAAAGACAAATATGACAACCACCTCTGAGAGCCCCCAAGCGGAACTCCCTGACGATAAGAAACTCGATAAGAACTATATCGTTTGGCTGGCCTTATTTATTGTTCCTTCTCTCTATTACCTTGCGCGATTAACACCCTATTCATGGCAAATTTCTTTTGGCCTTCACTGGGTCATGGCCAGCTTAGTGTTGATCTGGGCAAGTAAAAGATTGAATGGGCCCAAAGAAATAGGGCTCAAGCATCTCCCCCAAATGTTCTTAGGATTTGTTGTAGCTGTCGTCCTGCTCGGATCTTTTTTGATAATCGCCTACAAGAAACAGCCCTTAGCCGGCTGGCAATGGGGTCAAATCGGAAAATATGGTCGTTGGTCAGTGATTTTTATCGCAATATCAGCGGGCTTCTGTGAAGAGGTAATCTATCGTGGTTATATGATGACCGCATTAAAGAAAGCTGGGCAACCCGTGATCGTTGCGATGGTACTCTCTTCACTCGCCTTCGTTCTTTTTCACGGCATCCTCCCCCTCCCTTTTATGGTTCCGGCTTTTTTATTAGGGATGCTTGCCGCCTTTATCTACCACAAGACCTCTAATCTTTGGATCGTCATTTTTGCTCATGGTTTATGGGATACCCTTGTTCTCTTGTATCCCATGCGTTAATCGTTCACACAGATATCAGGACAACCTTGAACTTCGAGACATTCTGTTCCCTGTACCGGACCTGGTCCTCCCAAAAAGAGATGCACTAAGAGATAGATCACATCCGCTTGATCCACTGCGCCCTCTCCATTTAAATTGAACAGCTTTCTATTGGCAACATCGTCAACGGCTCCGTTTCCACAGGGTAGACCGTCCGGCTCCCCTAAAAAGAGATAACTCAACATGCAAATAGCATCGCTCAGATTTAAGAGCGAATCTGCATTACAGTCGCCGGGCAAGAAAAAGTTGGGCTCGATCAAGTCATCATAGTAAAAGCCCATTGTGAACTGAATTTGTTGTCCAGTGTTGTTTTTAAACGAAGCAAAATAATTTTCACCCTCGACTGCAGTCCACGACCAGGACCGGAGTTCGAATTCTGGATTTTGTAATCCGCTGAGATCCCCAGAGCCCAAATTCAAAACATTGAACGAGGGCGGATTGGGATTTGGAGACATTTCTACCGCCTGAAGTTCTTTATTCAATACTGCGACCTCTCCCGGGAAATCGGTAATCAAGTTGACTTTCCTAGAATCTCTTCCTCCCAAAAACAGATCGGTTTCAAGGAAGATTTGCCCATCGGTGATGGATATGACATTGGTGGGAATATAAGCCGATACATCATCAGCTTGGTCTTCGATAATGGGGAGCGTTTCTATAACTTTGGATGCTCTTGGACTCCTCACACTCGTGCCATCCGGCAAAACGAGGTGAAGAACTAAACCCACTTCAAATTTTTCATTGTTCTTTTGTTCGCGAAGATTTTTAACGACGAAGACGGGTAGAAAGAATCCCGAATCTCGAAGACCACAAAAGACTATAGCCCAAAGTAATGGACTACCAATCGGGACCGGGTCATGCGGGAAGAATTGAACATTGTGAGCTCCCGGCCCTGAACATTGAGGTAAACCCTTGAACGAATTGGGATCGACTTCGATTCCAGGAGGAGTGTCGATAGCGTAATAGTACTGAACCGCCAATGGATTGAAATGAAAGAAAAAGAAGACGATAAAGAAAGGTAAAAAATTAAACTGTGGAGCAGCGAGGAACGCCGGGAAGACCATGGCATCCAACGCTTGTTGAAACAATAAAAGATTTTCATCCAATTCGGACTGGCTCGCCCTTGCTTGAACGACCAAAGAATTTTGCTCAAAGTCGACAACGATGATCTGCATGGCAATAAAAATCGCCACTGTAAAAATAGTCGGATTGAAGGAAATGTATAAAGCAAAAACTGCAAAGGGAGCCACGGTTAACGATTGAATTTCGGCACCCACCGTCCCATCTTCGTTTCGTTTATAGGCTTTAAACTCATCATGATCTGATTTGAAATTGATCGTTTGGGGTTTACTACTTCGATTTCTTCCGGAGACGATCTTGTAAGGAGTGAAGGGAACGGGAACGGTCCCAAAATCGATGCTCTCCTGATCAAAAACAATTGGATTGGATTCATCAACTTCAGTTACACCGATCGTACCGCTCGATGCATTTTCTCCACAAATGACTTGAACGTTTGCTTGGGCAAAAAATAGGGCGAGAGTTTCGGCATTGGGAATCTCTTCGTCACTTAAAAGATCTGAGCCCGACACCTCGGCGATCACTGCAAATGCAACCCCACCAATTCCCGAGCCATTTATTATGATGACTTCATTAGGATCGCTGTTTTGAATTCGGATGAAGCCTATAAGTATCGGGAGTTTCTCACCGTGCTTATTGATATTCAATCCGGGGAACTGAAGTGCATGTCGAGTGCCATCGACAACCTCAACGCCACCCGGAGCACCCGGCTGAACTTGGATGGATCCTTCGATTCCGACATCGTCATCATCACTAACAAATTCGATGGTGACTGTCTGTTGTGCATTTAGAGAAGAACTCGAAAACAGGGAAAACGAGAAAGCTAAGAAACAAAGAGAGTTTAAAAGGGAAGGACGCATCGTAAGCCCAATCTAAAATAGAATTGATTAAGAACAAAAACAGAATCTATTGAGTTCAACCCAAAACTATTTTATCGCCTATCTAAAGTGATTGAGGCACATTTAATTTATATGAACGTAACTAAAGCCATGAATCCCTGAAATATCAGAATTCCGTTCTTAAAAATGCGAATCATAGATTCCGAAGTTGCCTCCACAGAAGTACTTAACGAGGAGTATGGCCAAGGAGACTAGCAGGTCTGAGTCCAAATATATTTCTATTCCTCTTTCCACTCTCTGCTTGCTGAGCTTAACTATTCTAACTGCGATTGAAAAGAAGCGGAAAACTCAGCCCTTAAATTACAAATCTTAAAACTTCTCGAGACACTACCCAGGTTTAAAGTTAAGGCAACGACTGAAGTAACGATGAAAGAGGGCAATAAAAAGAAGCATGTAAAGAAGATTGTAGTCAATGTGGGCAATCATTAATAGGGACAGCACATTCCTCTGACACAAATCAGACCCACACCAAAATCCCTTCTACAAATAAGAAGTACGAATTGCTATCAAGGCAGCCTCCTAATAAGATTTATATTAAAAAGATAATGTAACCTGATATCATACATTGTCATTTTTACAATTTAACCGTCGAAGTATATTCAGCAAAGCCATCCATGCTACAAAACATTGAACATATTATAGTGTTGATGCTCGAAAACCGCTCCTTTGATCACATGCTCGGTTATCTCGATCATCCTGATCCGTCCTATCCTGGACTTAACTCAAGCCACACTAATCCAGATCGAAGTGGAACAGCAATCCCAACCACCGATTCAGCCAGAGCTACGATTAGAGTGAGTCCTGGGCATGAATATCTCGAAGTCTTGAAACAAATTTCCCCCGATGACGTAATCAACAATCAAGGCTTCGTTACCCAATTCAGTGAATTATGCGAACAACGCGATCAACCCGACTTGGGTGAACAAATAATGGACTGCCAATCTCCAAGAAAAATTCCAGTACTTGCTACTTTAGCTAAAGAATTTGCAGTGTGCACAAGATGGCATTGCTCAGTCCCAGGAATGACTTGGCCCAATCGAAACTTTGCTCACACGGGAACTAGTGATGGCGAAGTCAACATTGAGAAACGATTTTATTACAACAAAACGATCTTTGAACTTTTAGGTGATAATAAGAAGGATTGGAGAATTTACTCTGACAACGATGCCTTCGCACAAGCAACGGTATTTAGAAAATTATGGTGGTTTACCTGGGAAAATCGATTTCAAAGCATCGATGACTTCATCGACAAAGCCAGTACTGGCCATCTACCTCATTATTCCTTTATAGAGCCTGATCATTTTATTGGACACTCAAGCAGCCAACACCCCATGAATAACACCACCTCGAGTAGTGACTTCAAAAATGCTGAGAATTTGATTCTAAAAATTTACAAAGCTTTAACGATGAATCCAACTGTCTGGGAAAAATCATTATTCATTATAACCTACGATGAACACGGTGGATTTTATGATCGAGAACCTCCTCCGAAAGGTCCACAATTTAGGGTTAAAGAATCCAATACCGAGTATGATTTTAAGTTTGATCTATTAGGCCCCCGAGTTCCTGCAGTACTCGTCTCTCCTTATATTGCCCAAGGAACGATTGATGACTCGCTCTACGATCACACTTCTATAATTAAAACAATAAGAAAGATACACCTACCCGACTCAGAACCATTAAGTCAGAGAGAAAATGCGGTGAGTGAATGCACTTCTCAGTTGACACTTAGTACCCCTCGAAGTGGAGCGGAAATTCCACATTTTGAAGACATCCATTTACATGAAATAAAATCTTTAGAAACGTTTAATCTGATTGATTATGAGGTTGAACCTGAAATCGATGAATTCCAAGAAAGTTTATTATGGCTGAGTGAACAACTCATGGAATCTCCTGAATACAAAGAGGTTTCCTTTGAATTATTCACACCAGATAAATCGAAAGATGAATTATCTATCATCGAACGGATTCAACTCGCCAAGGATTTTCAAAATGAACGAATTAGAAATCGAGAAAGCAGACTCGTTCTGCTTCATACAAGTACTGGGGAAGCAATAGAACAACCAAATATAGAAACCATTGAGGCCGCAATAAATAATGCAATAAAAACAAATGTCTGGATGGAAGACGTTCCTAATGTGATCGTTGACTGGAATCCTAATGGCACCTTAACACTTCTAATTGATGGCAATATCTTAAGCCTAGACAGCGATTCTAAAGTTGCATTAAAAGCCTTTAACAGCCTATTGAAGAATGACCTCAGTGAACTTAAATCACTATTTAATTTCGATGAATGACAAGGCGTTATAATTCTCTGTACAAAGTCGCATCTCGTCTCTCGTCAAAATAGAATAAGATGCGGAATAAAGTTAAACACCACGATATCTTGTTTTTTTAAGCTATGGAAGTTCAGGAATCCTCCCGATGAGTGCCTTATCCAGAGTTTTATGAAATTTGGGATCAGGCCATTTCTCCTTAAGCTCGGAGACCATTATTTGAGCTTCATTTTTTCTACCCAATCGGACACAAACAGCTACCCTACTTCTAATTAATGCTCTATTTAATTTAGAAATAAGCTCATTTGCATCATCGGGAATCTCCCTTTCTTCATTCAATAAATCCATAAACATAGACTAAATAAGGCTTTAAAATTTACTATATTCCTATTGAGCTATATAACTATATGGTTATATTTAAGGTATGCTTAATTCAACCTTCGATCTCATCAGCGACCCCACTCGACGCCGAATACTCGATGAACTTAGAATCAGTGAGCGTTCCGTCAACGAACTCGTGACCACACTGAAGATCAGTCAGCCCGCAGTTTCAAAGCAACTTCGTTCGCTTCGCGAAGCAGGCTTAGTTAACGTTCGAGTCGAAGCTCAACGTCGCTTTTACAGTCTCAATCCGATGGGATTAAAAGAGATTGAAGAATGGTTGGCACCTTTTCGAATCCTTTGGGAAGAACGATTAGATGCTTTAGAAAGAACCCTTGATTCAATGGAGGACTGAAACGTGGAATGTAATTTCACTAAGGCCGGCGATAAATACGAATTGACCCTCGAACGAACTTTCGCGCATCCTCCAGAAAAGGTATGGCGAGCATTAACTGAAAGTGAACTTTTAAATCAATGGTTCCCGTGTGAAGTCACGGGTTCCTGGGAGGTGGGAGGAGATTTGAAATTTAGATTCCTCCATGGCGAGGATGCCGGCCTCACTGAAGAAGATCTAATTGGGAAAGTTTTAACCGCCGACGCCCCCAACCTCTTGGAATTTACTTGGGGAAAGTACCAATATAAAATTGAGCTCGCTGCCCACGAAGATGGTTGTCATTTCCTCTTTACTGAAATCAATCCCAACATTTCAGAAGGAGCAAGAAGCGCTGCTGGTTGGGAGATGTGCATCGAGAACATCGCACTGATCATCAACGGGGCTCAAATCGCCATGTTTGCCTTCGACAAGTTTAAGGAGAAGTTTGCTCACTACTCCAAAAAATTTGAACCGACCATGGGGCCTCAGGAAGGACCTCCAGAAGGTTACGTTCCTCCAGAGGAATAATTTCAACAGCTGGGTTCATCAACAGCCTATAAATCAAATGAACTGTTGGAGAACATAAGAAATGGTTTGCCTCATCAACGGCGGTAAGTTCCAAGATTTCGGAAGAACCACAGTCGGAGTTCAGAGTCCTTCGTCAGCATACTTGGTGTATTTCCTCGACGATCTTTTTTCGTCATCACAGCTCCTCGATCTAATAGGAGCTTGATCACTTCAAGGTGCCCCCCTATTGCAGCGTGATGCAAGGGGGTTCGCCCCTTGTTGTCGGTATAGTCGACTTTCGCTCCACTACCCAGCAATCTACGGGCAATTTCAAGCTGACCGTTACCGGCAGCCTTATGGAGCAAGGTCTCCCCATTTCGGTCGATCTCATTGACGTTGACCCCAGCTAACCATAAAGTTGTGATCATCCCCAATTGGTTACTCTCTATAGCTAAAGCGAGAGGCGTTGTTCCCCCAGGTGAACTTTTTGTATAGTCTGCTTTTCGTTTGATGAGGAGCTTGACGATTTCGGGCTGCGAGTTAGAAACCGCATAATGAAGGGGTGTCCAACCATCCACTGCTAAGTTTGGATCTGCTCCCCCATCGAGTAAGATTTCAACCATTTTGAGTCTTCCCCGAGTTGTCGCCATGACAAGCGGAGTGTTCTTACTCTTGATCATTAGGTTCACTTTGACCCCAGCTTTAACCAAGACCTTGAGCACATCCACATGCCCCTTACCAATCGCATAAAAGAGAGCATTGGCACCCGTTTTTTCTGAAACGGCTTGGAGGTCCTCGCCTTGGGCGATGAGTTTTTTGACAATGTTCAGTTCACCCGACGCACTCGCTGCGAGCAGAGCAGGAAGAGCCTCTTCCGAGCTAGTTGCGATAACTGTTTGCCCTAATTCCGCGAGCACTGCTACGGCCTTAGGTTTTTTTTGACTCAATGCGAGGGCCATCGCATTGAATCCTTTATTACTCTTTGCGTTCAAGTTTGCTCCTACTCGATGCAAAGCCCGAATGGCCTCCTCCCGGTCTTTCCATGCTGCCAAATGAATAGGCTTGTATCCGTGCTTATTACCGATATTCGGATTGGCCCCAGATTTAACCAATAATTCGATAATGTCAGGTAAATTATCTACTGCCGCACCGTGGAGTGGAGTGTGTCGATTCGAATCAATGACATCAAGGGGTGCACCCTGCTCGATGAGTAATCGAGCGCACTCAACAGAACGAGCCATATGAAGAGGGGTGCGATCATTGTCGAGAGCAGCGTCGACTTGAGCTTTATTCTTTAACAATAAGCTCACCACTTCAGGATGGTTTTCGAGTACGGCCCAGTGAAGAGGGGTTGCTCCATCGCTAGCCTTGGCATTCACTTGTGCTCCCCGCGCAATCAACAACTCAGCGGCGGCTTTCTGCCCCTCTTCAGAAGCGATATGGAGCAATGTTTTTAAACTCTTATTTCTTGCGTGTATGAAGCGAGGGAGTTGATCGAGAGTCTTTTTCAGGTAAGCGGTATCTCCATTCCCCGAGGCAAGTAATAGTCGGTAAGTAATATTTTTTGCTTTTTCAAGAAGTGACTTCAGCTTCTCATCCCCACGGATGGAAGCAATCTGAATAGCCGTTCGCTTTTGATAGTTCTCCTTCCAAAAATCAGCTCCATAGGCCAGTAGAGTGTCAGCGGCATCGTATTGGGAGCTCATAATCGCAATGTGTAAAGGGGTGTTCATAAACTTATTAGCCCAATTCACATCGGCCCCGTTCTTTAAAAGAAATAGAACGATCTCTTTAGACCCCACCTCGGCGGCATCATGAAGAGGGCTATTTCCCTTATCATCGACCGCTATCGCAGTGCTCACCAAAGGGAAAACAATCTTAACGAGTTCAACTTTATTTGATCTCGCAGCTGCATGAAGGGCAGTACGGCCCTCTGGATCTCGATGGTGAACAATACCGGGACGATCTTTTAAAAGCGTTTCCACCTTTGACCGTTGACCCTTGTTAAGAGCATCCTGAAAATCGATAACCGAAAATGCCCATCGCTTACGAAGGATTTCCACCTCTTTTTTATTCCCCCGACGTTCTGCAATATCGAGTGCAGTATAACCATCCGGTGGATTATCGCGGCTATCAAGCTTTACAGTCGTACTCGCAATATTAACCTTGGCTCCAGCTTCTAAGAGTAATTCAAGAATCTCATCTCGCCACCTTGCGGGCCCCTCATCCATACAACGAATAAGCGTAGTGCGCCCAGTGTTCGATGGGACTTGACCTGCTTTAAGAAGCATTTTAATGATGGTGATGTCACCATTCGTTACTGCTATATCTAAAAGCTTGTGACCCGGTGGAACTTGAGCCCCTTTCTTCATGACGAGGTCGAGAACTTCATCCGACCTTCCGCTTACCGCCAACTCAGTTATACTCTTTCCCGGAGGCTCTAGAGATATTGTAGCTCCTTCTTCTAGCATAAACGCAACCAAGGCCCCCCCACCACTCGCAACGGCATAGTGGAAAGGCGTCCAACCCTTAGCGCCGGGTTTATTGATCTTAGCCCCATGAGAGATGAGGACTCTTGGGTTATCCCAATCTCCACTCTTCGATGCGACATGCAGCAATGAATCACCATTTTGTAACGGAGTATTAGAATCAATTCCCAATTTTAATATTTTTTCGAGTTTGAAGCGTGAACCGCGACTGACTATTTTATCTACGAGAATGGGAATCCCTTTTGTTTGGAAAAACTGAATCGGGCGAAGCCCGAATGCAAGATTCAAACTTTCTGTGCGGCCGTCGATAGCAGCAGCTAAAAACTTGAGCACTTGTTCATCACTAAGCGGCTGCCCTTTTTCAACCAGCTGATTCAGGGCAAAAGAAACATTGTTGACAACCGCAAATGAAATCATCTGATCTCGATGACGCGAAAGATAGCTTTTCACGAAACGACCGTCATTAATTAACTCTTTGAAAGTTTCTTCATCCTTTTGACGAATCGCCTCTTTAAGATCACTTTGCCAGCGACTTTCAACATTTAATAGACTGGCGATTCTACTTGCCTTCTCGCGATCCTTTCGCTTTGAAAAGCCTTGCATCTTTTTTCGTAGATCGAGGACGAGATCTTTGGCAGATCGATTTTTTTTATCACGAAGATTGTGGTCAACCTCCCAATCCAAAAGCAACTCAACTAAGGATTCGTCCATTCGACTCGCAGCGATGTGAAGAGCCGATCGCCCCGTTGAATCGACGGCATCTTGCTTGGCTCCACGTTGAAGAAAATATTCTGTCAATTTTTTCGATCCCATCTCACATGCGACGTGAAGAGGAGCCCGACCCCGCTTATCACGAATATTGATATCAGCATCATGTTTAAGAAGCAAACCCACCATATCTGTATTCGTCCCGGCCGCTAAATGTAAAGCAGTTCGCCCGTCGCTGAGTTGCTTATTTGGGTTCCCCCCACCTTCGAGAAGCTCACTTACCCTTGTGAAATTGTTTTGCTGAACGGCCTGAAAGAGGCTCAGCTTGGGTTTAGGTTTAGGCTTAGCCCTTGGAGTTGAGACACTTGCTCTGGGGGTATTATTGACGACTTGATTAGGGGTAGAATTCTTACTCCTCCTCAAATAGTTGCGTACAGTGGTATCCCGGCTACTGAAAGCATAGGAATAAACATCTTTCCCATTACGATCTTTAATTGAAGGGTCAGCTCCAGCTTCAACTAATGCTCGAACCATATCAACACCACCACGAGTCTGAATCGCAGTATGGAGTGGAGTTCGACCCCGACCATCAAGGATGTTGGGATGGATCTTACGCTTAAGCAGCAAACGAAGAGCGTCTAAACTTTTGAATCGAACGGCATGATGGAGACCACTCTCTTTATCTTCACCAAAAACGGTGTCCAGAACCCAAGGGTCTTCGGTAATCTTTGTTAACTTTTTGACATCATTCTTGCTGATCGCAAAGCCAAAGTCGTAACGAGTGCTAAGGCCCCGATGGGCTTTTTTTGACGAGCAGCTAAATCCAATTAAAGACGATGCAAAAATAAGCAGAACAATGCGTGTGAGCCTCATTGTTATTCCTCTACCTAGATTGATGACACCCTTTTAAAATTTAGTCAAATGCCTCGACTTAATAAATTGAGGACAGGCAAATCGCATACCTACATTCTGTATCAATTAAATAATATCAGATCGAAACGAATAAATTACCTGGAGCACTAAAATCCACTGAAATATCAAAGCAAGTCCCAACGGCTATGGCAAATTTCGGGATTAACGAACTGTTATTGATTTACGCAATCTTGAAAAATTCGCACCTATTTCGTCCCTCGCATCAGCTCTCGAATGAGAATTAATGCACGCTTAGCCGAATCATATTCAGGATCTATTTCGAGAGCTTTTAGCAACTGCTTCTCTGCTTCTTTATACTTACCCAATCTTCCTAAGAGATGACCGTAGTCATGATGAATCTGAGGAGATGGAGGTGATGGCCCTAAAGCTTGTTGAAAATAATAAGAAGCTTTTTTGTATTCTTTAGATTTATAAAATTTTCGAGCGAACTGATGGTACTTCTTCGTTAACTCAACTTTAAGTGTTGCTTCATCAAGCTGATTAGCCCCTACGAAATAAGGAATTCCCGCTTCAGGAATTTTAGCTTCGAACGCGGCGGCCAAGTAACGATTCATTTCGAGACGACCCAATGGCTTCGTAAACCATCGTCCTTTAAAAGGAGGCGCAAAATGATGGAGCTGCTGATTGCCTGCCTTTAATAGCACTGAAGCATCATGGAATACTTCTTTAAAAGAAATGGTTCCTCTATAGAGAGCCACTACATTCATTTCGGAATCGAGGAGAAAACCCAAGGGAACGGTTAACTTGGGGATCCGATCAAACAAACTCTCTTGAAATGTTCGAATAGCTTCTACCGATTTCGGTTCGATAAATCCCCACTGAATTGGAAATTTTATTCGTGCAACTGCCCCTTCAATGGCTTTTTTGAATTCCGGCTTGTCATTGATGAATAATGGCAAGATATTCAACTCTTCCGAGTTCAATGACTCCTCTAACTGAGTCAGTTTCTCCAGCTCCTTTTGACAGATCGAACTCAACATATTCCAAATCAGAATGAGTGTAGGTTGAGATTGAGTGTCGATAACTTTCAATTTTCCTGGATCTGAAGAATAAAACAAAGTGGGTAGCGGCACTTTTAGGGGCAATACAATTCTTGCCCCAGGCTCCGATGCTTCACTTTCTATTTGAAGGTTATCACTCGGCTTAGATTTACCCTTTTGAACTTTTTTGAGTTCCCACAATTCGGCCTTTCCCGTGCCTTGAGAAAGTAGATACCTTTTCCCCGGAAATAGATCTTTAAACTCTTCAACCTTCCCCCCTGGCCACCGAACAATCACTCGGTCGATATTTTGAATTTTTCCAAGTCCAAAATGTAACCACTTACTGGATTGAGAGAGAAAGAGATTTCCCGCCGCGAGAGACTTAACAATTTTATGACCCTCTTTTAATTCTCCTTGAGTGGGAACGACTTCCACCACCGCTCCAATCCCGTCTCGGTTTCCCACTTCACTGTGAAGCTTGATTCCTAAAAAATCTCGCTTATTTCCCTGATGCAGATTGACCATGAATCGAACACGTGGGGAGGTGCGTTCTCGCGACCAGATATCGATATCGCCATCAAAATCCCAATCCACAAAAGCGAGGCTTCTACCGTCTCCAGAGGTATCCAACCCACTTAAATAAGAAAGATCGATGAACTCACCCGAAGAGCTATTTAAAAAACAGCAATTGCGTTCGTTCCCACTCCAAGACTTTCCCCTGCGAACTTGATCGATGAGGCCCGACCAAGAATGACTATAACTCTTTAACTGATCCACAGATTCCGTGTTAGCTGGTGAAGGCGACACGACCTGTCGCCAAAAGAAGCTTCACAAATCACCGGAGTTCGAATTAGTCATATAACCGTTGGATACAATGAGATCTTCCCAACCATCATTATTTATGTCCGTGAAGGCAGAGCTCCAAGCCCAGCGGCCTTGGGTCACGTTAGTGCTCAAGCTCACATCACTAAATTTTGTTGAATCGGAATTCGCAGAGAATAAGGAATTACCTCGAGCCATCCGTTTGAGGTTGGAGACGTCGACCTCGCTTCGCCCCTCAGCAAAATTCCGTTGATAAGAAACTCGATGACCCGCGGCCGAAAACATGTTTCCGACATAAAGATCTCGTCGCCCATCTCGGTTGTAATCCCCCCAAGAAACTGACATACCGGAAGCCATATCTTCCAAACCAACCTGCTCCGCTATCTCTACAAACTTTCTTGCACCACCAGGCTTAGATTCATTTTTATAAAAGCAATTTCTTCCAAAATCGTTAGCGACGTAAAGATCAACATCCCCATCTTGATCAAAATCTTCCCAAGCCGAAGCAAAACTCCATCGAGTGTTATTTTTATTCAATCCAACTTCATCCGTGACATCCGCAAAGTGAAACGACCCAAAATTTTCAAGAAGTACATTCCGTCCTCCATTGTTGGCATCTTGAATGGGTACAGGCGAGTTTCCAGAAAATCCTCGTCGCCCCCCAGCGGTTGGCTCTGCTCCGTAGACACAAACATAAATATCTAAATCGCTATCATTATCATAATCAGCAGCGCTGAGTGAAAAGGCATTGGGAGCTCCCGCATACCCTCCTCGAATGACAAACTTAGGGGAGCTTTGCTCGTCGATGAATAAATTTTCAGCGAATACAACAGCGGCGATGGTAGCGACAACTAAATCTTGATCTCCGTCGTTATCTAAGTCGATGAGTAAGGCGCCGCGTGAGTCTTCGAACCAATCCACCTCCCAATCTCGAGAAGCATCGTTGAGAGTTCCATCGCGTTGCTTGAGATAAAGGCGGTTGGGCAAACTGCCGGCGTCACAAATGTAAAGATCTTCTAAGCCATCATGATTGACATCCCCAAATGCCATCCCGTGATGACCCGTTAAAGACATATCCCCGAATTTAGTTATCCGCCCCGACCAATACTCGATCCCTTTAAGTTGTTGTTGCTTAAACAGCGGATCCCTCTGGAAGACTCGATCTGTAGCATCTTCAAAGAGGAAGGGAGGTTGATTTTGAGGTCGGAGTAGAGTGGCTTCTTGGTAGTCAACTGTGGAAACAGAGATTAACTTTGGAAGCATTGATGGCTGCGCTTTAGTTATGTCCCACTGGCAATCCCAGGTCGAATGAATTTGAAGATTCCCCAATCTACTATATTGACGACCCTTCATCTCTACGAGAGTCTGAGTTTGTACTCGGCCTGATTGATCTTTGGAGAGAGTGATGCCAACCGTTTTTAAACTGATTTTTAAAGTTTTTAATTCAAACCTTTGAACTAAGGGAGCAAGAGCATCTTTTAAGCCATTAATACCTGTATGCTTATTAGCTTGATCTTGAGTGATCCTCCCTTCTTGAACCGAAACTCCACCACCTTGATAAGTTTTCTTTAAATTGATTGGCCAAAGGTTCGAAGAGCGAAAATCTGGGCTCACCACTTCTTCCCATTGTTCGCCACCACCCGTTAAAAGCATTGCTATTTTATAAAATTGTTGAGTGATGAGATCATTTAGCCCCTCACTCCGTTCCAAATCCTTAGCAGAAACTGAAGTAGTAACCGTGGATTCAGAAGCTTCCTCTTTCTTCTCAAGCTCCAAACTCACTCGCAATTGCTCTCGCCAATCGTAATCGGTTAACAATCGTAAGGGGCTTTCTAAATGTGTAGAGGTCAACGGAACTAATTCATTTCGCCCCATTCTACCCGTAATGACTTTTGGCTCTCGCCCGCTTTCTATTGTGTTCTTCTTCTCAATTCGCGAATCGCAACCCGCCAAGAAAAGAAGGACTATAAAACAGATTCTTTTGATAAGAGAGTTTTTTGAATAACTTTCCATTGAGCCTATCTTCAGAGGAAACACTCGAAGTAAAAAAGAATGAATTTTGAAAACGATCGCATTATAAACAAAAACCATCATAAGGATGGTTTTATATCTTTCAGAATTTTAGTCGCTATTTAAGATAGGCTTAAATCAATATAGCCCTTCACTCAGAATTATTGCTTAATGATCGGCTTCATCTGTTTCTATTTCGAAAGCCCCTCTCTAAGCATCTCGAGAGCTGATTGAACTTTTTTGAGGGTCAAGGCATCGCAATAAGTAATAAGTATTTCCGAGTTGGCTGTAAGGGTTTCTCCAGCAGACCAATTTTTTTCTCCCCCAGACAATACACGAATAAGGGCTGGTAGCATTTTTTGTTGAATAACAACTTCCTGAGAAACACCCGCAGGTTGGATTTCGCTTTTTCTATTAAGCAAATCGTCGATAGGAATCGCTGAGATCTTTAAAGCGGTATCCGTAATCGGAGCCTCTTGTATTTCTAGGATCCTGTTTTCAATCTTAACTTCGAAGGTTTTGTTTTCGATTTGATTTGTGGGAGAATCTATAAGTTTTTGAAGGGCCCCTCCTAAATAGTCATTTTGAAAATGAATCCTTTGTACTTTGACCTTTTGTAAATCGGCGCTAGCCCGTTGATCTATCGTGAGATTGAGTTGACTCAATATTTGAAAAGTCATCAGCACTTCCGGAAAAGGAGTATCCTGAAACGAGAGAGTTATTTTACTTGAGAGGGTATTAAGGATTTCATGTGTTTCAGCATTTCTTTTAGAGACTTTCGGCAACTCCCCGTTCCCAATTCGACGAACTTGCAAATAGATATCGATATCGTCCCACAAAATGAAGCTAACCACTCCGATGAGAGCCAAAGCTATAAGAGCAAACCCACATACGACTTTATATTTTTTCCTCACTGGGGACATGGCGAGACTCTCCCTCACTTCAATCAAAAATTCAAACCGGATGATTCAACAAAAGTAAGTGGATCTTTAGGGCTGAGAAGAAATCGAATTGAAAATTAAGTATAAATACAAATCTCGAATTCCCAAGCTCTAAACTCTTGTCTAAACCGACCCTCCCTTCCTCCAGCACTTAACTTAGCAATACATTTCCTTAAGCGCACCAAAAGAAATAGTGCGCGCATCAACGACATTAAGAATTTAGAACTTAAAATGAACCCACTTCTCTTTGGTCGAGTGTTTTTGGTCCTATAGACTTAATAGATCAAGAATTTTAATCAAAAGGGCAAGCCCCCAAAAAGCATTGCTGAAATATAGAATTATTTTTAAATCCAATGAATAAAAATTGCGCTGATAGAATTACCTGAAGCAAAATAAGTTGAGCAGTGAGCCCATTGTTGGGCGCACCAAAATTATCGTCGAACGCCTCCGACAAAATAACCCACTGAAACTTCCTTACCCCCGAGTTGCGTAAAAAATCGACCGTAAAAAACATCGCCAGCACGCTGCCCATCTAATTTAAATATGTAATCCCCCGTAGTCACACTTCCTGAGGACTTCACTGTAGATTTCAATGTGCCACGCAATCGGTTGTTTGTGAGAGAAACTTTTACATCGTCTAAAGTCGCTTTAAACACCCCTTTATTGTTGTTAGCTTTTCCCTCAACAAAAGCCCCCTTCTCATTCAGCTTGAACTGAAAGAACACTCGATTTTGCCACATCGCTCCACCGGTATAACCATCTTCACATTTGATCCACAGAGTTGCATCTTTAGGAATCGGTCGGCGATGGCGAATCTCGCCCCTAATCTTTCCCGAAACAGCTTGTTCGTTGACGGAGGTTCCATTGAATTCCCCCCTGACTTTACTCCCGGCGATCTTCGCATCGATTTTGTATTTTCCAAAGTTTGAGCGAGTACCGTCATTGGCCTTGTTCAAGCGAGAAACAGAAACAACTCCAGCTAACTTTGAGTCTTTGAATGTCAATCCACTCGTGTCAACATCCAGGGGTCGACGAGTAAAATCGGGCGAAAACGCAAAGGCCGTAAATTTACCTTCGTGTCGGTCGACATACAGCGAAAGGACTTCACCTCCAGGTAATCCGTCGAACAAATGAATCGTCCAGACGCCATCATGAAGAGGATCGCCCGAAACATGAGCGTCTTGAATCGCGCCCCTCAGTGTCCCCTTCTTTGTACCCCCCCCGACTTTAATTCTTGCTGAGGTGTAAGTCCCCTCAATCATGTCATTATCAATTGTGGCATCGATGGTGATGTTGTATTTCCCAGAGACCGTTTTCGCCGAGTGGATCACTGCAATCATGGCACCTGTCAATTTACTGGCACTGAATTTAAATCGAGACGACCCAATCACCCCTTTCCACGAAGGCACGGTCCAACCTCGCTTCAATTGAATGATGGGTGAGACCACTTTGCCATCGATCAACAAAAATTCGATTTCTGGCGATAAGACCCAATCCCGAACCTTTGGGCTCAAACCCGTCAATGCTTTATCGAGCTTGATGCGAACACGTTGAATTTTTGAACCCGGCTTCGAAAATTTCAAAGGCCTGAGAATCAAATCATTCTTATTCGCAGCGATGAGTTGGGTTGATTTTCGATCGAAGGCTAGAGAAGAAATATTCTCGCTCTGTTTAGAAAAAGTGTGGATCAACTTTCCGGTTTGTGCATTCCACACCCTCAAAGTTTGGTCTTCACTAGCCGAGGCGATATATTTTTCGTTAGGACTGAAGGCTACACTCGTAATGTCTTTGGTATGCCCCTTGAGCGTCATCAACGGTTTGCCATTCAACGCATTCCAAACTTTAACATTCCGATCCCAACTTCCCGAAACGATCCGCTGACCATCAGTACTATAGCCAACTCCAGAAACAGCTCCTTCATGAGCCACAATCGTTCGCAGCTCTTCCCCAGTTGCTGCGTTCCAAATCTTTAGTTGATGTTCACCATCACCGGAAACAATGCGTTGGCCGTCAGGACTGAAGGCTACAGAGGTCACGTCGTACTCATTATCGTGGGAGAGTGTATAGATCTCTTCTCCGGTCTTGGCATCCCATACCTTTAAGGTGTCATCACCACTACCAGATAAAACATAGAGATCGTCGAAACTAATATCCACGGATGTGATGTGCTCTTCGTGCCCCTCTAACGATAAGAGCTCTTTACCGTCAGCGACATTCCATATCTTTAAGGTCTTATCCCAACTACCTGAAACAATTCTTTTACCATCCTTCGAAAAAGTAACCGCCGAAACACCGGCTTCATGCCCTCGTAATGTGCGAACGTTCATACCGCTTTCAATCGACCAAATCCGAATGGTTTTATCTTCACTACCTGAAACAACGGTTTTTCCATCGGGGCTGAAGGCTACTGAAGTGACCCAATCTTTGTGTCCTTTTAAAACCAACAGCGGCTTTTTTGCTTCTGTAGAGTGAACAGGAGAGGCTGCCCCCATAAGAACCAAAAACAAGAATCCCAGAGCAATCGGTTTTACGAATTGTGGGATCATAACAAAAAATGGATTCATGTTGCTTTTGGTCGAGGATAATAATATGAAACTCGAGGGAGACTCCCCACAAGGAGTGGCACGACACAACTAATCAGGTGTAGCCAAAGCCGCCAGGCTTTGGACCCATTGCGCATTAAAATCCGGGGTTTTTTAAACGTATCGCATCCAAATGCTGGCGAATTCGGTTTATCCGCGATGATTCAATAGGCAGAGCCTAGACGAGTACTTCAGTAATCGGAGCAGAACTCTCTTTAAACTTGGTGACCGGGCAACCAAGTTGCTGCAGGATAGTGAGGTAGAGATCCGACATGGGTCGAGTATCTTGTTTCCACTTCGTATGGTGACCGTGCTTGAGACCGAGCGCTTTTCCCCCTGCAAGAATCGTGGGGAAGCTGCTACCTACATGGCTAGCTTTTTGTGCACCACCGAAAAGAATCACCGTGTGATCTAATAGAGTTCCCTCGGATGCTTCGATACCTTGAAGCTTATCCATAAAGCGAGCAATACAGGCGGTGAGCATTTCATCGCGATAACTCAATGCGATGACATCCGGGTTATTCTCACCCCGATTACCTCCACCCTTGTGATGAACATCGTGAGTTCCGCGCTGGCGCGCACCAGCCTTTTGAGCCCAGACTTTATAGTCATCGTAATTCGGGCCGGCTTCTCCACCCAGGCTTTGAGTGGCGACTCGGGTCATATCGGTTTGGAAAGCGAGCACGATCAGATCCGTCATCAATTCAATATGCTCTTGCATACTGTTTTTAACTTTGCGCTCCAAGCGAACCTTCGAGTCATCGATGTCCGGCCGCCCATTTCCAAGAATAGATTCTTTTTGAACTAATCGTTTTTCAACATCGCGAATGGCGTACAAGTATTGCTCGATGCGTTCTTGGTCGATACGCCCAAGCTTACGCTTCACATCCTTTACACCACCCATGGCGGTATCCAGGATACTGCGATTGAGAGCGAGGCGAGCTTGCGCCTTCTTGATCTCTTTACGATCCGCGGGAGGAAAGAGATTTTCAAACACACGTCGATAATTAGCCGTAGCCGGGATATCGACTCCGAGGGAGTTTCGAGAAAGAGTCGTCGTGCCCACTCCGTTAGCGAAGGACAAGACGAGGGAATTTAAGTAAGTGGGCCCGAGATGCTTCGCCGCGACTTGGTCAACGGAAATGGTATTACTCTTCGTCCCAGGAATCAGATTGATATTGTGACCGGTCAACCAGTTGTAAGGATGAACGTGGCCGCTGATCCGCCCCTCGATATGAGAGAGCCCCGTAAGAACTGAAAAATGATCTCGATGGTGCTCAAGAGGTTTGTGGCTAGGAGCGAGAGTGTATTTTGAGCCAGTATCTTTGGGGAACCATTTGTATTGGCTGATGGCTCCGGGGATATAGAAAGCAGCGAACCGGGATGGATCTTTACCCTTGGAAAGCGCAGCCACCGTGCTTCCCCCCATAGCATCGAGGTAAGGTAAAGCTAATGTGGCACCAAGACCGCGAAGGAAAGTTCGACGTGAAAGTGCTGACTTCGAATTCATGAGATCCAATCCGTGTTTAAATAAATACTTAGAAACTGCTTTCTACCTCTGTACCAAGGTATCCGTGCACGTCTTTAAATACAACTCTTAGTAACCTTAATTCACCTCATCCGAAGCCGAATTCACCAGAATTTGGACAAACAGAGCTTAAAAATTCAATCCCCCAATCTCTGGCAAGATGGGCTACACCTAATGCTCCAAAAACGCCTTCGACTGAAAGACCGATAACAGCATATCTCGCAACGGATACCCTTTTTTGGCATTCCGATCCATGATGCCATAAATCTCCGCCATATCGTCGACATCGGGCTTACGCCCCGTGGCGTAGAGCATAAAGTTTTTCATCAATCCTCTTACCATGTCCCTTTGATATTGAGTGACGACGAGGTTCTTAAAATCATCGTAACTTTTATATTCCTCTCCACCGGGAAGCTGACCGAACGTATCGACCGGCCGGGTCTTTCCCTTACCGCGCCAAGCGATATTTGAATCCAACTCATCGACGACATAAAACTCATGCTCTACATCTCGCCAACGACCACTGATATCAAAATTTTGAAACGCAAATCCGATGGGGTCCAGCTTGGTATGACAACCGGAGCACTTTTCATCTTCACGGTGCTTGGCCATCAATTCACGGGGAGTTAAATATTTATTGTCACCGGCAGTGGCATCTAACTCTGGGACTTCCAGTGGAGGTAATTGCGGCGGGTCATCGATGATATGACGGGCGACCCAAGCACCGCGGTAGATCACCCAGTTGTCTCCCATCCAACAAAGCATCGATTGAATACCAGCGTGAGACATGACGCCTCCACCACGCTGATCGTCTTTTCGAAGGGTAACTTTTCGAAGATGACCGCCAACGATTCCCTTGTAACCATAATGACGAGCCAAGGTGTTATTCATCATCGTCCAATTGCTGTCGACGATTTCCTTGGCTGGGCGATTATCTGCCAGGAGTCGAGCGATGTAAGAATAAGTTTCTTCGCGCATCGAATCTTGAAGGTAGCGACGGAATCTATAACTCGCTTTCCCTCGCCGATCGTCGACGAGAGTAATCGGTTGTTCCATCTCCAACCATTGAGTCACGAAGGGATGAATAAAAAGCTCGTAACTACGAGGATCCTTGAGTAGACGACTGGCTTGAGCCTTTACGACTTCAGAATTCCTCAACTTTCCCTTCGAAGCTAAATTCTTCAATTCGTCATCAGGAGGTGATCCCACCAACATGAAGCTCAACCTTGAGGCGATCGCATGGTCGGCGATGACTTTATTTTCGTGAGCCGTTGAATCCAAATAGCGGAACGGAGTACTCATGAGTACGGATTGAAACGTCGCTCTAAGCGCGCTATCGAAAGTCATTCCATCCGCGCGCAGCTTTTTGTAAAAAGCAAAAAACCGTTTTTGTTCGGTAGAGGAGACGGGACGCCGGTAAGCTCGCTCCATCCAAAGAGACAAGAGCTTCTCAGCGCTTTTTGGGTTATCACCCATTTCACCGAGGTCGACATCCCAATGAGCCGGTGGCCATTGAGCGATAAATCGAGGTTCAAGCTCGACGTGTTTCAGTACCAGGAAAGGTCGAGGTTGTTGCTCGGGCTTTCGAAGCTTCCTCTTATCCCAAACAGGACGAAACAACCCGGCACCATCCGGCAACTGACTTGGTTTCGAGCGATCTTCGTTCTCAAATCCTTTGACCTTATAAGGGACTTCAACTCGAGGGGTAATCGAGATGGAGAGACCTTTTTTACCGAGGATGGAGTCTTCGACTTGAACTTGATACTCCAAGTCGGTCGGGCCGGAAATCTCTCGTTGATCGAGCACCCGTCCCCCAATCTTGACCCAAAGAATTGGATCAGGAACTCCCGAAAAAGCCGAGTAAGACGCGACACTAAATTTCACCCGAACGAGACCGCGTCCTTCAGGAGGAGGTGAAATACTGAAAATGCTGCTACTGCGATCCTTCGGCCATTTCGGTTCGATGAGGGCTCCCAGTCCCGGTTTCCCCATTCGGGGAACTTTACCCAGTTGAATGCCTGCTTTTTTCCAAGAATCGAATTGCCGACTCGGATCCTTTTGAACGTTGACTAAATCGGCTTCCAAAATCTCACTCGGAGCGGGCTCGAGGAAGCGAATACCTTCGACCGCGCGACGAGTGACTTCCAACAATTGCTCAACGGAGTCTGGCGCATCCTGTAAGGCTTCACTACCAGTGTCAAATCCGTTGACTTTGCCATCTCCCGGGATGGTGTAGGCAAAATCAACCTTGAGACCCGTAACATCTTGTAGAGCGGCCCCAAACTCCCGACGGTTGAGTCGGCGAGTACTGCCCGTTCCCAATGCCCGTTGTTCTTTTTCAATCCAGGCCAGTACGGTCTTCTTCTCGGAAGCCGTCAGCTGAGGCTTCTTCCGGGGTGGCATTTCACCGTCCAAAAGCACTTCATGAATCATCGTCCAAAGGTGCCGATCAGTAAGCCGGAAGCCATCGATTTCATCGTAACGCAGGAGAGCCTTCTGTTCTTCGGCGCCGTGACAACTCACACAGTACTTCTGAAGGACCGGCTTCACGACCTTTTTAAACGTTTGAGTATCTACCCCAGTCTCAGCAAAAGACACTGTGGAGGAGAACAAGAACGCAAATAAAAATAATGATTTGAAGAAGCTCATCGCAGGTAGCATCAACTCTTTGTTAATTTCAATTTCTTCCGTTTATAGATCCCTCTTTTAGTAATGCAGATCGTTTAAAAGGCAAACTCATCGCAATTGAGGTATCTATCGATGTATTGACTGAAAGCTCACTTTAGTTACATCGATTTACTCACTTTAGTTGTAACGCTCATAATTGAATTTAAGTTTCACTAAAATCTTTACTTACAAGAGATTGCGGGCCTCTCCCTGATCGACTTGTACGAATCGAAAGTGATCTTTACTAAGGAGCCAAGCCTCGATCGCCCCAGCAATTTCCTGAACCCTCAATTATAAGGGAAAGACCACAAAAATTTCCGTATTTGCCTTACACTATCGTAGGAATATTCAAACCATTTACTCCCTGAGATCCGAGGAACTCCCTCCATGTTGAACTTTCGTTCTTCCATATATGCTTTCGTTGTGCTTTTGGCGGTCATTTGCTCCATCGGGCATACCGCTGAAAACAAGATTATCTTTACGGATGACTTCAATCGTAAAGATGGGGAATCCCTAGGAAAAAAATGGTTATCCAAGGGCACGATCATTTTGAAAGATAAAGCCGCTTTGTTTAAACCTGAGGAAGGTGAATTTCGGCCCCGCATGAAACATGCTTTCCCAGCGCAAACCGCCGGCAAGGTCACAGTGTCTTTCCGGATGGATTGGCTTCGTAAAAGTGAAGGTACTTGGAGTTTTTACATGCAGCTGGGCAACAGTAAAAAAATGCCTAAGTACCTCGTTTATAAAGAAGACTTAGCTAAGGGCATCGCCGTCAATCTGATGTGGGGTGGAGGAGACCATGTACAGAACGAAAACCCCGGCACCTTTGGTTACTTTAATGAGGGAGCCTTTAAAAAGTTATTTGTGGCGAATGACTTGAAAGTGAAGAGTACGGTCGCCAAAAAATCTATCGTGACGATCGAAGTCGATTTAGATTCCAAGACTTACAATTTGAAATTCAACGGTGAGACTTACTCAAAACTACCTTTCGATTACAAGGGTCCCATCGACACCATACGCTTCATTACAAATGGGTGTAGCACATCGGGATTTGAACGAAGTTCGATCGACGAAGTCATCGTCAGGTCTTCGGCTAAAAGTACAGACAGTCCCGTCTCCGGAATTTACTACGCCGAAAAGATGGCCTCGAGTCCGCACTTCAAAGCATCAGGCATCGCTTGGTGGAAGAATCGACTCATCATCTCTAATCGCCTTCCCCCTAAACTCCATACTTTCTCATCACCCGATAAGTTTGCTGCCTTTAAAGAACTCACGCACCCTGTCGGCGTCGCAGTGGATCCTCAGGGACGATTGCTCTTCACTGAAAAAAAAGACAACGTTTTATATCGATTAGCTCGCTTATCGAGTGACGGCGTGGAAGAAACCCTCCTCAAAGCGACGAACCTCAATCATAAAAAATTACCCTCAACGGGCATCGGCTCGCCCCACTTTCTTGCCGTCCATCCGAATGGAACCATTTACTGGTCGGGTTTTCCCAACGGCGGAACTCGGTACCTCCTACCGGGCTCCAATGAAGTTACCGTCGCCAAGCCCAAGATTGTTCACACCTATGGCATCGGGCTGAGCCCCAATCACGATTGGTTATACGTCAATTCTAAGATCCCTAATAAGGACCGACGAGGGATTTGGAGATTTCCAGTAGATTCCAAAGGTCGACTGGGTGAAGGTAAATTCTTTATCGCTATCGATCAATTTAAAACAACCCACATCAAGGATCTACCACCAGCGAAGGATGGTTCAGACAGCTTACTGGGTTGGGTAGGTCGACTACAGGGACTCGCAGTGGATCGACTCGGGTATATTTATGTTGCTGGAGCCGAAGGTCACAAGTCCGGTGCGGCGGTGGCTGTCTTTACTCCCGATGGTAAGAAGCTGGCCGCAATGATCGTGGGTCAACCTGGCGTCAATTTAGGGATACCCACCAACATTTCAGGGCTTGCCTTTGGAGGGAAGGACGGGCGAACTTTATTCATCACCGGAGCTGGGACGTATCGACTTTACCGGGTTCGACTACCCGTAGCCGGAGAAGTTCTTTCGAGGAGAAAAGTGAACAAGGATCATCGATGAAACCGATTTCAAGACGCAGCTTCCTACTCACCGCCTCGGCGGTTTCGATGGCTTCAAGCCTCAAAGCCATCGACCCATTCAAGCGCATCAACCCCCGCATCAAAGGCCTCAGCCTGACGACCTACTCCTTGAAACCCAAAATGCGTTATTGGTGGGGCAAGAAAACTAAAAATGGAACCCTCGACACCCTCGATTTCTTAGACTACTGCGCCAAGATCGGACTCGACGGTGCTGAGATAACTTCTTACTTTTTTGAAAATCCCGTAGAGAGTTCTTACATCAAGAAGGTCAAACGTCGAGCTCACATCTTAGGCCTCGATATTACCGGTGGAGCAGTGGGGAACGATTTTTCTCATCCACCAAATTCCGACCGGGGGAAACACCAACTCGAATACTTTCGATCGTGGGTCGATCATTTTTCCGAAATGGGTGCACCCGTAGTACGAATCTTCGCAGCTCGTAAACCACCCAAGGGTGCGAGTCCAAAGCAAATTATCGAGAACGTTTTAGCCAACCTTCAAGAAGCTTTACCCTACGCCGAAAAGCGAGGCGTGATGCTCGGACTCGAAAACCACGACTTTGTTAAAAACATCGATTACCTCCTCGAAATCACAAAGCGCGTTCAATCGAAGTGGTTTGGAATCATTTGGGATTCAGCCAACCTGGCCCCCACACCCGATCCATACGCTGACCTCGCTCGTATCGCACCGTACGCCATCACAGCGCAAATCAAAGTGATGACGAAAGTAGACGGCAAAGATGTGCCCGCTGATTACGCTCGTCTGGTTAAGATTTTAAGGAAGGCAGATTATGCGGGGCATCTCGTCTTTGAGTACGAAGAGCCTGAAGACGCTTTTATCGAAATTCCAAAACACATCGAAAAATTACGCAAGCTCATAGACTGAAGCCCCCAACCATCTCCGATCAAAATGAAGATTTTTTTAAAGCGATATTCGATTAGCCTTATTGCGCTATTCTCAATTTCACCTCCACTGCTCTACGGCAATGAATCTTTCAACCTACCCGAAGGATTCGAGATCTCATTGTATGCAGGAGATGATCTCGCTCACGATATTCACACCCTCACGGTGGATTCACACGGGAGAGTGGTCGTCGCGGGGAAAGGCTACGTCAAAATTCTTCATGATCACGATGGCGATGGAAAGGCCGATGAAGCCACCTTGTTCAGTGACGGCCCTGCCGATGGGGCTCGGGGAATGTACTTCGACGGGAACGATCTGATCTGTACCGGAAACCGAAAACTGATGCGCCTTCATGATCGTGATGGTGATAGTCAAGCGGATGGCACTCACGACACCCTACTGTCGGGTCTCTCCCACGGCGGCGATCACGCCGCTAATGGCGTCATCAAAGGACCTGATGGCTGGATCTACAATATCGGGGGGAACGATGCGGGATACAGCTCTCGACATATCAACTTGACGAGTTCTCCCGTTAAAAAACCGAATTGTGGTGGCGTAGTTCGGATCTCACCGGATGGAAAGAAGAAAGAAATTTATGCTGATGGTTTTCGCAATCCTTACGACCTTGCCTTCGATGCCTCAGGAGCTCTCTTTACTTACGATGCCGATGGGGAACGCATCTGCCATCTACCTTGGTACACTCCGACTCGAATCTTTGATATCGCTCAAGGGATGCACCACGGTTGGATCCTCACTGGTTGGAAGCATGCCTGGAATCGTCCTGAGTATTTCCCGGATAACGTCGAACGACTCTGGGAAGTAGGACGGGGCTCCCCCACCGGAGTTCTCGTCTATCGTCATCACACTTTTCCTGAGATCTACCACAACGGATTATTCGCCCTTTGTTGGTCGATGGGAAAAATTTATTTCTTCCCCTTAACTCGAAAGGGATCAACCTTCGAGACAGAACAAAAGGTGTTTTTAGAAAGCAAGGGTGATACGGGAATCGCGCCGGTAGATTTGGCGGTTGGTACAAAAGGGGAACTGTACCTGGCCATCGGCGGGAGAGGAACAAAAGGTAGTGTTTACCGCATTCGTTATACAAAAGAACAAAAGAAAAAGACTTTAAAGAGCGCCAAGACAATCGACATCGCTCTTCGGGCCCCCCAACCCCTCAGTAGTTGGTCGCGAGCTCAGTGGGTTCCCCTTGCGAAGAAATTAAAAGTTTCTGACTTTGAAAGAGCCGCTCTCGACAAGCAACGATCGACACTTGAACGTATCCGCGCAATTGAGATCTTAGTGGAGGTCCACGGCGGAGTGAGAATTCCCTTCATTCGTAAAATACTGTCTAACAAGACTCTCGCTTCTTCCAAGGAGACACTCGCTGCAAGGGCACTCTGGGCTCTTTCAAGAAGTCCTGATTCCAATGCGGCAAAACATCTCTTCGCAAAATTCACCCAAAGCGAATCCCCTCTAATCGCTCGTACCTCCTGGGAAGCACTCGCTGCCTCCCCTACACCTTTGGATCAAAAAGATCTAACTTTAGATTGGGAAAAAGCCTTCGCCTCTCCAAACCGACGCGTTCGCGCCGCGGCGCTCCTCGCTGCTCAAGGACCGGGAAATAAACACTTCAACCGAAATTTCGTGAGCAACCAAGAGAAGCTAAAAGCAGAAACCTTCATGGGGATTCTTCAGGTTAATGGCTTCAACAAGAATGCGAATGACGAAGAAAAAGCATCCTACTTCATGGGGTGCTTTTATATTTTACTTCAAAGCCAAGATCCACGAATTCAACTCGATGCCCTTCGCTTGATTCAAATTGGGATTGGCGACATCAAGCTGACTCAAGAACGCCCCCAACTGACAGATGGCTATAGCGCTTCAAAACTTCAGAGAATCTCTAAAGAGCCGTTAAGGTTTATCGTTCGCAATCTCGCAGATAAATTGCCAAATAAAGATTCTACTTTAAATCGAGAAATCACTCGAACACTCGCGATGTTAAAAGCCGAGCATCATGAGCTGTTTGATCGTTGGGCTAAGCTTTGGACAAGTCAAACAAGCCTTGAAGATTCAATACATTACCTTCTTGCCGCTTCACAACTACCAGGTAAACGGACTTCAAGTTTTACTGAAGCAACCGCGATCGCCCTACTGTCTCTTCACCCCAAAATGTTGGCGGAGAAACGGGATTATAGCCGTAATTGGCCCATTCGAATTCGACAAGCTTACCAAGAGTTGTGTCGCCGAGATCCCTCTTTAAAAGATGCGATTCTCGAACATCCTTCGTTTGGTATTCCTCAACACACCCTCTTCATCCAGGATTTCTCAACCGAAAAAAGAAAACTTGCCCTGAGGAAAATATTTAAGACTCTTGAAGCCCAGTCAAAAAATCCATCCCCCCAGATGACCTCAGAACTCATCCGATTAGGCTCAGATCTACTTGGAAAAGAGATCCTGCCGACGCTTCGTTCTCATTGGACTGAAAGCTCATTGAGAGACAGCCTTGCCTTGGCGCTTGCGCATCACGCTGACCCGATCGATCGAGCCCGTTTAATCGAGGTACTCGAAAGTTCTCGCCAGGCCTCGGTGGTAGAAAAAGTGGCCTTTGCCCTTAAAAAAATGCCAAAAAGCGAGGACAAGGATCAACTGGAAGAAGAGTTCATCATCGCATTAGAAGCACTTCAAAATTACAGTTCGATCGAAAGACAAAAAGCTACTCGATCAGCACTCTCTTCACTTTTAACTCATTGGACGGATCACTCCCCAATTGTTAAAGACAACAAATCACGTTCTCCATTGAATGCTTGGCTGAGGTGGCTTCAATCTGAAAATCCTCAATTGGCCAAAGAAATCGAAGAGGATTCGGGAGACCTCGCAAGCCTGTTGAAACGCTTGCCTAAAATTTCTTGGGAAAAGGGCAACGCCGAAAAGGGAAAACGTATTTATCAGCTACGTGGCTGTCAAACTTGTCATCAAGGAGCGAGGCGACTAGGCCCGGAATTAAAGGGTGTAACCAACCGCCTCAATCAAAAAGATCTCTTCATCGCCATCGCTGATCCCAGTCGAGACATCTCTCCTGCTTACATCAGCAAGGAAGTCACCACCAAGACAGGAAAAACTTATATCGGGACGATGATCTACCAATCTCCAGCCACCAGTCTTCTTCAGATTTCAGCAGAAACTACGGTACGGTTCAAAGACAGTGATATCGTTTCTATCGAATCGAGCCTCCACTCCTTCATGCCAGCAGGACTATTGGCAGGAGCTTCTGATCAGGATCTTGCTGATCTTTATGCTTATATGAAAACGCTGAAGTGATCAAAGAAAAATAATAAGTCTTCGCGGAGCCTCATAAATAAGTTGATTATTTTGTAAAGACTAAAAGAGGCCCAATCTGAAAGTTACATGTTCCTCTCTTTTTTTATTCTTCTCGATAAATGATGTAGAAAGAAAATGAGGGCAAGAGGATAAGAAGCTAAAGAGACAGAATTATTCTTGCCCTCATTTTCTTTCTAATCTCTTGATTGAAGTGAACTAAATAACGGAATTCGGCCGATTGAATAGATAAACCATTTAACTCTATTTGAATCTTATTTATTCTTCTTCACCGCTGCTTCCTGAATCATTTTAAGGTATCTTGCCGCCCCCTGCTTCACCCGTTCGTCGCGATGTTCGACGAGGGGCTTGAGTTGTTCCGCGTAGGGAGTAGGGTCAATTTCTTGAAACGCCAACATCAATCCCCGGAGGCGATGAGGGTAGAGGTTCTTTTTGTCTGCCCAGGTTTTTTCTAATTCAGCCTTAGCAGCACTTAAGGTTTCTTGAGGTATGCCCGGCTTGTTGATTAAATTAATCAATTGAAGGTGAGCGTATTTATAACTTTCTTTCTCGCTATTCTTAAAGAACGGGCTTAACTCTTTTATCTTACCGATAAATTCATTTCCGCTGACGAACTCTTTGTAAGTCTGGCGTTGAAGCTTTCCCTTCGCACTTCCCTCACCCCAAACCCTTAGGATGTGCACTCTGTTGATATAACTGTCTGGTAAATCTTCAGCTTTAAAATAATTATAAATTTGGATCAGCTCTTTCTCAGGCCGATTTTTGTCGGCCGCGGCGTTCATCACTTGAGTGAACTCTTCACTTGAAAGCGTCTTTTTGTTGAGAAACGAAAGAACTTCATCGAAAGAAATATCTAAATCGAGTTCATCGACAGGGACTTGATTCAAATGCATGTACTTAAATAAATCGGCGTATTCAGCAGGATTAACTTTTTTAAATGCTGACTCTATCGCTACTTTAACAAGAGCGGTATGTTCCCAAGACACCCCGTTGTAGTAAGGCCCATCAAAATTAGGGCGACTCTTCCACCATGTGATTCCATCCCAAGGTGCCTCTCGATGGTAGAGCCTAAATAGAGCCACAGTGATCAGTTTGGCGAGATGTTTATCGCTAGTGGATTCAACTTTCCGAGCCAAGCCCGCGACCACTTTCTCACTATGAATCAATTGCAAGCCACGTAAGGCAGCTTCCCGATGATTAGGAGCATCAAGTTTAGCCAGTAATAGATCGACTGCTTTTAATTTCACCACCGCTTGAAGAGCTGTATGTGAAAGCACTCCATGAGGCTCTGATCCATATTCCAAATCCGTTGATTCGTCTGCCTCTTCTTGTTCTTCAACGATCAGTTTCTCACTTTTAGCTATCGGAAAAATGGCTTCAGCAGCCGCAACATCCCCTGAACGCGTGAGGGCAACAACCGCTCTTAACTGCACACGGGGGTTCTCATCTTTTAATGCTTGAAGGAATAGCTTTTTACTTTGGGAATCGATTTCGGAAGCAACATCACCTAATGCACGAACGATGAATTCCCTCAGCTCTGAGACTTCGTAAAGCCCCTTAAGAGCTGAATGAGATTTGGCTCCATCGATTTGCTTGAGCGTCATCACGGCGGCAACCCGTGCGTACAAGGGAAGTTGATCACTCTTTGCGATCTTTAAAAGACCATCAGAAAAAATAGACTTCTGGCCTCGAGTTACCATTTCTCGCATCGCATTCATACGAGCAACCTGACTACGGCTGGCAAGGTGAATGAGAAGATCCTTATCGCTGACATTGTTGATGTCAGGATATTTCGCCGCCTTTGAATTATCTTTGGGCTGAATGAGGTCAATCCGCCCGAAAGGTCTATTACTAAATCCGAATCCCCCACCCAACCAAGAAGCACAATACATCCGAGAAAAACCATCGATATCGATGTCGGTATTTTTGGGCGAGTTCATAAATGGATCTTGTTGAATTTGATAACTCGCCTCGAAAGGCTTTCGTCGATGGAGGGCTAAACCCGTATTGAAATCACCCGAGTAGAGGGCATCCCCAAAATCTTCAGGGTATCCAGGTTCATGAAGATAATACATCCCGGTTCCAGCCCCACCACCGTAGTCTGCTAGAGACTGTAAACTCTCATGACTAAAATTTTTGAAACGGTCGGGGTAACCCAAGTCAGCAAACTCAATCAAGTGATGTAGGCGAGTCCCCCAGCCTCCCCCGTCATTGGTGTTGTCGCGTGCGAATAAATTGAGATAAGGATCAACGGCAAGATCGTAAATATTCCGCGTCCCGGTGAGGAGTACACTGAGTTGACTTCCATCGGGACGTACTCTCAGGACTCCACCACCATAGAGCGTGGCTTGAGATCCATCCGTACCCGTGGCTTCAAAACAGCCTTGATCACCGATAGCTAAATAGAGCCAACCATCGATACCCATGCGTACGCCATTCGGCCCATGGTTAACCTCGGCGACCTCCAAGGCTTGCCCCAATTGAGTGATTAGAACTGAACTCTTGTCAGCGACACCATCCCGATTGAGGTCTTGATAAGCCATCAAATAAGGAGGCTGAATCAAGTACAAGATATCGTCGACATAACAGCTTCCTCGGGGAGAATCGATACCTTCGACAAAATTGCTGAATTTGTCGGCAAGTCCATCCCCGTTAGTATCCTCACAACGAATAACCTTCCCCGCTTTCCTTCCTACCTTCGATATGCCGTTGACATCACAACTCACAAAGACGACCCCCTCGGGAGAAACAGAAAGACCGGTGGGTGCCGTGATGTGCTTCTGGGTCACAAAGGTCGTTTGAGTGAGACCTTCAACCATCGGGTCCTGGTTTGAGGAACGACTTTTGGAGTTTTTCTTAGAATTTGATTTAGGCTTAGGTTTTGACTTAGGCTTGGGTTTTTGATTTTTAGATGCCTTTTTCCACACTGCCTCATTCCACTTAATCGATGCCTGTTTTTTGGTGTGAAATAGAACCTTAGAGGGAATTGGGCTTTCCTTCTTACCGGGTGGAGTCCAATAAGCAATACAAGCCGCACCACTGTCAGCTTCCAAAAAATGAATTTGAATTCGATGGGTTCCTTTGGTGAGCTTAACTTTACCAGAAACCTTTTTCACACTATGAAGCCCCCAGTTATCGACCACTCGCTTGCCGTTGATATAAAGACGAGAACCATCATCGGAAGCAGTAGCGAAGGAATAAGTACCAGGGGTTGAAACTTTCAATTGACCCGTCCAGCGAACAAAGAAGTTGTCCGAGAGTTTTGAGCCATAAAACTCTTTACTTGTATTTTTGAAATGGACATCTTTATCGATACGAACGAGAAAGGGTGAACCTTTAGGTACTTTATCATCCTTGGAGTAGGGCTTGTTGATTTGAAAATATTCTCCCACAAGACCCGATTTAAGATCGTTTGCAGTCGATAAATCTTGCTGACTTAATAAAAGTACAAGCACTAATAAGAATCTAAACATTATTCATTCCAGCTTGACAACAGATCATTAAACAGAGTTGAGAACCATCGCTGAGCCTTAGGATTAAAAATCCTTGAGAACTTCCTATTGACTCCACCAAAGCTCATTCCCAAACTGTATCTAATCTACAAGTAGAACTGTGATTTTTTCAAGCCCAACTAGCCAATATCCGATCGTCTTTAATTGAGTAAGCCCCATTTAAAGCCATGCTGCTCCGTCAGGATGGTTAGATCATTAAGGATAAGAAGAGTGCCCAAGACACCGAGAACATTCGTTTTTGCATTTATTAAGCTCAATCCGCTACTGAGCCTATTGATACTATCGAGTTGTTCCTTCACTTCCGAAGACTGGGGACATCGCTACCGACAAATCGATTCTGATGAACTTCTTCCCCTAACCAGTACAAAACTCAATGTCGATTCTCTCGGATTCCAGGGAGCCCTCCACAACAATATCTCCAACAAAGATCGACAGGGAAGCGGCTTTACGCCTCTCACCCTCAAGTCTTATCCCCAAACCAACATTTTTCGTGACGATGCAGTAGGCCTCAATTTTGAACACATTTTCAATGGAGCAAAAGAACAGAGAGACATCTCTATGTTCACTCCACGTAAAGATCCCTGCTACATTCAGCAAATTGAGAATAATCACTTTGAAATTTACTGGCCCGCTGAAGGATCAAAGTGGGGCATGGAAGCTCGAATGATTTACGATTTATCGGTTGAAGGTCAAATCGACATCGTATTTGAGTGCAGACCCAAAAAGGAGATGTATCCTCAAGGTTACGCCGCCATGATGTGGGCTTCCTACATGAACAGAACTTATGATCGTAAGATTCACTTCTGGGGGGAAGAAGGGGATAAAACAGGCTGGATCGCTTTTGGGGAAGGAGAAGGAAATGACATCGAAGTGGGAACAGTCTCTCATGTCGGGGTTCCAGACCTCACCTACGAAGAGGGAGCCCAAACGCTCAACCTCATCGAGCATCCCACAAAAAAATTCATTACTCCTTTTTACTTCAACTTCATCGATGGCGATCACAACTTAGATACAAAGGACGACAAGTTACTCTATCTCGTCCTTTTCGATCAGACCGACTCCATTCGATTTGCGATGTGGAATTTTTATCGAGATAAAACAGGCAGCCCCGACACCCACAGCCCCGCGTGGGATTGGCAGTATGTGATTCGCAATCCAAAAATAGATAAAGTCTACCGCTATCGCACTCGGATCGTGATCAAGCCTTATAAAAACCGAGATCAAATTTGGGAAGAATATAAGAAGTGGCGTGATGAATTAGGAGTGAAGTTACCTAAGAGACCGCCAGAGTCAAGATTCATTGAGTAAGGCTTTAACGTTTAATTACTGAAACAATTCATTCTTTCTAATATCAACAAATAGAAATTCGCTGAGTGGATGGGACTCGCTCCCTTTGTTAGGAGTCTTTCTTCAAATCCTCAATCTTAGTAACGATAAGTTTGGATATCACTCCGTAAAGATAAACGTCATTGCTATCTGGAATTCATTGTGCTGAAATTAAGTATATTGAATGCTTCGTTTCAAAAATAAACGTGAACATTTTAATTCATTCTTATATTTCAGCAGGAACGAATCATTAAGGTCACCCAATATCATTTCTCTACGAAGGAACTTCGTTACATCACGGCTTATCTATTATGTTGAAATTCAAATTCCTCATAGCTTTTCTTCTGGTCTCCTTAAACTCAATCGCACAATCTGAAGATCGCCCCAACATCATTTATTTGATGACGGATGATCAAAGGTTTGATTCTTTGGGAGTCATGGGGAATAAAATCATTCAAACCCCTCATATCGATAAGATGGCTGAGCAGGGAGTTATCTTTGACAATGCTTTCGTTACGACCGCCATCTGTATGACCAATCGTGCTTGTGTCTTTACGGGTCAATACGCGGCTCGACACGGCATTTGGAGTTTTAACAAGGATCTTACACCCCAACAGTTATCTCAAACTTACATCGGTAAGCTTCACGCTGCGGGCTACCGAACGGGATTCATAGGGAAGTGGGGAGTGGGGCATCCGAAATCTGCAAATTCGATCCTTGATTTCAATCGAGGTTTCCCCGGGCAAAGTAAGTTCTTTGAAGACCTCAAAAATAAAACGGGGCGCCACTTAACCGCCCGAATGGGCGATCAAGCATTAGAGTTTTTAAAGGGTTGTGACCAGAAGAAACCTTTTCACTTATCGATCAGCTTCAAAGCCCCACACTGCCAAGACTCAAGGGATATACTTTCAGATCAATTTCCTCCTGATCGTTCCTTAGAACATCTATATAAAGATGTGATCATCCCGAAACCCTATACTGCTAGCTCTGAGTATCACGATCGCATGCCGGACTTTCTCAAAAACAGCATGAACAGAGATCGCTGGGCCGTGAGGTTTCGATCACCGGCAAGATACCAAAAATCCGTGAAAGACTATTATCGTCTGATCACTGGGGTCGACTTAGTCGTCGGACGTATTCGCGCGAGCCTCAAACAGTTAGGTTTCGATAAAAATACCATCATCATTTTTACTTCCGACCATGGCTTCTTTTTAGGTGAGTATGGATTTGCCGGAAAGTGGACCCCACATGAAGTTTCCATCAGAGTTCCTCTAGTTATTTATGACCCAAGGAAAAGTCCTAAGGTAAAAAGACGATCCGAAATGACATTAGCCATCGACATGGCTCCCACCATTTTAGATTTCGCAAACATTAAACGCCCTGATCGGATGCAAGGAATGAGCCTGCGCTCATTAGTTGCCGGCTTAGAACCGGAAACTTGGCGCAAATCTTTTTTCTACGAACACTGGTTTACAGCTGGTGGTCGGATTGTTCCCTCTGAGGGAGTTCGGGATCAACGTTGGAAATACGGCCGTTACTTAGTTCCTGGAAAATTGATTGAAGGAGATGCTCGTTGGGAGGAGCTATTCGACCTCAAAACAGATCCCAACGAAACGGTGAACCTCGCCCAGCACCCTGCTTACAAAGAGATCTTAGAGCAAAAACGAAAGCTTTGGCAACGCTGGAGGAATCAAGCTAAATGATTTGGAAATCATTAACCTTATTCTTCATTCTCACCTTTACCGTGGGATGTCACTGTCAAGGCCAACGAATATCAAAAGAGAATTCAGACGCCCACTCAAATCAGAAGAGTGCAAGACAACTCCGAGAAGAATTGGAAAGCATCGCTAATAAATTAAATGAAGCAGAAGAAATCATCGACCAAGTAAATGCCGATCAGGAGCTAATAAAAAGTAGTATTCGTACTCTTCAAAGCCGTAAAGAAGAATTGGAAAAAGAAATTCAGGAGCTACCGAAGAACAAAGTACGGTGAGATGGCTATTGAAACCCATCCTTGAATTGCCTTTAAATGGTCTTGGGTCTAATATTATACTATCTGGAGAAATCGTTGTTAGATTCCCTTTACAGTACGGGGAATCCCGATTCTCTGCAATCCACGAAGTAGCCGCTAATATCATTCAATAAAGCACTCTAACTCATTTATCTATCAATGCCATTTAAGGTTATTTTTAAACTAACTCGAGCTCTACACTTAATTTTACTTCCACTCCTCGTCTCTTTCCAAACTAGGGCTGTTGATCCACCGATGGATGTTCAATGTATTGGCATTGAGCCTGGAAAATACATCATTCGCTTTTTAGGAGAAGGCGCTCCAATTCTTTATGAACTTGGGCGGCGTCATCCCAACGACGAAAATTTTACAACTTTGGGCACTGTCGGCCCCATCACCCTAAACAGTAAAGATCAGTACCGAGGTGAATTTTTAGACGACCCCGAAAACTTTTTATACGAATATCGAGTTAGAGCAGTCAACCCGGAAATCGAAGGAGACGTCTCAGCTTGGTCTCCTATCATGAGAACTCCAACGTTTGAAGAAAGCGAAAATTTTAGAATTTTCTTCAACGAAATCGGCTGTCCTCCCAATGATGATGGCTCAGAGAACTGCATTCAATCGAGTGTAGAAGATGGAGATGGTAATAATCTTCTCGCATTACAAATACTATCCTACTTAGAAGGTTCGTTACTTAGATTTGCTCAATTGGGCTTCAATACAAATATTTCTGCTCCATTTTCTGCTGATAAATATCCTGCCAACTTAAAACAGTGCGATGGAGTAGGTTGCGCACGACCTTGGGGTATCGGATTATCACCCGATGATTTCCTGACCTATAACAGTCAAACCAACACAGGAACTGCAGCGACCCTTTCCATCACTCTCCACGAACTCTTTCATATCATTCAAGGCATCAACGGTATTGGTGACGTCAACGATCCGCTAAAAGGCTGGATCCTTGAAGGTCACGCACGAGCACTTCAAGGATTGATGTGCGTACCAACAGATGTAGATAACTGCGAAAACTTAGATGATGAGAATTCAGATTCTTTTAGAAGCCAAATCGTCAATTATTTTGCTAACGCAAACATACCCATCAATGACTCCGGATGTGAAGGATCCGCCTCGCCCTCGGGCGCTTGCGGGTACAATGCATCCTTATTTTGGTTCTTTATGTGTGAACAATATGGATTAACCAATAGCGAACCAGAACGAGGGATCGATTTTTTAGTTCAATTTTATCAACATGTTGACGCCGGGGACGGCATCGACATTATCAACGAAACCTTAGCAGCCTTAGGTCATCAAGATGACTTTAGAGATGCCTTTAAAAATTTTGTAACTCTCAATATCTCAAAAGATCTAACCAATGCCGACCCGAGCCATCGCTATATCGATGAAACAGTAAATTCAGTTCCCGCAGTTCTCTCTCAAAATTTAGCTCTCAATGGTAACAATCAATTGGGTCCTCTTAAATCAGATGTAAGACATTGGGCTGTTAAGTACTATCAGGTCACTTTGGATAATTCAGATCCGACGAACCTTGTGCCTTCAGTCGATATCAACATCAATGTTGAAAACGGAAACCCAGCCTATTTTGGAATCATCGCATCTAACAATGAACAAGTCGTGGGAAACATATCCCGGCACGTAGGATATTCAATATCAAGCACGATTATGAATACCTTGGCTCAACCCATCGATAAGGTGATGGTCGTTGTGGCAGGATTAGAGCAAGACGTAAACTTTAATATTTCCGTCAATGCAACGAATCCTGTTTTAAAAATCTTATCCCCCACTCAATCCTCTCCAGCTTATGTAGGATTAGCTAATGATCCCGAAAAGTTTATTTTAAGTTTAGAAGTTTTAAATCCCGATGGGACTGGATTAGAAGGCTTAGACATTAATTCACTGAATATGCTTGTCGGCTTTGAGCCCATTATCAAAATTATTCAAAGCGTTTATTTAGGAGGCGGGCAGTATTGGCTGGTCGTAAGAGCGCCCCACCAACCCAGCCTATTGGAACCGGCTCCCCCTCCCCCGATCTTTAATCTTATCGTCCTCGATGAGACTATTGGCGATGCTCAAATTGCTGCCGTAACGTACGGCGACGATCCTCTCCCTAATTCAGCAAATGCTCTCGTCATCGACCGCTCCGCAAGTATGTTTGAGTTAGCTTCAAAAAATCTCGGAGCAAGAGCAGCCGCCAAGGCGTACGTAGATTCATTTAAAGTTGGAGATTATTTTTCTATCGCCTCTTTCACAGGAGCCGGAGAAGCTGGAACTTGCAGCTCAGAAGGCAATTTCGGGATGGCCCCTTGGTTTTTCCTCAATAGGGATATCTCATTTGTTGAGATCAATACAATTACCAGCTTTCCCGAAGCAGGATCCTCTTCAATAGGACTGGGTCTATCCGAAGGTCTTGGGCAATTTGTTTCAATTCTTCCCAACCTCAGCGATGAAACCTTAGACATGTTTTTATTGAGTGATGGGCTTAATAATTGTGGCGATACCATTGATGATTTTATGGAAGTCTACAACCAGCGTGTCGAGGATGGCTTGAAGGTTCCCGTGATCCACACCTTAGCCATCGGTCCCGATGCTAATCGCCCCGACCTCGAAGAACTGGCTAAAGACACTGGAGGGGAATATTCCTTTGTTAGCGATTTCGAATTGCCACCGCTGAACAACAAAGGATTAGGATCGAGCGATGGAGAACTGGATTACCTTTGGAACATCATCGACAGCCATCGCTTCACAGCCGAAATCATTCGGGGAGAACAGCGCATCATCAAAAAGAGAGATGGGGGAACTCCAGGAGAACGAGAGCATATCTTTGTCATCGATCAGGGAACCAGAGAGCTGATCTTATCCATAAGTGGTACTCCCCAAATTCCGAATATTGACATAGAAGATCCTAGTGGTGGAACAAATTACCAACCCGATCTCACCAGCCCAATCACAACGACTTTTAAAATCATCGAACCTCCCCCCGGATTCTGGACTGTTACTATCTCTTCACCATTATGTGATACATGCCTCGTACCTGACTATTTCATTGAAGCTGCAGTACAAAGCTCACTCGAAATGTACGCGACCGTGGCTTTGCCCCTCGAGGAAAGAATCATCGGCACTCCCGTTCCGATCAAGGCCGCACTATCCGATACCGGCCCCATTTTAGGAGCTTTCGTCTTAGCCAATTTGGAGGGACCCCAGGGAGAGCAATTTAATCTGGGCATGCATGATAACGGCCACAATGAGGATGAGATTGCTGGAGACGGGGTTTATACCGGAGTTCTTTACGACACCTCAGTTTCAGGAACCTACCAGGGGACTATCGTCGCTTTGGGAACATCAGAAGTGTTGGGAGGCTTTCAAAGGCAACGTCCAATTAACTTCCATATGCGAGCAGGAAGAAATAGCGATGGTGATTGCATCGATAGAAACAATCCACATGGACTGTCGGATACTTATGAAGAAGACAATGGACTAAACCCTCAACTCGATGATGGCAATTTAGATCCAGATCACGATGGCCTCAGTAACTGCGATGAATTTGATCATGGCACGAACCCTCAAGATTGTGACAGTGATGATGATGGAGAGAGTGACAATTCTGAAATCACCCACGGAACAAATCCACTCGACCCGACCGATGGAACCGTTCGCCCAGTGAGAGCTGCTGCCATTCCAGGAATTGATGAAGTCACCCTAAAGTTCAGTGCCCCAAGCTCTGTCTTTGCATTAGAAATCCAAAGAAAATCAGGAGTTGGAGATTTTCAAATCATTGAACCGTCTTATTCTGCTTTAGATAAAAATGAATACATTGATGACTCGGTGAGAAATGGGAATCTCTATGTCTACCGCATCGTCTCTCTCGGTGTAGATGGCCAGAGAAGTTGTCCGACCTATCCCATGCCCGCAACTCCCAAGCAAGATCCCTACGCACCCCACGGTCAAATTAATATCAATGATGGAGAACCGACAACAGAAACCGAGGTTGTTCACCTTTCAATTTGGGCCTCAGACTCCTTTGATCCCGAGCACAATCCAGAAGAGTGGGAAGATGAAGAAGCAGAAGTGTCTGGTGTCGTCGATATGATTGTTTCTAACAGAGCCGATTTTAAGGATGCCCAATGGCAACCCTACCAAACTCAACTGAGCCCTTGGATACTCCAAGACTCTTCCGGACTCTCAGACGTCTTCGTAAAATTTAGAGACGCTCAGGGAAATATTTCTGAAACTGTCTCAGACTCAATTGAAATCGTTTCTGATTCAAAAGTACCTCACCTGAAAGTTAGCACCATTTCATTAGGACCTTCCTGTAGCGGTACTGAGGAAATTACTCTTCTACTCGACACCCATCAGCCCGCCATCGGATTTTCACTAACTCTCGAAATCCAACCAAGGCCTCGGAGAACTCCACTTGAGGTCATTAACGTACGAGTACCCGAGGAAGTTGAAAACGCCGTAGAATCCCTCCAAATTCAACCCGTTGAATTGCCACAAGATTTTTTATCTCTTTCGATAGATCTCCAATTGGATCAAGCGCAAGGAGTGGCTTTTGGACCCGGGACTGAAGTCCCTATCTTGATCCTTGAAGTCCAATCTAAAGACGCTCGACAAGCTGAAGAATCAATAGAACTTTGCATTCCTCAAGATCCCGAGGAAGAAACGGTTCAAGCAGAAATTCGTATCTTAGAAGGACGGGAGATTCAGAATGTAACTCCTTCGGTAGAGTGTGGAGTCGTAGCGTTCGTAGACGACAACTCGCCTCCAGTCCTTACACCCCCAGAAGATATCGAAATAATATGTGCGGGTCCGCGAGGATCCATCGTTGAGTTTGAAGTTCTAGCAGAAGATACCTGCGACTCAGAAATTCAGATCACCTGTTCACCTCCTTCGGGTAGCCAATTTCCAATTGGAGTAACTTTAGTGACTTGCCTGGCAGAGGATTCTTCAGGAAATGCCTCTCGATCTCAATTTCAGGTGATCGTGGGAACCAGAGGTTGCTTTAAAAGGGGTGACTGTGATCGCAACAATCAATTGAATCTTGGAGATCCAATGACCTTACTCATCTCTATGTTTAGAGGTGGAATAGAATTAGAGTGCGAGGATTCTTGCGACAGTAATGATAATGGAATTTTAGAAATCGCCGACGCCTTGATACTTTTACAATACATGTTTATTGGAGGAGAAAACCTTCCACTTCCTGGAGCCCACGAATGTGGCAACGACACGACGAGGGACGATTTAAATTGTAATGCAGCCTTAACTCAATGCGAATGAGAAGTAGAACCTCTAAGTCGTCACGAAGAGGCATTTCTCAAAAGCAAAAGGTATGGCAGGTAAGCGTGTCTTCAGTTAAATCTTGACCACAGCCCCCTTCAAAGGGTTCAGGTGGCGAAGCCGAACCAAGAAATTGATAGCTTAAACTTGAAATCGCATCGGTAATTTCTACCCGGCCATTATCATCAAAATCTAACGAGCTGAGACATGAGGGGAAATAATCCCCCGTAAATTGATAAGAAAGAGTTAAAACGGCATCCGTAATGGTAATCTCCGAGTCGCCATCCACGTCCCCGCGAAGAAAACCTTCAGTATCGATGAATTTTTCTCCTCGAATGACGTGCAAGCCCTGGCTTGAAATGGTGATTAAGTCGGGAGATCCTCCCCCATCGAAATCTAAGCCCCCGACTCCCCCAAAAGCTCCCTCCACCAAGATTCCATCTCCTGCGATATGTTGAAGACGAACAGTTCTATTGGTCCCACCAAAGACGATGAAAGACTGCCCCTGCCAAGAACTCACTAAAATGTCGGAGAATCCGTCTTGATTTAAATCCCCCGCCGGCGAGGTTTGGAAAAAATACTCTTCAATGAATCTTCCTAAAATTCGAGTCCCCTTATCCTGAATCTTTGAGAGAGGAACGGGCTCTTTACTCTGTAAGAGCAACCCACCATTAAGAACATAACATTCACCCTGAAAATCAGGGCCACCACATTCAGATCCTAATGACAGATCCGGAAAGCCATCGCTATTAAAGTCACCCGAAAATGAAATCGATCTCCCTAAACTGTCTCGGGCTTTAAAGGAATCAATTTTTATTGCTAATCTATCGTGAAGAAGATCTCGAACATTCAATTGAGTTTGAGTATCTATTCCTAAACTTGAAATTAAGTAAACAACCCCATCATCTTCCCAACAAATCCCCGGTGCTCCGATTGCGATATCTCCAACCCCATCGCCATCTTCATCTTCGATAAACGTGAGCGATTTTCCAAAGCGAGTGACCTCAAATGCATGCATTCCTTCTGTGATAGAAATTTGACTCTCGATATCTAAACTCGCTGGCCATTCGGTTCTTCCAGGAACGACAAAGACTTTGTAAGAATTATCAACTCTATGGCTTCCAACACCGATACCCAAATCATCGATGCCATCTCCAGTGACATCCACCTTCCCTGTTAGCCGAGGTTGATTCACGTTGGGCCCCGAATAACTCAATTCAGTTCCTCGCTTAAGTCTTAAAATATCGAACCAAGAGAGTCGGCCTTCTAGCCTGACTCCTCCAAAAAGAATATGAAAGGGAGGTTCCTCGCGGCGAGAGGTTAAGGCGATATCGTTGAATCCGTCATTATTAATATCTCCGATGTCGACAACAGTTCTAAATTCGAATCCAGGATGAAAAATATGAACGACATTGTCATGCTCAGACTGGAGTTGTAGGTCTTCCTTGATCCCTCCGTAAATAAGGAGAAGCTCCCCTGACTTGCAGGTGATGATGTCAGCGAAGGCATCCCCATCAAATTCTAGTAAGGCGGGGCTCGATAAGTTTCCAGGGTCGATTAAGCTAAAAAACCTCGAATCCTCTTCTGCTAATTGAAGCGGTGGATACCACCGAGGAATGTAGTTCACCCCTTCGGCAAGCTCAAACGATTGCTCTCCCTTTTTAATCACAATATTCGTTGAACCCAATTCGCTGCCCGGAGGAACTTTTATTGTCGCTCTTGCACTCGTAGCGATCTCGATGACCTGAGCTTCTCTGCCCCCAATTTCTACTTGGAGCGAGGTATCGAACCCCGATCCGATGAGTTCAATTTCTACATCTCCCGCCAACGGAAGATCACGAGGTCGAAGTTCAGAGAGAGTGAACGGTTCGGACTGATCATCTTGGCCATAGAACAGATAAACTCGACTCGTCAATTCAGTCGGTGAAGATAAAGAATTTGAAGGAGCTGAAGCGAGCAAATCGTCAAGACCATCACCATTCACGTCTCCAACAGCTTTTAAGCTCCTCCCTAACGACATCGAGGTCTCACTCGTAACGATCGTCTTAATCGGACTTGAGTCATCTAATCGAATGACCGGCTGGCTATTTGGATTTAAATTTTTAGTTTCGATGACATATATTTTCCCTACTTCTCGACTTTCCCGAGTTCGTAGATTAGGAGAGCTGATGCTGATATCCAGATTGGAATCACCGTCGAAATCTAAAGCCGAAAGGCCTGAGCCCGCTCGTTCCCCAGGAATATGGCGCTGACCTGTAGGAATTCCCTCGAAGATGACTCGTTTTCTAAGCGGTGAAAATTCTTGCAGATTGATAGTCGAAGAAAATGCATTCCCGTATTCCAAAAACACCCTTCCCGCTTCACCGTTGTCACCTAAAGCTGAGATTAGAAAATCAGTGTGCCCATCCTGATCGAGGTCATTTAGTGACTCCAATGAACGACCGATGCTCGAACTGGGAGTCGTCCCGTTAAACCAAATCCCTTTTTTATCATCGATAAGTTCACTAATTTTTATAATAGGAGGCCAACTCTCTTGACCAAAAACCACAAAGGCTTCTCCAGGTTGATGGCCCGCTGAATTCGGAGCCCCGATGAGTAGATCCCCGATGCCATCCCCATTAACATCTCCGACGTACTTTAGATCTGATCCTAAAATTTGCCCACTCGTCGAACCCTCGATAATGGTTCCTTCAATCTCGATCCCGATCTTTTCAACGTCAACCGTGCTTCTCAACTCATCGGAACCGAACAGGATGTAAACCTTGCCCCTCGGGGAAGGAAATATCTCATCCTCAGAAAAGGCCGCTCCAAGCACCAAGTCGGGTTTTTGATCCCCATTCAAATCACCACTCACGGCGGCCGAACCAATGTAGAGACTTCGAGTTCCTGAAGAAGTGAATCTAGCGGTACGAATTTCATCGGGCGGTTCATACAACTGAACCTCTTCAGGCCAATCTTTTCCCCCAAAGACTAATGTGGCGAGTCCTGGGCTGGGCTCATTTTGATCAGGGTCTTCGAGCTGGGGTTGGGCAAATTTTTGAAGCACCATAAAATCGGGATGCCCATCTAAGTCAAAATCATCGAGAGCCTCAACACCAGTAATGCTCCCTGCAATAAAGGGAGTGGGTGAATCATTTAATAACTCAGGCCCGACAAAGGTCGTTGAATAAGCGGTTAAAGTGTCAGAGTTTAAATGGCTGGGTAAATCATTTCGGCCGTAAATCAAAAAAACCTTATTAGCATCGCCCGGTTCTAATTCAGCATCGTTTTCCCTTGGGTGAAACAAAAGTAAAAGGTCAGAAAAACCATCGGCATCGATGTCTCCAGGCGCTTCGATGGTAGAACTAAAAATCCCGATGCCATTATCTTCAAATAAGACACCACGATTTAACAGATCCTCGACCCGAATTTCTTGGACGATTTCGTCTTGGGAATACGTATTCGAAGAATATGAGAAACACAAGAAGGCTAAGCTTATTAATTGAGCGTTTATCGTGGCTCGTTTCGAATTCCTCTTCATTCCAAGGCACCTCCTTAAAATGATCATTCACTTGAAGAATAAAAATAACTATTTTGATGAGTTTAATTTAACCCGTTTGAATATCGTTGTAACGCAATTTACTCACCCTATTGGATAGGAATTTAGGACAATAATTAAATTTGCAGCTCTCTGTATTTATTATTCGGATAAAAAATGACGTGTAAATCACAGCTTATTTTTATGATAATTATTCCGTAAAATCGGAAAAAGAATCTTTCGTTTCCTAACTTACGAATGACATACTTTCTTTAAGTTTACCTGTTTAGTTCCGAAAGAATTAAAAAGGCCATGAGACGAATCCTTTCCCTGCTACTGCAGTGGCAACCACCGCTATCCTTTTTTCTTTAAAGTCCCGAACCGACCTTGAAGCCAATCAGAGCTCTAAAAAATCAGCTCCGAGGCCCTCCAACCTCTCGCTCTTCCGACTATATGAACGGCGAGATTTACGTCAATGTGTTAGGCAAACCAGAAGGTAAACCGCTGACTAAGGGTCATGCCGATTTCAAACTTTAAGTTCTATAAAAAAAAAGAGATTTCGGCGTTTGCCGAAATCTCTTTTTTCATCTCAGTCCAACTTGAACCACATTCAGCTGGACAAACCCAGCATTGAAGAACCTCATTCTAACAATGTCGAGAGAAGCTTATATTCGGTTGGATTCACGATTACGCAAATCCAAGATCCATAAACCCCAAGATCCATAAACAAAAACTTCTTCGATAGAGACCTTGCAAGCACAGGATTTCTCCGAACCGATACATCTCTACTCGTTGCCACACGCCTCAGGGCGCGAGCCATCAATCGTGGTCATGATCGTCGTCATCGTGATCATGATCGTGATCGTCGTCTTCTTCACAAATATCGGGGCATTCCTCAAATTCTTGACACTCTCCCCCAAGTTCGTGCGGAGCTTCACCCAAGAATGACCAGCCTAACATCGCGATGACGTCAGAAATATCAACTTGGTGATCACCATTCCAGTCGAGGAACTCTTCGTTCGAATGGTGAGAAGCGTCGCCCTCTGCACAGGGGGCTGAGCCTTCACCCAGGAAGAGGAATGCGAGAAGACCAATGGAATCACTGAGGTCCACCTCAGCATCTAAATTGAAGTCTCCAGGCACGACATGACCGTGATGCTCTTCCTCACGGGTGAATTGAATTGAGAAAGGTGCTGACGGTTCGTAATTCGTCGTCCCGGTATCGATGAGACGAACGGTGATCGTCCAGACTTCGTCGTGATCATCGTATCCCGGATCTGCTGGATCGATATGCCATTCCGGATGGGTATCGAATGGGGCAGCGCCCAACTCCCAAGTTTCTCCCGCTTCATCAAGAATGTCGGCGAAGCCAGGGGTGTGAGCTTTGAATCCCGGAGAAATCGATACAACTTCTAAAACGATGTTTGCTCCTTCTTGAAGCGCAAAGAAACCTTCATCGGGTTCGTCTTCTTCGAGAGTGTTAAAACCTGGCTCATCTCCGGCCCAGCCGGTGATAACGCCGTCAACCTCGTGAAGCCCGAAGACCTCATCTTCTTCGAACTCAACTCCTAAGTGGTTAGTTTCATCGACGCAAACCGTGAATCCAATCGTAGCGTCATCTTCGTGACCGTGACCGTGCTCTTCTTCACGAGTGAATTGAATCGAGAAGGGCTCTGAAGGCTCGTAATTGGTTGCCCCAGTGTCGGTCAGACGAACTGTAATCGTCCAGACTTCATCGTGATCATCGTAACCAGGGTCAGCCGGATCGATGTGCCACTCTGGGTGAGTATCGAAGGGAGCAGCGCCTAAATCCCAGGTTTCCCCAGACTCATCGAGGATGTCGGCGAAACCGGGAGTGTGGGCTTTGAAGCCTGGGGATATTGAAACAACTTCGAGCACGATGTTCGCCCCTTCTTGAAGTGCGAAGAAACCTTCATCGGGCTCATCTTCTTCGAGGGTATTAAAACCGGGCTCGTCCCCGGCCCAGCCGGTGATCACGCCGTCGACTTCATGAAGCTCGAAGACTTCATCTGCGTCAAATTCGACTCCCAGCTTGTTGGTTTCATCTACGCAAACAGTGAATCCAATCGTAGCGTCATCTTCATGACCGTGACCGTGCTCTTCTTCACGAGTGAATTGAATCGAGAAGGGCTCCGAAGGCTCGTAATTGGTTGCTCCGGTATCGGTCAGGCGAACTGTAATCGTCCAGACTTCATCGTGATCATCGTAACCAGGGTCAGCCGGATCGATGTGCCATTCAGGATGGGTGTCGAAGGGAGCGGCGCCCATTTCCCAGGTTTCCCTAGCTTCATCGAGCACATCTTCGAAACCAGGAGTATGGGCTTTAAATCCTGGGGAGATTGAGACGACTTCTAAAACGATATTGGCACCCTCTTGAAGAGCAAAGAAACCTTCATCGGGTTCGTCTTCTTCGAGAGTGTTAAAACCTGGCTCATCTCCGGCCCAGCCAACGAGAACGCCATCGACCTCATGAAGTTCAAAAACTTCATCCCCGTCGAATTCGACTCCCAGTTTGTTGGTTTCATCTACACAAACAGTGAAACCAATCGTCGCATCATCTTCGTGGCCGTGCCCGTGATCGTCCTGTGCCAAGAGACGAGCAGGTGACGCTGCCAAGGCCAAGATGAGACAAAATAAAGCTGTAAGTCCCTTATACATATAGACCTCCGTAAATACTCTAATAGATAGTTGTTTATTGACCCGGTAACGTAGTGCCGCTCGGCCGAAATGAGTTCCTCTTTATAGGAAGGTTAAAATCTCAAATATTCAAATTTACCATTAAAGAACCTGGAATTAGCCGTTACTTCTTGGCAATATGAGTGCCTATGAAGAATTGCCTTCAAGAATTTTAGTGTATAAATCAGGATAATTAATCTGACCTCAATTAGTTATTTATCATGGACTTCCCTTCAGGGACGTTCTTCAAAAAATTCACGACCTAGGAGAATAATATGCGTAAAGGTATTTTGGGTTGCGTTTTCGCACTCTTGATTACGAGTTCGGCTTCAGCTCAGCACTTAACCGACATGTGGGTTGGCCAAACAGAAGATGGACAACTAGCTCTCGGCGGAGTCTCTTTGGATCTACCTATTGTACTAGCACCAGTTGACGGAGTCATCACTGGTTGGTCAGGTGCCAATCCTGGATTCGACAATGTTCAGCCCGGTAGCGAAACACTCAAGCCCCTCGCTGAGGGATCTCTGATCTGGGTGGATCTTGTCAGTATTTCACCTGGCCTTGCCATGATCGACAACGACCAACAACTCCATACACACGATGGAAGCGTGTACTGTGGAGACGAACACCTTCACGTTCACTACACTTGGTTGATCGATTCCACATCCTCAGAATTTGATTCAATGCAGACTCTATGGAGTGTAGAGCTTCGCCTCAGAGACGAATCAGGGCAACAAGCCACGTCAAAAACATACCGCGTCATGTTCCAAAATGAAGAATGCACACTTCCTGGAGACATCGATAACGACGGTGAAGTCACTGACATGGACCTCGACGTGATCTACAGCATCATCATTGATCCTGCTTCAGTAACTCACTACGAGAGATGTGCAGCAGACCTCAACTTGGATGGATTCGCAACCATGGCCGACGAGCAAATTCTTCTCAACGAGCTTGACTTAGAAGAAACTCCAGTCCGTGGTGACGCAAACGGCGACACGGTCTTAGATATGAGTGACGCAGTCTCCTTGCTGACTCATCTCTTCCTTGGTGGATACGAACCTGCTACTCGAGTTCATGCGAACGCAAATGGCGACTCGCTTGTAGATATGGCAGACGCAATCTACGTGATGAACTATCGCTTCCTCGGCGGTTCTCCACCTCCTGCCCCTTTCAAGTAATGATTAACTAACCTCGAAGAACCTTTTCGAGGTAATAAAAAAAAGAGCGAGGACATTCGAATGTCCTCGCTCTTTTTTTTTAACCTGCAAGGTTGCACCACTTGAGATAAATAGGCCCACTACCCTCCGAAACTATCTCTAATACTAAATTTAGGTAAATGCGCCCTTAGGTACCGGCGAGGAGCTATGCTCGAGTCTTTCTTTGCTTAAATGTAATCTAACACAAATAAAAAGAGCCCCCCATTCTCGGAAACCGAGGGAGGTCTTTTGCAAATCGCTTAGATTGAGATCAAAATCCTTCTTTTCAATCTGACATCCAAGTTACTGCCTAGCCAACGAACGATCCGTAACGCCTTGATGGGCTAACACTTAATACTGGCTCAACCACACCCGCAGTAATTGCCCGCATCAATTACTTACTAAATATTTATCTAAAATTGGCGCGATTCTAACTCCATGAATTGCTCTTATTTATGGTAGAGTAAACTGTTGATTTCAAATCGATATCTCACTGAAATACGCCTCGAGACCCAGGACCAGAAGAGACGCTAAAAAAAGGTCTATCTCATCCAAACTCAACTTGGTCTTTCTGTGAAATCATTGTGTTTAAAAAAACGCTATATAGCTTCAGTGCAAATTTAATAATCTGAAAAATGAGCAATCTTAAAAAAGCAGTTCTATGTAGGATAAAGAAGCCTTTCCCTAGGCTTTCAAGTACCTATGTGATTGCTCTGATTTCAGTTTTCGCCTTGAGTGCTCAGGCGGCCCTCCCATTCATCCATAGCGAGTTTTCTCACTCTCACTGCACTCATGTTGGCGGCCAAGATGCTCACAACCACCATTCTGATTCTGAGCACAGCTGTGAAGCCTCCACTCAGAATGTGATTCTCCCTCCTTCATCATCTGAGGGAGATCTCCATTCAGACTGCACCTTATGCTCCTTTTTAAGGTCTCATACTACACAATTTGCTCCTTACCATTTCCCCTCGGGAAATTCATATTCTCACTCTACTGAGTGCAGATTGATCGAGCCACAACTTGCTTGTGTACTCAATAAAATTGACCTTAACCTCTCAGCTCCACGGGGTCCTCCAGCCTCAATCGTGTAACAACCTTAAGAGTACTCAATTCAAACCCACATAATTCTCTTAGCTTGAGATCTGTGGATTGAATTGGTTCATTATCACGATTAACTGGAGATATTCCATGTCGCCTACGCTGAATCCGGGTTCAGTGATATCACTTGAAGCCCTGCCCGAATTTTCAAATCAAACTAAAGAGAATGATCTGGTCACCCTTGCCGTCCAAGACCATCTCGATGCCATGTTAGCTTCCGCACGACTATTACTTCGCAGTGAAGACTTAGCCTGGGATGCCGTGCAAGAAGCCCTGCAAGCTCTTTGGAAAGAAGGATCTATTAATTCTCCACTTCGGGGTTGGCTCCTTCGAACTGTCCGCCATCGGGCTCTCCACATGATGCGATCTGAAAGGCGTCGTAATCAACACGAATCAGCCTGTGCTTGCCTCAAGTGTATTATCGCAGAGGATAGTTCCGCACTAAGTATCGAGGATCAAGAACTCATCGAGCTCGTGAGCGAAATAGTTGAGAACCTGCCAGCCAATTATCGCACCGTCCTAAAAATGTGCGATTGGCTAGGCCTGGAATACGAGACGATCGCTCAAGAACTTAAAATTCCTATTGGAACTGTTCGCTCGAGATTAAGTCGAGCAAGAAGCCAAGTTCGCGCAGCATTGAAGCCCTACCTGCTTGAAAAGACTCAAAACAATTTAAATTAAGGCGTTTCCAATGTTTTTCAGAACTAAATTCAAGTGGCTAACCATCTTTATGGGACTCACTTTGATTCCCCATCTTAGCCATTTGGAACTCCTTCAAGCTCAATCCACAGCTGAAAGCAATTCGAAAGTTAAATCCATCATAAAAGGAAACTACGAACGTGTTTTCTTTGATGAAGATGTCACTCGTATAGCTATTGGCAATAAAGAACTCTTGTCGGTCGAATTATTGAATACTCGAGAAGCTCTTGTATTGGGCCTAGACATCGGTCGTACGAATGTCGTCGTCTGGCACACGAGTGGAAAAATTTCCGACCACAGCTTCCTGATCGAGGAAGACCTTTCAGTTTTACGAGAAATACTTAAAGATCTCGATTCACGAATCACAGTAGAGATGGATACGAATCGAGAGATCGCAATCCTACGAGGCACGGTATCGAATATTACGGTGATGCAACGTGCGGTTGAAATAGCTGAAAACTACATGGGATCCAAGTCAGCGCAAGGCCGTAAAAAGTCAGATTCAGATTTCAGACAATTTATTGTTTCCTACCTTTTGGCATTAAAGGCTTTGCAACCTTCCGCGAACGAAGAGGTTGAGATTCCTGAGACACTTGAGACAACGTCAGCTGCAACGGTAAATAAAACCGTCATCAACTTATTACACATAGAAACTCAACCCGACTCCCTTGAAAAGAAGATCGTTGAAGCTATTAAACCTTTTACTGGATCCGGAGTAACAGTAAGGCGAATCCCTAAAGGCATTGTTCCCAGCGATGATCAAGATGTTTTTGTACTTGAAGGGAAGGTCGCAAATCAAGTTACCTTAGTCCGTATTCTATCGATCGTCGCTCGAATGGTGACCGGTAAATCTCTTCGTGGTAATAAAGGTGAATCTCTTATCCGAGTTCTCGCTGAAGAAGGCGGCGGACTTTTTGAGGGAGGATCGAACGGGCAGAGGCAGCAAAACTCTCAAGGATCCAGTGGCTCGGGGAGTAACGGTGGAGTTGGGGGATCAGGAAACAGTTTGATCCAAAGCGATATCGAAACCAACATCGCGAGAGCTAAAATCCTCGATGTGGCTGAAGGCAGAATCCTTTCGTTTATAGAGGTCTCTGACCTCCCTTTGGTGAGAGTTAACGTTCAATTTTTCGAAGTCAATCGAAGTGAAATCTTAAACTACTCTTCAAATTGGGGAGCCTTCATTTCCAATTTCGATCAACCCGCACTCTTAGCCGCTGGGGTAGCGCCAGGATTTCAGACATCGCCTGCGAGTGTCGGAACATTCGATACGACCGATATTCAAAATGTACTGTCTTCAATTGGTGGAAACATCGGAAATCAATTTCAGTTCGTCGAAAATGACTTTGCTCTCGATACAGCATTTTCACTGTTAGAAGCGAAGGGCCTCGCCCGACGTCTTTCCACTCCTTCCCTAACGGTTCTTGCCGGCGAACAAGCCCGACTCACCGTGGGTGGTGAAATTCCAATCCAAGAATTATTCTCCCCGGCCCTCAATAGCAACAATTCACCGGGTGTCTTTGGCTCAGTCCGATTTCGTAGCTTTGGAATCTCGCTCAATATGCGTCCTCAAATCGACGAACACGACATGATCACCCTAGAGCTAGCCCCAAGCGTCAGTCAACCCGATCAACAACTCACTTCAGTTTTAGTCAGTACCACGGGTGCTGAGCAACCCACCACCGCATTCGAAAGCCGCTCGATCATGACCAGCAGCCGATTGCGAGATGGGCAAACGCTGATGTTGGGCGGGCTCATCTCTAGAGGTAAAGCCCGAGATATTTCTCAAACTCCCCTCCTCGGAACGATCCCAGGAATAGGCTGGCTCTTCCGCAATTACGGTGAAACCGATGACGATCGGGAGTTGGTCATTTTGTTAAATCCAACAATCGTCAGAGAACCTATCCCTGAAATGAGTCTTTGGGCATTCGCAAAACCGGAAGAACTTTTGGAATCAGCCGGCCTAACGGATCAAGGCAAATCACCAAAAGAACACTTGGAATCCTCAGGCATCCGCAACCAAGATCAAGACCAAGAATCTGAAAGATCAAACTCTGCTGAATAAGATCAAGTGTTGGAGAATGAATCGTCATGTTATTTCAGTACGATCTTAAGAGAAAGTCAGGGGCAATTCTGGTTGAATTTGCGATCGTCTCGTTGGCTTTATACCTGATTCTGGCAGCGATACTCACTTTTGGATCCGCCATCTGGATTGGGCAAAATCTTCAACAAGCCGTCGATGTGGGAGCGCAAGAACTTTCGCGCATGCCCTTGAATCCGAATAGCGCCTTGGGGTGGGGTGATATATCACCTGATCCATCTGCAGATGGATCAACCTTGGCTTCTATTAATGCTCGAGTTCTTAATGAGATCTATGATGAGCAGTACTTAATCATCACTCCTCAAGAGATAGATGATGCCGGGTACACAGGCAATCGAGCCTTCTTGGATTATGCGGATGCCGTTTTACCCTTGGTCAACCGACTATTAGTTCCTGTGATGATCTTCGATCGTCAGTACCAAGGAGGGGTTTGGCGCTACCCGGGAACCATCGTTCAAAATACTCAAACTGGGCAAGAAACAGTTCTCGTTCCAATTCTTCAAGACAACAATGTGTCTTGGGTCTCTCCGATTGAAGAAATTCGAGTCGATCATGATGGTCTTCCTTCTACCGAACCAGTCGGTCCTTTTTCAGTTATCCCTCCCAGCCCCCAACCCACCGGCTTCATTCCTGGAGTTGTTGCCCTCAGGATTAACTATCCTTTTCAAAGTGCGAGCATGTCGAGCTTCTCCCCTGACCCCGTAGATCCAACGGAACCTAACGTCGGCAACGTGAACTCTGCAGATGATTCGGCTCTCACTGCCAACAACTCAGGAGCCTACGCTCTTTTGGTTCCAGAAAACACCTACGACGATGAAGACTCGAGTATTCATGCTGGCCGTTATGGTTTGGGCCGACAGATAGCCCTCCCCTTCGATCGAGATTCTATCCGGCAATTTGGAGTTCGACCGTATCGACGCGTCCTTTCGCTCCAAGCCATTTATCGACGAGAGGTGTTTAATTTCAGCCCATGAGACAGCTCGTCCTCCCCCACCATCAGCGCGAGTCTGGCACCGTACTCATACTTTTTGCTCTTCTTCTCATCGGCATCTTGGCCATACTCGGCTTAACGATCGATACTGGATTCGTTTTACTTAGCCGCCGCCAAATGCAAGCAGCCGTCAACACGGCCTCGATTGAAGGGCTTCGATGGCGAGATCAATTACCGCCGGATGGCGACTTAATTGGACTAGGACTAGACCCAGACGATCCTCTCCTTCAAACTGAAACCGATCTCATTCGCCGAAGGATGAGCCGCCATTTTGTACTTGGCATATTTGATGACGATGGTGCCATTTTCGATGAGGATTATAGCTTAGGTACTCCCAATGCAGATTCTACTGTTTTGGGAACCGGTGTTGCCGTTAGTGATGAAGGAGGAACTGAAATCGCTGGCGGGTTTAGGGCCTTCGCCACAATTAATGAGAGCAATACCTATGTTTATACCCCTCAATTAGCGCTAAATCTCTTGAACCAAGATTCGGGGGACATGGTTTCGGGCCAATATCAATATGGTTTAGGTCACCTAGAGACTCCTGAATACCTGCGAAACGATTTCTCAACTGCTCCAAACCTTTTTGATCCAACTCTTCCAGAAAATGCGTTTCTCGTTCGTCTTCGAAGAAGCGATGAAGTTTACGATGAAGTTGACGATCCCAGCTTGAGCACCCACTCCTCAGGTCCAACGATCCCCTCCCTCTTTTCAAGGGGAGCGATCCTCCGAGCAGAAGGTGATGATCCGCACGCGATCCTCACTCGAAGGGAAAGAGGTACTCAAGTCCGAGCAACCGCAATTGCCGACCTTCAACCCGCGATTTCAGTGGGCTTCCCCGTATTCGAACGAGACACCCTTGGTAATCCCTTATCACTATTGAGAACCGGAGCGGTCTATTTCATTGCAGAATCGCGCCTTTCCGCTCTCACGGTTGCGGATGATTTAAATGAAATTATCCCGATTCCACTTTACCAAGGCTCTATCGTTCTGGGTGACGTCGTTAGCCCTACCCTAGGAGCGATAGTCTTACCCGATGGGAATTTACAATTAGTCGCGGCGATTTACGACTCCACAGCCACTCCGAGAACTGTCATTGGATTTGCCCATATCCAAGTCACAGTGGTTGCAGGCAGCCCCACAGCAGTTCAACTTGCGGGAGACCTCATTCTGAACAATGGCTCCAGTACCTTCCTTCGAACAAATCAGCTGGATGCCAGCACCTTCCCAATCCTGAAAGACCAGTTCTGGACTTTTTACCAAAACCTTCAACCACTCGGCGCTGTCAGCGTTCCCGCCAAGGTCAGAACAATTCGTTAAGAAACGCCAATAGCAAACCTTACGAAATAAAACTCAATAAAGTTCACCTAACAATTGGAATTCTCACTCCCCGAGCGGCACTTATACCTTAAGGGGAATCGTTTCCTAGCCACTTCGCTCTATAAACCCATTGGACGTCCAAAAAGCGACTTTTTATTAGGAGGCGAAATCGTGGTGCTGCTATGATTGAGTACACCCTGCTTATTGCTGGCGTAACTCTTGTAACCGCTACTGTTTTCGGCTACAAAACGAACGATTCTGTGTGGCTCACCCCCCTGACCCTGCGCCCAGCGTGAAGGGGGTAAAACCCATCGAGCCTGGCAATTCAGATCACGTCGGCGATGCCGCCACCCCCGAAGCAATTCTCTTACATATATCCGAAATTTTTGCCAACTTTATGGCTACGGCAAAATGTTGAGGTGAAAGACTGAGAACAGGGGCTTCAATAAATCTCTCAGCTCATTTTTAAAGCTGAATTAATTTAATCTAAGCTTAAAAAATCAATTCTGTAAATTTCTCAATCGAGTGTTTACACCTCAAGCTCAAAGAGTTGTTCTTAGATATGGGTAACTCTTTGAGCCTTGTTTTTATCCAGGAAAGTAACATGAACAAATCGCAAAAAAGCTGGACACCATGGGTCCTTTTACTCCTGGTGATCATAGGTGCATACGGATTTGCGGTCTACCTTCAGGTCAATGGATCTCTTAATATTTCCTACGAGCTCCCATTAGCCTCCCTGTTTAAGAAACAAGACTCCGAGTCAGCCAACTCTCAAGAAAACTTAAAGGGAAAAATCGCTGTTCCCATATCCGCTACGGATATTTCAGCCTATACCAAGATGCGCCGAGAACACTTGTGGGATCCCAAGCGCGGAAGATTAACTGTTCTCATGATGAATGAGGAAGATATCCCTAAAACCGTCCTTCGAAGTATTCCAGAAATTCTAGGTCGAGTTCTCGATCACGATAAAGCTGCCGGTTACTTCTTCACCGAAAAAGATTTTTATCCCAAGGGGACCCGCGAGGGCTTAGTGGCTGGTATTCCCCCCAATAAAATGATGCTACTGGTCGAAGCGAGTAAGGTTAAAGGTCTATTTGGACTTCGACCTGGGGATCGCTTTGATATCGTACGCACGACACCAGTGAATCCTAAAGGCGCCGGTCCAGCCAGTAAATCGGCAGGCCCTTACGGTGACCAACTCTCTTTCGCAATGAAATTATCCAACTGGGAGAAACAAGCTGAAGTTCGTGTGGTCGTTCGGGATGGAATGATAGTGACACCGGTAAAAACAAGGGCAAAGCCAACGGGAACCCAAAGCCTTACCCGGGGAACGGTCACTCGCACCGTACCGATCCAAGAGATTTATATCGCAGTCGATCCGGCTGAAGCAGCCCCCTTAACGGAAGCGATTGCAGTGGGTTCGGATGTCCGTGCAATCATTCGATCAGGGCACGCCCAAGCCACTCACGAAACGGGTGTCAGTGATCTACAGCCGAAAAACCCTTTAGGCGACCTCTTAGGTAACTTGGTTCCTTCAAACTCAAATTCAAAGTCTACAGAACATGACTCTGAATCAGCCAAACCTCAGTTTCGACTCGTAGAGAAAGTTGAAGGTGGGGAAAGACAGCTCGTCACTATTCCTAGCTACACGGGCGAAGAGAATCTTAACGATTCTCAGGCCAAGATTCGCATCGTACCCGCAGCCGGTCCTGACGAAGACTCCAATAACAAGCAAGATGATGATTCCTAAGCGGCTGGAGATTTCCGATGCAAATACTAATTGTCAACTCCGATACCTCACTTAGAGAAGAATTTGAAGCTGCTTTAGAGAATACAAAAGATCTTAACTTTTCCATTCTTGAGGCTCTTAGCCCCCACCAAGGCATAGAAATCGCTCGGATAAGAAATCCTGATCTTGTCTGTATCGCTATGGATTCGAGTGGAAGAGAACTCGAACAATTTGCCCAAGAACTCCGATTACATTCCCCCAATACCACGATTTGCGCTGCCTATCGAGTAGAAGCGATCAGCCCAGGATTCAGTGAGAGTTCGGCCATTATCTCCGGCGTTCGAGCTGGAGTAAGCGACTTCCTCCGTCGCCCCCTCTCCAGTCAAGAGGTGGGACAATTGATCGATAGAGTGAGCCATCAAGGATTAATCCCCACCTCTACTGAAAGGGGATTTGTGGTCTCGATCTCAAGCACCAAGGGAGGCGTGGGTAAATCCACAGTAGCTGTCAACACGGCCTGCAATCTTGCCAAGCAAGCTCCAGGAAAAGTGTTACTCATCGATGGTTCGCTACAATTAGGGGTTTGCGCTGGAATGCTCGATCTTGAACCTTCGACCACCATCGCCGATGCCGTTCAGGAACTCGAACGACTCGACCCCACCTTGTTACGAGAGCTCACCCTCCATCACTCCAGCGGACTTCATTTACTCGCTGCACCGAAGAGCCCCCTGGCTTCAACTGAGATTACCGATGAGGCGATCGCCCGCATCCTCACCATTGCGAGGAAAGCTTACGACTACATTGTCGTGGACACGTTCCCCTTATTAGAATCTGTCGTACTCACCATTCTCGACTTAAGTGATCTTGCTTATTTAGTCTTTCAAGGCACTGTTCCCTGCGTGCTCGGACATTTAGCCTACCTCCAATCTCTCAATGATATTGGTATCGATCCCAGCCGACAGAGAATCGTTTTAAATCGAAATCACGCTGGGTTCTCTGGAGAGCTCAGTGCTTCAGATATTACGACTAAACTCAAACGAAAAATTGACCACCTCATCCCATACCAAAAACGCATTCTCACTTCGATGAATAGCGGTGAACCTTACGTGCTTCAATCAGGAAAGATCTTTGGGTTTGGCAAGGCATTGAAACGCATTGCGGATGAAATCATCAACAAACGAAACGAACTCAACAGAAAATCTCGAGCTCAAAAGAGTTCCGACTCTGAAAAAATAAATTCAAAGCGCTTAGGAAATACCACTCTCAATGAAGGGAGCTCTGGATTAGATGGGCCGGTCACCGAGCTTAAAACTCCTGAGGTTAAGCCGTGAATGATGCCTTTGAATCTTCCACTTCTAATCCGGGCTCCGCTCGTGAACGCATCCGATCCCAAGGGCGAAAAAAAACTCTACTCAACCGTAAGAAATCCACGGCTGAAAAATATGGCCCTCAATCGCCAGCCGAACCGCAATCGCTTGGAACAGTCTCCCCGACAAATTTCATATCCATAAAATCCAACCTTCAAAGAAGGTTATTAGAAGAGATTTCAGACCGGGCGGATCTCAATGATTCAGACGAAGCCCTTTCTCAAGCGGTGGATCAGTTCGTCGAACGAATACTAGAATCAGAACCGCTCCCTCTCAACCAGAGTGAAAGAGAACGTCTCGCCGAAGAACTGAGAGAAGAAACCACCGGTGCAGGTCCCCTAGCTCCATTACTGGCGGATCCAGCCGTAACCGATGTTTTGGTTAATGGACCGAACTTAGTTTACGTGGAGCGATTTGGTGTTCTAGAAAAAACTTCAATTCAGTTCAGAGACCGAGAGCACATCCTGCGAGTCATCGAGCGTATCGCAGCCAGAGTGGGTCGTCGAATCGATGCCAGTAATCCGCTCTTGGATGCAAGACTCCCCGATGGAAGCCGGGTTAATGCTACTCTTCCTCCGATTTCAATTGATAGTCCCACCCTTTCCATCCGACGATTTGGCCGTCGCCGATTACGCCGCCACGATCTTCTACAACTCGGAATGTTTTCTCCCAGAATTATGGAGTTCCTCGCTCACGCAGTAAAGACCCGAATGAGCCTTCTAGTTTCAGGAGGTACGGGTACGGGAAAATCTACTTTACTGGGAGCCCTTTGCGAAACCATTCCAACAACTGAGCGCATCGTGACCATCGAAGATACGGCGGAGCTTCTACTCGACCAAGAGCATGTCGTTAGGATGGAAACTCGACCTACAAATATTGAAGGACAGGGCCTCATCACTGCCCGAGATTTAGTCATCAATTCCCTTCGGATGCGACCCGACCGAATTATCGTCGGTGAGGTTCGGGGCGGAGAAGCCCTAGACATGCTTCAAGCCCTGAACACGGGTCATGATGGTGGTCTTTCAACCATTCACTCGAACTCCCCTAGAGATGCTTTGTCACGACTTGAAACCATGGTATTGATGTCGGGAATCGATTTACCATCAAGAGCAATTCGTGAACAAATTGTAGCTGCAATTAAGTTTGTCGTTCATGTTCGCCGCTTTGAAGATGGAGTAAGACGAATAGAAAACGTCTCTGAAATTGCGGGATTAGAGGGTGGTACCATTCTTTTAAATGAGATCTTTCGCTTTGATCGAAAAGGCATAGAGAACGGTAAAGTTTTAGGTTCCTACCAACCCACCGGGACCATTCCGAAACTAGTGGATGACCTTCGTCGAAGGGGAATCTCCTTACCGATGGATATGTTTAATCCCTCTCCGGAGGGAACATGAACGATCCCATCATATGGCTTATCATCATCGTTGGCTCAGGCTTGATCATCTTCACCGTTCGAAGGCGAAGAGCCCATCGGTCGGCTGTAGAGATATTAACCCGTGATGATGAAACTCAGCTGAGCCCAACGCCTGAACAAACTGCTTCAACCGCTAAACCTCTCATTTCCAGTACCTATCGTTGGGTTACTTTACCTATCGCAGTCACAGGCGGGCTGATTTTGTACTGGGTTTTCAGCTTTCCCATAATCTATTCGGTGACTCTCTCCATCATCTTATCGATCATCGTGTATGTCATCGTAGAAACCATTCGTGAACGACAACTACTCAAATTCGAACAACAGTTAGCTGACACAGTTGACCTACTCGTATCTTCTCTACGGGCGGGAGCTGGAATTTTCGATGCCTTAGAAGACGCCGTAAGAGAATCACGAAAACCGCTTCATAGATTATTAGAGGAAGTGTTGACCCGCTTACGCTACGGCGATACACCCGCTCGAGTCTTTAGTGACTTGCCCAATAGGGTTTCATTAGAATCCGTTCGACTCTTCTCCATGTCTTTATCCGTCCACTGGGAAGTGGGTGGCAGCTTAGCTTTAAGTCTCTCTAGCGTGGGAAGATTCATTCGCGATCGAGTCGAAGCCCAGCGTTCAGTTTCGACTCAAGGCGCTCAAGCCAGAGCTAGTGTCCTTGGAGTAACAATCGCATCCTACTTTATTGCAGCTGTTATTTGGCAATCCAGCCCCGAAGCGATGGAAGCATTCTTACTGACTCAAGTTGGAAGCTGGTTGGCAGCTTGCGCCCTCGTATTCCAGGCACTTGGTTTGCTGTGGATGTTCAAATTAAGTCACATTCGATACTGAGTAGAAGTTATTGATGGACGATATCATTATTTGGACAACCACAATTTCAGGAGTGGCGATTCTCACGCTCAGCATGCTCAGGCTTCGGGCTCAAAGATTGAGTCGAAGACGGCTGTTTCAAGATGAACAAACTGAAGAAGCAAATTCCCCTCCTCCCTTAGAAGCGACCCCTGCGCCGATGGATCGCTGGTTGAGTCGGTGGCTATATGTAGCCGGTTATAGACGTCGACAATCGGTTCCTCTGTTTTTGATCTGTGTCGTTGTAGCGTTAGTTCTCGGAGGTGTATCCGGTTACTTCGTTCATGGTTCTGAACTTCTAGAAAAAGGTAAAATCTGGTTAAGCGAAGTACCCGGAGGAGTAGGTAAACTATTCTATCCAGCTTTTTGGCTAGCACCTTGGATTACATTTGTCACTATTGCCTCACTTCCTTGGCTACAGGTTAGAGCCGCACGCAGGAATTTAATGGAGGAAATTGAGCAAGATTTACCCGTGACCGCTGAACTTCTTGCAACATTAGGTGAAGCAGGATTAGGTTTTGATTCTGCAGTAGAAAAGATACTGGCTTCCAACCAAGAACCGAGAGCTTTATTAAATGAACTCCGCATGTTTCGTCGAGACTTACTCGGTGGACTGCCTCGAATTACGGCCCTTCGACGCTTAGCCGCCCGTATTGATATACCGAATATGTCGACCGTGGTTTCTGGTTTAGTTCAAGCGGAACAAGTCGGTGCGGGACTTGCGAATGTTCTTCGGAGGCAAGCCGATGATCTACGAAACCGACGGCGTGAACGAGCCATGAGGATTGCTCAAACTTTACCCGTCAAACTCACCGTACCTTTGGTAGTCTGCTTTTTTCCCGCTATTGTCCTCTCAGTACTTGGGCCTACCTTCCATGAGCTCGCTCAAATGCTTGAAGCCTATTTTGCCCGGTGATCGGAAAAACCATGAAAATTAAATTACAACTGAGCCATTTAGCCCGATTGGATCAACTGCTCTATATGGCTGTACTGCTTATTCTGATCAGCTCAAGCTGGAGCTGCACGACGATGTCGTTAGAGGGGCAAGATGATCCCAAGGGAGAACTTCGCTCTTTACTCGATGAGTTAGAGAATAAAAACGAGGCTGAGCGCTACGGAGAGGATGCGAGACGGAGATTAGCGAAACTCTCAGCTAAGTACCCTCAAGATGTGGATATCCAATTCTCAAATGCGGTCTATGCCGCCCAAGATGGGGATACCGCCAGCGCCAGCTTACATTTAGATACTCTTTTTCGCTTTCAAGCGGTACATCCTGAAGGAGCCATACTTCGAGCTCAATTAGCTCTGAAGGAAGGGAACTTACGATTCGCGACGAGAATCCTGGAGGAGCAGATTCGCCTCGTTCCCGATCATTCGGGTTTGAGAGAAACTCGTGCATCGGTACATTTCTTTCGAGCCGAGTACGAACCAGCATCAAAAGAGTTGGAACAGGCCTATAAACTGGGTGCCCCGAGGTGGCGAGTTGCTTTTCATCAAGGCTTAATTGCTGAAGCTCAGGGCATGCCGGAAGTAGCATTAGAGCTTTTCGAAGAATGTATTGAACTCAATCCGGATTTTAAACCTGCAATTTCTAGGGCTCGAGCCCTGAAAAGAAGTTCGAACTAAACCCCTTCCGATAATTCTTTAAATCCAGAGATTGAAAAGTTGTTGTTTTAGGATGCATAAACTAAAATATTGGGCTGAATAAAGACCACCGGAAGACCGGAACTAAAGAAAAAATCTCCGGAAGACCGGAACTAATCATAAAATGAATGACAGCCTTAATTTACCCATAAAAAAGAAATCTAACCTCGATCATGTCGGGGTTTTGTTATCTATATTCTGCGCAGTCCATTGCCTTGTAGCTCCACTTTTATTAGTGGCAGCTCCGGTTATTGGAGGCTTTTGGGTACATCCCGCTGTTCATATAGCTATCACGGTCTTCGTTGTGCCTGTCGCCATCATAGCTTTAAAGAGAGGCTTCGCTCAACACGGGAAGAAATGGATTTTAACGGTTGGAATCATCGGAGCGTGCTTAGTTGTAAGTAGCATCTTTCTACCCTTAGTGATCAACTCACCAGTTGCAGAAAGTTCTAGCCTTTTACCCGCGCCGGAGGCTCCCGAGGTTTGTCGGGATTGCTGCCCCACTGTCGAGACTTCCTCAGAATCTGGCGATTGGACCCTACGAATTCCCCCAGCAAGTATTGCAAATTTATTAGGTGGAATTGCCCTCATTACCGCTCATTTCGGTAACTTGACCTGTTGCTATTCCTGCCGAGAAAAATAACAGCCTGTCCTCCCCCCCCCCAACAAGGTGAATACCCCTTTCAGGTATCGCCGAGCAAAGGTGCTCTCTTGCCCCTTGTGTAGACCTTCCCTTAAGCTGCTTTAGAAGGTAACTCTCGCCCTCATAAAATTCATTTTACTCGAACCGTTTGAGAGCGTTGCTACAGCCCTCTTCAAGAATTGAGGCTGAACGGTCTTTCAATTTAGACGATTTCAACTTCTGTCTGCAAAATTCTCGGGGCGGGGTAACACCAACGTTACGGTCTTAAACAATTCCAGTTCGAAGCTCCCGATCTTTTCGAAGTCTCGCCAAGATGAAGGCTGCAATCGCTGCTACTACAAAGAGACCTATTAGGTGGATCGAAGTTTCTTTCTCTGGCGACTCTCCATAGCTCACCTCAGCCCCGTGATCGAGAAGGCTCTCGAATCGTGCATCATCGATGGCTTCACCGAGCCAAGTCACTTCAATGAGAGACTCAAGCCGAATTGAAACTCCATCCAATAGGTTTTGGCGGTGCTTGCGAAAACTTACCGACTCCGTTCCCGCAAGAACACAGAGTGCACGTTGAAAAACATAGGCAGGATTGACCCAACCGTAGCGAGCAATGGCGGCTTCCCTGGCAATTTCGTCTTTTGAGACATCTTCCGTGACTCCTGAAACCATATCGAGAAACGCCGCTTGTTTAATAAATAAGCTCCGGGTGGAAGCTGCTCTCCTTGATCTTGATTTTGGTGATCGAGATAGATCAGGGCGGGCTTCGTAAAAGGCCTCTTGGTACTCCTTGACATCGCTTAGCAAAATATCATAGCGCTTAGAACGCATTGCATCAGTACGCTCAGTGGCGTAGAGAGAAGGATGCTCTTCGGCGACAACTTGTCGAACGGCAGCTGGTACGACTACACAGAAACCGATCCAGAGTCCCGCCATCCAAAGAGCAGACGACGAAGTACCGGCCCCTGAGGCCAACACCGCTCCAAATAAAGCAGCCCATAGAAAAGTGTAGCCGATGGCCAGGCCAAGGAAGAGAGCCCAGCGCTCAGTTGCTGAACCGATCGCGCCCGTCCAGAATCCTCCGACCACACAGAGGACGATGACGAGCCCAACCACGATCAATACGGGAGCTAAGATTCGCTTAAACAACCAGCCACGCCGAGTTCCGACTTGAATTCGTACTAAACGCAACATTCCTAAATCGCGCTCGAGTCCCCCGACATCAAAAAGGAGGATCAAAAGAAGCAACGGTAAAAGATAGGTAAGCACAAATACTAAATCAAAATTTCCAGAGAGGAGCTTCTCAGCATTCCCAAGAGTCGCAGGGTCATGAGTCTCGAAGGGCTTGGCTCCACTGGTTGCGGCAACTGGAGCCCACGTACCGCGAACATCGGATAATCCGATTGCCAGAGCTGCCAGAGGATCTGGAGCTACTGACATGTGAGCCGAGGCATATCTGTCAGCCCAACGGGGGCTAGTGACATCGATATACGAACGGTCTTCCGGGCCCTTTAATCCAGTTCGAAGCCAACCTAAGGCATCGTCTCGCATAGATTGTTCGCGCTCTCGCAAGTCTGCATGTGTTTGCTTCCAACCATTTAAATGTTGAATTCCGGAAGCGACCGCCCCAACACCACAGAGAAGAAAGACGACGATGGCCATCACCCGCATGGGTGAGCGACATAAACGTAGCCACTCGAAACTAATAAGTGATCCCGCTTTACTGCTCATCGGCTGGCCCCCACGATTGGAATTCGATTCACGCTAAATCTCACAAGGAAAATAGAAATTGAGAGCCAGACAAAAAGAGCAACTAGCTCTGGCCAACGATTTTGAAGGGCAAATCCCATAGTTTGAGGTTGAAAACTAAAATCTTCGATTTCCGCATAATTAACCTTGTCTCGGATCCATCGACCATTTTCTCGTTTACCACCCTTTGCATCGAGATCGTTAAGAGTACGCACCATCTCTCTTCGGTAATCTTCTGCTTGTCGTTGGAATTGTGTATCGTGGAATTGATCAGTGCCCGCAAAAGCCATGCTCAAGCCTCGGATGGCTAAGAATGGGTTAATGAAAGATGCGGTCTGAACCACCCCGATTTGTTTTCTTACTGTTTCGTGTCGTTCACCGAAGTGTTTGTCCCAAACCTTATTGCCGTACTCTTCATCCGCTTGCATCAAGAGCCCCCCAATGTTGACTGGGAGTTGACGGTAATCCGTCACTCCGTACTCCTCTAGGACTTTCTTTCGGAAGGCTGCGCGTCTTTTATCGGAGGGATTGTGACCATCGATTCCCTTGGACCGATCTTCTTTCATGGCGTCTTCGAAAGTGACCTGTGAGTCCAGTCGATAGAGCTGTGAACCGAGCTCGGACGCAACTCGTGGCAGAAGCACAGAACTACCAAGCCAAGCTATCGTTAAAATTGCGAGAGCGGCCCGCGCTTCAGCGATTCTGGCAGAAATCCAAACGGATAGCATGACCACCACCAACAAGTACATCGAATGTGAAATGGAGAACCCTGCAATGCGAGCAACAGTATCTGAGGTTAGAGATCCACCTCCCGACAGATCGATCACCACGTGAGCTGCAGTAAGAATCAGGACGAGTAATAGAGCAAGAGCCCAATAGGCGAGAACTTTTCCCGTGAGTATCGACTGTAATTTGATCCCTTGCGCAACGAGTGCTCGCAATAAACCGGTTTCGCGATCACGGCTCACAGAAGAGAAGATCGTGAAGATCAGAAGCAGCGGAACGATATAGGAAAGAATGGTCCCCGCGTCGAAAGCTCCGAGCCGAACGAGAGAGCTCCAGGTAGAAGCGTCGGAATAAGAAGGAGGGTGCTGAACGTGAGCCTCCACTCGAATGACTTTTCCTGTAAAGGGCATCACCCCTGAATCTAAAGTAGCGAGAGCACCTGCCGGCTTATAAACATAGTTCCCGAAGTGGGCCGCAGAATGCGCCGTAAGGGTAATTCCTTCCCATTGTTCGCGTGCGGCCGACACAGCGTGCTCTCGTCCATGTTCAACAACCTTCTGGCTTTCTGCACCGATCCAAACTGAAAGCAAAAGTAAAACTGTCGCGATAGCAACTAACGCCAACAAGCGTCCATCACTTCGAATGGCTCTCAGTTCGAGAAAAAACAACCTGCCAATCATGATTCTGGCTCCGTCTGTTCGAGATAGATGCCTTCGAGGTCATTTGCGGTCATGCCAGCGGGGTCCAGCTCACGAACTAATTTCCCTCCCTTGAGAATGACGACTCGGTCGCAGGTTTCTCTTGCTCGAAAGAGGTCATGGGTCGCCATGAGCACTGAGGCGCCTTCATCTGCAACCTTACGAACTAGAGCCGAAAGTTCGTGACTAGCTTGAGGATCAAGCCCAGAGGCGGGCTCATCCAAAACCAAAGCCTTAGCTTGTTTGGAGGTGGCAATTGCGATTCCCACCTTCTGCCGCATACCCTTTGAGAAAGTTGAAACGCGGCGGTCGACGGCCTCCGAAGCTAACCCGGCTGCTGTTAACCGTTGGGCAAGCTCGTCTTTTGAAAATTTGAGCCCGGCAAGAGCCGTAAAGTGCGCCACATTTTCACGAGCGGTGAGGAAGGGATAAAGAGCGACGTTCTCAGAGATATAACCCAAGCGCTGTCGCGCCTCATTTGGTTTTTCTACAACATTGATGCCGTCGATGGAAACCGAACCCGAATCCGGCTCGAGGAACCCAACAAGAAGATTAATCGTGGTGGTTTTCCCTGCCCCATTCGGTCCGAGTAAACCCAGCACTTCACCTGGTTTTACTTCGAGTGAAAGCGACTGAAGTGCAGCCGTCTTTCCAAATGATTTACTTAAATCTTTAGTTAATATCATGAAGGTCCTCCGCAATGATTATTTACAGTAAGTCCCGGAGGCGGGATTTGAGTTCCCGAGTATATTCAAATTTCTATCTCCAGTAACAATGAATTTAGGGAATATCCTTTGAATCCATCTCAATTCGGACACATTCACGTCCAATCTACGAACCAGAGACTTATCAGAAACCCTCAGGGGATCCCCCAAGAGCAAATCTTCAACGACTTAAATCCAACCCCCACTCTGGCGGTGCGGGATTAAGAGACAGATCCAGGTTGACGGATAACTGGATAGGATTGGCAATGGAGGGCTATGTTGGGTCGCAACCGTTCGAATTTTCTAGTTATTCGTAAGGAAATGCTCCCCCCCTCGTAAGTACGTCCTTTACAGCTTTGAACGCATCAGAAAACTTACGAACCTTCAGCCCGCGGTAAGCAGATAATATCCAACCTCAACATTTTAAGGTTCAGTTGTATATTGAAGGAATCCTGAGAGCACCGCGCGTTTCTATATACTATGCCTGGACTTATGGGATTCGGGCGTATCTATAGGCGAGGTCGACGAGATGATAATCAGATCAAAAACCAAATAAATTGGAACTCTCCTATTCTGAGCGGCATCCAGCTGATACAGACGTAATAAAAGTTCTTAATTCAACGATACTCAACTATTGAGGAGTTTTTAGGCATGAAACAAAGATTTCAAAAAAACCAAAGAAGACGTGGCGCCGCCATGATTGAGTATGCCCTACTCATCGCCGGAGTCACTTTAGTATCCGCTGCAGCAGTGTCTCTCTTCGGACACCAAACCAACGACCTTATCTCCGGTGTTGCCGCAGTCCTCCCCGGTGCTCACGCTGATGACAATGCTCCTATCGTAAGTGGTAAGCTCATCGAAACCGGTATTTCAGATCACGATGGAGATGCAGGAACGCCTGACGCTATCTCTCTCGGTATCTCTGACATCCTTGAGAACTCTGATGGTTCTGTAGCTCGCTTAGGTCGAAACCTTGGAACTGGCGCTGACAATATCAATCAGTTGATTCTTGAAGTTGGGGAATAATGCGTTCATAGCACCCTAAACTCGATATTAAATAATATCAAAAAGCCCGAAAGTCCGTCTAAATGGCGTCCTTTCGGGCTTTTTACGTTTGTTATGGATTCTTCTAATCATATCGATCAGCGCCGAATGTGCCGTCTTCACACTTTAATCAAACTTCGATCCCAACGCGACTCTCTATACAATCAACATTTACACGGTCTTTTATAACTGATGACCTCACCCTATTTATTAGTGACAGCATTCGAACCCCAACGGATAATCTGAATACTCATCCCTGAAATGAAGAAGTAATGGTCTTTCTATAATTATTCAGCGAAACGGGCCATCGGTCGAATTGCAGCCGATATATGTACTCCGAACAACTACCCTGGGGAAATTCTTATCTTATTTAGTTCAATCGATATCCAATCTGGAAGAAAAATCGCTGATTTGGTAGAGATTCGTTCGCAAGCGTAGAATAGCTACCCAAGGATCACCCAGGATCGACAACAGGATTCCCTGAAACGTTAAACTCTTTAAAAGCATCGAATCGTTGAACATCATCGGGTAGCGAAGTAAGTAAATTATTTCCAACTTCCAACACTTCAAGATGATGAAGATGACTAATTTGATTGGGAAAATTTGTCAAAAGATTATTCCCGAGGAGAAGGCCCCTCAATGAGGAAAGGTTTTCGATTTCCTGAGGAAGCGCCTTGATTTTGTTACCACCTAAATAATGCCTATAGAATGTAGTTACCCTTCCTGGGTATCTCAATTTTTCTGTTAGCCCCAAATTGAGGCTCTGAAGCTCTGTTAAATTTCCAATCGTGGTGGGCAAAATAGTTATGTGATTGTCCGAAAGGTCCAGATGAACGAGTTTCACTATCTCGCCGATCTCATCGGGAATCTCCTCGATTCCATTTCTTGAATATCTAAGAATCCTCAACTCAGAAAGCTGGGCAACCCACTTATGAAATTGCTTCAGTTGATTGCTGTCTACGGAGAGCTCTTCGAGTTCTTTCAATGATCCAATGGAACGAGGTAAATCGGTGAGTTGATTCACACTCAATCGGAGGTGTTTTAATTTGATCAAACCCTCGAAGGCATCTGGCAGTTCGGTTAATAAATTCTCAGTAAGATCTAAATATTCAAGACTTTTCAACTCCTTAATAGAGTGAGGCAAGGATTGGAGTTGATTGTAAGAGGCATCTAATTTTTCTAACTTATTCAGTCTTCCAAGGCCCAAGGGAATGTTAGTAATTGAGTTATTTCTTAAGTTTAATGATTTTAAATTTTGAAATTCCCCGATCCATTCAGGGAGTTTTCCTAATTTGTTGTTCAAAAGGTCGAGTTCTTTTAATTGCTTTAAATCGCTTAAACCCGAAGGCAACCTTGACATTCCACTCCCTCTCAATAAAAGGCGTTCAAGGTTTGGCCAAATCTCTCCCGCAGAGACGGGCAATCTTAGCGGCATGCCACTTAAATTGAGATGACGTAATTGAGTGAAATTTAAAATCACATCTGGGAACTCGGTCAGATTATTCGAACGAAGGTCAAGATAGCTTAACTGAGTTAAATGAGCTAAGTTCTTTGGTAACTCCTCAAGATAACAACCCTGCAAATCGAGTTTAACAAGATGATCAAATTCACCGATCCAGCGGGGTAAAGAAGAGATCTGATTGAGACCGATCTTCAAACATCGAAGATCCTTAAAGCTTCTTAAACATGAAGGCAGTTCTTCTAAATTATTTTCTTCAAGGCTTAAAGTTCGAAGAGTAGTTACTTCACTCAGCCACTCTGGAATAAAATCAATCTCATTGTATCCAAGGTCTAAATAGGTGAGGCCAGGTATATCTAAAATTTCGGGCGGTACATGATCCAGCCCTTGACCGGCAAGACTTAATTCTTTCGAACCGTTATCTATAGCATCTTGGATAAATTCTTCCATGTTTATTAATCGTAGTATGACCTTATTATTTATCAGCTGCCTTGTCTTAATACAATTTCAACGTCCAGCCCATTCATTTAAAACAGCGTTAGAAAATTCCCCAGACCCTTGCTAAAAGACAAACATTATAAGCCTGCAACCTTTTAACTATTTTTTACTATCAACCTTCTTTGCCCCATATTTTTTAAAATATTTTTCACCTAAAGCTTTAGCTTCTTCGATCTGCTTTTTATCTAGCGCTTCAAGTATATCTTTTTTAATATTCTGGGCGATATCGATATTACCGATGGAGGGGCTTAACTTATTAGCGGTGTGAAGCCAAGCATAAGATTCATAGAGATCCGGCTTAGGAACCCCTCTTCCTTCAAAATATAAGTGACCTAAAAAAAACATACAAATGGGCGAACCGAGTTTAGCCCCTCTTAAGGAATGATTGTAACAGGAAAAATACGATAAAGCCTGTAAGTCTAGACGAGCCAAAACTTCGCAGCCTATCTTAGTATCTTTTACTTTTTGAGCATAAGATTTAGCCAAGGATTCATTTTTTGGAACGAGAACTTTTCCATTCACGCTATAGCCCTCGACAGCATGATAAGCCATATCACGATAACCTAATGAACTCCCTAGATCACAAGCCCTTTGAAGCCATCGAATGCTAGTTGGCAAGTCTTTGATGATTTCGTCTTTAAGATAGGCTCTATAGAGTGTCTCAATAGCGCCGACATCATCAGATTTTGCTAATGTGTTTAACCAATCAACAATTTTCTGTGCTTGCTCTTTTGTCTTCGATTTTCTTATCGCATATCTGGCAAAATTATAGGCGAGACTTTTGTCATGATGAACAAGGGGGTGATTTTTTTGGAAATAAAGCTTTGCGAGCTCTAATAAAGCTTCGGGAACATCTTTTACCGCCAGAGCATCAAGTTTCAGAAAAGCTTTAAGCTCAAGTTCTTTTAATGCCTTCGAATAGATTTCAACTGCTTTGGTATAATTTTTTTTATCCTCTAAAAGATACTGGTCGGCTTTTATCCAAAGTGCCTCGGGTATCTTCAATGCCACACCCTTATTAATAATCTCTTCAATAACTTCAACGGGTGTTGTATTTGCCATTAAGGGAATCAAGTAAAGCCCTGCGACTAAATCTCCTTTCTTATAAGCTTTTTCAAACCAGGATTTTGCGAGCTTAGCATCACGCTCCACTCCCCTCCCTTGGGAATACATATAACCTAGTAAGGCCATTCCCGGTGTGTAGTTCAGATTTGCTGTAGCTTTTGCATAGTCAAGAGATTGCAAATTTGAACCGAAAAGGGGATCGACGAGAAGGATATATGCGAGAAACGTCATCGCCGCCGGATCTTTTTTCTCCGCCAGGGTATGAACTTCTCTATACAATTCAAGTCTTTCAAGCCCCGCTTTAGGAAAAGGCTTACGTTTGTATTTAAATTTCAGGATGCTAGCTCTGTTTTCAAGTGTCTTACTTTTTTCATAACTTCTGTATGCTTGAAGGATACTTTTTCCGGTTCCAAAGCCCTTCCATTCACAACGCGATGCAGCCACCCAAGCTCGGGGTTCACCCCTTAAAGCCATCTTACGGATCATTTGATATCCATCTTGAGGTTTAAGAGCAGGAGGATGCTTCACAAACAGAGGATGGTCTCCCTGAGCAATGAGAGAGCCTAATTCTATCGTCGCACCGGCTGAACCCTTTTTTGCGGCTGACCCAAGGAGCTTAAAAGCGCTTAAATGATGTTGAGGCTGGTCCAATCTAGAAAGATCAAATGTTGCCAGAAGGATGATACTTTGGAAGTAATTCTTACTGATAGCCCTCTTTAATACTTCTCGACCACGTGAAATTCGCCGATGGTGCTCAGGTCCCTTTAGGTAAAGTTGGCCTAAATAATAAGTGGCGAGAGGGTGTCTATTGTACTGCGCCTGGTTATTGAGCTCAGTTACTGCGTAGTAGTCATCCCCGAATAAGGCGGCCTCATAAATGAGTTTAAAAGAACGATCAGGATCAGTACCCCGTAAATTAAATCCATATAGATATTTTGCGAATGGGTCGGGAGAGAATCCAGTGGCCGCTTCTTTGAGATTAGCCTTAACAATTTTTTGATCAGCCTCACCGAGAGAACGAATGTGACAATAATATGCGACAGTATTGTCAGGCTCATTAAAACTCCCAATTTCGGATAAGAGTTTCTTTCTTAAACTTATACTTTCTTGATCCTTAGAATTGGCTTTCCCCTGCATCATCAGAAGGATCAGTAAAGTACGTTTAGCTTCTAATGCGAGTTTAGATGTTCCATTTGAAAGCTCCTTCAATCGATTATAAGCATCTTTGTCTCCTTCACGGGCGGCATAGAGATACCATCGAAGACCACCTCTGATATAAGGTGCGTTATCATGAATCCCTTCCAAGTACCACGAACCAAGATCACGCATGGCAACTTCATACCCAGAAAAAGCGGCTCGTTTCATATAATGAAGAGCTTCCCCTCCCTGTTTTTTAGGATCTTTACGATGAAAATACATCGCAAGATCATGGGGAGCTTTCGGATGCCCCATACCTTCGGCTTTATAAAAGTATTGAAGGGCTTTCTTTTCATCCTTTTTAATCCCAAGCCCCCTGAGATAAAGTCGACCCAACTGCCGATAGGCATCCATTTGATCTTGTCCCGCAGCTAATTCTAAATACTCCTTTGCCTTCTTATAGTCGGGCTCAACTCCCAATCCATCCATGTAAAGAACTCCGAGGAGCAACCAAACCCGCGAATCCTTTCTCTCGAGATGCTTTGTGGCAATAGTAAGAGCTAACTTATAGTTTTTTTTATGGTAATTTCCCCAAGCGTTTAAGATCTCTTCTTCATGGTTTGCAAATTGAGCCACCAGCCCCGCTGAACAGAAAAGGGAGCCGATTAAAACTGTGAGAAAGGTTGCTCGGTAAACCATAATTAAAAAGCCTATTGTCTTATAAATTTCTTAAACATGACCGGGATATTTCACCGCGTTATTAACTCATCTCGGATATCTGGAAAGGGTAAGCCACCTTTAACTTCGATATGTGGTTTCGAACGGAGTTTTCCCCCGACAGTATTTAAATTGAAAACTTTTCCGGAGACTGAAGTTCGAGGAAGCTTGAAATCACGAGGCAAGTTGAATCCTTTAAATACTTGAGAACCCTTCCCCCATACACTCTCAAGTATCTTTTTCTCAGCGGGCAGTAACTGAGACGCGACTGGCTTTTGCTTCCCGCAAAAGAAATATTCAAGCCAACTTCGTTCCAAGGTGAGATCACTCCTGTTGATATCAGCATATTGTTCTTGTTTTAAATGCTTCAAAATTATTGCTTGGCATCTATTAACCAGATACTCATTAACCGATTGCGATAAAGTATTGCTGATAGAAGATGACAATTTTGATTCAAGGTCTTTACGGTCTTTCTCGATTTGGCTTCGAATAAACTTTTCATTCCCCTGCCATTGGTCGTATCCTTCAAGACCAACGTCTGAATTTGATGCAACTCTGCGATATTCGCGGTTAGATTTCCAGGGAGTAGTGAACTCTAACTTCTTGATGGCCTCTCCATATGAAATATAAACCGTTTGCTTCGCCGATCCCAGCCAGGATTGAATTCCAGTTTCATAGGAATAGACGAATTTTTTATTCGTCATAACTGTCTTAGGAGGAATTTTTTTTTCCGCAACCTTTAAATCCTGTCGCAAAGATTGCTCCCACTTTTTAGAATTTGCTAATTTTGTTCTCAGCCCAATCGCTCCGTTAAAATCGCCAGTGCTATTTGCTTCATCTAAATCTAACTCTAATTGCAAGGTCCTCTCCCTGGCCAACGCAATTCCCCCCTTTAAAGCATTCAACCTTTTTTTCCATTTTGAAATCCCCTCAGAATTGGGAATCTGAACTTTCTTGTAGTAATTATGTTTTGATTTAATTTTGGAATAGATGGGCTTAATTGAAAGTTCAGCCCGAGAGCTCGATGAAACGACGACTTTGGGAAGATCATTCTCAGATTCAAAATTTCTCCCAAGCCATCGCTGAGCGGGAGACGGAGTGATTTTAAGGGTATTAATTTTTCTTGGAAGTCGATTGGAAATTTCCACCAAAAATTTAGACGCCAGGGGCTTTAGCATCGGTTTAATTTGATTCAAGTTTTCATTTGAAAGCTTAGGAGTATTTCCGGTTAAAAGGCCCGCAGCGGTGCCATACAATTGAAGCTGCTTTGCCCTGGGGAAACTCTGGTTCACTAAATTTTTATATTCAGCGTCTAAATCCTGAACGAACGATTTGGGAAACACGTTATGCTGATTTTTTATTCGTTTCAAAACTTCAAGTTTTATGGCTAAAGATTTTTTCTCCCACAGCTTTTTTTTGAGTTCGTTTTTTAGATCTAAGCTAAGTTGATCTTTTATCGATTGGGGCAAGAAACCATTCTCGATGACCGAACTCAACATACTTAGGCGTGTAGAGAGCTTCGCTGGACCCCACAATTCGTTTAAAAATTGTTGATTGAGGCTTAGACGCCAGCCTCTCAATTCATCCTCTGTCCCTTTTAATTTTGAAGAAATAAAGAGAGACAGTTGTGTTTTTAAATCTAAGTTATTAATGAGTACCTTTTGGATATTCTGATACTGATCGGATTGATAATTCGTATCTTTATAAAGTTGCTGGGCGATTGCCAACAGCTTGATTTCATTGTTCGGATTATCGACATGCTCACTCTTTGATGAGTCAGAGTTTTTAACATCTACCAGCGTAGATAAAAGTTTTTTACAAAACTCACTACCAAAGGTGCTTTCTTGCTGCTCATATCCGACAATTTCTGCGAGTAACTGAACTCGCTGGGAGTAATTACATTTTTCCCAAATTTGGTTACAGAAATTTTGTAATTCCAAATTCGAAAGTGAAGCTGGCCGAGTTAAACGAGAAAAGCCTACAAGCTTCCATAAGATCTTCTTAGCGGTGGCAGGATCAAAGCGTGAACCTCTACTCCAAGCTAAGTGATCACGATAAATTCTGGTGATTGATTTCCGTAGAGCCTCTTCGACACTATTCTTCCCATTCGCTTGGTGAATGACCTTTAAAAGTTCAATAACATTTGGCCAATTATTCTCAGCGAGTTCTTTGTCAAGTTGGCTATAAAAGCTTGACCCGAAGTCCTTGATCAACTGCCTCATGGCACTACCCGACTTTTGGGTCACATCGTAACTTAGCGTAACTGCGATAGGTAGTGCATGATATAACTGTGCTTTTCTCTTATAAGAATTGTAAGAGTATCCGATTTGTTTTTTTCTTTTCCAGCCACGATCAAACCATCTTTCATCTTTAACCCAAAATGTACCCACGAGTGAACCGTTAGGGAGATAAGAAACAAATCGATGGGGATCTTCAGTTGTATATGCGTATCCGAGAGTCTCAGAGATAGCATGAAGCGAGACAGGCTTAGGGTGAGTATATTGAGTGGTTTTAGCTGGAATAAGTATTGCCGCTACCGGGCAAGTTGGGAAATCTTCTCCGTATCCCTCAAAGAAGAAATCAAGCTCTTCGACATCTCCTTCTCGAAAACCGATGATTCTTATCCAACCATTATCATGCCCTTTGAAACTTTGAATCTTTCCTTCTTGTTCAGCTTTAACTAGGGCTGAAATGGAGATGCCACTCTCCATATCAACTCCACCCACCACAGAGGCTGTTCCAATATCAGCCAAGTAGGCAGGTTCCACTGCAGAGCACCCGCACAATAAAGAAAAGAGTGAGAATAAAAGCGACTTCTTAAAGGTAGGAATTAAATCATTCATTTGGTACTCGAAATTAGATATAAAAAATAAACGGCTTAAAACCCTAACTTGAGCAATCTCATTACATTAACTATATCGACAAATATAAAAACGGGTGACATTATTCGAGAAAAGATCAAGCAGCTTTATATGAATTAACAAATAGGCCTATGAAATATCAGCCGAGTCAACAGGAGTTCGATTCCTTCATCAAGTGGGTTAAGAGAATCGAAGCCTTGAATTTAGCTAGGCACAATTTTAAGTAATTAATAAGAATTTGATCTGGCAAGGAAGGAGGAATTGCAACAGTTACACTCTCATTCGCTTCCATTCAAACCGACTTCGTGATTTCTTTAATCTGCTTAGTAGCAATTCCCACGGGCCGGTCCAAAGGCACACCCATACAGGCCAGCAGGGTGGTAAGTAAATCGCCTTGGTTTCCTTTTACATCCGGCAAGAAGCGACCCGTGTTGAGTGAACCGCCTCCCTTACCCGCGATGATGAAGGGGAGATTCTTTCGGGTGTGCTTGTTTCCATCCTCAAGACCTGATCCCCACATCATGATACAGTTGTCGAGGAGAGTACCGTCACCTTCTTTGAGGTTGTGCATCTTCTTCACCATGTAGGCGAACTGCTCGATGTTGAACGCCGTGATCTTGGCGACCTTATCGACTTTCTCTTTGTTTCCGTTGTGGTGAGTTTGGGAGTGGTGTTGGTTACTGAACCCGAGCTCGGGGTAGGAAACTCCGTTGGGCGTAGAGCCGATATAAGTAGAAACGCGAGTGGTATCTGTTTGGAAGGCAAGGATGTTGAGATCACACATCACCTGCATGTACTCGCTACGCTTGTCGCCTTCCGGGATCTTGATTTCGATGGGAGGTGAGTCAGAGTCGTTACGTTTGCTGCTTGAGACGCCCGCTTTTTCTAATGCTGCTTCTTTTTGACGATATTCGATTGCAGCGATGCGACGCTCTACTGAACGAACACTGTCTAAGTATTCATCCAATTTTCGCTTGTCGGTTGGGGAGAGTTTTTTACGAAGATCTTTCGCGCCGCCGAGCACGATATCCAGCATGCTTCGATCCAGAGAACTGAGCCCTGCGGTTTTGCCGTCTTTCTTCTTGGTATTGAACAAGCGGTTAAACACATTGCGTGGATTGATCTCTGCGGGCACGACCTGAGTCGGAGAACGGAAACTGCAATGAGAGTAGTAAGCCTCATTGAGTCCTTCCTGATTCTCTTTCCAGGTTTGGGGCATCGTCGCCAGCTCAAGAGATGGCAAGGTTGTGAAGGCCCCCACATGATTAGCAGCAATCTGGTCTGCTGAGATCGAAATATTCACTTCGCTGCGCTTGGCGGGATCGGGCAATGTTGCCGTCAACCATGTCGACAACTCAAGCGCATGAGGCGCGCCATTGTAGGGCGAGATAGGAACCCCTGAAATCCCCTTCATCAGAAGACACTGCTCGAGAATTGGACGCAGGGAGTCGAGTGCGGGCGGAGGAGACTTTAAGAAACTCTCAGCATCCTTGGGCCAGAATTGATCCATAATCACGCCGTGAGGCATGTACATGAAACCCAGACGTACCGGTGGCTTGCTGGCTTTTCCCGAAACGGCTTCCGCCCAACCCATGGTATCCAAAAGGGGCAAGGCCAATGATGCGCCCAAACCTTTTAAACAGGTACGACGATCCATCAATATGCCATTACTCATTTGGAGTTCCTTTCTTTTGGAATACGTCGATGCGTAAAGGGATAACTGGTCACCACCGACAGAATAAGTTCTTGCATTCGATACTCATTCCGAGCGACCTCGACCATCAACCGATCCACCACGATCTCATCGTAGCCTTCTAGCTTTCGACACAATGCGTACGCGAGTAATCTCTCTACTATATTGCGGGAAAACGCATCGACCCGTCCAGCAATAATGGATTTTAAATCTCGTGGATTTGAAAATCGCTTCCCTCCTGGAAGCTCACCCGTAGCATCGATCGCCTTACCATTATCATCTTTATCACGCCATCTTCCGATCGCATCGAAATTCTCAAGGCCAAATCCGATGGGATCGAGAATTCTATGACAATTAGCACACACGGGGTCTGAGGTGTGCCTTTCAGTGCGCTCACGAAGCGTTAATGCCTCAGTCGATTTTTCACTTTGTGGTTCCAATTCCGGGACGTCAGGCGGAGCGGAGGGAACATTGTCTCCTAACACTCGCTCCAAAACCCAAACGCCTCTAATCACGGGACTGGTACGATTAGGAAACGAAGTAGCCGCGAGAATGCCGGGCAAACCTAAAAGTCCACCGCGATTCGTATCCGTTAACTTCACCTTTCGCATCTGGGGCCCCTTCACTTCATCTTCTAAATCATAGATCGAAGCCAGTGTCTGATTGAGAAAGGTGTAGTCACTCTCGATGAGATCCATTACGTTTCGGTTTTCACGAACGACGTTTTCAAACAAGAGACGGACTTCGTCCACCATCGCCGAGCGCATCTCTCGGGTCATTTGGGGGAACTTTTTTGAATCGAAAACCTTATTTTCAAGATCTCCTATACCGAGCCATTGGGCACCAAAACCATCAAAAAGAGCGCGCGACCGTGGATGCATCAGGAGTCGCTTCACTTGAGCCTTGAGAGTCTCAGCCTCGTGAAGCTTGCCTCGATCAGCCAGCTTCATCAATTCCTCATCCGGCATACTCCCCCATAAAAGATAAGACAAGCGTGAAGCAAGCTGATGGTCATCCAGAGGAACAATTCCGGCTTCAGCTTCTTCAGCCGGTGTAATAAAAAGAAACTGAGGAGAAACGAGTATCGCTTTGAGCATCAGTCGAACAGATGCCAGGTAGTTGAGTTTTTTCTGTCTCCCCAAATCGAATACCTGCAATAAGACCTCCAGCTCCTTTTCGGTTGGGGGTCGACGGTAGGCTTGATGCGCAAGGGACTTCGCGATGGTTTGAGCTGCTTTTCGTGCGTCAGCCTCGGGCGGTGACTCTCCGACCCACTTCTTCTGGAAGGGAGTGGGTTTTGAGTCAGTCGAAGACAGAACTTTATCTAATACCTTTTCGGCAATCGCGAGATATTGCTCCATTTGAAGAGGCGAGAGAGAATTAAGAAATCCTTCACCACTGACCTCATCCGGCAAGCTATCTACGATCGACGACTCGACACCAAAAAGATCCTGCAGGGTATTACCGTACTCCGTTTTGGTTAACCGTCGAATGACAAATTCGCCAGGGTCTTTTTTACTAAGGTATTTAACCTTTCCCAACCACGAGCTGAATATCTTTCTTTCTTCTGCCGTGGGTTGCTTTTTTGAACTATCAGGCGGCATGTCATGAGCATCTACCCGGGCTACCGCTTTCTTCCATAGCTCACTAAAAGCAGCGTGACCGGGAGCTTTAAATGTGGGATTGAAATTAACCCCAGCTCTTGTCGGCCTTCTGTTTTGATGGCATCTAAGGCAATACGTTTTTAGGAACGGAACAACCTTCTTTTGAAAGTACTTCTCAGCATCAGCTTTTTGCTGAGCGAATTCCGCTTCGATTTTTTTCTCATTCGCACCAGTGATTGCCCACGAGCCAATGACGCCACAAATGAATATGACGGTCGTGATGCTTTGACGGCAGACATTTGGGAAGTTCACTCTTAAGGTCACGTGATTCTTCTGACTCGGTTTTAGTTGGCAACTCGAAATGGGCTTCTACTAAGCCTACTTTGCACGAAGTCTCTCCTCAGCAGCAGAATTCCAATACCCACAATCGAGTTCAATAAACACCGAGGTATAAGGAAGAGTTCCATTTGTCTTCAAGATAAGGACATTGAATAACTCCGCAGATTTATCGAGTTTTTTGATGATCTCCATATGAGGTAATCGTTGAATCGTTTTTCCATTTAAAACGGCGTCCAGCTGATCTCGTAGAGCACCAATTCCAGACGCATCCGCTTCGGGGACATCCGTCAGTTCTTTATCGAGATAAATAACGGGGTTCACATGGCGGGCTGATTCTACTGAACTGAGCACCTTCTTGATCACAGAAACATGATCTTGATTTGTATAGAGAGTCGTGATTCCGGGATTGGCTTGGGCGGGATAGGCGGAGTCAGCTATCACGATAAAGTTTCTGTGCCCGAGAACTGGAAGACGATTTTTTAGCTCCGATTGCCAGGAAGTGGATTGGCAGCCGACACAAACCAAAAGAACCAAAGCAATAGCAAACTTCATGAAATTCTCCGTAAGAGTTTTTATCTCGTTGAATATTTTAGGGGTAAAGTTAACTGAGCAGGACTTGAATCTCAAAAGTCTCATTCTTTTTAATGCTCGCTTTTGAATCCAAATGGAAGATGAACTTATCGTTATCCTGCTTCCAAGAAGAGATCTTCCTGGTAGAAGAAAGAACTTTGGCGATTTTCAATTTAGAGTTTGAAAGAGACACGCTCAATTCTTGAAGGTTTAAGTTACCATACTCATTCACTAACTTTACATTTAGAATCTTTCCATTTAATTTTTGTTCGAAAGTCCCCCAACTCTCGGGCGCGATATAGGCTGCGCGAAAGTTTTCGGGTGAAATTCGAGGTGCAAACCTGAGCGCACCTTGAGGACCATCACATTCAAAACCACAAACGGCTTGGTAAACGCCATAACTCGCCATCGCACGTGAATAATGGTCGGAGCATTCAATCTCATTGTAGGGATTTCTGAGCTGGGCTTTATATCGGTCATGAATCGCCCGACTGATGGCTAAACCACTTTCGAGCAAGTCCTTTTGGTCTCTCCCTTCCCAAATCATGTGGGAAGCAACTTGCCATTCGAAACCCGTCATACATTCATTGAAGTAACCGTACTGCCAATGCTTCTTATGATTTTTGTCCTGACCGCCCTTAGGCCAAGTACACATGAGGAGTCCGGCATCTCCCTCCATCGCATACCAACGGCCTCGAGGGAAGTTCTTCCTAAAAGTTCCGATATCGGGAGTAAAGTTATAATTCCACAGCGAACGCAATGCAGATAGTTGCTTCTCTCGATCAAATAAATCGCCAAGCCCAACCCAATGCGCCCAGGATTGACCAAAGACTTGATCGATATGACAACCCGTACCCGTCCCAATGGCATTCGGATGTTTCGGATCTTCAACTTGAATGAAGTACTCTCCGTTCCATAGCTTCACAATTTCTTTTTTACCACGTTCGGCGATTTCTTCGCAGCGATCCTTGAAGTTAGAATCTCCCATTCTATCCGCCATCTCTGCCCCAGCTCTCAGCACGGCTAAATATAATGAGATCAGCCAAGGGATCTTTCCAAACCAGGCGGCGTCGAGGGTATTGTGTTGAGCTCCTTCAAGGACACCATCCGAGTTCTTATCGAAGTTAATCAACCATTCAATCGATTTTTTAACGTTCGGCCAAAGCCCTTTTAAGAACGTATCGTCTTTCGACATCAGATGTTCACGGTAAGCACCAAGAATTCTCCCACACTGCCCATCGACAGCAGGATGAACGCTATTATTTAAGCCTGAGCGATGACCAATTCCTCCGTCGGGATGGAATGCTAATTTAAAATCGACTCGTTCCCGCTGGTCGCGTTCAACTTCAGGAAAGATGCGGGCAACCGCTTGAGCGTAGTGCCACACGTGAGTGCACGTTCCGTAACAACAGCCAACTCCTTCCCAAGCCCAAAATCTCCCATCATTAAATCGATAACACGTGGTTGTGGCGAGAATCGAAGTATTCGCCATCGAACGATCTAACAACCAGTAGGGTAGAGTGGAATCATACCAAGTGTTCACCCAAGATCGGGTGGCTTCTGAAAGTGTTGAATAATTACTGACGACGTACTTTAGAACATCTTGGCTCGACTTAAAGCGAGAAGCGTAATAATTCCCCACATTCGCTGAGGGCATACTTCGAACTCTAAGATTAGGGAAGTGCCAGCTCACTGCCCAAGTCACAGTGATCTCTTCGTTCGGTTTGAGAACTATTGATTTCCGTACTCCCCCAATTAACTTTGCTTCGGAATCATCAGTCGTCGATTCGAGTAATGGCCCTTTATTAAGATCTGCGGCAGCTTCAATTTGTTTTTGATCTGAAGAAAGAAGAGCTAAAGACATCGTTCCGAAGTCTCTTTGATCTTCTATTTTTCTCTCTACAATTTGCTCGTCGGTAAAGACAATCTCATCGACTCCAACATTACCCCAGGGGCCGCTGACATCATCGATGATTTCTAAATGAGCAAACTTTCCTTCGTGCTTTCTCGTATCCATCGACCTTAGGCTCATTCGATTGTTGCTTCGGCCCGAAAGGGATGAAACCACTTTTCCATCGATGACTAAGTTCACACAGGTTCTTCCCTGATGGCTTCCACCCCCAAGGCGAAGTCGGATGTATTTTCGACTGATTTTAAATTCATCACTAGTCAGCTTACCTTTATGGCCATCTTTTTCAGGGATGCTTTCACCGGGTGCAGTAGCGTGCGAATTGACAACTCGCTTTCCTGCGCCGTTGACATCACCTTGGTAATCGGGGATATCTTTAATCGCGACGGGCCCATCCCCAAAAGCTTTGCCTTCAACTTTCCATTTGGTGAATTTTTCGGATTCAAAATCTTCAAAGACGATTTCTTTTCGATTCTTAGTAGGAGCCTTAGGAAGTGCCTGAGCGAGGCATTCTATGCTGGTAAAACCCTTTTGCTGAATCACACGATTGATCCAACGGCCTAAAAGGCTATTTTTTGAATTTAAACAAACGGGATTTTCTATTCGTCCAGCCAAAGAGGCTTTTACCGTTTGAGAAGAAGGATTTTTAAGGGTGTAACTCATGAGAGTGACGGGTAAGGATGAATCATCCGCGTTTAATGGAATGAACGGAGAAAAAGCTTCAAGCTTTACCGTCAACGGGCATCCTTCATCTTGATAAGAAACCCGTCCCATGGGATAACGACCATCGAAAGTGACCTTTGAAAAACCTTCAGAATCGAGCGTTCGTTTCTTTCCATTTACTGTGAGTGAAAAATCCAAAGTAAATGGACTCTTACTTTCAGCGGGCTCGATATAATTTAAACCCGCTCGAGCCATCAGCCCCACCAAAGGGCTTCCTCCATTGGGAATTTTAGATTTCATGGGCCGGGGATCGATGCCTTCTTGGTCACGATTAAATACATCCCAAAGCCACAGCCTTCCATCGCCACTTAAGTAAACTGTTCCCGCGAAGAGACCTCCCACCGGCATACCAATATTTTTTAGGGATTCAACATCGGTATAGACATCTTTAGTTCCACGTTCATAAAGCGATTGAACCCATTTGGAATCTAACTTTTTGTCTTTAGGAATTAATTTTGTGTAAGGGTTCTCACCACTGTCATCCCCCTTAAAGGGACCCGCCATCACTTGGGAGTTCGATAAAAGTGCGCTTCCCCCAGCAGCAGCCAATGAGACAGATCCAAGAAAGTTACGCCGAGACAGCTGCTGAGTTGTAGGAGTACAACATTCTTCACTATTCGCACAGCAAGAATCACTGTTATCAAAGGTTTGAAGTTCATTTGGTTTCAATTCGTTGTTCATGGCAATAATTAAAATTGGAATGAGTGGAATTTCATCTGAAGGTTAGTCAGTAGACGATCTAGTAGACCGCGGATGAATCTATAAGATCAATGAAAAATCAGAGGTGATTTGGACGCACTAAAGCTTCAAGAGGAATAGAGGGAACAATGAACAGCCTTTTCGTTCAATTCTTTACTTTTTGCGACCTATTTTTTTACTTATTACGACGGAGACGTGAGCGTGGATGAATGAACGAAAAATTCAACCATCAAAAGGAATTTACCAGGCCTAACAAGCAATCCCCCAGCAGCGTTGCAAGGACAACCCAACAAATCATGCCTGGTGAAGAGTCTAAAATAGATTTCTATTTCGATGATGATGATAGAGTAAAAGTCATTAGTTCCTGTTGAATAACAGGGACTAATTAGGCCTAAGCTCCTTTGAATTATTCAGCTTGAGCTTCACAAGGATCAGGGTAGTCCTCACAACCCTCCCCACCACAATCAGGAAACGGCGGTGCGGGTACAAGGCCTCCGATAAAGAGGTAAGTTAATGTGACTATGGGATCAGTGATCTCTATAAGCGAGTTCCCATCCGTATCTGCAGCCTCCGTACAGCAGGGCTCATCCGTACCGAGAAACATAAAACTCAAAGTAAATATAGGATCGGTAATATCAATAATTCGATCACAATTGGCATCGGATCGAAGATAGGCTCCACCGCTTTCTGCCCTCGATGAACCTGATAGACTTAATGATTGAGTCTGTGCCTCCCCTTGGCCGTCGACGATCGAAAGGATGAGCTCTGCCTCCCAATTACCAATCGTTGGGGGACTAAATGAGACTTCAACCGGGCACTCGCCTAAAGGCACGAGATGAACATCTTCACAATCCGTGGAATTCAAACTGAAAACATGATCCGGATCATTCGTAATTTCCCATGAAACCAAATGTAAGTTGCTGCTTTCAGCATCCACATGTACGACTCTCAACTCTTTCTTTTCGGTTTGTTGAACGGGAGTTCGTTCGAAATTTAAAGCGCTCGGAACAAACTGTATGGAAGAGTCATCAGGGAAGATACTCCACTGCCAGCTGACTCCATCTCCTAAGGGGTTACCGGCTAAATCCGTAACCGAATCTGAGAGTTGGGCGCGATAAGTAGCACCAGCAACCGCCGGTACTGAGGGTAAAAATCCTATGCTCAAGGAAACGTCATTCCACACAACTTGACCGGGAACCTGGCTTTCCCCCTGAAAGACCTGAAGACTCTGCGCATCCAATGAACCAGGGTCCATGGGTTCATCAAAATACGCTGAGATAATTGGACGAAATACAGTCTCATCTTGAAGATCGAGAGGCTTGACCAATTGAGCCCCCTCCCGAGGAGAAACTTGAACAACTACGGGCGGATCTTCATCTTGAGTTCCACTTTGAACATTGATTTCTATTACCCCAGGACGACTGCTACCAGAATCATCTCGGACCAAAAAGCTGAATTGATCTCCTCCTGTATATCCAGGGCGTGAGAGATAGCTCATCTCAGGAGGAACTCCCGTAAGCTCTCCTTGATCTGGACCATCGACAATCTCAAATTCTAAGTTCTCTAAATCGCGAGTACTTGATCCCGAGAGGGTGATATTTAAAGGTGTGCCATCGACGGCATCCAAAATTTGAGGATCAGCGATCAGCTCGCGAACTTGGTTGATCAAGACACTGGTTGGAGTGACCTCGGGTACGCTGGGAAATACGATAATCGCTTGATTAGAAATCGTCGTGCCGGGTTCTATACCATCACGAAGCCTAGCCATAAAACTGACCTCACCCCCTTCGCTGGCTTCAACAACCCCGGGAAACCAAACGATTAAATTTAAACTCGGATCGTAATAGCCATCGTTTTGTACTTCAATTGTACTGGGATCGATAGAGGGATCGATTTCGTCGTAAATAAAAACATCTAAAGCAGGGGCATCACCGACATTCTCATATTCAATTCGGTACTCTAAGGTAGTTGATGGCAAGAGGTCTCCACTTAAGCCAAATTTCTCATTTGGATCTCTCCCCACTAATACCGAGCTGTCTAAGGAGCCAACATAAATATTGCAACCCTGGATAGGATCCTCATCTAAACCACCACCACCTCCATTAGCGATCTCACTCCGGCGAATCAGACGACGAATCAAAGATTCACTGTAATCACATACATCTTTGCATTTCCCTTTGACGCACTTTTGGTGTGACTCACAGCGATGCACATCGCCCGACCAATCGAGAACTCCATCTCGACAACGAATAGTTTGAAAACTGTGGACTCCCAAATAATGCCATACGCCTTTTCGGTCTAAACAAACTTTTTTATCTTTATTACAGGTGTGACACGTATCTTCGCCACGATCGTTTCTCAAAATCCCCTTTTTACAAAGATGACAATCTGAAGCACAACGAAGGATATCAGCCGCTTCATCTAATCCCGTGGTCTTCTTAATTTTTTGAAGACACTCCTTACAATCTTCTGCCTTTCCACCTCGCTTGAAACATTTTACGCATAGCCAACTGTTCCAAATGGGCCCCAAGACTCTGATCTTTCCTATTAATGCGCTACCTAATTTGTCGATTAAGCAATTCCTAACGCACTGGGCTAGACTCGGACTATTCGCGAGCGCCCAGGATCCGACCATCCGTTGTGTATCACTCCCCAAGTCGATCTCTAATGCACCGGTGGCATCTCCAATCTTCCATTCAGAGGTTGAGATGGATTCGAAGATCACTACATCTTCTTCCTCGATAATTCGAGCAAACTTTTGTTCAGTGATATTGATGCAATAAAGAATGTTTTGCTCGCGGCCATCATTGAGAACAATGCTTTCAAGCGAAGCAGCATCGACAAATCCTTGATCTTGCAGGTGCTCATACACTTCAAGCATGGCCTCAGACAGAGTATCGAGGATCGCTTCTTCCGGAATCTCAATTTTCTCGACCACCTCTGGAAGTTCTAATGAATCATACTCACTGACCTCAAAAGCAGGGTCCTCCTGATTAGAACCAGCTAGCATGGCAGTATGAGTGACTTCGCCCGGAGGTATTCCAGCTGGTAACTCTACAGTAAAATGACTTATACCTTGCTGAAAAGGATCGAGATCCCCTAAGTGAAAAACAATTTCATGCGAACCCTCTAGATAAGTGCCTCCCTCCGAAGCATCTCGGAAAAATAAGACGCTCGGTAAGGTAACAAGTAAAACGGCATCCTCTAAGACCGTAGGTTCAGGATTTAACCACCGGACTCGAAGGCCCGTAGTAACTCTCTCAAATAATCGTCGAATAGCAGGAGGTCCTTCAACTTGGACGGCTCCACGCACTTCTCTCATCACCGCTGCAGCATTGTTTCCGGGTTGAGGATCGTGAATATCACTCGACACGCTAGCCGTATTCCAAAGCACAGTTCCGGCTTGCATTACGATCAATTCGATTTGAGCCTCTGCTGACTCTCCGACTTCTAAATCAGGAAAAGTCAGTTGGATTTCAGAACCCCGAAAACTAGCTGGAACATCTTCAGTCGAAGGAGAGCCTAAAAAAGAGAATCCTTGCTTCAATGGATTGATGACTTTAATTCCCGTGGTCGGTTGGGGTCCATGATTTGTCACCTTCAAAGTGTATTCAATAATATCGCTGGGGATGATCTCTTCGCTCGGAGTAGCGGTCATTTCTAAAGTGAGATCGGAAGCCGGACGCGGATCTCCAAGAATGATGCTGTAAGGTGACTTTAAATCCAAAGAGCCTTTTTCATGTCCAACGACAGCATCGAGCTGTCCATCGTGATTGAGATCACCTAAGTTGACGGAAAGTGCGGCGCGAAATCCAATCGGAGCATAGCGTGGATCACTAAATCCACCTTGACCATCTCCATGAAGAACAGCAAAACCTTGACCGCGAGAAGATGAAGTTCCATGGGTTAATGCGACATCTAAATGCCCGTCTTTATTGATATCGACACATTGCATCAACGCCGCATTAGGCCCCGTTATCTTATGGATAGGTTCACCAAAACCACCCTGACCATCCGAGAGGAGAGTGATAAGCCCCCCTTCTAACGTGGTATAGATACTGCATAAAATGTCGTTGAAACCATCTTCATTGAGATCGACGAGCTTGATGGCAAATACGGGTGGAAGACCGGAAATGGTCTGAGGGTCACTAAAAGTTCCATCGCCATTCCCTCTCCAAATCTTTAAGTTTTCGCTACCTTCAAAGGCAACGATGTCGGCGTGATCATCGCCTTCTAAGTAACCGACTCCAAGAGGGATGGATTCGCTATCGACTCTCTCCCCTACTGGTAGAGTTATCATTCGTTCAAGATCCCCTCCACTTGGGTAGGAGTTCTTCCAAACATCGATCATAGCTCCTTGAGGAGACCAACCGAGGAATGCTATATCATCAACCTCATCTCCATCGAAGTCTGCGAAACCTAAGGTTTGTCCGCGAATACCGGAACCAAAATTGAAACCCGCTTCGTTAATGAGGTTTCCTTCACCGTCACCAAAGGTAACGATGATGCGCGGAGAGGCTCCACCCTGTACTCCCGATGTTCCCAAGAAAATAAGATCCGTATGATGATCTCCATTCAAATCATGCTTCCTTAATCCTCTAAGAAACTCCCCCGAAGTGAGATCGAGTTTAGTTTCGGGATCAGAAAACCATCCTTCTCCATCCCCGAAGGCGATGTCGATGGTATTTGCAATCATTGCTAGATCGAGATGGCCGTCCTCATTAAAATCATCCAAGACAGAGGCATCGATCCAAGAAGCCTGTGAATTTAAAAAGGTGTGAATCATTCGTGGGGAATGGAACGTCCCTAGCTCAGCTTCATTCCCAAATAAGATCCAGGCTCCTCCCTCAGCTTTTGTTGCTCCTCCTACCCCCTCCGCCCCCACGATAATATCTAAAACTCCATCATGATTGAGGTCACCCACAGCCGTAACTTTAGTCTCGATGGCTTCAGGAGGAACGGAGGAAGCATCAATTTGGGGGGTACCCGAGCCTGCCACATAGGTGGAGACTGAAAAAGTACCGTCTCCATTTGAAAGACCCACAGTCACCAAATTATTTTTTGTGCCACTAGCAAAAACTACATCATCGAAACCGTCTTTGTTGAAATCACTTGCTCTCATCGAAGACGTATCGAAACCATCACGAAAGAGTTCTTGAGTGCTCGCATAACTTTCTAAACTTGGAATATTAAATGTTCCATCTCCATTCCCTGTAGCGATGCCTAAACATCCTACTCCGCAGCGAGTAATTCCCTTGTCTGCTGAGATAGCGAGATCCAAATGGGCATCATCATCAAATCGACCAAGACGTAAGCCAGTGGGAGTGGTACCGAGTTCAATGGATTGAATTTCACTAAATGATCGATCGTTTTCGTTTTTCAGGACACACAATTGCCCAACTCTATAACAAGCGATGATTAAATCTAATCCCCCCTCACCATCGATATTCTCAATGATGAGGTCTCGAGGATTAAAGGAACCATCTCCGACTTCTAAGATCTGCGCGTCGGAGAAAGTAAAATCTCCATTTCCCCATGCGATCGCAATCTCACCATCAAAACTACCTGCCGCTACGACATCGATATTTCCATCTAAATCAACATCCGCAACTTCTACTGAAGTGGGTTCAAGTTGAGTGGGGATCAATGTCCGAATAAAAAAGGATCCATCACCTTTTCCTCGAAGAACAATCACCCCATCAAGGTTTTCAATCCCGACAGCTAAATCAGGAATTTCATCATTATCAAGGTCAGCAATTCGAACTCCTCGCGCATTTAAAGTCTCCCCTCCGAAATCTACATACATAGGAGCTTGGAATGTTCCATCGCCATTTCCAATTAAAGCTGCCACGAAGGCTCTTTGCCCATCCGTTGGAAGGTTTTCGGCGGTCGCCTCTCCACTGACAACCACATCAAGAACTCCATCTCCATTGAGATCTCCGAGAGCAATTCCATACACATCGCTGTTTCCGGGTCCCGTAAATAGCAGGGGAAGACTTTGGGATTGAATAAACTCAGCTTGGAGATCTGCTTTAAATAAAGTGAGAACGACAAGGAGGAACCAAAAGACCCAACAATTCTTTGATGGCATATACATAGAAATTCTCCTGCCCACACTTCTGAACACGGTCGTCGAAGAAAATTCTAGGCCGAAAACCTAGCGAGAAAAGAAGAGACTGTCTTGTGTGATGAATATGAAGACTTTGTTTTTATATAAATTGTGTCGCATCCTTTTAATCCCCTCTATTTAAATCGTAATGAGTTCCTGTTGATTCAACAGGAACTAAGCCGAGTTGGGATCAACTCGGCCATGAATAAAGACCCTAGGTCTTTATTCCATTATTACTGCGTAGGGGCGAAGACCCTATGTTCAGCGGAG
>JANQLS010000061.1 GCA_028280485.1 Planctomycetota bacterium
CTAATTAGTTCCTGTTGATTAAACAGGAACTAAGCCTGCTTGGGATCAAGCAGGCCGCGAGCGTAGGGCCGTAGACCCTACGTTTAGCGGAGTGAAAGCAAATCTACGACTTGCTAGAACGGTTGAAGCGAGCTCCGAAGGAGCTTGTTTCAACAGAAACTAACTAGAAAAGAAGTTTAGTAATGAGGTATGCGCCTAACCCCCAAACCAAGAGTATGGCACAAATCATTAATAAATATCGAAAGATGCGCCGACTCTTCTTGGCCTTGCGCTGACAGGGACAAAGAAACAAATCTTCGGGAATGTCTTGCTGACACTTTTCACAGACTCGACCGGGCCCCTTTTCATAAATAGGTTTCGGGCTTTTATTCTCAAGAGCAGCCTTTAGAGCATTCTCTCGAATGGGTCGAGGCATGTATCCGGGAGACACATCCGCACCAACTTTTGGAGTTTTAAAAAGTCTGATCTTCATGAAGTGAATTCAATTAAAAAGGTTTTTTAGTAAATACAGCTGTTCATAAGTCAGGAAAATCTGGGCAAAATTTCTATTATTCATTTAATTCTATGATAGTAGTGATCCAGCGAATCCAAAAGATATGAATGAAACATTTATTTAAAGCAGCTCAAAAGATGAACTCCGAATCTTCAAATCCTCAATTAGAGACTCAACTTAAAGAAGTAGCCCAGCTGCTACGTCAATCAAAGCGTATCCTCTTTATCACCGGAGCCGGAATATCCGCCGACAGCGGATTACCTACTTATCGGGGAGTAGGTGGTTTGTACGAAGACCAACTCACCGATTCGGGCTATCCCATCGAAGAAGTCTTATCGGGAAGAATGCTTCAACGCAAACCGGAACTGACTTGGAAATACTTACTGGAAATCGAAAAAGCCTGCCGCGGAGCCAAGCCTAATTTTGGTCATACCGTCATCGCCAACATCGAGAGGGAGATCCCTCAGACCTGGACCCTCACTCAAAATGTCGACGGACTCCATCGCCAAGCGGGAAGTAAGAACCTAATTGAGATCCACGGGAGTGTCGATCGTATTTACTGTACAAATTGTTCGTTTAAAGAACGAGTATCTGACTATTCCCATCTTGGAACGGAACCTAAATGCCAACGATGCCAAAGCTGGTTACGCCCTGAAGTCGTTCTCTTTGGGGAGATGCTCCCTCAAGCCGAAATGGAAACTTATTACCGTCAGCTGGAGCTTGGTTTTGACGTCGTACTTTCAGTGGGAACTTCAAGCGCCTTTCCCTACATTTTAGAGCCTGTATTCAGGGCTGAGGAAACAGGGATACCAACTGTAGAAATCAACCCCGGTAAAACAGAACTTCAAGACTTCGTCTCCTTTCCCATCAAATTAGGAGCAAAAAACGCCTTGGAATCTATTTGGAAATACATGAAAGAGGAAAGTGAATAAGCCCACTCAAATGAAAGGGTCTTGAGAACAAAAAAAGACGCCACTTCTACGTGGCGTCTTTCATGCGAATGGCATCAACTCCTATATCAGCAGATTAGCTCTGCTAAGTCGTCGAACTAAAATGATTTCGACAGGCAACGGGTCGATCTCATTTTGAATACCACTTGCTATTCCCACGCGCCCAGGGCGCTCTTAAAAAATCTCTCTTCGCTTCTTTTCGTATTTATAAGTTTTAATTAATTGTATTAATGCTTATTGTTTCTCATTCAATTGCTACTAAGACTAGCAGAATACCGAATTCAATAGACTTCAGGAATGGACATCGAATTTCCCAATTCATGCCGATTCTTCCGATGCTTTTTAGTAGTCGGCTACGATCACTCCGACACCGTCAAGGTGACCGAATCGAGTGATCTATTTAAGTAATGGTGGTTTTTAGCCAAATCTTTCTCACAAAGATAAATTTATTCTGACCCCCAAAAAGGCCCCAAGGGGAAACCTCTTAAATATAAATCATATAAAGCTTTACAGATATTACCCCAAATCATATTCGTTCTGGTAAAGACACAAGCCTTAAAATCGTTTTAAGATTTAGAGGATTAGAGATCAGCGAATCACTCTCTCGTATAGCGGTAATAGAACCTGTTTTGATCAACAAATTGGAGAAGGCCCACACACTAAGTTCCCGCCACCTCATAATCGGGTCCAAATTATTTCATATTTTTATAAACTATTAAAACTTCAGGACTTTTTAAATGTTGTTCTTTAATTCGATACCAACTTTAATTAACATAATCGCGGTCGAATTTCCCAAGGCAACAACCTATTCATATTTACTGTTTTATTGTCAATCAACTTCAGTAACCAGTATTCCTTTAGGCCTAGATACTGGTTTATTGTTGGTTTTGCACGGGGCGTGCAAGAGACAAAAATCTCTTGAGTAGGCTTGTAAGAACATCTCACTCAAAGGATTGTCTGAGTGTTTTTATCCAGTGGCAAGGGCAATGGCAGCCATCTGTGGGGTCCCCATCCATTACATCAATCTCTAGCTCTAGGAGTACATAATATGTCTCATTTTGAGCAAAAGTCCGTTAGTTACGTCAATATGATCAATTGGAATGGTGTATCAGCATCCTCTACACAAATTGTAGGAGGACTGTGTTGGGAATGGTCAGGAACAGGAGTACACACTATCACTGTCACGCATTCCGATAGCACCACCCAAACGATCGTGGGAGACGGGTACATCTCAGTAAAAAGGTACGATGGATCTGTCTACGAATTTTATGGTGCCTAGATTCAAGGCATAGATTAGCTTTAATCGACATCACCTAGGAAGGGAGCAAACGTGAACTCTATTGAATATTCAGGACGCTGTTATTCCACTTCAAATATCAATTGCAAGGCGAGAGTTCTCGTTTGCACTCTTTCCGCTAGAGATCCAGTGGCGGCCTTTACCGAATGTAAAGAAAACGCCATCTTTCATTCCCTCGTTCATGGTCTTTCGGTTCAAACTCTCAATGTAAGATCAAGCGCAGTAGCTCAATCTAGGAATCTTTGTGTCGAGCAGCTCAAAACCCGAGATTGGAATGGCTATCCTCCAGATTATTTACTCTTCCTAGATGACGATATGATCTTTCCGGATGAGATCATCACCCAATTGGTCCAAGCATCGGAGCAACAGAATGCTGGGGTTGTTGGGGTGTTAGCGACGGGTAAGGCTCCCCCGTTCCCCATTTGTGTTCTCGATCGAGAATCCAACAAAGCCCTTCAGGCAGAGCAAGCCTTCGCCTATCATCAAAAGAATGAAGTTAAAGAAGTCGGCGCAGTGGGAATGGCTTGCACCTTGATTCGTGCAGAGATTTTCCAGGATTTAGAAGCCCCTTATTTCAGCTTCTACCACCATTTAGATGAAGTCGCTGAAGAAATTGAATCAGCTAGCGTTGCAATTGCCCAGGGCGACCTGATCACGCCCGAAGCTTTGAGAGCTACGATAAAAAAGATGCGATATCATCTAGTGGGTGAAGATTATTCCTTTTGCATCAAAGCGAGAGATAAAGGCTGGAAGGTCTATTGCGATTTTGGGGTCACTACTCCTTTTCAGGGTAGAGAACTCCCCGGAATCGGCCACGTGGGTACCTACCCCTTCTCCTTGATCGATAGTCTTTCTTTCACTTCAGCCACCCCTGCAAAGCCCATAGAAAGCGAAGGCTTATGATCTAAATTTTGACAAAGTGCTTTTTCTTAAATTTTAAAAATTTTATGCCCTCGATTTCCCCCGGGCGGGAACTTGGGGAGTGTAGGGCAGCTTTTTATCGCAGTGGTTGTTGTGTTATGGCGCTAATTAGCTCCTGTTGATTCAACAGGAACTAATTCGATTTGCGAAAACGGTTGAAACGGGCCCCATAGGAGCTTGTTTCAACAGGAACTAATTAGTTTGTTGAAACAACATCAATCTACTACACGATGAGAGTTGTCCTCTCAAGATTGAGTGAGGAAGATGTCTTTTAAAATCACTGAAAAAGATCTTCTCGAGCATCATAATTTCGTTCGATCCATCGCCATTCGTCTTCTCAAGCCTGAAGATGCCGAAGACGTTGCTCAAGAAGCCATCCTCAATGCCTTAATCAAACCCCCAAATAACATAAAAAAAATTCGCCCTTGGTTAAAAAGGGTTACAAACAACTTAGTTAACAGGAAAATCAGAGAGCGATATCGAGAGGAGAAGAAGCGCTCAAAATACAGCATTCCCAATGAAGATTATTCACCCGATCAATTCATGTTAGTTGAGCAGGTGAGGAGTTCAATCATTTCTGCAATCTACGACCTACCTTCAGATCAACGGGCTGCCGTATTTCTTAGGTACTATGAAAATCTGAAACCCAAAGAAATCGCCGACCAGCTGAACACGCCCTTAGAAACCGTTAAATCGAGACTTAAACGAGCCCGAGAAAATCTAAAAAAGAAACTCGATAAAGACTACGGCGATCGTGAATCTTGGCTCTTGAATGTCATTCCCCTCGCTGGCTTCGATACCATCGAAGAGGCCGTACAATCGAGTACTTTCAATTCTTCTGTCGTTATTAAAACTTCTAGTCTATCTCCGCTCCTTACACCTGTTGCTATCGCAGGAGCATTAGCCCTTCTTTTCATCTTTATCGCCTTTTGGTGGAATGATTTCTCACCCCTTCAAGGCCCATTAACCACAAATTCAAATGGCAATTCTCCTCAATTAGCAATTAATACTGACTCCTCAGTCACTACCACCCCAGAGAATTCTGAAAATTCAAACGACCCAGGGTCTTCAACGAATAATTTAAACAACCTGGCGAATCCTACCAATACCAACTCCACAACGAATTCCATCGCTGAGCCAAATCTCCAAAATGTTCGCTTAGTAGGAGTTGTTTTAGATGAAGCTGAAGTCCCGATCTCCGATGCCCAATTATCGCTGGAGTCTCCTCAAGGAGGAGCGATGACCCGTCATTCCAATGGACTTGGGAAATTTACATTCAATTCGATATCTCCCGGCTCTTGGAATTTGACTTGTCGTGCCGATGGGTTCAAGCGCTCATCCAAGAAACTCACACTCAATTCAAAGTCAGAAGAGCAAAGCGTTACTTTCGTTTTGAAGAAAGCAAATCGAAGCATCGTTCGAATTGACACTCAAGGTATGAGTTTAGCTCAGTATCAATCACAAATCTCCGTCGAACAGCCAGACAGAGACTTTGATTGGTTTCACCCGCGCCACTTTAGTGTCCTAGTCGCTGAGGATTCTAAATATGAACCTCCACTCTCCCTGGGTGGTGTTGTTCGGAAAAATAAGGGCAGTCAATATAAACACCGAGCAGGAGATATCGATGTACATGGGACTCTCTTTACCGAAATCGAGAATCCCTTCTATCTCTATCTCATCTACAGGAATGTTATTCTCAAACAGCAAGTGATAAAAAAGGGATTAGAGGAAGAACTCACTTTTGAAGTCGACATCGAAAATCAAATTCTTCCATTAACCAGTTCTATCTCCGTCATTTTAGAAACGGCAGAGTCATTACCGGATAAATTTAAAGTTCATCTTCGAGATAAATTTACGTGGCTTCAGGGCAACGGAGGAAAATCATTTCCTCCTGATGGAGTGCTGACATTGAATCGATTAGCTCCAGGAATTTCGATGTTACAAATCTTCTATAATGAAGCTTCTCAGCCATCGGGCAATTGGTCTATAACCCGCGAAGTTGTTCTTCCTGCATCGAGAAAAGCTGAAGATTTGGTCATTAAAATCGAAAAGGTCATTACTCTACCCTTTGAAATTCTCACTCCCAAGGGCGTTACAATTTCCCCAAAACTGAAAAGAATCGCCTTAGAGAAAGACTCTTATCCCATTACAGATGACGTCATCTTTACCGCCTTATTAAATGAAGACGGAAGTCGTTGGCTCTTTCTACCTAAAGATCAAATTCCTCAAATTTTCATTGCGGTTGATCGTTCAAACCTTCAGTTTGCTTCTCCGCCCATTCGAGTTCCACCTTGGGAAAAACCCAAAAAAATCTCATTTAAATTCATGCCGGCTTGTGAGCTGACTCTTCGCTTTTTAATGCAAAAGTCAGAATACGAACGAGTATGCATCATGAATTCTGCTGGTGACCCCTGTTGGATAAGAGAGGTAGAAGTCTCTCACGACTATAAACTATCATTAGTGCCGGGAGAGTATGAGATCTTAATGCTAAATCGAAACTCTTCAGGAAAACTTCAAAAGGCTGATAAAAAATCTCTTTCTCTGACTGACGGGAAAGTTGACCTCACTATTCCTTAATAATCGCTATTCAAATGACGAACTCAGAATCTCAAAATTTTAGAAGGGCGCTCCCCTTCGCAATTCCACTGTTATTAATTCTTATCGTTTGGATAATCCTTTCTATAGTAAAAGATCCCAACGATGAGTCATCCCCTACTACGACATCTCCGACTCAGAAAAAAGCTCAAGTTCCCATCAAGTCTTCCCCTAATGATAGTTTGAAAGAGAAAAATACGCAGAAACTTGAATCTGAAGAAGAAACTCCCTCCCCCGAGGTAACTTCAAATTTCCCTCATACTCTTTTTGGTCAAATCGAGTCGAGCGATAACAACTGGGGAATGATGTCCGGAAGCGCTACTGCCCTTCTCGATTCAGGGAAGACTCTTAGCAGTCGTATTTCGGTAAGGAATAAAAATTATAAGATCGAAAACTTAGAGGGAGAACAAGTTCGAGTCCTCTTTGAAGTCCCCGGGTATCCTGTCGAAGTTCATGATATCCCCCTTAAATCCAATAAAAGAAGCACTCAGTTCAATCTAACTCTCAAGCCTCCTAAGATCATTACGGTTCGAATTCAGGATGGGGAGGGAAATCCCTTTATCCGCAGTACTCATAATAGAAAAAATAATCCCCTACCTCCTTTGTTAAATAAGATCATTCCCCTCTTAAACGCAACGCTCAAAGTTTCAGAAGACAACCCAAGAACTCTTCACTTGAGTTCGAGAAGATTTCACTATTCATTCTTTGCCAAGGAAGTTTTTCAAAAAGCTCGAAAACTTCCTTCCGATGGGAAAAAGGATACGCTTGGCTACCTGAAGGTCAGGCAAACTGAAAACCAAGAAGTGCATCTGCTTGTGGGGCATGACATCATCGACACACAGGAAATAGTGAATGATGAAGTCATTTTTAAGGTGACTAAAAACTTGGTAGTTCCTCTTCAAATCACTGTCATTGGAACTATCATCGACCAATCAGGAGTTCCCATCTCAGGAGCCAAAATCACGTTTAATCCTGAAGGAGAACGAGGCAAAGGTGTTGAGAGTTCAGCAAAGGGTAAGTTTACCTGGAAGCATTTAGGAAGTGGAGTTTATCCATTAATCATCGAAAAGGCAGGTTTCTTTACCGTAAGGAAACTTATCCCGATTTCTGCCACCAATGCCGAAATTCTAGACATTGGCAATATTAAGTTAACCCCCCTCCCAATCACCCCTACTCCAATCCAAATTGACTCAGCTCATCTACCTGACCAACTCACTAAGCTCTTCGTCAATCCATCTCTAAACGCTCAGGATTTTCAAAATCCAAATACCCTTCTGAGGACTTGGCACTGTGAGAAAATTTCTGTCGCTCTCAATTCCACACAAGGCTCCATCAATATTTCAAAGATACCCTCAAACCCATTTAACATTGTCCTCACTTCGAGGAAAGGACTTCTTTACGCAACATCGATCCATCTTCAAACCAATGTTACTGAGCCTACCATCATTAAACTTCCTGAAGAATTCTTTAACATCGCATTAAAATTTAAATACAAAGCTGAATATGAGTACGCCCCTGCAACCTTGTTCGATAGCCAACTACGGCCATTGAAAAACTTCGTTGTTAAGGCGGGAGCGATACACAAATTAAAATTGGCAAAAGGAACTTACAAACTCATTTTCTTTTCTACAAACTCTGAAGCGAAAATCCTCGATGAAGTCGAGTTAGAAGTTACGAAATCTGAATTAGTTGAAACCCCCTAAGCAAATGGATAATCGCAACCGAGTTGACCTCAATTCGGTTGAGTTAAGTCGCCGAAATTTTTTTCCTTTGAAAACCTTGTCTCAAATACTTCAAATGAACTTGGGTTGAAATGAATTGAGTTCATCGAGCTGACATTCAGGACAAATTAAATAACAACACTCCTGAGTTCTCATCGGGGTGCTATTAGAGCCATATTGCGTTGAAAATTGACCCACCACGGTTGACCTCAACCACTTAAAAACTAGGCACTTAGAATTTTCTTCTTTTTCTCTGTTATTTTTCCTGCCGCTGAGACATCGAACAGGTATGGGCTCAATTCTGTTTCACTAACATACGTTTTTTCTGTTTCTCAATACCTTCTAAACTGCGAAGGATAGGGTTATGTCATCAAAAAATGATTTCTTCAAAATGGTAAGTATTTTCAGTACTTCGGCATTGTTAATCGCATTGACTGCGATGATCACTTTAAAGCTCAGTTCCGTCGATTCGGAATTGGACGCACAAATTCGCCCACCAGATCATATCGGAGCTTATAACTTTACCGTCGATATCGAAGGGGTGAACGCTGGGTCATTCCGATCGTTCGAAGGTCTCTCCATGGAAGTTGAAATTATCGAGTTTCAAGATGGCGATGATCCCATCTTAAGAAAACGCCCAGGGCGGGTGAAATATGGCGACATCACTCTGAAGAAGGGCTTCGTTCAGGATGATTCCTTCCAATCTTGGATCCAAGCCACGATTACAAACCAAATCGACAAGAGAAATATCTCCATCATCATCAAGAGTGACGACGAAGGCCAAACCGTAAGATACAACCTATTCGAATGCTTCCCTAAGTCTTGGAAGATCAGCGAATCCGTCGGTGGAACGGTTGTTCCCGTCGAAGAAATTACATTTGCGGTTGAACGTTTCGAAAGAGTTCACGAGTAGGAATTCCTTCGTTAAATCCAAGTGCATCTCTATAGGGATTGCGCACTCATTCGTTTCAGTTCCAGCAGTTTCTGTTGAAACAAACTCCTTCGGAGTGCGTTTCAACCGTTTCGACAATTCTTCGATTTGTCTGCACTCCGCTGAACATAGGCTCTGCGAGCCCATGTCCGCGGCCGAGTTGATCCCAACTCGGCTTAGTTCCTGTTTATTCAACAGGAACTAATTAACAGATCAGAATTCAACAAGGTCGAATTCAAATGAT
>JANQLS010000155.1 GCA_028280485.1 Planctomycetota bacterium
CTCCGATTTGCTTTCACTCCGCTAAACATAGGGTCTTCGCCCCTATGTTCGCGGCCGAGTTGATCCCAACTCGGCTTAGTTCCTGTTTAATCAACAGGAACTAATTAGAACTCTACGATTGGTAAGCAGAGAGAGCTTCTTGATAAGTCTCAAAAAGTTCAAAGATCTTAGTGAGTCTCATCACTTCGAAAAGTTCTAAAATCGTTGCTTGCAAGCAACACAGACGAAGGTTTCCATTCGTCTTTCGGCTCTTCTTTAAAAGTCCCACCAAAGACCCTAAACCAGCGCTTGAGAGATACTCAATATTTTCCATATTGATCAACACATCACTTCCTTGATTCTCCTCGATGTGTTTCCCCAACTCCGTGAGGATTCTCAGGATCTCGCGCTCTTCGCGGATGCGTCCACGGCTAAAATTAACCACCAAAACACCCTCGACCGCCTCGGCCGTGACAATTCCGTCCTTAGTCAGTTCCATGAAAGAAGTCATTATTTGTATCCGAATCTCGTTACAGACTTAATGTGAACCTGAATGTTTCTCAGCCGAGCAGTCATTCTTTGTAAGTTTCCTGTCTCAGTTTTCATCGAATCAAACAGCGTAAAATTCGCATTGAGTCATCGAGTTGAGTTCAACTCTCCTCGATGTTTCACCCATTGAAGGTTGAGGATCAGAGGTGTTTGATGATCACCAATGTTTTTCCATCGCGATAGAATTTGACTTCGTCCATATACAACGACATCAAACTCAAACCACGCCCACTTTCTCCCCAAAGCCCTTCTTCTTCTCTTGGATCAGGCACATCGCCCAATTCAAATCCTTCACCCTCATCGTCAATTCGCATAGCCCATTGCACGTCATCGAGATAGATAACGGCTTTGACGAACTTACGAAAATCTCCTTGGTTCCCGTGCAATACAGCGTTTTGAAGCGCCTCTTCGATGCACATTCCAACTTGGTTACGCTGGTCTTCAACGACCAAGCCTTCTTGAACCATAAATTCCATAATGCGAACGAGGGTCGGGGTGACCAAAGCCTCATCACTTGGAAATTCGCGCTCAAGAACAGGATTCCCGAGATCGGGTGGATCCCCAGATACCATCGTTGGCATATTCCATTGCTGAGTGGAATCAGAATTACTCATTAGTGATCTTCCTCAAAGTTATTGAACATCTCCCAAAGGGGACCATCGAAAAGTAGGATGGAAATGAGGGGTTCGTCAAATGATTGGCATATTCGGAACTCCGGCACAATTTTCTGAAGTGCCGAGCAATTTGACGATTTCGGGGAAGGATTGTAGCTTTGTAGAGAACTTCACTCGATATCCCTGTTTTTCAGTCAGAATCGTTTGATTCCGTGAATTCATTTCAGAGGTTGAACGGGGATCACCGAAGTAAAGTGAGTTGACTCGGTCTCTAAATTGAAAGATTTATAAGTTATGGCTATGACGGGTAAGATCCGCCGAAAACGATTTGGCGAGATCCTGGTATCAGAAAAGCTGATCACTCAAGAGCAAGTCCAAGAAGCGCTTGAGATACAGTCCAACTCTGGGGATACCTTAGGAAATATCCTTTTAGACTTAGGGTACATACTCGAGGCCGATATCGTTAAGGCTCTCAGTATCCAATATCAGATTCCCTACATTTCAACGAATAACTACGAGATCGAACCAAAAATTGTCGAACAATTTGACCCAAGACTTTTGCACCGTCACACGATTTTACCCTTCGATAAAGTTGGGAATCTCATGCTCGCTTTGGCTACCGATATTCCATCGCGAGAAGTGATGGAGGAGATGCAGAAGTCCAGTGGCTGCGACATGGCGCTTTACCTCGGTGCACATACGGATGTGCAAAATAAATTGATGGAACTCGCCCCACTTTCCAAAGAGGAACTCCAAGCCCTCAAGGATGAAGTTCGATCGAATAAACAGGATCCAACAACTCGCAATGAAAATATCAAAAAGGATTCGGGTGAAGTCAGCATGGATCAATTAGATCTTTCGAGCGAAAAGATCCTCTCTTCCCTGGATGAAGCCTGGGATTCTATCTTTGTTGAAGGCGAAAGTGGCCCTCAAGCTGAAGAATAATCCCCTTTCTGCTCTACCTTTCCCCCCTTCTTTCTCATTCTTAAAATTTACGTGCTTAAATAGGCATAAAACAGGGTAATCCCCGTGCTTCGACAGCCTCACCCTTGACCCTAAAAGCCTTCTCTATAAGGCCTTAGGAGGATTGTGGGGAACCTCACCTTGACTTCCCATCCGGGAAACCTAAAATTTCTCTCTAGAACCTCCAACGATCTCAATTTGTTTGTGCTGATTCATGTATGTGGATTCAAACTGCAACAACATCGCTTGCTGCATCACTATCGAATCACATTCACTGTATACACCATGAGTAATGGAGATCGTTCGATCGAGGATTCCAACCTGAAGCAAAGCGATGCATTTCTGATGGTTGTAGAAAAGAAGAACAAGAGAAATTGGGATTTCCAAAAGCATGATCTCACGGGAAACTACTTCACCCGGCCCACTTCAAGAGTCGAACTCTTCACCTTCGCCTGAACGTCAAAAACCTGAGGGGAAAAAGGCCGCAACTTCGGACTACAAACAGACCCCGATGATGCGGCAGTACTTTTCCATGAAGGAAAAGCATCCCCAAGAGATCCTCTTCTTTCGTATGGGCGATTTCTACGAGATGTTCTTTGACGATGCGAAAGTCGCATCCCGAATGCTCGGATTGACCCTCACCGCCCGGAACAAAGAGAAAGATCCCGTTCCGATGGCGGGGATTCCCGTCAAGGCTTTAGATTCTTATCTCCCCCGACTTTTAAAAGCAGGCCAACGTGTCGCGATCTGTGAACAGATTCAAGATCCGAAGGAGGCTAAAGGCATCGTTGAACGCGATGTCGTTCGCGTGATCTCTCCGGGAACGATCACCGACGAAAAATTGATCGGGGAGAAATCCAACAACTTCTTAGCCGCTCTCATACTCGGAAAGAAAAACTTAGGTTTAGCTTGGATCGATATTTCAACTGGGGAATTCGTCGTTTGGGAAGAAATTCGGGAAGAGGCCATCTATACCGAGCTCTCTCGGCTCTCCCCCTCTGAATGTGTTTTACCTGAAAGTTTACACCGGCGTTTGGATGAACATTCGGACCTGATCGATTCCTTAGAAGGCATCTTTTTAACCCCGATCCCCGACTGGGCCTTCGATAACGACACCGCCTACCGCACACTGACCGGACACTTTAAAACGAAGACTTTAGAAGGCTACGGTTGCGAACATTACGATTCCGGGATTCGCGCTGCGGGTGGACTTCTGCATTACGTTAAAGAAACGCAAAAGAATGCCCTCGGTCACCTCACCAGCTTGCGCCCCTTCCCGGGCTCCGACTTTATGCTCTTGGATCGAGCGACACGGCAAGCGTTGGAGATCACCCATACCAACCGGGGTGGGGATCAAGAGGGAAGTTTACTTTCAGCGATCGATTGTACGGTGACCGCCCTGGGTGCCCGTAAACTTCGTGAGTGGATACTCAAACCCTTGCGACACGTTGAACGTATTCACTACCGCCAAGAAGCCGTCGCTCATTTAGTTCGAGAGGGAGTTCTCTTAGAAGATCTTTCTGAGCAACTCAAACATATTCATGATTTAGAGCGGATCTGTAGCCGTATCAGTTACGGAAGCGCTAACGCTCGTGACTTGGTGGCTCTGAGGACCAGCTTAAAAACCTTACCCGTTCTTTCAACCCTCTTAGAGGGCACGGAATGTCGTTTCTTCTCAGATTCAATTTCGAACTTAGGTGACTTTGAAGAACTCGTCGAACGCCTAGACCAAACTCTCATCGATACCCCGCCGATGACCGTGCGCGAAGGTGGGATCATTCGAAAAGGCTTCGACGCTGAACTCGATCGATTAAGAGACCTCTCCGACAAGGGAACTCAATGGTTAGCTGAGTTCCAAGCCAAAGAGCAACAAGAAACGGGAATCCCTAAATTAAAAATCGGCTTCAATAAAGTCTTCGGTTATTACATCGAAATCACGAACACTCATTCGGATAAGATTCCTGAAAAGTATATTCGCAAGCAGACCCTTAAAAATTGTGAACGCTACATCACTCCCGAACTAAAAGACTTTGAAAACGAAGTGCTCCACGCTCGGGACAACGCTATGGATCTCGAATACGAGATCTTCAGACAACTTCGAGAAGCCGCCCAAGATCGCACACGAGATATCCAACTCGCAGCGCGCGCAGTGGCGAGTTTAGATGTCGTTCAATCCTTTTCCAGCTTAGCGGTCGAACGCAATTACGTTCGGCCGGAAGTGAATGAAGGTATGGAACTCGATATCGTCGAAGGTCGTCATCCAGTATTAGACCTCCTGATGGCCGACGATGAGTTCGTCGCGAACTCCATCGATCTATCCGAAAAGAATCCCCTGATCGTCCTCACCGGTCCCAACATGGCGGGTAAATCAACGTACATTCGCCAAGTCGCACTGCTCACATTACTAGCTCATACGGGAAGTTTTATTCCCGCAGAAAGAGCGGAGATTGGACTCGTCGATCGAATTTTCACGAGAGTGGGGTCAGCCGATGATATCTCGCGTGGGCAATCGACCTTCATGGTTGAAATGCATGAAACCGCTAATATCGTTAACAACGCCACCGAGAGAAGCTTATTGGTTCTTGATGAAGTCGGTCGAGGAACGAGTACCTTTGATGGCATCAGTTTAGCGTGGGCGGTCACTGAGCATATTGCGGGAAAATTGAAAGCGAGAACTCTATTTGCAACGCACTATCATGAACTGACCGAATTGTCTTTAGTTCACCCAGAAGTGCGAAATTACACCTTCAGTGTTAAAGAGTGGAATGATTCGATCGTCTTCCTCCGTAAAGTCATCGAAGGAGCGGCAGATAAAAGTTATGGGATTCACGTTGCGAGATTGGCGGGTTTGCCGAAGGGTGTTTTAGATCGCGCGCGTCAGATTTTATCTAATTTAGAAACGCAATCATTAGATCTTCAAGGGCAGCCGGCCTTTGCTCCTCCATTGCCGAAGGAGGAAGCGGAAACTTCTGAAATGGATTCAAGTGAAGAGAAGAGTTCGGTATCGGTGCAACTCGATCTCTTCCAGGATGCGAATCAACCCATTTTAAAAGAGTTGAAGAAGTTGAAGATTGAGTCGATGACACCGATTGATGCTTTGAATTATTTAGCCGAGATTCGGGATAGGATTGTTTAGTGTCGCCCCTACAGGGCTAGGTTCGTTGGTGATCCAACAACCCAGGGCGACGCTTCGCTCTGCCCTGGGCTGGGTTATGGCGGGCTTTCAGCCCTGAATGATAACCAACACAACAGGTATTTCATGCCCAGGAAGCCCGAAGCTTTAGCGAGGGATCGGC
>JANQLS010000015.1 GCA_028280485.1 Planctomycetota bacterium
TTATTTCAAGCGCGAAGCGTTAGCGAGTGCCCACAGTTGATGTAAAACCTAGGTTCATTATGGACTTCAGTATCGTGTGAAATCTGATTTCCCGATTCGCTCACAACCATTTACTCTCCTGGTTGCTGACCCTCGTTTACACTTCGGGCTTGAAATCGCGAATGTTATTTCAAGCGCGAAGCGTTAGCGAGTGCCCACAGTTGATGTAAAACCTAGGTTCATTATGGACTTCAGTATCGTGTGAAATCTGGTTTCCCGATACGCTCACATCCCTTTACTCTCCTGGTTGCTGGCCCTCGTTTACACTTCGGGCTTGGAATGGAGCTGATATTTTTTTGAATATACCTGCCGGTGAATTTTGAGGTGTTATAAAAATCGAAGTGTTGCTGATTTTTCAAAACCCTTTGATCATATTCACCAATTCATGTCATCATTTAGAACTACTCCTCTTGGCTACCTACTCACTTGGACAACCTACGGTACATGGCTCCCTGGCGATTCCAGGGGCTGGCAAAGGAAGGGGACAAGAACTTCCCAACCTCCAAATAAACAGAAATACCTTTTAGCTCAGTCGAAAATGAATGAGCCAAAATTCTTACTATCAAACAATGACCGATTACTTGTCGAAGAGGCGATTAAAAATGTTTGTCATTTTAGAGAATGGATTCTCTATACGACTGGCGTTCAGTCTAATCATGTGCATGTTGTTGTGGGAGTGGGAACTATAAGCCCTAAAGATATGAGTCGACAGTTTAAATCATGGTCAACTCGAGCATTAAAAACAATTAATAAGAATCGTAAAAGGTTTTGGACAGAAGGTTGTAGTTGTAGATCTCTTTTTAATGATTCAAGCCTGGGATCGGCGATAGTTTATGTATCTGAAACTCAAAATGACCATGTTCGGCAAGAGGCATATAGGGAATTTAAGTAAGGAGCACATTTTTCAAACGTGATATTTCAAGCGCGAAGCGTTAGCGAGTGCCCACATTTGATATAAAACCTAAGTTCATTATGGACTTCAGTATCGTGTGAAATCTGGTTCTCCGATTCGCTCACAACCATTTACTCTCCTGGTTGCTGACCCTCGTTTACACTTCGGGCTTGAAATCGCGAACATTATTTCAAGCGCGAAGCGTCAGCGAGTGCCCACAGTTGATATAAAACCTAAGTACATTATGGACTTCAGTATCGTGTGAAATCTGGTTTCCCGATACGCTCACAACCATTTACTCTCCTGGTTGCCGACCCTCGTTTACACTTCGGGCTTGAAATCGCGAACATTATTTCAAGCGCGAAGCGTCAGCGAGTGCCCACAGTTGATATAAAACTTAAGTTCATTATGGACTTCAGTTCCGTGTGAAATCTGGTTTCCCGATACGCTCACATCCCTTTACTCCCCTGGTTGCCGACCCTCGTTTACACTTCGGGCTTGAAATCGCGAACATTATTTCAAGCGCGAAGCGTTAGCGAGTGCCCACAGTTGTTGTAAAACCTAGGTTCATTATGGACTTCAGTATCGTGTGAAATCTGGTTTCCCGATACGCTCACAGCCCTTGGCTGCCGACCCTCGTTTACACTTCGGGTTTGGAATGGATCACTCCGCCAGCGCACGGACGTGCTCCCTCACCGCCCCGCCGAGGACACTCAGGTTATAGCCGCCCTCAAGGGTTGAAACGACCTTCCCCGGCCACCGCTGACAGACCATTTGAGTTAGCTTGTAAAAATCTTCATCTTCTAGTCGAAGTCCCCCCAATGGATCTTGCCGATGGGAATCAAAGCCAGCGGAGATCAACGCAAACTCAGGTTTAAATTCTTCGAGGATCTTATCTAAATCTCGTTCATAGAGTTCGGCGTACTCTTGGGCGTCGTAACCCATAGGCAAGGGGCGATTGAGAGTCGTGCCCTCAGCATCACCGTACCCCGTTTCATTAGCTTTCCCTGTACCCGGATAATGAGGATGTAAATGTAAAGAGTAAAAGAACACGGAGGGATCCTGATAAAAAATATCCTGCGTACCGTTTCCGTGATGAACATCAAAATCGATAATCACGACTCTCTCGATACCGTGAGTCTGTGCGTGCCTCGCCGCCACAGCAACGTTATTCACAAAGCAAAAGCCCATCGCCTGATCCGTCGTGGCGTGATGTCCCGGCGGCCGCCCCAACGCAAATCCAGAATAAACATCTCGACTGACCACCCGATCAATCGCCTGACAGACTCCCCCCGCAGCTCTCCAAACAGCTTCCATACTGTCTTCTGAATAAACAGTATCCGCATCGATGCGACCCCTTCGCCCTCTGCAGCTTTTTAATCGGTCTAAATGTTTTTGGGTGTGACAGGTCAAAATTGCCTCGTCCGACACGGGTTCTGCCAAATGTTTCTCGATCTTTTCAAGAAGCGCGGTATCTTCTGCTAATGCGCTTTCTATGGCTTCAATCCGCCCGGGTTGTTCAGGGTGCTGGCCAGTGTCGTGATCCAGATAGATCGGATGAGTGTGAAGACTGATTTTCTTATTCATAAACTTAATTTCATTATGATGCTCACCGGCGCAACAAATCCAACTTTACCGGCACATGCTATGGATCTCAGAATTGAAAAGAGCCTCATTCGAGAGGATGATAACTCCCTATGAAGGCTTCTAGTTCCAACCACAAAAAGATCTCTCAGGGATGCTTCGGTATCAGTTGTTTCATACTGATGCTCGTCATCTTTCAACGCCCGGTGATCAAGTGGTTTTCAGAAAGCTTAATTCGAAGCGCGTTAAAAGATCAACTTAACCTGAATTACAAAGACGGTCAAATCCTGGGTGATGCTTCAGGAACATTTCAACTGACTTCTTGGGCCCTCGATTCTGAGAATCCTAAAACTCCTCTCCAATCTCTTTCGATAAAAAAACTCCGTTTAGCCTTCTCTTGGAATAAATTTCTTCGATCTTCACTCATTCCAGTTTCGAAAATCCAAGGTGAAGGGATCGATGTCACACTCGATTTATCAAAAGATTGGGGAAGCTCCACAGAATCATCTTCAAATGATCTCATCATCGATTCAATTCCTGATGTCGACATCAAAAATTCCAATTTAACGATCACTCGCGGACAAGACGTTTGGCAATTTAGGGGAATGCACTTCAAAACTGAAAATGGAGAGTACCACTTAAAAGTCAATCAAGCTTACGGCCTTAAAGCTTCATTTTTAGCCGACTTTTCAGGTTTGCCGATCGAACTTAAGGGTAAATTTAACTTATCTGAAAGGGGCTTCGAATCCTTATTTTTAGAGATGCTAGAATTAGGCCCTGATTCCTTACTTTCCAATGTGAAAGTTCAGTCCGACTCCAAAGCCCTCGCCATCGATGGAACGCTCCCCTTTTTACCCGGAAAGGGTCGATTTAATCGAAACTCAAAGTCGACTGAATTTCATCTCAATATGGAGGAAGTTGAGTTAGAGCATATTATCCATCAAGTCATCGGCCAATTCTTTCAACTCCCCATCTTAACTGGAAAATTTAACTTAGACCTTTCCGTCGATCTTCCTCAAGATGAAAACAAAGTGGCGATGAGACATCCCGTCTCTCTCGACAGCGACCTCACCAATTTGGCTTGGCCAGAACATCAACTGCATTCCCCTAAAATTCAAATCGAATGGTTACCTTCAAATCGAGGAGCAAGCGGGAAATTTCTCATCGAGGGATTAACCTCTTCGGGGATGGCGGCCATCGATTTAAATATCGAATTCGAATCGATCGAAGATCCTCTGAACCCTCGAATACAATTTAAAAAAATTCAAATCACATCCACTGATGAAACGTGGTTTGCATCGGGAATTTACTACACCAAAACCAACGAGCTCGATTTGAACGCCCGTCTCGTTCTAAGTGATTTGAACTGTACCCAATTAAACTTTATTAGCCCATGGTTAGGCGAAAGAAACGAGCGAAGTTTAGCCTCAGCTTCAGCAGAGCTTTTATTGAACTACCGTGGCCCATTAAATTTTTCATTCAATCTTGATGAGATCTACAATCCGATCCTTGATGATGGTCGGTTAGATCTAGAACTTTTTTTAAATTCACCCGATCAAGACACTCAGCTCTATTCTCAAGCAACCTTGCATCAAAGAGAACTCACCCTGAATCGAGTTCATCTTAAGAGAAATCAAGACTGGGTTGAGCTCAATGGCAAATTGACGACCGAAAACTTTCAATCTTGGTTAGTCACCTTTTTGGTTGAAGGTAAATGGAACGGACAGGAAATTCGATCGAGTCATCCCCTTACCCTGGGATATAAAGACGCCGCATTCTATTTAGAGCCTTTCATTTTAGAAGCTTTCGGGGGCTCCTTAGACGTCACCAGCTCTCAACTACCCACGCATTCAGAATTTCACTTCACCGGAACGAACTTAGATCTCCAACAGCTAACAACCCTCTTTCCCCTCCCCTTTGAATTAGGAGGCAAATTAGATTTTTCAGGTAACCTCAGTTCGAATGCCTTAGCAAGTTCTGCGGATAATGCTAGTGATAAGACAGAGTGGAAAGGTGAAGCGTCATTAAAAGTCAAAGAAGGTTCATTTAAAAATGAGCGAGTCGATCTCGACAATCTAACATCAGAAATTGATTTTCAATTTGATGACGGTCTTATCGATGTTCAAAAATTGTCGGCAATTCGAGGTCCGGATTCGATCCACGGATCGGGAAAGCTTGCCTTTCCATCCCCTCCAAGTGAAGATTCAAATCCATCTTCAACGGAGCTTAAATACCAGTTCAAGCTTCAAGGAAATCTTGAATATTTGCAGTCATGGTTTCCCAACCTATCGGAAATAAGAAGAATTGGCGGCGGCCTCAGCTTCGATGTTGATTTAAATGGCACTCCCTCTGAACCCGTTCTTGGAGGCACCCTCAACCTTAAAGATCTCCGAGCCAGCCTGCCGCGTAACCAAGGTGAGCTCACCGAAATTGCGGGACAGATTCAAGTCGATCAAAATCAAATTCGCATCTTAGATACATTGAGTGCAAAGTTTAAAGGAGAGCCTATCCAACTTAAGGGAGATCTCACCCATGCTTCCAAATTATTTGGATCTCCCAAAGGAAGTTCCCAGGGTGACGAGAGGCATTCTCTATCAGAATCTCCCATACCTATCAAAGTCGTCAACTTGAGTGTGGATACTGGAGTTCTCAATCTCATCCCCGCTAGCCTTGCGAACGAATTCAGAGCCTACGGGGCAGTTCACCTCACCCTTGTTGGGCCCCCAAATGAGCTGGAAGTTCGAGGCAAAGTCGACCTTAGAAGAGCTTTCCTCTTTAAGAGAATGCAATTGCTAGCGGAAAGAAATCCCTTACCTCTCGAGTATTTCTCTTTTGACGAAGCGCCTCTAAAAGGGCTGAAGTTCGATGTGGCTATTCGCTGCGATAATAATTTTCACGTCAAGAATAACCTCTTAAACCTCTCTGCCGATGTCGATCTCCATCTGAAAGGAACTGGAGAATCCCCTTACTTTGTTGGGCGCATCTTTAGTGACAATGGCTCTGTGAGGCTTCCTAGTACGACAAGCTTAAAAGTGGATCAGCTTTTAGTAGAGTTACTAGAGAAGGAGCCTTATAACCCCCACCTTCAAATTAAACTCATCAATCGGTTAAGAGGCTACGATGTGGATGTATTTGTTCATGGGGATTTTGAACGACCTGAAGTAACCCTCAATTCGTTCCCCCCACTGGAGCGTGAAAAGTTACTCATCTTAGTCACAACGGGATACACCTTAGATGACATCAATCGTACGGGTGCAGAAAAAGTAGCTGTCTTACAAGCAGCAAAATATTTAGGCTTTCTCCTGGCCGATTACTTTAGTGAAGCCGGAGAAGGGAAATCATTTTTAGATGACTTTACACTGGAAACGGAAGGGGCAAGAAAGATCCAAGGAGAAGATCTAATTCGCTTAGAGTATCGCTTAAATGATCATTTCTTTCTTCAAGGTGAAAGAGATTTTTACGAAGACTACAACTTAAACCTCGGATACCGACTTCAGTTTAAATAAAAATGGGCTCTTCGAAAAATACATGAACTTTCATCTTCTGATCTCCTATATCAAGAAGCGCAGCTCTGAGATTTCGAAGGCTCTGGGGATATTCTCCATTGTCATTCTTAGCCTCACTTCGCTCCTTTATACCCAAGAAGGTCAGGAAGTTCGTCTCCAGCTTGAGGGAAATCAATTACTCACCGAGCGAGAACTTAAAAAAGAGATCTCTTACCTAATTGAAGGCTTAAAAGAACGCCCCATCGATGAATTTGATCGAGAAGATATTCGATTAGAACTCATTCGTTACTATCACTATCGAGGCTTTCCTCAAGTCGACATTAAAGTCTCAAGTGATGCATCACGACAGATTTCGATTCAGATAATCGAAGGGAATCGAACCTACTTGTCTCAGTTGGATGTAAGAATCCTGGGAACCCATCCTAAAAAATCGCTTCCAACTGTAGAAGACATCGAGGCGTGTTTCCGTTGGCAACGAGAAGGATTTTTAAAGCTTGGAAAAAGAATTTTTGCTGAACACGCTCTTAAATCTGGTGTTGAAAACCTTGAAGCCCTCTTTCGCTTATCAGGATTCTTAAAGGTTCAAGTCACTCATAAAATCCAAACCGATCCGCTCAACGAAATCCTCATCGAAGTTTCCATCGACCCGGGAGCTAAATTTCAACTTCTAAAACAGCCTCAGTTATACGGGCAGGCAGCTGAAGACGAACCTGAACTCCTCAAGGCATTAGATCTCAATCTACCTCTAGAAGCGAGCCCTCGACTTCCCCTAATTCTTAAAGGTCGCCTTCTCGACTATTACAAAAATAAGGGATACCTCTATTCAGAGATTAAGATCTCTTCTCAAATTATCGATGCCTCAAGTGAACTTCAACTTTCTTATGACATTCACCCCGGCCCACAAGTCAAAATCGGAACCATCAACTATATCGGCAACCAAAAGACTCAAGATTGGGTCATTCGAGATCGTCTAAAACTTAAAGTTGAAGATCTCTATTCCGATGAAAAAATCAGAGAAAGTTATCGCGGTTTACTCCGTTCTGGCTTGTTTTCATTTGTTCGTATAGAAACGGAAGGAAGCGAAGATGAAAGGGAGACGATCGATCTCAATGTTCATTTAGAAGAAAAACCCGCATGGCGCTTTACCCTCCTGGGCGGATACGGATCCTACGAACAAATTCGAGGTGGCTTCACCATCGAAAACATCAACATCGCTGGCTGGGGGCATCGAGCTCGTGGAGAAGGATTGTTTTCCTTAAAGGGAGAACGCCTTAGCCTGAGTTACTTAAATCCGTATTTCTTTGTCGAAGAGATCTCCCATCGATTAGAGGGTCTTTACGAACGCCGCGAACATCCTAGTTTCACCTCCACTGAATACGGAGGTCAGACCGGTTGGGGTTATCTGATCAACGAAGAGCTTCGAACCGATTTCGGTTATGAACTTCTCCAAAGTGAGTCCGGTGAAGAAAGTGGCGCCATCCCCCCTGAGTTTATCGATGACCTACTCATCTCAAGCGTTTCACTATCCGGATTGTGGGAACGTCGAAAAAACTTAGTCGATCCTACTCATGGTTCGAGCCATCGCTTAAACCTCGAAGTGGGGCACGACATCATGGGTAGCCAAATCGATTATGTGAAAGTCACCTTTAGAAATACCTTGGTCTTCTCTCTATTTGGAGACGTGCGATTATTGGTGAACTCTCGTTTGGGCCTCATCAAACGTACCGATGCCGATGGGGAAGTGCCCCTCCAACTACGCTTTTTTACTGGAGGTGAAAATACCATCCGTAGTTTCCTCCAAGACGAAGCCGGGCCTAAAAGAAGCAACGTTCCCATCGGAGGAGAAACTCTCATCAGCACCAGCTTTGAATTGAGATTTCCTATTTGGAGAGATCTTCAAGGAGCCGCGTTTTACGACATTGGAACGATCAACGAACAGGCCGAAGATTTTGGAAAGGGTCATTATTCTAGCGGAATCGGAGCTGGCTTACGTTACTCTACCCCCTTGGGTCCCTTTCGATTCGATGCCGCGTGGAATCCCCGCCCCTTAGAACGCGAAGACGATTGGGCGTTTCACTTCTCCCTCGGTTATCCCTTCTAGTAATTTTTGAGATCTGTGAAAAAACCACACCCTTATTTGGTATTGGCGATCGGAATGATAGCTGTTTCTACTGCAGCTACAGTTGCCCGAATGGCTCAAGAGGAGGGTTTACCTTCGTTGCTCCTTGCAGGTGGAAGGTTGTTGATCGCGACTTTAGTTCTCTCTCCCCTCGTTCTAATCCGCCATCTTAAAGAGTTTAAAAATCTCAAAACCCGAGATTGGATTTTACTGATCACCAGCGGGATGACCTTAGGACTCCATTTCGCAACTTGGATTCAATCCCTTGAATGGACGACCTTAATCAGTAGTGTATTCTTCTTCTCCACTTCCCCGATTTTTATGATCTTTCTCTCCTACCCGATTCTGGGAGAAAGGGTAACTCGACCCGTGGTCCTCGGAACGTTAGTGGCGTTCGTAGGCGGCTTGTTCATGATCTTTAGCCCCGGAAGAGAGCATGAGGATCCACAAAGTAACCTGCCTCTCCTCGGTGACGCACTCGCATTACTATCCGCCTTAGCTTTTGCGCTGTATTTGATCTTAGGGCGTAAGCTTCAAGGAAAACTGAAAGTCATTCCCTACATTTGGTCGATCTATTTAGTTGCCGGTCTGAGTGTGTTTGTGCCGAGCTATCTTCTCACCGACATGAAGCTCACGGGTCATTCGACCATGGGATACATCTGGCTGATCTATTTAGGTCTCGTCCCGCAGTTGATCGGTCATTCATCATTTAATTATGCCCTTCAACACATGCAAGCGATCTACGTGGGATTGATTTCTCGATTGGAGGCGATCGGAAGTACAATCATGGGAACGATTATCCTGAAAGAGATCCCCCACCCTTATGCAATCGTTGGCGCTCTCTTTTTATTCTGCGGTGTGTTTTACGCTAACTGGTGGAACGCAAAACAACAGAGGAAAAAGGCCAGGGAGATTTCAAGCGCGAAGCGTTAGCGAGTGCCCGCGTTTGATTTCAAGCCTAAATTCGTTGTGGGTTTCAGGCCAGTGCGAAATCTGATTTCAAAGTTTGCTCCCAGCCGGTCACGCCACTGATTGCCGACCCTCGTTCACACTTCGGGCTTGAAATGGATAACTAAACCTCATTTCAAGCGCGAAGCGTTAGCGAGTGCCCGCGTTTGATTTCAAACCTAGATTCGTTGTGGGTTTCAGGCCAGTACGAAATCTGATTTCAAAGTTAACTCCCAGCCGGTCACGCCACTGATTGCCGACCCTCGTTCACACTTCGGGCTTGAAATGGATAAAAAAACCCTCACTAGCCCGAAGCGTTAGCGAGTGCCCGCGTTTGATATCAAGCCTAAATTCGTTGTGGGTTTCAGACCAGTACGAAATCTGATTTCAAAGTTAACTCCCAGCCGGTTACGCCACTGATTGCCGACCCTCGTTCACACTTCGGGCTTGAAATGGATAAAAAAACCCTCACTAGCCCGAAGCGCTAGCGAGGGTTAAAAATAATTCAATATTAACTAAGTTAATTAAGCCTCTTCTTCCTCTTCATCCAAATCACAACCCAATTCATCGTCAGTAGGATCGCTACCTTCATTTCTAAAGGGTGGTGGTAATGCAGGACCATTTAAGAAGAGGAATTCAAGCAAGACAACGCCATCGGTAATATCTAACTCACCGGTATCATTGGTATCAGCTGCATCTTGACACTTAATCTCCCAGCCAACAAAAAGGTGACGGAGCAGATGAATCACATCGGAGACATTCACTCGTCCATCGATGTTGACATCCCCTCTTTTGAAAGTAATCGTGCTGATATTAAAGTGCCCTACGGCCAATGCAGTAATCTTCAGAAATCCTTCTGGAGGGGTGAAGTGAGCAATCTCGGGAAAACCACCTTCACCATCACCATAAAGAATGGCAAGGGTGGCTAAAGAAGGATTATCGAGGCTCCAGTTGGCTACTGCGATATCCGCGTCTCCGTCACTATCAAAATCACCACCCGCAACGGAATTCGGTCGAGGTCCAGTAGCAAAAACATCTTGGGGCTGAAACGTTCCGTCACCATTGTTCATAAGAGTGACAATGAAGTCAGCTCCTCTTCCTGCGGCGACGACGATATCGTTAGAGTCGTCCTGATCGAGATCTACAATATCCATTTCACGAGGCTGAATCCCGGCGGTGTAAATGTTATCTAAGACAAAACCGCCTTCACCATCTCCGAAGAAAACACCGATGGTACCGTCAGCAGTATGCCCCACGACTAAATCGAGGTTTTCATCGTCATTAAGATGACCCGCTACGATGGGCTTGGGATCATTTCCAGTACCCACGTTTCCACTGTGAACTAAATCACCTTCGGTGTCATTCAAAAGGATAGTGAGGTTGTCACTCTCGTTTTCAGTGATCACCACATCGATGCTGCCATCGTTATTGAAATCAGCCATCACCGAATTGAAGGGTTCCTCTTCTTGAGCGTTGGGAAAATAAAATTCCACCTCTTCGAAGTTTCCATCACCATCGTTGTAACGGATTTCAACGGGACCGGCATCGTTATTACAAGTCGTGATAAGCTCAGGCACTCCATCGCCATCTAAGTCTCCGAGATCGACATCGTAGGGGCGTTCATTGGTTGAGATAATCACTGGATCTTCAAACGTTGCATCCCCATTGTTCTTGTGAATTGAAATTCCGGGATCGAAGCGATTAGCGCTCACGATATCGATGTCTCCATCGCCATCGATGTCCCCCGTAGTGACGTGCCAGGGCTCGACTTCAAAGCCGATATCCAAACGGATGGGATCTCCGAAACCCCCTTCGCCATCTCCTAAGAAGACCCAAAGGTTGTCTCGATCCGTGACCACGACATCGAGAAAATTATCATGAGTCTGAGCTTCTGCTCTGAATCCGCCAACAAAGCTTGCTAATAAAACCAAGCTAAGAACTAAAAACTTCGACGAACCTCGAGCGAGAGTTTTTTCGATTGCGCACACCGACATATTGACCATTTTGAAGAACTCCAAAGTGGGAACAAAGCTCATCTGCGATAAATCAGAGACTGCTTGACCCTCTCATCCAGACCTGAGAAAACCTCAGAACACCTAATGTAGGCTTAAGTTATAAAAATTATAGGAGTGGATTAGACCCTGGGCTGAGCCCAAACCTCAATTTTAGCCCAAAATGGGCCCAGTTCTGAAAAAAAAGTTGGCGAGAAACCCCATCAAAATTTTACATTCAGGGATTCCTCAGACCCGCAAACTGCTGGTAGATAGGCTATTATCGATTGAATCACGGTAAATGAACGACGACTCTCAAGATATCAACCAAGAGCAGCCTGCCCCGACAGGCCCAAAAAAGGAGCACTCCACTTTTGTCAGTTTTGCTCTGTACGTCTTGGTAGCCCCAGCGAGTCTCGTTGCAGACCTGAGCGTATTTAACTTACTCCACTCCGTGTTTTCGTGGGGAGTTGTACCTTCGCATCTCATCAGCCGCCCCATCGGAGGATTGGTCTGCTTCTACCTCAACAAACATGTAACTTTCCAGAATAAGGGGAAGTCGAGCACCAAGAAAGAGCTGATAAAGTTTTGGGTCGTCTTTGGAGTCAGTTATCTTTTATCTACTGGTTTACTCACGTTTTTCGACCAGGTTTTGAACTTAGGCGCAAATCCCGCTAAACTCTTGGCTGAGGCTATTTGCGTTCTTTTCAATTACATCTCCTTGAGATTTTGGACATTTCGATGAAATCCTTCCATCGTTTTAAAGCTGTTTTACTCTCCCGACAATTCACTTGGGTCGTCATCTTAGGATTTGCCGTTTTAGGTTCGGCGATGACTTTCCCTCTCGGGCAACGAACTCAAACCGTAGCACCGGGAGTGACTTACTATGTTCACAAGACCGTCACTGGGAAAAAACTGATCGCTCACGTCCTCAAAGTGAACTTAAAGGAAAAGAAAATTGCGATCCGAAGTTTGAAAGCGCGAGGAAAAGAAACCTTAGGTGAGATGGTAAGCCGCCTCAACGGTGAAGGTGAAAAAGTGGTAGGTGCCATCAACGGTGATTTTTTCAGTCGATCCTCAGAGGCCGGAATTCCTTTGGGCGTTCAAGTTTCTGATGGAAAGTTGATCTTCGGTCCCAAGCGAAGAACTATGATCGGCTTCGGAACGGATAATCGACCCCATATGGGAGTCGTGGGCTTCAAAGGTGCCGTAACTTTAGGAAGCAGAAAGAAAATCACATTCAATCTAGATGGAGTGAACATTCTTCCTAAAGACTTTAAAAAGGATGACGGTATTATTCTTTACACCCCCGCATTCCTTAAAGTTCAACCTGATCGTGCAGCTAGCCTTTTGATTTCACTCGAAAAAATCACTCCGGCCTTAAGAGTAGGGAACAAATGTGTTGGTAAAGTTGCGGATGTCTCCTACGGCAGCGGAAACCTAGACGTACCTGAAGACGGTTGTTTAATTACTTTCATCGGTGCTCCAGCTCGTCAGTTCAAGAACTCGATTAAGAAGGGGCTTTCCGTTTCGTTGATCCTCACCCTGCCCCCCGTCAAAGGTGGAGTACCGCAAGCGATCAGCGGCGGACCTCGTCTTTTACGCCGAGGAAGGCTTTCAGTGGAATTCAATAAAGAGGATTTCACTCGTGAACAATCTATTTATCTCAATAGAAAAAGACACCCCCGCTCAGCGGTCGGCTTTGATCGCCTGAAAAAGTATCTCTACCTCGTCATGGTCGAAGGACGTCACCCGGCTAGCCAAGGGGTGAGCATGGGAGAATTAGGAGAACTGATGCGAGAATTAGGCTGCTACGAAGCGATGAGTTTCGATGGCGGAGGTTCGGCTGCGCTTTATGTGGGCAATAAAGGAATCGTTTCGTACGTCGATAGCTTAGGATCCCCCCCTGAAAGGCGCGCGATCGCTAATAGTTTACTCATCACTCATGGTGGAAAGTTTAAGCCCGAAAGCATCGTCTCAAACGATAACGAACCTAATGTTCCCAAAGAAACGGAACCCAAAAAAGTTCCTGAAGTTACTAAGGGCGATACGGATAAAGAAGAAAAAGAAACCAAGAAAACCGAGAGCAAAGAGGACGAGTTAGAAAAGCTCGAAAAAGAGTTAGAAAAAGAACTAGAGAAACTCGACGATCTCGATTAAGAATAGAAACTTCGCCTCTCTATGAACCAGCCAAAAACCGCTTCAAAGATCCCTTCTATTCTTCTCATCATCTGTGGTCTCGCGGCAATCTTCAGCCTCTTTTTGCCTTGGGGGAATTCTCGAAACCACTGGGCCCACTTTTATGAGTATCTCATAGCGATTATCGATGTTGTCAGCTATGAGGATGACGAAATTTATTGGGAAGATGCATTTTTCTATTTTGGAAAAGGGGCACCAGCAATTGCCCCTGCATTTTTCGGGATCGCACTGATCTTTGGGGGCCTCTTCTCTAAAACAAAACTCGGTACTTTTTTTTCTACATTAAGCTACTTGATACTAATTGGAGTAGTTTTTGGATCACTATTATCCCTAACGATTATTACCTGGGCTGATAGAGAAGATTCAAATAATCCTTATTACTATTTATACGGAGTCATCGCTGCAGCTATCCTAGGGGGAACAGAGAAGCTTTTATATTGGAAGGCGATAAGAAAGAAAGGTGGAATAAGTGACGCCATCCACGTTGTTCCATTGACACTGTTTGGTGTTGGAAGCTTAGTCGCCGGCATCGCTCTTTGGAACAACGATCAATGGCACGCCATCGATTACGTTGTCTTGGGAGCCGCGTTAATTATTGCTTTAGTTGCTCTTTGGCTTCGAAGGAAGCCCGCTTCCGCCTCTTAAAATCCCAATATCGATGAGCGCATCCGTTCCCCTATTCGCCCGTGAGTATGGCTCAGAGAACGATAACACTCCTCTTGTTATCCTCCACGGCTTCTTAGGCTCATCCCGAAATTGGCAATTGGCCGCCCGGGACCTCGCCGAAACTCGCCCCGTCTTTGCTCTCGATTTAAGAAATCACGGTGAATCGCCTCACGCAACGGATCAAAGTTTCGAGGGCATGGCTCAAGATCTCTTCGACTGGCTCCATTCAAATTCCATTTCCCAACCTCATGTTCTAGGTCATAGCTTGGGAGGAAAAGTGGTGATGCGGTTGGCATGCCTCCAACCAGAACTCTTTGAGAAAGTTATCATCGTTGACATCGCTCCGAAGGCTTACCGACCTCACATCCCCGAGCTACAGGCGATGGGCTCATTAGATCTTTCAACTATCACTCGTCGAGAGGAAGCTGAAGCCCAACTTTTGGCCCGCTTGGAAGATATCAATTTAGTAAAATTTTTAGCGACGAATTTAAAACGTGAATCAGAAGGCGGATTCAGTTGGAGAGTAAATTTACCTGTCCTCATCGAACACGTACAATCGATTGCGAACTCTCCCCTTGAATCCAATATGACATCCGAAGAAAACGCTCTATTTATTCTGGGAGGTGATTCGCCCTACGTTGGTCCCCAAGAAAAAGATCTCATTCGACACCACTTCCCAAAATCAAGAATGGCAACTATTAAAAACTGTGGGCACAATCCGCATTATGATAAGCGAGTAGAGTTCGTCGAGGTTGTGAAGCGGTTTTTGTAGTCCGCACGCTCTGCGTGCGGCCTTCCCAATCAATCGTATCTAATAAAAAAACATCACTTGAGCCTAACTATCGTCACCTTAGTAGTCGTCTCGCTCCGCGAGGCGGCTCCTCACGACGACAAGAGTCATCAACATTCAAAATTCAACGCGATCGAGGAATTATTAAGATCTTGGACGCAACAACCCACCCTATGAATTGTAGGGAACCTCTTACCAAAACGATTCGAAATTCAATTTATTAAATCGTCATGCTAAAAATCGCCTCGCGGAGCGAGACGACTACTAAAGTGACGTTAGTTCAGTTGATTTGAATTTTGAAATTGAAAATGATTGTTGGGAGGGCCGCACGTGGAACATACGGACTACTTTTTATCTCGCACCCCCATCAACAATGTTCCCCCAATCAACATCAAGACAAGTACGATCACCAAGCCGGCACGCTGCGAATCAAAAATCCAAGTCAATAAACCGAATCCGACAGGCCCAATAAATGAAGTGAGTTTTCCACTGAAGGCGAAAAAACCATAGAACTCCCCGTGCTTGTCGTCAGGTGATAATTTTCCCAAAAAAGAACGACTGGCCGATTGGTTGGGCCCCATGAACAAGCCTACGATGACTCCAGCAATCCAGAGATGCATTTTACTGGTTCCCAGGATGGCGATCACGGAAGCGATAAGAAGAAAAACGATACTCAAGAGAATGGTTTTCTTTCCGCCTAAATAGTCATCGATAAAACCCATACCAAACGCCCCGATCCCCGCCGCCACATTGAGAACGATTCCAAAAATCAAAATCTCATCTTGTTCAAAATTAAATGTTCCCGCAGCGTAGATCCCTCCCATGGCGATGATGGTCACCAAACCATCGTTATAAAAAATCCTCGCCACTAAAAACTTGAGTACTTCTCGATACTTTTTGATCTCTTTAAAGGTCGAACGCAAGCGTTGCCAGCCCGATTCTCGGGGAAGCACTGGTTTTTCCGTAACAATCTGCCCTCTTTTTTCGTAGCGGGAAATCACCCAAAAAAAGGGCAAGCTGAAGAGAGTAAACCAAACAGCAACCAGCAAATTGGTAGCTCGAACATGGCCTTGATTCTCTTTAGACAAGCCGAACCAGGGCTCTTCCGGTTGAATGAATACAACGAGAGAAAGAAATAAAGCGCAGAGACCACCGATATAACCGCAAGCCCAACCTAAACCCGAAACCGTTCCTGATTTCTCTTTTGAAATCAATTCGGGCAAGTAGGCGTTGTAGAGTGCTTGACCAATTTCGTAGGTGATGTTCGCAATCGCAAACAAAGTGAGGGCGAGAACTACAGTGAAAGTGCCCGAGCCCGAACCTCCAGGAAAGAAGAGAGCGAAGGTTGTTAAGATGCAAATCGCCGTTGAAACTTTTAAAGCTTTCGTCCGAGTGCCTTGGGCATCGGTTAAGGCACCTAACCAGGGGGAGATCACCGCGATGATCAATCCCGAAATCCCTACCACCCACGACCATTGAGTCGTTCCAACATTTTTATCGCTGGCTAAGACTTCGGTAAAATAAGTGGCATAGACGAAGGTCACCACCAGTGTGGTAAAGGCAGAGTTAGCAAAATCGTATAAACACCAGGCTCCGATCAGACTTTTACGATTTTTTGGAAAGACTTGAGACTGATCCACCGCGAAGCTCGAATAAATTGAGTAGACGTAAAAAGGATAAGACTAAAAAATAAGGCGTAGCACCTGCATACCGATTTGAAAGAAATCGCGAACGGGTCGAAAATGAGAAACCCGTCCTCCTTCAGGCTCATAAGAACATTGAATGGGTACTGCTTTCAATGGAATTCCGGCTCGAGCCCCTTTGATAAGGACTTCGAGCTCTAGATCGTACCTCGTGCCTTTTAATCCTAATTTCTCAACGGACTCAAGAGGGTAGACTCGAAAGCCAGCTTGAGAGTCATTCAATTTTTGTTTGCCTAAACATTTTAATGAAAAATTAGAAAACCAAAGCCCGAATAAACTCTTCCTGGGGGCTCCAATGGATTTCATATCTCGCTCACCGACGTAGAGAGCGGAAGGGTCTTCATGAATAGCTTGTTGGAATTTGGAAAGATCTTCAGGATAGTGCTGCCCATCGGCGTCGAGCGAAATGGCGTGGGTAAATCCTCGTTCAGCCAATTTTTCAAAGCCGAGACGCAACGCGCAACCCTTTCCCTTGTTTTCAGCATGGGTTTCTAAAAGAATCTTTCCTTCGAACTGGGGAAGGATTTCTTTCGTCGTATCAGTAGAACCATCATCCACAACCATGAGTTCTAGGCCTTGCTCAAGCACTCCTTCGATGACGGAAGGAAGAGTGCGGGCATTGTTATACGTCGGCACTAATGCTGCGATCTTGATTGAAGACGGCGTTTCCATGACCCTCGCGTTGACTGGTAAGCTTCTTTAAGTTTTGACATAGCCGAAAGAAAGCTATAAGAAAAACAGAAAGAAACCTAGAAGGTGAATGTTGTGAATAAGCTGAATTCTCCCCTCCATGACCGGGTTTAACAAGAGGAACTTTAAAAGAATAGATTCCTCTGATCATGGACCATCAGATCAGCATTTAGCCCTGGAGCCATCTGAGGTGGGAAAAGTTCAAGGATACTAGATCGAGGGAGGAACTCGGGGGGAAAATGATAACGGTCAGCCTAAAATTTCCGTGACCGATTCAAATTCTTCTTCGGATAAATCCCATTCGCGCCGTACTAAGATCATAGTACGATCATCGTTAGGACTTCGATCCCCAGTAAATTCTTCGATTTTGTGAAGAATCTGTCGTCGGAGCAAGGTGAGGTTTTCAGCTCTATTTTCGACCAAAACCTGTTTGAGTCTCTCGGTTTCAAAGAACTCACCTGATTCAGAAATGGCTTCGATTAATCCATCAGTATAGAGCAAGAGAACATCCCCGGGCTCAAGTTGAACTTGAACTGAGGTAAAAGAACCACCCGGGCAGATATTGAGGGCAGGATCGGTGACTTCTAGTTCTTTCACTTCACCTTCGTAACTGACTACGATAGGTGGAAGATGCCCGGCATTACAATA
>JANQLS010000020.1 GCA_028280485.1 Planctomycetota bacterium
TTCGACAATTCTTCGAATTGTCTGCACTCCGCTGAACATAGGCTCTGCGAGCCAATGTCCGCGGCCGAGTTGATCCCAACTCGGCTTAGTTCCTGTTTAATCAACAGGAACTAATTAAAACTTCGGACACTCCGGAAGTGAATCTTCCGTAGGATCAGGTCCGGGGTTGGGATAGGGAGGCATGGGCTCGGCGTCGCCTAAGAACAAGAAGAATAGAAGATAGATAGGATCAGTGATATCCACCTTTCCATCGTCGTTGGTATCGGCAGCATCTCGGCAGAGAATCGGTTCTTCTAATTGTCCGAAGAGAAAAGTTAAGTTTCGAATCACATCCGTAAGGTCGCATATTCCATCTTGATTCGTATCTCCCCGAATAAAGGTTGGAGGAACATAATAGTACTTATAGGCTTGGGGGAAAGTCGTCCTTTGTTGATCGATGTTTTCGACGGTGATACTGACTTCTCCTGCAGCTTGAGGAGGAGCGGTAGCTAAGAGGAGCTCTCTTGATATCCGATCGACCTCCAATGCTGTTTCTGTTCCGAAGTAAGCTTTAATTCCTTCCCTAAAGCCGGTTCCGTGAATTTCAACTACAGTGTGGCCTTCTTCAGGACCTTCATTCGGTTGAAGGGTCGTGATGGTCGGCTGAGGCCACTGAGCCGAGGTGGTGATCTCTAACTGATAATCACGAATAAAATCTCCTGAGTCCGAGAAGGCGATGAGTTCAAACGAATTGAAGCCCGGTTCTAACTCGAGTTCTAAGCTCCAATCTAATTCATTCACCCAATTGATAATGGCTGGATCGCCGTTGACTAGGAGTGTCTCCAATTCTAGTGGGGCACTGCCGAAGACCGTTATTCTCGGAGTATCAACCGATAGAGGGCTCGGAGTCCAAACGGAAAACTCTTTAGGTTCAGGGATTAAGGCCGACACTTGAGGGCTTCGTTGCTCGATGAACTCGTAGATCAGCTCCGTGCCAATTAAGGTCTCGGTGGGTAAGGCTTCTTGAGTTGATTCCAAGTAGTTCGCTAGAAAATCTTGATTGAAGGGGCCGTCGAGGAGTTCCCTTAAACTCAAAATGTGTTTACGCCTGAATTGAGGCAGGCGGAACAAACGATTTAAACTCCTGTAGTACTCCGTGGGTTCAAGTATCGCTTCGGGATCATCAAAAGTGTGGTCACTGTCCCATGGAAGTAATCGCCAAAGGCTGTCTCCGTCAGCTCTGAAGAAATAGGCATTTTTTGCACCGATGCCGAAAGTATCCCAGTCATCGTTAACTAAACGAATGCCCAAAGTCCGGATCCATTGATCGACGTCGACATGGTTTTCGATTTCAGCGAGGAAAGTCACATCGGGAGTGGATTCAGGGTCGATGCGATTAACAAGGTCGAACAATGCTTCATAATTATCGAGATTTTCGCGTGTACGAGGATTGAATACTCCGCGATAAGCTTCTTCATTCGGTCCTTCATCGTACAATCCCATGCTGAATACATTAGAGAGTTTACCTTGGTCATCGACATCCAAACGAAGGTCCGTTTTATAAAGATAGCCCGAATCATTATCCGGAAACCAACGTCGAAGATAAGCTTTGTCGACAGGTTCAACCTTTTCGTAGGTTCCGTGATCCGACCCATTGAAAATCAACCGCGCGTGAACTTGACGACTGTGCGGGAGTGATGTTCCCAACTTTCCGTGATGGCGGAGCATGTAATAGGCCGCCCGCTCTCTAAGATCATCCCCGGAAGCATCTAAGTTGAGCTTACCTTCACCATTGAAGGAGTGGTCATCGGGGAATCGAACTCTTAGTGATTTTTCTGAACTCGGGCGAATCCAGGGGCTTCCTCGATAGCGAGTTCCGACGTGATAGTAGGCCGGTTGGTCTTCGAAGATGAAGGTACTCTCTAAAAGCTCATCGCTTAGAACCTCTCGTGACATCAACGTTTCGGTGTTGAGGTCCGAAAGAATGAGTCGGTAAGCATGGGCTTTCGTTTGAATGGTGGATCCATCGACCTGGAAGATGAAGGGTTCGTTGTTAGGGGGATAGATCGTGATTCCACTTTTGAGATCTTCAGCAATGATGAAGAATTTTACTTTTTCACCCACCGGGAAACCGGGGATTTCTGTGCTGTAGATTCCATCCCCTTCTCGAGTGTCCCGACCGAATCCATCATCCCGCATGGTGTTGATGCGGAAGTCACGTTGAGTTCTTTCTCCCTTGAAATATAAATGAACTCTCATCACCTCATCGGGATCGCGTACTCGAGCACTGATTCGAACCCGTTGAAGACTGGTGGGCACGTATGGAAAGTGTTCAACCCTGTCGATCGTAGGGCCGAGGTTTTCTACTGCTTGAGAGTTCGATTCTCCGGGAGTTCCTGGATGTAATGAGACGGGGAGTACCGTTGTCTGGGCGAATCCATGGCTCGAGCCTCGAGTTGTTAAAACGGAAGTACCTCTCAGCCACCGAGCTTTGTAGGAAATATGAATTTCGCCATCATTGGGGAGAGTCGGAGAAGTATCCGTTTCAATTTTATTTACTCTCGTATCTCCTTTTCCGGTAGATCGAATGAGTAAGGAGTGTTCGCCCTCGTAGGCGTCTTCATCCGTAATGGATGATTGAACGTGATTTCCTTGAATGATCCACTCTTCCGGGTCAATTTCGAAGGAACCATGAGGGAGGTAGTTTTCGATGGAAGCCCCGGCTACGCGTACTTTGATGTCATCGACGAGCATCTCTCCGCTTTCACCTAAGCTCAAGTGGAGCTCTGATTCACCGGCTCCGATTGGACCGACGTACTCTACTTCAGTCCATGAGGTTTGGTCGTTTTCGACACTGTCGGCCCAACTGGTTCCCACATCGTTATTCGCATGCGGATCTCGAAGTTCAAGGGTTGAACCTCCTCCATCAGCCCATGGAGCCCATTTTCCGCCGTCGAAGTATCTTACTTTATCGATGAGTTGATCATTAGAATCTTTGAGTTCGATACTCTCACCCGCATTCGACAGAGTTCCTTCCCAGGGACCATAAACCTGTTCTAAATTGTAATGCTCTTTGAGTAGTTCAGGATTCGCCGCAACCACTAAGAACTCATTAGGACCGAGTTGAGAACCATCGGGAAATTCAAACTCGATACCTTCGTCAAAGTGGATGCCATCTAATGAAATGGCTTCATCGGAGAAATTTAAAACTTCGATAAATTCTAATTCTCGTGCCTCCACTCCTAAGGTCTGAGCTAAGACAGCATGGGGATGGTACTGAATTTCATGGATCACTAATGGAGGCAGTTGGGGCTCTTTATTTTTCAATCCAGGAGAGAGGGGACTGAGCTGAAAATTTCCCAACTCATCTGATACTCTCGACCAACTTAACCGTTCGTCTGAACTCGGTACTGCCTTGAAGGATTGAGCATCGAGGATACTTCCAGTGAGTCGATTGCTGAGCCTTAGTTTTGTCGTCGATGCTTCAATCGACTGGAGGCTGAAGGGGAGTTCCTCTTCTTCAACGACGTAGTATTTGCCCGGTTCTAATTTTAATCCTTCATCAAAGAAGTAAGGTTGATCGAGGTTGGGGAAACCGGAAAGAGCCAAGGTATCTAATGAAACCGTATTCAAACTTTGATTATAAAATTCGATCCAACCATTTCCTCTTTGATCTCCGTACCACTCGTTGATGACGACGGTTGACCGAGCACTCGCTTGTGAAGGAGTGATTTTTCTCCAGATAAGGTAAGGGTCCAAGGTGAAATCTGAACTCAGCAGAGATTCATTGAAGCCAACGATGGCTAATACATTGGATTCTTCTAACAAGTACCGGGGAAGGTAAAATGTTTCAAAAGACTCGGCTTCATGAGCTTGAATAGCGAGGCTATCGTGGGAAGGTCGATCACCAGCGACGCCTACATTAGCGCGAGCAAACTCATGCCCATTGAGGTAGGCGACAAAGGCATCGTCAAAGCGAATTTTTAAAACAAATTCGTCTTCTGAGTTGAGTTCATTCAGTGAGAGCTCAAATGTTTTTCTGAGATAGACGGAGGTATGTTGACCCCTCATATCAAAGAATGTTGTCGCATCATCACCATCCCCGTACCCGACTCCGACCGTGACCTCTTCCCAGTTTGAATCATCGAGTTCAGGTTGACTCCAGCCCGTAATCGGATCCGTTGGGGGTTCTAGATCCCGATACATTTTCCATTGAGAACCTTCGGCGATGACGTCGACGACTTCAGGTTCTTGGGGAGAAGGAAAATTGGAGCGACCAGGAGTGCCCCCTTCTTCCAGACTCCAAGTCCAATTTCTTCCCTTTGATGGATCGGCGTACAGGTCTTTGAGGATAAGACTCATCCCGAGGCCATCGGCTGCGGTGGGCCACGGTGCTCGATCTTTGTATCGAGCTTTGAGTACAGGAAGGCCGGAAGGATCGCTCAGAACGATGGAATCACCGGAGTTACCTAGCTTCTTACCGTAAGTACCTAAGATCGCAACTCCCGGATACCGGGACTCGAAGGCTTTAGGGTCTTTGACTAATACGAGATAAGACCGACCTGGAATAAAGGTACCGGGCGGAAATTCAAATTCGATGCCTTCAGAAAATCGGTAACCGCTTAAATCGTATGGACTGGGATCACGATTGTAGAGCTCGATAAACTCTAACGATCCACTTGGATCATTTAGAGGGTTGTAGTGAATTTCCGAAAGGGTGGGGCCCCAGCTATCTGCTCGGAGATTCCCGTGGAGGATGAACGATGTAAAAACAATCACGACAATACAATTCGTGAATGTATTCACAAAGGATCTCCAGGGAGTTGAACTAGGCTGGAACCGAGGGACCATGAACTCTTCTTAAGTGTTTAGATCGTTGAGTGATGTGCGTAGGTTGATCGAGATCTGATGAGGCCAAAAATGGAGGCCAGGTGAACTCATTTCTGAGTCCTCAATTATAGGTCTTTAAAGGGGATCTGAGGAGGGAGAATCAAGTTTTGCCCCAAACTTAGTTCTCTTGCTGATTATGGTTGTAAGTATATCCCAGGAGGCTTGTTAGGTGAGTCCGGCCCGCTCTCTTACGTCTTCTAATTTTTTCATATAGAGGTCGGGGGGGACGATTTTGAGCTCGAAAAGGCATTCGAGGAGGGCCTGGTGGTGGGCGGCCAATTCAGCGAGATCAAATTGACGCTTCTTTTTCGGCTTTGCTTCTTCGGTTTTTGGGATGACTCCGATGGGCTGAGCTTTTCGCTTTTTACTATCCGGAGTGAAGGGAAGCGGGCTGTGTTGGGGAGACTTTTGAACTGGCTTTCCAAGGCGACTTTCTTTGACCGCTTGTTCGATGCCTTTGCCGAAAAAGTCGAGATTTACATTAAAAGTGGCACAAAACTTTTCTAGTAAGTGAATGGTGGGTTTGGAGATTCCATCGACAACATACTGAAGATGTTCTTTATTAACTCCGATGCGATCTGCCATCTCAGCTAAAGTCATCGATTCGGTTCTCAGCAAGAAACGAATTTTCTTTGCGATGGTTTCTGGGGAAATTTCGATGGTGGGGATTTCTTGAGTCATAGATTGTGCCGATTGAGTCTCGATGTGTTTGGGACTCACAGAGAATCTAGCTCTCGAACGAGCCATCGATTTTCTGTGAGAAAACAGAGTTCTCCTTCGAAAGAATAGCCTCTTTTTCCCGGATCGTCGAACCGGACCAAGGCTGACTCATAAGGCATTGACCCATATAGCTTTAGTTTGTCGGTTAGCCCGTTGCCAATCGGTAACAATGGGCGAACAAAGCCCGCATCTCAAAGTCTTGTAAGCGTTCCAAGACTTCAATAGCATCTGAATTCCGGCCCCGAACGGCTCGTTCGACTTCATCGACAAACTCGAAGGGATCCCATATTCCAGTGGCTTGAATTTGATCCCTTATCTCCGATTGTGGATCACCCTCTTGAGGTAAGGCTTCAAAAAGTGGATGATCACCGACCCTTCTGAACCAGTACTTAGCGTTTGGGTAGTCAGGTTCCTTACGATGCATGATCCCATGCCAATAACTTCCTTCAGTGGTGTGAATGTCTTGGCTGATGTCATGGGAAGAGTCGAGTAACTCTCCATAAAGAAGTAAGCCGGATCGGATACATTGAGCTGCATTGTGATCTCGAACTTTATCGACACCGAGTAGCTGAGAGTTACTCAAGTCGTTCAGTTCTTGAAGCCAAGATCCTTTTTTAGGATTACCGGGACCTAAACTGGGTACACCAGTATCCGACAGGCTTTGGAGTAAGTTTGAAGCAGGCGTGTGATCTGGAAATGGGTTCATAGCGTGTTAAAGAGGTTTGGAGATCCATTGGAAGCAAGCAATTAAGTTTACCTTCACTTTGATGGCAGCATGCAAGGAGAGGGAAACTCAACAGGTTGTCGATTCACTTGAGTTGGGAACATGATAACCGAGCTTTGGACTCCGATTCAATTCCTTCAAACGATCACGTGATTATCGGTTGATTTTCTCCGACTGAGATTCCACTTCCTCCTCATCCTGACTCGCCTTTCCCCTCAAGGGCTTAGAGCATTGGTTCGATAGGAAAGTAGCGTTCTTGTTTTGGTCCATCTCGATGGGTTTACCGGATTTTCAATTTATACATTCAAATGGAGATAGAGGGTGAAGACTCTCAAAGCAGCAATTATCGGAGCTGGAAATATCACCGGAGAACACTTGAAGTTTTTTCCTGACAGGGAAGACGTCGAATTGAGTGCGATCTGTGATCTCTCCCCATCCCTGGGGAGTTATTTCGCGAAGAAATATAACGCCAGCCATTCGTTTACTGATTACCGAGAAATGCTCGACGTCGTTCGGCCGGATGTGGTTCATGTGTGCACCCCACCTCATGTACACTTCCCGATTGCCAAGGACTGTCTCGAGGCTGGTACTCATGTGATTTGCGAGAAGCCGATCACGTTAACGCGACAAGAGTATTTAGATCTCGCGGACATCGCGAACTCGAATCAACGAATCTTAACTGAAGATCATACTTATCGATTTACTCGTGAGTTCCTCGAATTGGAATCCCTCGTTAACGAGGGCGCCTTCGGTACGATTCGTGAAGTTGAGATTCGATTCTCTTTGGATATCGCTGAAGGAGGACGCTACGGAAGTAGTGACTTACCGCATCCCAGTCATGGATTGCCCGCTGGAGTGCTTCATGATTTTCTTCCGCACATGACTTACCTGACGAATCGTTTTTTAACTTCCGGGGAAGAAATTCGTGCTTGTTGGCGGCAACACACTGGAAACAAACTTTTCAAGCACGACGACCTCGATGCGATCGTGATCGATCCCGCTGGGCGTCACGGAAGATTACGTTTCACTTGTCAACAACATCCCGAAGCTTTTCAAGTCTTCGTCCGTGGAGATGAAGGTTGGGGAGAACTCGAGTACTTCCGCCCATTCTTAAGGGTTACGAAAAGTCGCCCTGGGGGATCGAAGCTGGGTCCTTTGGTGAACCATGTCTACAACGGGTTTGAATTGGTTCGTGCCGGTGTCATCGGTATCAAAGATAAGATCATGCAGCGAAGTGTTTACGAAGGATTGGTCAAGTTTTTGGACCTCACTTACGATGCGATTCGCGATGGGACCGAACCACCCGTAACTCACAATGATATCGATCGTTCATTAGTCTTGATCGATCAACTCCTAGAGGAAAAGAATTTAGTATGAAAATCTTAATCACCGGTGCCACTGGAAAGTTAGGCCAGGCGGTGGTGAACTCAGCATTGGAGAGTGGGCATCAAGTTCGAGCGATGGCTCGACCTGGCCGAAAACTTGAATCGATCAATTGGTTTGAAAAACCAGGGGTTGAAGTTGCTCGAGTTGATTTGCGCGACCGAAGGAGCTTGCCGGCTGTATTGGAAGGCGTGGATGTTGTCGTTCACCTCGCGGCTGTACTCGGAGGAGACTTTTATGAGCAGTTTGAAGGCTCGGTCATCGCAACTGAGAACTTACTCGCAGCGTTAGAAGAAAAGCCCTCGATCAAGTTAGTTCATATTAGCACTTTTAGTGTTTACGGTTGCTTGCAACGATGGCCTTTCGCTTTTTGGGATGAAGATTCACCCCGGGAGAAGCATATCGATGAGCGAGACAATTACGCTAAGACTAAAACGATACAAGAAAACATCATCCGCGAAGCCTCCGAGCGCATCGGCTTTCCTCTCGTCGTTTTACGCCCCGGAGTGATCTACGGACCTGGAAGTTGGTTTCCCGCTCAGTTGGGCTTAGAGGCCAGCAAAAAAACTTGGATTCGGATCGGGACTATCGCTCCCGTGCCGATCACTTACGTTGAGAATTGTGCGGATGCGATTATTTTGGCCGCTGAAAAAGATCAGGCCAATGGGGAAACATTCAATATCGTCGACAACAATCTACCGACTCAATGGAAGCTGATGAATCGCTTGCGAGCTCATCAACCCGTGCGACCCAAAGTGATTCCCATCCCCTGGATTTTGATGCGAATGCTCGGCCGATCGGCCTGGTTGTTTAATAAATATGTTTGTAAAGGAAATGCTAAGCTGCCCGGTTTGTTAACTCCGGCTCAACTGCATGCGAGGTTTAAACCTTTCTTTTACAGCAATCGAAAAATTCGGGACAAGTTAGGTTGGGTTCCCAAGTATTCACTGGATGAATCATTGGAGAGAATCTTTAAGCCGGTACCCCAAGAAGCTCCGACACCGGTTGACGTCGCAACGACGACTTAGTTGTTCGTTCTAATACTTACTTCATTATAAATTGAGGCTTCCCGAATGTGTGGAATCTGTGGTGCATTAGGCTCAGTGGACGACTCGATCGTTCAGGCTGTTCAGGTCATGAACGAGACCCAGACCCATCGTGGGCCGGATGCCGGAGACCTATTTGTAGAGGATCGTCGAGAGCGAAGAGTGGCGTTAGCTCACCGTCGACTCTCGATCATCGATCTACGCCCCGAAGCAGGGCAACCTATGACAGATCCCGATTCGGGAAATGTAATTGTTTACAACGGGGAGGTCTACAACTTCGAAGAACTTCGGAAAGAACTCGAAGCCGATGGCGAAACGTTCTTTTCAAAAAGCGATACTGAGGTTGTTTTAAAGGGATACAAAAAATGGGGTGAAGGAGTTCTTAAAAGGTTGCGAGGGATGTTTGCTCTGGCGCTTTGGGATCGGAGCAAAGAACGGTGCTTGTTGGCTAGAGACCGCTTAGGCATCAAGCCTCTTTATTACACTGAAAAAGCAAGTCCTTCAGGAGGAAAGTTGTTCCTCTTTGCTTCTGAAGTTCGTTCCCTCCTCAGCTCTGGCTTGATCGATAAAAAATTGAACCCGACAGGACTATCTTCCTACATTTGGAACGGGTTTGTGGCTGGAGATGAAACCGTCGTCCGAGGAGTCTATTCGCTGCCGGCCGGAACGAGTCAATGGATCGATGCTGAAGGTAAGGTTGAAGCCACGAATCGATATTGGGATTTCCCTGACCCGAGTCACAAAGGAAGCCTTGAAAAGCTTCAGCACGAACTCCAAGAAGCGGTTAAGTTGCGCTTAGTCAGTGATGTTCCACTCGGAGTGTTCTTATCCGGAGGTGTGGATTCTAGTGCCGTTGCTGCTTTGGCCGCCAGGAATGGTGTTGCTGATCTAAAGACCTTTAACATCAGCTTCGAAGAAGTGGAGTACGATGAATCTCCCTACGCTGATCGGGTCGCCAAGTCACTCGGCACGGATCACCATACGATCAAGTTGGGTCAGAGTTATTTTAAGAAACACCTCTTAGAAGCTTTAGAGGGATTAGATCAACCTACTTTCGATGCTGTGAATACTTACTTTGTGAGTCGAGCAGCCCGTGAAGCTGGGATGACGGTCGCCCTTGCCGGGACTGGTGGAGATGAAGTTTTCGGGGGGTATAAGAGCTTTTTAGAAATCCCATCGGTTGCCCGTTGGGGAAAGCTGCTCGGTATCTTCCCAAACGCTATTTTGAAAGCCGTGTCGGATGTAGCTTGCCGAGTGAAATTCGGAAAAGCTGGAGCCGTGCCTCCTCAAGTTCGTTGGGGAAAACTCTTCGATGTTTTATCGGCGCGAGGAAATCCTTTGAAGCTCTACCAAAGCTTTTATGGGTTGTTCACGCAGTCTTTCTACCGCGAACTCTTAGCCACGGAGCCATCGTCGACCACTCATGGTCTACAGGATGCTTTTTATAAGCATTTAGAAGATGGGATCCAGGGGAGAGAACTCCTCGATGGCATTTCCCTCGTCGAACTTTCCACCTTCTTAGGTCAACGGTTGTTGCGGGATACAGACACTGCGAGTATGGCAGTCTCTTTGGAAGTAAGAGTTCCTCTGATCGATCATGAGATCATCGAAGCCGCATTCGGCTTGCAAACAGATGAGCGCTTTAAGGATCTTCCCACTAAGAGATTATTGAGGGAGCTGGCTCTGTCGGAGCTCGATCCTGATATTTTCGATCGTCCCAAGGCTGGATTCGTTCTTCCCATCGATGTCTGGTGTCGAGAAGAACTCAAAGAGATGGTCACCGACTTACTTCAAGATGAAAGCTTAGCGGCTTCCATCGGTATGAACAGCAATACGATTCAAAGGCTTTGGCAAGGATTTAACGAAGGAGCGCCAGGATTGTACTGGTCTCGAGTGTGGTCGATCTTCGTTCTCTTGTGGTGGGTGAAAAGGTATAACTTGTCGCTTTAATAATGGCGCCAGAATCCAATCTGATTCTTCATAAAAAAAGACTGTGTCGTTCTTTTAAATTAACAAAGAACGACACAGTCTTTTTATTTTTAGATTGAGCTTTCAATCCTTTTTACCCTGGGCGTCCTCTAAGACTGCAGCGTGCCCTAATTCTGCGCATTTGCTTTCAGCGCAGTCGAGATCATCATCAGTAGGATCGATTCCGCAACTATCGGATCCAGGGCTAGGAATCGGGCCATCTCCCTCAAAGATGACGCTCAATAAAAAAATCACATCGGTGTTATCTATTACACCATCATCATTGGCATCACAGGCATCCAAGCAACCTGGGGAAAAGGCGCCGAGGAAGATGAACTCCATTAACGCCACTGGATCGACGATGTCGAGGATCTGATCACCATTTACATCTCCCCTTCTGAAGGTCGGGCCATCTTGGATGATGACTTTCAAGAGCTTGGCTTCTGTGACCGAATAGCTCGACCAAAGTAAGAGAGTCGTGATTGCGATAATACTCACTCGCAATAAATGTGATTTAGGTTTCATTTTTTGGATTCTCCATACTCACGATGGACAGGACGACTTTACAGCGAACAGGTCCGCTACCTTCCTGATGCTTTTCACCTACATAGTCACGAACCAACTTCGTAATACCTTCGATCAACTCGGGATCGTGAGAGGGAAGTGTTATTGTGGTTCGCGTTATACTTGCGATGGCTTCAGTGCCATCATCTTGGGCTTCCTCGGTTTCTACTTCACTTTCAGGTGTAGTGTTATTTCGACTGGAAACCTGTCGCGAAGATTGGAAAGTTTTATCTGGCATACTTTCCAATGATATGAGGATAGCGTTGAGAATGTCTTTTAGTTTATCCAGAAGGGTGTTTTTGTGTTGGCCATAATTTACGGGCCATATCCCAACCTTGATCTCAGGGTTGAGAGAATATTTTTTATCGGATTCAATTACAAACCCATGTTCAACTAACTTCGTCACGACTATCTTAATCACTGATAATTCGATCGCATCTCCATCCGGTGAGGATTTATTCTTCTTCCTCCATTGGCCCATGTTTCTCGCTTGGGCTTCCTCATGGATGCGATCTAAGGTCGCGTCTTCTAGATCGTTGATGAGATTAAGAACTCCGTCCAAGATTCCAATGGGTTCCTTGATCGGAATCTTAGGCTCGTTCAGGGCTTGTTTACGAATGTAACCGATGTTTTGACGGGTGCATCCAACAAGCATAGCAATGGTGTTATCGCCATCACCATTTCGAATACCTTCCTTCACCATCTCTTGACGAAGGCGAGTGCTCATCTCCGAAAGTGGAATTCCATGTTGAAAGGCGAGTTTTCCTAAGAGGATCGCAAGTAAATCAAATACTGGCGTTACTCGATCAAATGGATTTCCCCCTCCTGGGTCCGGAGGCTGGCCCTCACCCTCCTTGGGAGGGGTATCATCTGTGGGGGGATTTATAGTGTCATCGATCATATTGAGTCCCGGATTTTTGCTATGGTTTATCATGTAATCATTGTTAGCGTCAAGGAATCAATCAGGATTGACTAAGGGATTTTCGTAGACCGGGACATCGATAAGATGTTTCTAATCAACCCTCTCAAAGCTTGTTAGTTGTTAAAATTCAATCTCTTAAGTTTTTTACTGAGTTCAGTCGATCGATAAGAGAAGTCTTTTGAAGGGGGATTGAGATAGGGAATTCTCATAGAGAGATATACTTTTGTTTATAAAGTTATAATGATTAGATGTTTCAAATTATTGTGCTCTAAAATAATTATATATTGTTGAATTTTCCGACACTGATAGAGGGGATGTGAAGAGCGGACTCGTTGTTGAATATCTTTTTAAGGCCAAAAGAGGCGAAATATTTGAATAAGTTTTGAGTTCAGCCGTCGATGGGGCAGAAAAATAGGCAGGCTGATTCGAAAACTTGCAGAATAACTTGAGTAAAGAAATAAATTCGGGCTTGAAGGCTGATTCCTAAGGCTTTTAAATGTAAAGGCTTGGGACGTGAATTTCCGGCTCTCAATCGCCTCTTCAATGTTGGTCTTGTCAGCTTCGTCTGAATCAGACGAACGCTTTTCATTTGAGAGCCAAGTGGAAACCTATAGTGAATTCTCTATCCCAATAAAATGAGTGTCGCACGGAGGATTGTATGTCGCTTAGTTTCAGAATTCCGACGAACGTTCGATTTGGATCGATCAGCTTCTTTCTCGGTCTCGCACTTTTAGTGGGGCTGAATTTTGTGTCTTCTGAGGCCTTCGCTCAGCGGTACCGAAATTCCGGGGTGAGAACAACTCGCGGGTACGTCAAAGGCGGTTATCGTAAGAATCTCGTACGGGGAACTTATTTCGGGCCCCACCGTACTTTTACGGGCCACCGCTCGCTCCATCAGGGTAGACATAGTTATAGTCCTCATACTTATGGCACCTACGGTTTCGGTCCTTACCGACATTCTTCAGCTTACACCCGTCATTCTTCCTCCTATAGCTTTAGTTCCGGCGGGGGGTACTACGGTCCTTACTCTCATTCGTATTCTCGCTACTCCCATTCGAGCCATCATGGCTACAGTTCTGGTTTTGGGGGCTACGGTTACCACAGTCGTGGTTATCGTTATGGTCACAGATATCGCGGCCGGCATTACCACGGGGGTTACCGTCGCAGTTCCTATGGCAGCTCCTACCACCATGGAGTAGGTGGTTATTACGCACGAGCCTTTGTTCTTCACGGAAACCGAACGTGGTTAGCCACGCAGTCGTATGGTAATCGTTACGGTCGTGAAAACTTCCCTGCGTGGAGGGAGGCGATGGAAGCTGCCGTCGAAGCTGGTGTCTTCGATCAAAAACAGGAATCAAAAGACGAGCTACAAACTCTTCGACGAACTCCGAAAAAGGGTCGTATAGAAATCCATCCACGGCCCAGTGGTTCTTCGAACAACAGTCAAGCTCCCTCCTCTCTTAAGAAGATCCTTCCTCGTAAGCAACAAACGCGAATTCAGCCTAAGTTGCCAAAAGAGAGTGAGCCAAGGCGTCTCACCCGTGCGTGAGTCGTTTATATTGAAGGTATTGGAATTAGCGACTCGCCATGGATCTTGGAATTGAGAACAAAGTTGCTGCGGTAGCAGCATCGAGTAGTGGGCTCGGCCTGGCGGTCGCAACAACTCTGATTCAAGAAGGCGCAAAAGTTGCGATTTGTTCTCGCAACGAAGAGTCTCTCGAAGTTGCTCGTCAAAAGCTCATTTCGGTTGCGAGTGAATGGGGTAATCCCGATGATCGAGTACTCGCCATTCCATGTGATTTGAGTGAAGCATCGGGTCCTGAATCCTTCCTTTCCCAAGTTGAAGCCCATTGGAATTCTGCCGATATACTCGTCGTTAACAATGGTGGTCCGCCTCCAGGTTCAGCGATGGGAGTTTCTCTCCAAGATTGGGAGCAAGGGGTTGAACAAACTTTTTTAAGTTCGGTGCGTTTAGCCAAGTTGGCCGTTCCTAAAATGGTCGAAAATTCTTGGGGTCGAATTATCTTCATCACTTCGATCAGCGTGAAACAACCCATCGATAATCTTGCTATTTCCACAGCTCTTCGGTGTGGAGTTGTTGGCTTCAGTAAGAGCTTAGCCGATGAAGTGGCAAGCAGTGGAGTGACGGTCAACACGGTCGCTCCGGGATCGACGGACACTCCCCGATTACGACAATTGGTCGATGCTCGTGCCGAACGTGATCAAGTGGATGGTGGTGAAGTCTTAAATCAAATGACCCACCAAGTTCCGATGCGCCGTATCGGTCAACCCGAAGAATTTGCAAGTGCCGTCGCTTTTTTAGCGAGTGAACGCGCCTCGTTTATCACTGGAGTCGTCTTACCAGTTGATGGTGGGCAAATTCGAAGTATCACTTGATCCACGAGTTCATAAAGGCTCTTAAGGATTAATTTTACCGGTTGTTCCATCCTCTCCGAAACCCAACACAAATCCTTTACACTACAATGTTCTCGATCTAAAATTGGGGGCTTCTTCTCTCAATTCTTGAAAGGAGCGATTCTTTGCATTCGATTCGTTTTTTTCAGTCGTATAATTACTATTCGTTTCTGTTAAATCTTGCCCCTTTGGAGACAGCTTCAACCGTTTCAGCAAATCTCCGCTATGTCTTTGGCATAGCCCCTACGGGCTGCGGCTTTCACTCCGCTAAACATAGGGTCTGCGCCCCTATGCAGTGAAGATGGAATAAAGACCTATAGGTCTTTATTCGTGGCCGAGTTGATCCCAAGCAGGCTTAGTTCCTGTTTAATCAACAGGAACTAATTTGATTTCAGACTGACTTTCAAGGCAGCTTCGGGAGAAAGCTGAGAGAGATAGGGTTCGGGAGATGGATAGATGATGGTGAAAGAGACACGACTTTTTTAGAGGAAGAAGTCAGTGATCTCTCTTCGAAGAATAATAGATGCACCCTGCATCCATTATTAATTGTTGAAACAAATCGAGAGTGTGCAAAGAGTCGATCCTATTCCCCGCTCTTTGGTTATTCATGACCATAGAGCCATTTCAATCATTGAGTATGAGCCCGGACCCCAAACGTCCCCAACGAACTAAAAAGAACGATTCAAAGGCTTCCCCAGATCTTCAAACGAATGAAGAATCTCGGGTTGAAGCTGGGGACAGTCGCACGCCTAGAGAGAACGATCTTTCAGAAGCGAACACAAACTCAACCCCTCCTTCAGAAGAAGAACAAGTCACCCGAACCGCCAACGGTGAAAATATCAATTCTTCTTCAGATCCCGGTACCTTAGGTGACTATCGGACGGTGGCACCTCAGGCTATTGATGACGTCAATCAAAATTGGAAGGAAGGGCAGCTCTTAGCTGATCGCTTTCGAGTTATCCGTTGCATTGGGCAAGGTGGGATGGGCAAAGTCTACTTGACTCAAGATGAGATCTTGGGACGAAAAATTGCCCTTAAGCGTGTTCCTCAAGAAATTATTTTTGATGGTGATGCACGTGATGATCTACGTCGAGAAACCAACCGACTTTTAGATCTCGCTCACGAAAACATCATTCGAGTTCACACCTATTACGATGAACCCGCTTGGCCCTTCTTCGCGATGGAGTTTTTGGAGGGACCGACTCTCAAAGAACTCCTGCGTGAACGAAAGAAGGAAGAGCGATCCTTCGAAATCGAAGAACTTACCCTGATGATGGAGCAAGTGGGTAAGGGCTTGTCGTATGCGCACTCCAAAGGCTTAGTCCATCGTGATCTGAAGCCCGCTAACTTGATGTTAGCGCGCCCCATTGTGGGGTCGCAAATCGGTGAGGATGACACTTTAAAGATCACCGACTTTGGAATCTCGCGAGTCGTCGCTGATAGCACTCTCAGAAACACGGGAGTTCGAAGTGGAACTTTGCCGTACATGAGCCCCGAACAATTCCGGGGAGAAGAGTGTACGGTTAGAAGTGACATTTATTCCTTAGGGGTCACGTTTTATGAATTAATTTACGGTAAGCCTCCTTATTCATCGGGAGATATCGGATACCAGATTTTGAATATCGAAGCGAAGAATATTCAAAGTGCGCCGAAGTGGCTCAATCAGGTTTTAGCTCGAGCCTTGGCTAAAAATCCAAATGAGCGCTACGAGTCTCCCGAAGAATTCGTCGAAGCCTTTCAAAAGAAAACACCTTATCCCAATGGTTTTTCTCTCGGGCGCTTTATTCGAAAGCACGCTCGGACGGCAGCTCTCATCCTCATTTTTACTCTTCTATTAACGGGGGGGCTCACTCTCGACTGGAGTCAAATCTGGCGAGCCATCACCGATCCTGAAGCTCTCAATTCCGCTTGGAATTCGAGTCAGCCGGGAGACTATTATCTTCAAGAAGAAGATGTCGACAACTTGGCTTTAGTGATCGATCGCGAGCTGCGACAAGCTGAGTTTGCTAAGAAATTCACTCATAAAACGGATTCGTTTACCTTCGAATTATCGATGCTTGAAAGCCAAATCAACATCGATAAGAGATTGTTCAACAATGTCATTTTTGAACTGATCTCTGAAGATGATCCCGAGGCTGATAATGTGCCTATATACGGAGTTGTTCGAAAAGAGAATGGTAAAGAGGTCGCCCTTCAATTTGTAATGGGTTCGATCCCCGATGGACTCTACCGTATTCAACCACTTATCAACCCGAAGAGTTCATTTGGAAATCCACAAACTTACGACGGCAAGAGTAATCAAAACCTACTTCAGCAAAAACGAATTCACCGCAAATTTGAAATCGATACCACCCCTCCAGAATTCGAAGTTCGTCCAACGCTGAGTGAAATCGAATTGGTTTACTCCAAAGAAGGAGAAACCGATAGTTTCGTTACTTTCAATCCTGAATGCATTCTCAGTTTGAACACTCCGAATGAGGCGGGGGATATCGCCTTCGCTCAGTACCAAGAACGTACCACGACGGAATGGGCTGGGGGAGGAGAGATCACCGAGCCTAAGCGCTGGCGGATTTCTCAATTAAAAGAAGGGGTGAATCGCTTTAAGGTCATCGTTGCCGATGAAATTGGGAATCAAAAAGAGAAGCTCATCACGGTCGAACGATTAAAGATTGAAATTCAACGTTTCGATCGAGAGAAACTCTTGGGGAACGAAGTGATCGTCGCCGGCTCACTGGCGATCGATGCTGATTCCCTTGCGAATTTACCCCAAAAGCCAACTCTCGTTTTTTATGTGAACGGTGAGCCCGTTGGTGATTTGGGAGATAACTACTCTCCGCCAGCACTCTTGAGTGGTGACGGAGCCTTCTCTGCTCGGCTAACCTTAGATTCATTCGAGAACTCTATTGAAGTTCGTTATCGAATTGGGCGTGGAACTCCTCAGCCCTTCACTCCAGTCCGTAAGATCGACACGTTAAAACTTGAAAAGCCTGTTCTGAAGATCGTGGGATTTCCTGATGACGGGAAGATCATTCGTACTCAGTACAATTCGTTGAAGATCAGTGGTGAATTAGCCCCTTACTACCCTGGGATGAGTTTAGACTTGGAGCAAAAAGGATTGGGAAGCCCCAGTTCGATCGACTTGACTCCTAAGCTTAAAGAAGAGCTCGCTGAAGGTGAGGAACCTTCTGCTTCCTTTGATGAAGAGATCTTACTCGAGCCTAACGAGACGAATGAAATCGTATTTAGGGCTTATTTCGATGGTGGAACCTCCCTCTGGGAGACTCCTAAAACTTATCGTGTTTTCTACGATAATGAACCGCCTGCACTCTATAACGGCATCGAGTTCGATATCTATAATGGGGCGATGCTCCATGTGTTGTTAGATCCCACTGAAGATCTCAATACGGCCAAGGTTCGGATATCAGAAACAGATTCTCCTTGGGGGCACGCTTCACTTAAAGATGAGGGTAAATACCTCTTCATGACCAAGATGCCCATGAAGAATGTGCTCTTTGAAGTGGAGCTCGAAGACGCTGCCGGGAACACTGCTTATTTCAAAAAGCTTTTCATCAGCCCGTTTTCTGAGGGAGAAGAGATCAATGATCCGACTCACATCACTCGAGTAGAGGGGCAGCCAGAGAAAGCAAATAAAGCTCCCGATGCGAACATCGAGCCGGCTTCCTATAAGAAGGAGAGTAACCGGCCTTTACCCAAGCGTGAAGATTATGTCGCTACGATCCCGCGCATCGAGTTTCTCAAAGATCACAATTTGGAATTTCGCCCCTTCGGACCTTACTTTGAAGAGATGGCGACGACGGAGCTCCCCGAAAAAATTTGGAACGTGTTCCTCCACGACATCGGCATCCTCAATACTGATGAAGGATCATTAAAGCGTCCCATGGTCATGGATGGCGATTTGAAGATGGTCACGATCAAACAATTTGAAACGTGGATGACCGAAAAGTGCGGCGAAGAGGATGGATACGAATATTTTATTCCTAACCCTGATCAATGGAAGCGAGCGTTCGTAGGTACGAGGGAAGTGGGAGAGGCCACCAACGGAATCGTCAAGTGGTTCATCGATAAAAATGGATTCAAGGGAAGTAAGTTTACGCCTTTAACCGACGAGAAATACGCACTCAACCGAATTTCAAAAATCCGTTCACGCCAAGAAAATATGACTCCAACGGGTTTGTTCGATATGGAGTCAAATCTTCAGGAACTTGCAGTCGATGGGAATGATTACTATGTCATCGGTGGCTTCAATCGTCTGAGAACGAATCGTCTGCGCGAAGCTTGCATCAAAGAGAGGGCGTTTATTCATACTTTGAGCGACAAGAATAGTTTGATTGAATTCACGGGGATTCGTTTATGTCGACGTCCGAAACAAAAGCCGGCTGAAGACTAGTTATTTTTTGTTAAATAAACTGGAACTGATCAGTTTCTGTCGAGATTTTAAATACAAAAAGCACTTCATAAATACTCATGAGATTAAGTTTATTCGTTCTGTTCCTCGTTTTTTCTTGGCTCGCCCCCTCACTTTTCAATTCTCACATTATTCGCGCGGATGATTACGCTTTTGATTGGGACCTCGTTTCTTTAGAACAAAACAACAATCGTTTTAATGGCAGCGTGCTGTCTGGTTTTCATTCGATTCGCTCTGCGGGGGTAACTCCTGATCAAGTTCGTAAATTAGGCTTAGGATTACTTTATTCCCACGAAGAGCTACTCGTGCGAACAGCAACAGATCTCGAATCCTTCGATAACGACCGCCTTATATTAAATCCAAAGCTGAACTACGGTTTGTGGGACATTCTCGAATTCGGCGGGGGATTAGAACTCAATTTCGCCAACGGTAAGGAAACGGAAGGGATTGGAAACGGGCTCTTCAGTACCGAAGCCGAAACGGAGTTTGGTTTCTCTGCGGTTGTCGGTGGTGTCAAATGGCAGTTTTTTTCTGAAGAAGGATTCCGATTGGCGGCTTCTTTTGATACTCGCCTCGCCCTTCAAGCAGGGACGTTTGGAATGTTGGAGGCTTCGTTTTTTAATTTTGAACTCGATGGCGATGTACAGATTACCGATCAATTGAGTTTGATCGCCAACCTACAGCTCATCTCAAGTGATCGAAATACCATCGAAGATTTAGGAGTCTTAGATTTAGCCGCTGCCTACGGCTTCAACGATAAATTTCGAGGTATGGTTTTTACCACCATCAGTGAAGACGATGAAGCACAAGAGCCCGTCTTCTACTTCGGCGTGGCCGGGCAGGTCGTACATGAAGTGCACTCCTTTACCTTCGCCCTAGATTTTCAGTTGAACGATGTCAATCGTGAGATCGAAGCCGAAAATCAGATCGACCTCGAGTTTAGTTATACGATTACTTTCTGAGCGGAATTCAGTTTCTCGTTTCGAGCTGATCCATAACTAGCCCGAAGCGCTAGCGAGGGGCCGGGGTTTTCATTCCGACTCCTCGCTAGCGCTTCGGGCTAGTTAAGGATGCTTCCTTCGGGCTCCATCTCAACTTTTTTAATGTTGGTTTGAAGCTGAGCAGCTGAATCGCTCCATACGGCTCGAAGGTCGAGCCTACCACTACAACTTTAACGTCTCAAACTTCACTTCTACCGGGATTCTCTTCCCGTTTCTAAGGACGATTAACTTTAGAACACTCCCCTTTTTGTAGTGGTTGAATCTCAAGTAAGAATGAAATTCAGCACCGGTGGCATGATCTGATTTTCCATCGTAAGACACGATGTGATCATTTTTTCTCAAGCCAGCGTTTCGTACGTCACGACCGAAGACTCCTCTGATTTTGATACCCAACTTACTCGGTTGAATACCTAACTTTCTTTTGTCGCGGTTGTCGATTTCCTCGCACCACAATCCCGGAGCGGGTGGCATTCCCCACAGCGATCCTCGCCAAGTGATAGGGGTTTCTCTCCAATGACCGCTCAGCTTGAATTGGGCTTTTTGGGTTTTCCCTTTTCGTTGGTAAACCACATCCAGCTTCGAGCTTTCTTTTAAAAATTGAAGGACGAATTGAATGTCAGCGATCGAGTAGATCGCCTGCCCGTTGAGGCTTTGTAGCACATCTCCCTTTTTCATTCCCTTCGCATCAGCAAACGAGCCGACGATGACCTTACTGATTTCAATTCCTTGATCTTTATCGATCACCCAACCGACGTTCTCGGGATGAGGGTACTTCCAAAGTTTCTTCGGATTGTATTTCTTTTGAATCACTAAAGCATCGTGATGCCCATCCCAAATGTTGTGACAGTGAACACAACCTTCTTTGCCTTCGCGTTGAAAGATGCGCTTAATCTTTGGAGAAGGTATGTCTTTACTCGTTTTGTAGAGTGGCTTGGGCCCTTTTTTATCCCTATGGAGTAGTAAGTTGGATGGAAAATCCTTATGCGCAGAAAGCACTCTTTTTAAAGTGCTTTTAAGCCCTGTCATCGAGTTTTTATCCATCGGGCCGCGATGGGTTTGACTTCCATAACGTCCGTAAACAATTCCATTGGGATTGAGAAAGATGGCTGACCAAGTGAGGTCGTAGTCGAATTGAAATTGACCAAGGTCGATGTTTCGCATATTGACTAAGCGAACACATACAAATTTTTCTAGTAGTTTTTTTAACTCGTTTTCGCGACGGACAACCTGCCCGTCGAAGGCTTTACAAGCCTTTCATGGGACTCACCTGAAGAGGGCGAAGATTGGCTTTTTCTCTTTCTTAGCCAATTTGAGAGCAGCTTCCCAATCGTCGTAGATCCAGTGGTCTCCCACTTCGGCGTCTTTGAGGTCTTCCTTTTTTAGAAATTCCTGACCAAATAGATGAGAGGCAAAGAACGGAGAAATTAGGATCAAGCTAAAAAGTGAAGCTAAGCTTAATAAATTAGAATTACGCATCCGAGAGCTCTCCATTTATGTATCCAGTACCTAATCGGTATGCATACAGGTGATGCATTCAAATGAAAGCTATTGGTTTTTGAATTTGATTTAAAAGTGGCTTCAGGAATCGAATCGAAGATCTTATTTCAACTGAGAACCAGCCCAAAGAATAGCCCCTTGCGCTGGTCAAAGGGAAGCAAAGATTGAAAAATTTAATTTTGCTTCAAGGCGAAGCAGTCACTTTGTAGATTTCGATGAGCTCCTTTATCTGGTAAATGGGCTCGCCGAAAGCTTCCCTAAGTTCTTGTTGGAAGCGGTTGAGAGTGGCGCGGGGCATACCCTTTTCAGGATTGTAGAGTCTCAGTTGATAAAAATCATCGGGGTGAGACTGTTGCACTTTCTCACGTTGGGTGTTTAAGGATTCAACGGTGCGATCGAAATGAAGAATCACGTAATCGACTTTGAGGTTTCTCACCGTAGATACCAAATTAGGTCCACTGTTGGCTTCTTCAGGGGGATACCGTTCGAATATCTTCCTGAGTACGGGGTACTCTTTTAAGCGATCCTCGATGGAGTGTAAACGTGTCGATAGATAACCACTAGCGATGGGTTTTCCGTGCCAGGTTTGTAAGAGCATATCATCGGCAGCGCGCGCTCGATGTCCACTAGGGATGTTCAGCAGTGTCGAATCTTCGGGTAAATCTCGAATCGATTGAATGTAGTCGGGTGGCGTGAGTTCTCTCATCGGGTACGGCCACCAAGCTAAATCGAGAATCACCAATAACGTCATGAGGCTAAAGACGATCGTTTTGGTTTTGGGGATGAGAGGTCGACCTAACGACCGAGCACCAAAGCTCGCTAAGACTGCGAAGCAAAGTGCAGCGGGAACTAAAAATCGATTGGGAACTCTAACCAAACCAAAGAAGGGAATCTTCTTCATCCAGTGAAAGGGAAGAAAGAATTCTTGAGGACCTTCTTCATTCGTCCATTTCCAACTTTCTCCAAATGCCAAGCTAAGGAAGAAAAAACCGAGTAAAGACCAAAGTAAGACTTGAGCTCTTAAGTCAGAAAAACCCGCTTTGGTTTTAGAACTGCGTTTGAATAGCCGAGAGAAAAGGCTCGCTAAGCCCCCTAATATTGCCGTAGAAGCTAAGGCTAGGGGGATGACCCCCAGGTAGGCCATAAAGCCGACGGAGGGGTAAGTCCTTCCTTGTTTATAAGTCGCGAACAGTGACTCTCCCCAAAGGGGATGTCCCGAGTGGGGGATCATCGTGAACAAGGGGTGGACGGGTTTTGGAGGAAAGCCCTTTTGAAGGATGGCGACTTCGTTTTTCGTGTCGCGGATCAAGGGCCATAGAAAGGGTGAGATAACGAGAACGGCAAGAAGCGCGGCCAGCGACGCTTCTATAAAGCACTTTGTGAACGGACGTTCACTTCGAATACTTTCAAAGAGAAAGACTCCGATGCCTAAGGGGACGACCATCAGCCCATTGTGCCAACTGTAGAGAGCGTTGAGCGCGAAGAAGCCTCCTGTGGCTAACCACCATTTTCCACCGTAGCGACAGAGTGAAGCCAGTGCCCATGAAAAGTAAGGCATCGCTTGGTAGCTAGCTAGATTGATGTGTTCGAGAGTTTGTTCTACATGTTGAGGAAGATAAGCAAAGGCGATTCCTCCGAGAAAGCTCGCTCCCGCTGAGCGCGTGTAGAGTCTCGCTAAAAGAAAGACACCATGAGCGCTGAAGATGAAACTCGCTAGGACGGAAAGGTTAAGCGCCGCGGCTTCGCCCAACAAAAGGTTGATGGGTAAACTCAAAATCATGTTGCCGGGAGAGTGGGTGTGGTTTCCTAAGGGAACTTCCCCGGGGCTAAATAACATGTTGGTGGTATAGGGTGAGGCAAAGTTTTCAGTCAGCGCCGTCTTCCACCACCACAAGTTCCAAATGTTTTGATAGATGTCATGGGCACCCCTCGGGATGTGAGTTGTGAATTGGCTTACCAATGGCCAAGTCATCACGATCGCCAAGAGAGTGTAGAGACCCAAAGCTTGAAGGGCAGAGAGTTCTTTTTTGTCTGAAGCCTGCAAAGGGCTGATCTCAGCCGAATGTGCCGAAGTTATCAAGGTGCTGGAGTGCTCAATCGAAATTGAATAAAAGTAGGTGAAGAGTTCAAACGGTCATCAGAAGTCTTCAGATGAGTTTCGTCAAGAGTTGGGTGATTACCGGAATCCCTAATTTCAGAGTGCAAGTAACCCTAAGAAGTCAGCTCTCGGTTCCGGAGTTCTTGGACTGAGATCCCGAGGATTCATTCGCATTTAGTTCGACTTTTTAACATAAACCGAAACCTCTGAGAGAAACATCCGAAACGAGATTGAGGGACCGACTAACTTTAGATTTATAACTGTTTATAAACACAGGCCTTAAGGTTTTAAATTTCCTTGAGGGAAAGTGTACTAAATACAGACCAAATTTAGGTTTAGGGGTGATTTTATCAGTATTCTCCTCTATCATCTGAGTTGGGTTATTCGGATTTTCCTTCCAGCAACATTTCTTTTACATTTATTCGACCTAGAGTTCCAACTCTAGGGAGACTTTTGATATGTTCTCTCTTCTTGGTCTTGAGAGTTAGGAGTGATCTCGGCCCATTTTTCAGAATGAGCAAGTCATCAACTTGCGATCACACAAAACATTTGAAGCACTTAGTTTTTGTTAGTTGGCATCTATTGATTCTAAGTGTTTTCACGACCTGGCGCGCTTAAGAGATTGATTACAACAATCTCTTCTCAAAGTTTAATTCATGTTCGCCGCAGATCTTTTCTCGCGTTCTGCTTGAAAAGTCGAGGTCGGTATTCATTCTCAAGTGAACTTTTCAAATTGAGTTCTTGATTAACGATTGATAGGGAAGTCCAAACGATGCTTGGCAAACGGTTCCACAATAGTGATCGAACGATAGAAGGAAGCCAGATGGCTTCACTTCTCAAATGCTCCTTTGTATTCCTTGGTTTATTCATTCTTTCGACTGGTCTTCAGGCTCAGGTAAAAATTTCAGAGGTTCTCTTTGATCCCACTGGAACAAATACCGGAAAGCAATGGGTTGAACTCGTTAACGATTCTGATGCTCAAGTCGATGTCGGAGGTTATTGGTTGCGATACGCTCCTGCCGATTATCGAATTCCCAATGAAACGACCATCGAAGCGGGAGAAACTCTTCTGATCCATCTCAATCGATCAGGATCTCCAAGCACCAGTGAGCTCTTTACTGGGATCGGTGGGCAAAGAAATTTAGAACTTACCGATTCACTGAGCTTGTTTGAAACGAACCTCTTCAATGATTCTTCAAAGCTCGTAGATTTTGTTCAGTGGGGAAACCCTGAAATTCAAGGTGACCACGAAGAATCTCTGGCTTTAGAAGCGGGTCTCTGGGCCGAAGGAGAACGGGTATCGATCGAGGCTCTTCGACCGGGTAGTTCTCTGTTGAGAATGACTTCTGAGGTTGGTGCTTCGGCTTGGTGCTTAACGGGATCTCCTTCTCCTGGTGAAAATGTTACGGAATGTACGATTCCCAGAGTCATCAGCGCCCTGATGTTTAACGAATATGGGCCCAGTTCTTCTTCTGAAGGTATGACTGTCGAGTTGGTCTTAGAATCTGATGTACAAGAAATCATCGGCGGCTATAGCCTGAGTTACGATGGAGGAATCTTCACTTTCCCTGAAGGTCAAGTTGCTCTTCCTGGGCAACTCTTTCAAATTCACTTTGGTCAATCCGGAGTGGATACCGAAACAGAGTTTTTTCTCGGCGAGGAAACGGCGGGCCCATCATTAGATTCTGAAGGTGAATTCACTATTTTTGGTTCGGATCAGATCGATCAAGCATCCTGGTTGGTGAGTTATATCGCATGGGGAAATGGTGGCCAAGCAACGGAAGCTCTCGCCGCTGAGGCCGGGGCTTGGGAAGCTGGAGACTTCATCTCTACTTCAGGTAGATTGGAAGAGGGATCGATCGCAGTCGTCGAAGACTTGCGTTCAGAGTTTGGATCGCAAGCTTGGCAAGTCGATAACACTCCTTCAATCGGTGAAGTTAACTCAGCGGTTCCTTATACAGAAATCGTCATCAACGAAGTATTAATCCTCCCCAACGGTGCGGGGCTTCAAGCGATTGAAGTTTTTAATCGTGGAGATAATGATCAAGACTTAACCGACTATTCGATCTGTAGTCAGATCACTACAGAGGGGGAAGAAATTCCTTGTTTTGATTTTCCCGAAAATTTCGTGATCGAAGCCGATTCCTACGTTGTGATTTGGTTAGACGGAAATCCAGGAGTCGTCGGTGACAACATCTTCTTAAATGATTTCGTTAACTTGAATCCCAACCAAGGAGGCTTGTCTCTTCTCAAGGGGCACAATTCCGACTTGATCGGAAACTACGTTGATTTTGTTCAATGGGGAGAAACTGGAGCCTTAGGTTGGACACAGGCCGTTCGCGCAGGGATCTGGCCAGAAGAAGGGCTCGTTCCCGTCGGATCGCCGAATCCCGGAACGAGTGTCGCTTATCTTGGAACCGGGAGAGGGCCCGAGCGTTACAACTTAGATCGTACTCCCACCCTGGGTATCAGCAATGAGTCGGGAAGTGAAGCCGTCCCCTTTAACCGCGGTGACTGTACCGGCGATGGCATCCACGACATCAGTGATCCCATTTTTATTTTGGCTTACCAATTTATCGGTGCGGAAGCACCCAGTTGCTTTGATTCCTGTGACGTCAACGATGATGCCGCATTGGATATCACGGATGGAATCGCCTCCCTTGGATTCCTCTTCCTGGGATTGGCTCCACCTCCTGAACCGAGCGCCTGTGGTTTAGATCCCACTCCCGATGAGCTCACCTGTGATGTCTACGAGCCTTGTCAGTCGTAGTAGTAGGCTCGACCTTCGAGCCGTATAGCCAATCTCGCCAGAGATTGGTTGTTAATCACCTGGGAAGCAAGAATTAAAAAAGCCCGAAGCGCTAACGAGTTTAGCGCTTCGGGCTTTTTTTAGTAGCAGGCTCGACCTTCGAGCCGTGCGAAGCAAAGCCGTAATTCTGAGTCATAAGGACTTAAATAAAGACTTTGCTTGTCTGATGGGTGAGTATCTCTCGCTAGCGAGGTTGTGAATTTTTAGATCAAATCAAATTTCAAACCAAATGGCGCTTCACTATCCCTCGCTAAAGCTTCGGGCTTGGGAGGTTGGTAATTTCATCATAACTCATAG
>JANQLS010000034.1 GCA_028280485.1 Planctomycetota bacterium
AGAGGTTGTGAATTTCTAGACTTCTATGAAATCAAAATTCACAACAAAGAATTAAGCACCAATATTAATAAGCCCGGAGCGTAAGCGACGGGACAATGCTAAGGTATTTCGTGGTGGGAATTAAATACCTGAGTTATCCCTAAGAACGTACCGTTGGGGATTCAGGGCGATGACGTATCCCGTCGCTTACGCTCCGGGCTTACTAATGTATTTCGCAAAAATTCACAGCCTCGGAGAGTGCGGACTACATTGAAATTTTTGAAAAACACCTCTTCCCCTCCAAACGCATCCGGCGTTTATGCTACCCTAATACCATTAATCCATAAACAATTCCGATCGATCAACCAAATCGTTCACCATCAAAACAATCGAAAAAAAAACAGGTCCAACCATGAACTGCACCACCCTCCTCCTCGCCACCACTTTTGGATTAGCGTTCTTAACTCTCCTTCCCCTCACAACCCCCTCAAGCGAAGCCAAAGACAAACTCGTGCTCCTTCCGAAGGACGCCAAGCTCGAAAAAGTTTGGACTGGGGGAAAATTTGTCGAAGGACCCGCTCAAGGAGCATTGGGCGAGATCTACTTCACCGACATTCCCAACAAGCGCATCATGCGTCACTCTAGCGATGGAACGACAAAGGTCTTCCGCGAAGACAGTGGCCGAGCCAACGGTTTAATTTTCGACGCAAAAGGTCGCCTCATTGCCTGTGAAGGTGGAGCAGAGGGAGGACGCCGGCAAGTGGCTCGCTACGAACACGACGGAACCGTAACGGTCTTAGCCACCCATTGGAACGGCAAACGATTAAACAGCCCCAACGACATCACTTTAGATTCTAAGGGGCGCATTTATTTCTCTGATCCTCGTTACGGAAGTCAAGACGACCGGGAACTCGACCATCAATCCGTCTACCGAATTGACGGACCTAAAAAAGTAACTCGGATCATCGACGATGTGAAAAAGCCTAACGGCTTAGCGATCTCCCCTAATGACAAGTTTCTTTATGTTTCAGATACGGATGCCAGAAAACTCTACGCCTACCCACTGAAAAGTGACGGCGCGGTCGGCGAACGCAAAATGCTCTACGACTTCGGCGAAGATCGCAGTATCGATGGTATGGAAGTCGATACCAAAGGGTTGATTTGGGCCGCTGCCGGAAGAGGAGAAACGGCAGCAATTAATGTGATCTCCCCCTACGGTGATTTAATTCAAAAGATCAAAGTACCTGAATTTATCACCAACTGTTGTTTCGCCGGTCCGGGTGGGAAAACTTTGTTTATTACTTCAGGGACCTCTCTATATAAGATTCAGACGAACCATAAGGGATTTCGAAGGTACCCAAAGTAAAACCGAGCAAAATTTATTAACTAGCCCGGAGCGTAAGCGACGGGATCAGCTTGAGATAATTCGTACATACAAACGAAGCGCTCAAGTGATCCTAAAAAACAAGTCAAAGTAGAATTCTATACGTTGAATCATCCCGTCGCTTACGCTCCGGGCTAGTTAACGGATAGTTCAGAAAATCACAATGAAATGGATTACGCCCTTCCTTAGTGACATCTCCCACAAGCCTCTACCACCGTACTTAACTTCAACCGCCCATCCTCTTCCTTGTAGACCGGTGAATCTAAAGTGATCGACCTCCAGGGTGCATCATCACCTCGCCGCCAGGCTTCTCGTTGAAGTTGATGGATTACGACCGAATAGAGGCTCGTACCGATAGAGGCTTCCCAAGACATCAATTCGGGCCTCAAGGGCAGGGGATGGGGATCAACCCCCTGAATCTTTTTCATGGCCGACTCGTGCCCCTTAGGTTTCACCGGCTTATCAGCAAGCTTAAGATTCGATTTCTCAATCGCATTTCCGAGGATCGCAATTCGAGACATCGTCTTCATCAATGCTTCTTGATTATCAAATTCGAATCGCTCAAACGAATGAGCGATCCATCGAAGATCATCATAAAACAAACGAAGACCCCTGGGCTCTAACTCACGGAGAGAACCCCCAACTCCCACCCCTTCTTCTTGAGCATTCGTGAAAGAGTCGATCCAAGTCATCAATGCTGCATCGAGCTCCAAAGCATCGATCGCGGTCAATCGATTCAAATCGATGATCGGAACGTCGCCAGAAATCGCTTCTTGATTCAAGGAATAGATACGGTGGAAAAAGAGATTGGCTTCGTGATAAGGATCATCGTGATAAACCGCCAGCGGCGGCCAGGGAGCTTCCGGGAGACTGCCAACATAATTATCGGGGAGTTCAGGGGGCAATCTAAAACAAGCACCTGAGGAAAGTAGAGATCCGCAGGCTCCTACTACGATCAAAGCTCTGAAGGTATTTTTAAAAGAATAACTCATGGTGCATTCAACTCAATCCACCGAGGAGCGCTTTAGCGTAAAGTGAGAAGACCATAGCTCCCGCGATAAACATGGCGATGATGGGAAGAATTTTGGCTAAGGCCAACAATCGAATCCAAGCCCCGTCGATCAACTGATCGCCACAACGTTTCAGGGCTTGATCGTACGCTCCCGTTTGGTTGGCTGCTCGAAGCTCCATCTTTTGAAGATCAGGGATTCCAGGAAGGTTATCGAGGGCTTCGGAAAAGTAAGCCCCATTAAGGATTCCCACGGCTCCTTTTTTTAATCCATCTGAAATCGACTGAAAGCCGCTCGCCTCCTCGGCAATTTCAAACGATTCACTTAAGCTGATCCCCGCCTCTTGCAAGACTCCCAAGAGCTGGAGTGTCCTCCCCAATGAAAGCTGGTAGATTCCACGCCCTAACATGGGAATAGCCTTAAAAACGTTTTCTAAAAAGATTCTCGCCGCTCCCATTCGGGAACGAAACTTAATCAATCCCCACACTCCAAAAATAAAGATCAGCGCCGGCCATACAGAACCGAAAACGGCACCAAAATATGTGGCTTTTCCTTTAGTGATCAGCAGAGGAAGAGGACCCACGAGACAGCATAAAACGATAAGGAAAGCTGGATAGCCTAGACTAAAGACCAATTTTTTGAGGGCATTTTGGCGAGCCTCGATTTCATTCACAAGACTCTTCAAAAGCTCCGGAAGCTTCCCCGCCTTTTCACCGGCGTTGATAATCGCGATATATTCTTTGGGGAGGGGTGAAGGGATGTGAGTTAAAGCCTCACTGAGGGAGAGACCCTTTTCGAGCTCATTGTCGATGGCTCGCGCAGTCTCGCTGATTACAGAACGCGAGCCACGACTCAAAACCTGAAGGCCCTCTCGAAGGGGAAGGCCGCTTTTGAGAATCGTGGCTAGTTCAGTGAAGAAGATTATCTGGTGGTGAGCTCTCACGAAAAGAGCGTTCTATTTTTTATTTTCGCCGTACCAATTGAACCCTGGTCGAGTGTAGACCTCGATGTCTCCTTCAACCTTGGTTTGGCAAGAAAGGCGAACTTCTTCTTCGACGCCGATGCGATAGAAACCGGCCATTCCTCGCATGGTTTCGATCATGTTGGGCTTATTGGTGTTCTCCATACCCTTCTTGATCAAAACTCGGCATTCAGCACATTGAGAGAGTCCATGGCAGTTGAAGGTTTGAAAGATACCTTCATAGATTTGGACCCCATTTTCCATCGCGGCCTTACGGAGGTTGGCTCCTTTTTCGACCTCGATCTCCACATCTTCACGTACAAATTTAACTTTGGGCATAATCTATTCCCGTTGGGTCCCAGGATGTTGTCGGGTCCCCCCAGTCCGATAAAGACTCTAGTTCCAGCATGACTCAAGATTCGCACGGCTTCCCTTCTGAAGACCGCCAACCCTGAGAATTGTCGTCCTGACACGACCTAAAGTGTGTCAAAGCCGCACATTGTAGAGATCATCGGGTGGAGTTTCAAGGAGTGTTCAAACTTGGTCTCATGGAGTGCCAAATAACGGCTTATTTCACTGTAATTACCGATATTTCGGGGGGGCAAAAAAATCGGATTCTCGGAGCTTGGTCCCTCTCCACCCCAACTCCACGGCTGATATAGATTCGATTTCCCTCGACAACACTCAAACCTCCCGCCCCCACGGACAGTGGCACCCGAGAGAGAACCAGAATCGGCCCCCAGAGAGGAAGACAAATCTGGCCCCCATGGGTATGCCCGGAAACAACTAAATCCACCGGGCTCTTCTTGGGAAGATCTAAAACGGGATCGGGATAATGACTCAAGAGGATTCGAAATTCATTTTCGGCCTTCGGTTCGAGCAAGGGCTTCCACAGAGGATTTTTACTGTCGATTCCACCCCTTGGCTCGATCCCCACAATTCTGATTTTTCGCCCCTCAAACTCAACTTCATGGGATCGATTTTCGAGGTCGATCACCCCCGTCCCTTCGATCACTTTAGCGTACTCATATTGGCGATCGACATTCCCGCGAACCGAGAACACTCCAGCAGGAGCCTTTAATCGAGAGAGTAACTTTCGAAACTTCGGCAACTCTCGATCAAAGTGATCAGGCTCCCCCTGGTAGAGGTCACCGGGAACGAGGATGAGATCGGGCTTCTCCGCTAGAAGCCGATCGACGGCCTCCTCTTCGTACTCAGTGATCGCTCGAGTCTGAAGATCGGCGAACACTCCCACCTTGAGCGGCTTCAGATTTGAAGAAGACTGAGGGAGAGTCAGTTCAGCATTTTCGAGCTGAAGCCTAAACGGTTCCACAAAGCTCGCCCAGAGCCCAATGAAAGCAAAGCTAATCAAAAGAAGAGAAAGCACCTTAGCACTCGGAGTGACGACCTTCATCTTTTTACCCCAACGAGACACGATGAAGGCCCCTAATCCTAATAGCGGAAAGACCACCACCAAATCGAGATAAACCAGGTGAATCGTGCCAAACATATCGAGGCCCAGGAGGATGCAAACTGGGAGCTTAAACAAAAAGATAGCCGTCATCCCCAAACCCGCGAGGATAAATCGGGGAATCGATACGATTCTCAAGGTTTCGGAATCGAGGTAACGCTCCCAGGGATAAAAAAGAATCCCTGAAGCCACCACGAGATCCAAAAGACTAGATCCGAGAAGCATCCAAATGAGAGTCATTCGAGAATGTCACCGTAAAAATCGGGCCGTCGATCTTTGATACGATCGATAACGTGCTTCCCCGGTACGCGAACGATTTGTTTCGTTCTCGCCGGTTCAGGGTCGATCGTCGCGTAGAGAATTGTCTCTTCTTCTTCCCCCGCCTCGGCCAAGGTATTGCCGTTGAGTCCACAAATCTTTGATAAGCCAATAAAGCGAGTTCCTCGCTCCGTTCCCACGCGATCTGCAGACAAATAATAAACTGTATTTTCAAGGGCTCGAGCGTTGATCACATGGCGAGCGAAATTTTCGGCTCCCTCCGGCCAGTTCGTAGGGAGGATGATGAGTTCAGCTCCTTGAAGGGTGAGGACTCGGGATGGTTCGGGAAATCCTCCGTCATAACAGATATTGATCCCCAACTTCACTAACGGAGTTTCGATGATCTCAAAGGGGCGATCGCCGGGATCGATCCAGCGGTCTAATCCCACATAGGGAAGGTGAACTTTTCGATAAGACCCCATTAAGCCAGTGGGCCCCACCACTTGGACCGCATTGAAAAGCTGATCCCCATCCTGCTCCACGAGTCCAAAGGCAACGTAAGTTTCATCGAGATCTTGAAGGCAAGCGGTGATGCGTTCCGTTGCGGGTCCCGGGATCGGCTGAGCGACTTCGGCAGCTTCTTCTCGTGACTCTAAACAATAACCCGTGACCACGCATTCAGGAAAGACGATGATCTGAGCCCCTTCGGACGTCGCTTCCTGAATGAGGTCGACCATACGAGCCAGGTTAGCCTCAGGATCTTTGAGTTCCACTCCCATTTGAACAGAAGCGATTTTGATGGTTGGGTTTTCTTGAGTCATTCTTGAGTCTATAGTTTACTCTGCAGAACTATGAATTCTTAGTTGCTCGAAACCTTAAAAGCTCATAGACCCTGAAAACAAAATTGTTAACTAGCCCGAAGCGCTAGCGAGGGTCACGGAAAAAATACTACAGAGCTGTTTAATAAATGAAAGAGGATAGCCTTAACGAAGCTAAGAAAAAACCTTTCGAGTTAATCATAACGGTTTTTCCCCTCGCTAGCGCTTCGGGCTAGTTAAAAAACGGTTACCCCAGCGCCTCCACCGCTAATTGACGCACTCCCCTCAAATCGACTTTCCCGGTTCCTAAGACTGGAATCTCTTCGGTATAAACAAAACTATCCGCACGGGGAAGGAATAGGTTGGGCAAGCCACTTGAAGGTAAACCATCGATCACTCGCTTAAGTTTCGTTTCATCTAAAACGTGAACGACAGCCAGGCGCTCTCCCTTTTTCTCATCTGGAATCGAAGTGACCACCAAGACCTTCTCCGTTTCCTCGAGCAATCCGTTCAAGGCTTCTTCCACCTTGAGATGAGGAACCATCTCTCCACCGATTTTGGCGAAGCGGGATAAGCGGTCGGTAAGGGTTAGGAAGCCTTCCGAATCCATTCGGGCGATATCTCCCGTGATATACCAACCATTTTGAATCACTTCTTGGGTGAGCTCAGGCTTACCTAAATAACCTTTCATGATGTTGGGCCCCTTGACCAACAAGAGTCCTTCTTTACCGACGGTGAGAGGCTCCATCGTCTCGGGATGAACAATTTTTACACTGACTCCCGGCAAGGGGTGCCCGATCCCTTGTTTGGTTCCCACTTGCTTTTCGCCTTCCTGTTCGAAGTCAGGAACATTGACTGAAACCAAAGGTGAACACTCTGTCGTACCGTAACCCTCTAAGGGCTCGATACCGAATTTATCTTTAAATCCCAAACGAACGGCATCACTTAATTTCTCGGCCCCGACGACGGCGTATCTCAAGTGAGAGAAATCTTCCGGCTTACACCGGCGAGTGTAACCTTGCAAGAAAGTCGGAGTCGCGACCAAGACGGTAGCCTTGTACCCTCCGGCTAACTTTCCTACCGTTTTTGCATCCAAGGGATTGGGATGGTAAATCACGGCCATCCCCGTTAGCAGGGGAGTCCAGAGAGTTACGGTGTAACCCGTCGAGTGAAAGAACGGCAAGATTCCGATCAACTTATCATCCGTCTGAAAATTGAAACCTTGAGCCGCGGCGTCGACATTCGAAAGAACATTAAAGTGAGTCAGCTGAATCCCTTTGGGCTCTCCCGTACTTCCACTACTGAAGATGACGGTCAAGACATCATCCATATCCATACTTTTAACGCGGAAGTATCTTCGAAGAACGAATTCCGGACTGAACGCGACGACCATCGCTTCTAAGCGTTCATAACTGCCGATCTCTTCTTTGAGATCTTCGAGATAGATCGCTTCACCCGGAACTTTAACTTTTGCTTTTTGAATGAATCTCTTGGAGGTGATGATCTTGGAAATTCCACACTGCTTAGCCGCAGATTGGAGGACTTCTTCCCCGACGGTGTAATTGAAGTTGACGACGGGCTTACCTAATAAATTCCCAGCTACATTGGCTAAAGACGCTCCAACGGAAGGAGGTAGGAGTAAGCCCACCATCGGTTCCGACTTTAAGACTTTCATCATCTGCCGAGCGATGGCGACCGACCCGATCATCATTCCAGCATTGGAAAGTTTTGCCCCCGAAGAATCGGCGACGGCCAAACTGAAGGGATGCCAACGACAATGACGCGCAAAAGCGTAAGGTAAAGGCTTGAGATCTTGTTTACGGTGAGGAAAAGCTTCTGAAGAGAGCTCTTGAACCCGCTGACGAACCTCGTCGACAGGGGTGTCATTCGCTAAGGGCTCACCGAAAGAAATCGTAACGGGATAAGGAACTTTGCTCGGCATCTTCCAAAAGAATTTGCGTCCTTTAAAACTGAAGATACTCCCCCACACCCGATCGAGATGAACGGGAATAATCGGCGCATCGGTTCCTTTTAAGATTTTTTCCATCCCACCCCTGAACGGAAGGAGTTGCCCCGTTCTCGAAATTTGTCCCTCGGCAAAAATGCAAACCAGCTCTCCCCGATTGAGAGACTCCGTCGCTTCCTTCAATGATTTAACGATCGCTCGGGGTCCATCCTCAGTGGAGATGGGAATCACTTTGAGGGTCTTAGCCAGCCACTGTAATCCCGGTATCCGGGTGAAACCGCTGTAGACCATGAATCGTACAAATCGGTGGGTCGAAGCCAGCACCAGCAAACCATCGACGAAGGAAACATGGTTAGCAACGATGAGCGCCGGACCCTTTAGGGGAAGGTTTTCCTTTCCAATGATACGGATGCGATAGACGAGACGAATCACCAACCAAAACAGAAATCGGAAAAACGAATCGGGAAGCAACCAAAAGGAGTAAATCGTTCCTGCGATCGCCAAGACACCTAAGCTCCCCACGATAATTCGAACATCGAGTTGGAGCATTCCGAGTAAGAGGTAGAGAACGACCAATGCCACCAGGGTGACTAAGAAGGTTAATAGGTTCGAACCAGCGATCACGCGTCCCTTGTCAGCGTCGGGAGCATCTTGCTGAATCAAGACGTTCAAGGGCACGATAAAGAAGCCTCCCATCAAACCGAGGGCGGCAAGAAAGCCATAAGCCCACCAGGCATTGGTGGTGACAGAGAGTAGCAAGATGAAAAGGCCCATCCCTAAGGATCCGAGGGGCACGAGGCCCAACTCAGGTTTTTTATCGCAGAGAAACCCGGCGAGCATACTCCCTACCCCAATTCCGACTCCCAAGATCCCCCGCATGTTTCCCACGGCCTGCGTCACCGCATCGGCACTCGCTTCTTCCCCAAGTAGCTTTCGTCCTAAAAATAAGAGGGAAAAATCGACAATCACCGCCAGAGTCCAAAAGATAGCCACTCCCACGACCGTTCGCCTCAAGGCTCGAGCCGGCAAGATGACGGAAAGCGTTTGCTTGAGTTCGGGAATGGGATTCCAAGTGAGCTTCCGCTTTGAATCTTGAGCGGGAACTTTACCGATTCCAAAGCTGACGAAGAGCCCTATGACGCTGAGCACTAAGAGGCTCTGACCTAAGATGACCTTGTTCTCAACAGCGGCAGTCAATGAAAAGAAGATCACGGTTCCGGCGATGATCGCGACGAACGATGACAGCTCGATGATGCCATTCGCTTTCGGTAGGTCATCGGAAGTGACGAGCTCCGGTAGAATTCCGTACTTACTGGGACCGAAGATGGCGCTTTGTAGCGCGAGTAGAAAGAGAGCAGCGAGCAAAAAACCAAAACTCGCATCGGACTCATTCAAAGATAAACCGAAGGTACCCAAGGCGAGAACCCCGAGCTCCAACCATCGCATGGCGATCGTGATCGTTCTCTTGCTGAACTTATCCGCCAATTGACCCGCGATCGTCGAAAATAAAATAAAGGGAAGGATGAAGACAACTAAGGCCCCCAAGGTGATGTTGACGAAGACTTGATTGTCGTCGGGGCTAGCAAATCTCTCGAGGGCGAGAGCAAAGAGGATTGCTTTGAAAGCATTGTCATTGAAGGCGCCCAAAAATTGGGTCACCATCAAATTCCAAAAACCGCGCGAATTACAAAGTGCCATAACTACAGAGATCCAATACGAGACAAATGATCATTGGATATGAACATTTTATGCGCTCTCAAGGAGCTTGAATTCAAAAATTAAATTTGCCCGATTCGTCTTCCATCACGCGGGTGTTAATAAGCTCTTAATGATAGTCAATGTGTGTACAAATTTTAAAATAAATAGTAAGTGGAATTATGGATGAGCATTTCTTTGCGTCACGACCTTGTAGGGGCAGGGCTAGCCCCTGCCCGATTTCTGGAAACGCTTTGCGGTTTTTAGCTTCACTTTAACTAGCCCGAAGCGCTAGCGAGGGGCCATTCTAGTTGAGCTGGCCCCTCGCTAGCGCTTCGGGCTAGTTAAGTTCGACATTTTAAAATCTAAAGCCTCAGAGTATCCGGCCTATTTTGAACCAAAGTCCCAGCCAAAATTCGCCAAAAAGGTCACATCCGGGGAGGTGACCTCGATCACATCTTCGAATACTGCGATCATGCCATAAGTTCTTGGGGTAACCTGAAAACGAAGTCCTAATCCTACTTGTAAATAATTTCGCTCAAAGAGATGGAGCGGACTTCCATCGACGATGTTTTCTGCGGCATCAAACTGGGCAATCAAGGAACAGCTGGAATAAAACTGCCATTCAAGCGCACCGGCAAATACGGGAGTTGAATGAATTTTTAGCCCCTGGTCTTGCAATCTGCGAGGAGTATGGAGGACTCGTAAATCCGCCGAGAGATAGAGCGAAAAGTCACCCCAAGATTTTTCAAAGAGCAAACCCACTCCCCCCTCAAGCGTACCGGAACCCGACCACACTCGGCTCCGCCCTGTAGGGAGCTCCAAGCCTGCCCGCAAGGCGAGACCAAATTGATCGATCCCGTCTTCGAGGACTTGCAATTTGAGTTGGATCGGAACATCTCCAAAATTAAAATCCCGCTGCCCCTCATTGATGATGTTCCTGTTGTTGATAAACACGCGTTCGTTATAACGAAAGTCTCGCCTTTGATCTTCAGTTAAGCCGGTCGTGTTGTGAAAGCTTTTGATGATGGGATCGAGGAAGCCATTCCCACTTGTAATAAAGGGAAATTCGATAGAAAGCTCTATTTTCTCTCCTAAACCGTATCGGAGATGAAGAGCGGACCTAAGAACCTCTCCATCGTAAAACGAAAAGTCTCGTTTCACCTGATCTGCACGCTGCAAGCTGGCATAACTCAGCCGAAACTCCGTCTGAAACTGACCTTTTTTCAGAGCTTGGGCTCTCTCAAGCTGGGGTTGATAAAAGGGAATGTAAAAGGGATGAATGTTTCTGAAGGCAAGAGGGCCGCGGTGAAACTTCGTCACTTCCAAGGGAAGCGATCGTGAGACCTGAGGAAGGCTGGAATCGTCTCTCAAAGACTCAGGGGGCGGTGAATCTGTTGGTTCGGAGACGGGTTCAGGTTCTTGGTCACCCAGAGAATTATTCTGCGGTGTTTCTTTTGAATCTTTCTGAGTTTCTTTCTGATCTTCAGAAGCGAGGGGGAATGGAGTGAAGCCGAAGGCCAGAATTAAAACCAAGAGAGGTCCGATAATGTTTCGGCGACCTTGGAGGAAGAGGATATCGAATTTGCTGATGTTCCCCTCGTTCCTCACAAACACAACCTCCAAATCGGACCAACGGTTTAGTCGACAGCCTTAAAAATTCTCACCTTCAAGTATTCCATTTCCGGGGATTGAGGGCAGGTTGGGCAATCAGGCCCCAGACCGCCCTTCTCAACGAGCCTCAGCTTCCGGTCTAAACCGACCAATGCATCGGCGAGTTGACGATCGAACTCCACGGCACTCAGTTGGTGACGATTCGAAGCCATGAAGAGGACACCCGAAGGAGCTAACAGCGCCACGGCATCCCGAAACAATTGCCCCAAATCTTTCTTCATCGACCAGGAAGCTGCTCTCGCTGCGGAATACGTAGGTGGATCTACGATAATTAAATCGTACTGCTCACCTTCCTCTAACGCTCGTTTTAAAAACCGCCCTACATCTGAAGCTTCAAAGCGATGTTCTTCTGGATCCAAGCCGGCATGCTCAAAATTTGCTCGTGCCCACTTCAAAACACCGGAGGAAAGGTCGACACTCGTGACTCTTTTAGCTCCCGATAGAGCCGCAACGACCGACAAGCTTCCGGTATAAGCAAAGGTGTTTAAAACCTCCGCTCCATGGCAAAAACGCGGCAGTCGCCAGCGATGTTCCCTCAGATCTGTAAATAAACCCACATTCAATCCCGCGATGGGATGAACCTCAAAGGGAACTCCATTTTCTTTGACGAGATACTTCTGAGGAGGTTCCTCACCAAAGACCACCGATTGCGTCGGCTTTCCCGGCTTCGCGGCATCTCGGGATCGAACTTTTTGTAGGATTCCTTGAGGCCAGGGCTTCCCATCCTCGGTTTTTAAGCCCATTTTTGTCGCCTGATCCGCGATGGCTTCGGCGAATCGGCTCCCCCATTCGCGAAGTCCTTTGCTATAGACGTACTGAACGATGTAAGGCCCTAAAGCTTCCTGAGTGATTCCCGAAACTCCATCTCCCTCTCCGTGCACCAGACGAAAAGCACTATCGACGACTCGATTTTGACCGATAAGGCCAATTTGCTTCCTCCAGTTCAGAGCCTGGCGAGCTTGCCGAGCGAGGAAGGCATCATCGAGGCGTTCAAACTCTTCCCAAGTCCAAATTCGAACGAGATCATTTTCGGGATCGGCGACTCCGCGAGCGAGAAAATCTCCTTGGGAATCGACAAGATCTAAAGTTCGGCCGGGATGTTGGGTAACGGTGCTCGAATCGAGGGAAGAGATGGAGAGATTGGGACGGCGCTCCAGCACCTGGGAAACCAGCTTTTGGGGGATGGTGAGAGCACTGGGAGGCATCAGATCTTCGTCTGGGGAGGAAGGGTAAAAAAGAAGGGAGGGGTAAAACCCTCCCTGAATCTTATAGCGTTCCTGCAATGAAGTTAAGGAACGATGAGGTCTCTGCTTGAAGCTCAGTGTTCAATTGAACTCTGACTGGAGATAATCAGTCTTACCAAGATCGTTTATCTTTTCCGCGAGCAGGCTTACGACCTTTATTGGCTTTTTTCGTTCTGAATTTCAAGCGATAGGTACGGCGTTTCTTAGCCATAGTGAACTCCTTTAAGCCCATTCTTGGATTGCTGAGGGCCTCGATTAAAGCTATGGAATATCAATTCGAATCGAAGAATGTATCCCACTTCCACTCCTGGAACAAGAGAATTTCACTCACAAAGCTCTACTTATCAGGGACTGAGGGAAAATCTCCGAAATTCCCAGGCTCCCAACTCCACCTCCACCTCTTTAGAATCCAAGCTGACTTTGAGCCCCTTCACCGGAGTTTCCGACAAATTCACCAAGATGCAGACCCTCTTTTCGCTCTTCTCTTTACCGGTAAATCCCACCCCCTGAACCGAGGAGTTGGACTCCAATTGAAGGGGAACTCTTTGAAGGCCCAAAATCTCCTTTTGAATCTCGCTGAATCCCTTGAGAGTTTTTGACCAAGCCTCAAGATGAGCCCGTCCCCCCGGCTCCCCTTCGATATAAACTCCGGAGGCTCCGTGGATCAGCGCGAGGCCCAATTGAAGCTCGTTGAGTTGCCAAGAAGCGGTCAACTTAATTTCAGCCAAGACGGGAGTCGATCCCGCCGAGCGAACAAATTGACTCAACCTCTGAGAAAAATCTGAAAGTGAGGGCCAGTTGAGAAGTCTCTTTCCCTCCTGACTCAAGATGACAGCATCGGCAGTGTCTAAGTAATGCCCCCAAACCTTCGCCACTTGAGGAGTCGGCTCAGAAAGCTCCCCCCTAAACTTGAACAACAGGAGTCGTGAGTCTACGGCTGAAAGAATATCTCTCAGTTGTCGTAATTGGGCGGGAGATAACATCGACATGGAACGGGCGTCGTAAGTACCCAGCAAATAAGATGAGACGGTCGAAAGCCCACTGAGGGACTCAACCCAAGATTGAGCCGTCGCGAATTGAGCAAAGTCCGTGACTTGACTCAGATCAACCGCAAATTCCCCCTGACTCTTTAAAACCTCGCGGGTCAGGGCTGAACCATGAGGGTGATCGGAGTAATAACGTTCTTCATGAAAAACAGGAAAGGCTTTGTCTTCAGAAATCAACTGGCCATCGACAAAGCGCCAAGTTCGTTGAGAACTTGGCGATTGTTGTGGAGGACGTAAAACGGAGGTCAGTCGGTACAGATCTAATGTGGAATTTGGATCTTGAGCCACCACGGAATTCAGTCGAAGGCGGTCGAGATCCACGACTCCTTTTCCAGTGATTTCAAGCTCGACTCGAACCCTCGGCTGGGCGGCCGCCCCATCACTTCTTAAGGCGACTTCAGCTACAACCACATCCGCTTTTTGCTCGGTCCATTCTTCCGTGATCGATTGAATTAAAATCTGAGACACTTTTCCTACGGGAACCCATTGCCCTTTGATCCATTCGGTCAGTCGAACCGACCATTCAAGGTCTTGCCCCTTCCCCTTGAAATAAGCTGAGAACGTGTACGACCCCGGAGTCAGAGATAATTCGGCAGACTTCAAGACCAAGGGCATCTTTTCATCTACATGCGCCCTCAAGGAAGGACCACCGTCAAAGGCTTTCTCACCAGTGATGAACCAAGCGGGGCTCGCCTTTTTAAATACCGAATGGATCTTCCAAAAACCTAAACCCTGATCAAAATCACCCAAGCATATTTCGTTGTCAGACTTTTCGGAGATTTCAGTTTTTCCTATCAAGGGAAGATCAGCGATAAATTCCTTCGACTTTTGTAGCTGAAAACTATCGAGGTGAACTTCAATTTCTTGCGAAGGAAGATACGCAGATTCGATTTGAATCGAGGCGATGCTCTTTCTCAGAGTTTGGGGGAGAAGATCGAGATCAAATTCCAATGGAGTCGCTTCTCGTCGGGCAGTATAGCCACTGTAGATAAAGCGTTGCCCCGGTCTTCGACCAAGAAAAAACACGCGTAAAGGAACTGGAGCTCCGTCGGTTTTAACGATGAACGAAAACCATCGATGTTGCGAAAAGTCTGAAGGAAAAACACCAGGGCGACAAAACATTCGCCCTCCGACGAGGGGCTTGAGAACGAGGCGATAGGAAGAATTGCCTTCAAAGCCAAAAGTGGGATCGAGATTTCCTCCCCCCCAGGGGATAGCTTCCGTTTTCTCGTATTCAAATCCTTCCAAAAGAACAGTATCAGAGTTGAGATCAACTTGACGTTGAAAGTTTCCGAGAGGTTGCTGGCTGAGGTCGAGCTTCTTAGGGGGAACTTTTTCCTCAGGTTTATCGGAGGGCTCAGGTCGAAAAATAATTAAGGCCGCAACTCCAACGACGATCAAGCTCAAGAAGAGAAGAGATTCTTTGCGAACTTTTCCGGAATGACGATCGTTCACCATGGTGTATTGATACCGGTTCGGTAAGGGTTGATTGACGTGTATTCAGTTTTTACTCCACACGGAGTCCTACCCTTAAATCGGCTGATTCGATTGTGTTTTTAAACAGAAACAAATCGAAAACTCGGTCATGAACGTTGGCTCGAAGAGCCTACGCGCAGGGCTTGAAGCTCAACTGGAGTACACTGAGTTGGCAGCGCTCACTCCACCACTAAAATCACCCTGAATCTTTAAATCATTGAGAACCGACTCCAATGCAGCCAAAAAGAAGATCACGTGCTCTTGCTTGGAGGATTCACCCATCAATCCGATTCGCCAGATCTTGCCACTGAAGGCCCCGAGGCCAGCCCCTATTTCGATATTGAATTGTTCGAGTAATCTCTTTCGAACTTCAGCATCGGGAATTCCTTCGGGAATGGAAACGGGATTCAACATCGGCAAGCGTTGAGAAGCATCGGAGATCGACATCGAAAATCCCATCGCCTCCAATCCTGAGACCATGGCTTTTGAATTGAGGCGATGACGCTCAAAACGTTGTTCCAATCCTTCTTCAAGGACGAGGGCTAAAGCTTCGTGGATGGCGTAGTTCATCGAGATGGGCGCGGTGTGATGGTAAGCGCGCTTCCCCTCTGCCCAGTAATTGTCGATGAGAGTGAGATCGAGATACCAACTGTCGATGGGGCTCTTGCGATTTCTCACTTTTTCCATCGCACGAGGGCTGAGGGTGAGTGGAGCTAAGCCCGGCGGGCAACTGAGACATTTTTGAGTTCCCGAATAGCAAGCATCGATCGACCAGTCGTCGATCTTTAATTCAGCGCCTGCGAAGGAGGTCACGGCATCGACGATGAAGAGGAGATCTCGTTCTTGAGTCAACCTTCCAATCTCTTCGAGAGGCTGATGAGCCCCCGTAGAAGTCTCTGCGTGAACCAAGCAGAGTCCTGAGCTTTTAGGATGATCTTCAATCGCTTTTTGAACCTCTTCCAAAGTGATGATCTCGCCCCACTCTTTTTCGATGGGGTGAACCGTAGCTCCCCGGCGACGAATCACCTCCGACATTCGCATCCCAAAGACACCGTTCATACCGACGATGTACTCTTCCCCCTCTTCGATGAGATTGACCAAAGCAGCTTCCATCCCCGCACTCCCCGTTCCTGAGACTGAGATCGTCATGGGATTTTCAGTTTGGAAGACTTGTCGCAAGCGATCTTGAATTCGATCCATGACTGCTAAGAACTCAGGATCTAAATGGCCTACGACATCCATTCCTAAAGCTCGGTACACTCGTGGATGGATATTACTGGGGCCCGGTCCCATCAAGAGACGACGGGGCGGTGAGAGCGGATGTAGAGAAGAGCTCGCAGGACTCATCGGGGAAAACTCCAAAGGCACGGTCGAGAGATTAATAATTTTATCGGATGGTAAGAGGTAGGATTCGAGACCTAAGTTACTGCCTTCAGAAAACCTGTAAAGGACTATGTTCGAAAGCCTCGCAAATTAATTAGAAAAGGTCTTCATTTAACTAGCCCGAAGCGCTAGCGAGGGGAACTCCCCTCGCTAGCGCTTCGGGCTAGTTAAACAAACACTTATTAAGCTGGTAGTTAAGGTCAGGTTTATGAATAGACATAAAAAAACCTGGTTCTACCGTCCCCCCGGACAGAAAAACCAGGATTGTTGCCTGCTTGGGTTTCAACTGGAACTCTATTCCCCAAGCATATGAAGTATTATCGGGAAATCCCTTAGAATTCTAAAGCTCCAACTGGAAAAAAAATTTGCCCCCAGAAAAAACCCTAAAGCTTTACAAGTTAAAGCCTTAGAGTTCTATCCCTGATAGCTACCCTACTAATACTTCAATGAGAGGCCAAATATCGAATCATATCTTATACTTGAAAGGTTTCCTTTTGCTTATAGGAAGAAGAAAAGGGCCCTATTTGAGCTCGTCCCAGCGGATCCACAACCGATCAGCTCATTCAGGAGAGAGGTATGAAGAGAGTTCTCATCGTTGACTGTGACAAGAATTTTAGGAAGAACCTCCGAATCGAATTAGAAAATTCAGATTTTGAGGTCATCGAAGCCAGCTCTGGAAAAGAGGCGCTTCAGCTACAGGGAGTGATTCCTGGTATCCAGCTCGCGATTTTAGAAAGCAGGCTGACGGACACTACTGGATTGGGCCTCTTTTGGCGATTCCAGTCTGAAGGAATGGAATGCCCTACCATTCTGACCACCCATTATCCTCAGGAACATACCCGAGAAGCCGCGATCAAAAGCGGGGTAAAAAGCTATCTCGAGAAGCCTTTCGATAATGGCTGCAGCTCTATCGTCAGCCAGATTGAGAAGGTCTTCGAATCCTCTAGCCTGGAATCTCAGAATTCGGATACTGCGACGATTACGGGTTAAAATCCCCTAAAATCCAATTATTCATAAACCCTCTCAGCTTTCTTGATGATCAGCTGAGGGGGTTTTTTCTATGATCACCCCAACTGAATATATTGAATACATTACAATAAATAAAAAACTTCATTGGTGCTAGGTATTAAACTGGACGGGGTTGCTCGGCTTGCCACAAAATCATCAGAGGAAGAAATTTCCCAGGTACCCGAGATTATTGCCCTTCACTGATCTTAATCGCTTTTGATAACGCCTGAGATCGACATCGATACGATTGGATATTTCGAGCAATTGAAGATCATCGATCAAGCCCTTGAGCCCGGTCGAATACGCAAGAAAACCTCGGCAAATCCAAAACTGAGATTCAAAACGCCCCCCTCGATTCCAATTTTCGATATTCGAATCTAATCGAATGTCGGCTTTGATTTTCTCTCTCTCTGAAATCTTCCGCAATTCAACGATGGCATTGTGAATAGAAAGATTGAGCGCCAGATCACGTTCCGATTTGTTCTTCCAATTTAAATGTCCCGTGACTTTATCTCGGACGTAACAGATCCGAATAATGGGGCGTGATAGAGCTCTTTCCGCTCTCTTTTTTAGACCTTCAGGGGCTTCTTTCAAATAAGGAACGGAGTCTTCAAGAATCCCCTGACATTCATCGTGGAGATCCCAAGCTCGAGCGAGTGGTTCATTTTCGAAGAAAAAAGCCATGCTAAAAAATAACTGAGAGTCGGCCATAGTTAGAGTGGGTGAGTGGGCAACACTTTTAATTCTAATCAAAAAAGAAATTGCGAAATAAAAATATCAGCACTTTCCTGAAGTTTTAGAAGATCCTTTGCCTCATATCGTCTCAATGAAACCTTGGATCATCTGCTCTCAAAAGAGCGTTTCCACTTCCTAAGGGTAACTTTGTAAAAAAAAACTCATTCTTCTTAGAGGTGAACAAATGCTTTATCCGATAATACTTTGGAGAAGAGTATTCTTTAAGATCAGTGAACCCAGTTCAGATCTAAATGAACTCACTCTCCCCCTTATTTTCATTCAATTATTGTAAACATGTTTTCTATGTTTTATTTTCATTAATCCATTCTTCACTCCATCATCACAAGAATGCTTTCGAAGCAAAATGTTCCAGCAAAGGATCTCAAACCAAGGCAAAGGAATCAGGACAGAGTGGAAACCAGCTAAAAAAACAAACACCTAAGTCATTATAAAATAAAACCTTAGGACCCTCCTCAGCATTCCCACAGAACTTTGCCCAGAAAAAGAAATGGCACAATAATCTGATTTTTATTTTAAACCTTCTCTCGAATTAGAGCGTTTTCTAACCATACGCTTTAAGCCGCTAAAATCAGCGCTCAACCGCGGGATCCCCCTGAGTCCCATCAGGACGATCGCGAGCTTTTTCTCACACAACCTACCTTCAGTTTAGAGATCCAGACCCTTATGACGATACCTCACAACTTCTTTTGGAGCCTCTCTCTTCTTTTCGTTCTCGTTTTATCCCCCAGTGTCAGTTCAGCCGATGAAGCGGAATCGATCCCACAGGGCGAGGAAGGTAAAACGGAATCTGAAGGACCCATCCACGAAAACCAACCTCTCAAAAAGATCATCGTCACCGCTACTCAAAATGAGAAACAAGACTATTACATTCCCTATATCGTCCACGGAAATTCGGGATTGTCGTTAGTCAATCAAAAAGCCTTCCGGAGCTTCCCCGACTTATTCAAAGAAGTCCCCGGCATCAGTCCTCAAAAAACGGGACACGGACAAGGATCTCCCTTCATTCGTGGATTCACAAGTCAACGGACCCTGCTCTTGATCGATGGAATCCGTCTCAACAATGCTGTCTTTCGTGAAGGCCCCAATCAGTACTGGAATACCATCGACCCCCTGACGATCGATCGCTTAGAAATTGTGAAAGGACCCAGCTCTGTTCTCTATGGAAGTGATGCCATCGGCGGAACGGTGAATGTGATTACACGAAGTCGACAACCCTTAGATTCCGACAATGAAAATACCTTCCACGCGGGGACTCGCACTTATTATCGGTACTCCAGCGCCGAAGATTCGAATATTGGAAGACAAGAGTTCAGTGGTGCCTGGGGGCAACAACTAGGCCTATTAGCGGGGATTTCAGCCAAGGACTTTGGAAACCTCTCGGGCGGCCGCCACGTCGGTGAACAACCCAATACGAGTTACCATGAAATCGACGGCGACTTTAAAGGCGTCTATCGCCTCAAACCGAACTTAGATCTCGTCGTCGCCTTCCAAAACAACCATATCGACGGAGCTCCTCGGACCCACTCCACGATGTTCGCTCAAAGCTACCGAGGAACGAGCGTGGGCTCCGATTTTCAACGCGACTTTCGGCAAGATCGAACTTTAGGCTACGCTCAACTGATCTGGACTCCCGAAGAGGTCGATTGGTTGAACTCCTTGAAACTCAGTCTCTCTCTTCACCGACAAAAAGAAGTGGAAGAAAGAATTCGCAGTAACTCGCGCAAGCGCTACCAAGGATTTACCGATGATACTTATGGATTCTTCGTCAAAATGGAAAGCCCCTCGCCGATCGGAACTCTCTCCTACGGCTTGGAATACTATCACGACGAAGTCGATTCATTCTTCCAAGAATTCAATCCCGATGGCTCCTTGAGAACGCAAAGACCTCGAGGCCCCATCGCCGATGATTCGAGTTATGATCTATTGGGAATTTACATTCAGGATAGTATTCGAGCCCATGAACGAGTCGAGGTGATCTTAGGTGGGCGATTCAATCACATTCAGGCGCAAGCCGATCAGGTCGATCCCGATCCTTCCACGAATCCCGTCTTGGGCGAACTCGATGAAGAGTTCAATGCCGCAGTCGGAAGCGTTCGAGTTATCTTTGAAGCCACAGATGAATTGAATCTATTCGGGGGAGCCTCTCAAGGATTTCGGGCTCCCAACCTGGCTGACCTGACTCGACTGGACGTCGCGCGTAGTGGAGAGGTTGAAACACCTTCCCCGGATCTCGATCCCGAAGAATTCATTAACTTTGAAATCGGAGCCAAAACGGATATTGAAGAACTCCATCTTCAAGCCTACATCTCCTACTACTATACGATTATCGATGGCATGATCGTCCGTTTCCCAACGGGCAACTTGATCGATGGAGATCCAGAGGTCACCAAAGATAACGTCGGTGATGGATTTGTTCATGGAGTGGAATTAGGACTCGCTTGGAATTTTTACAAAGGCTTCTCTGCCTTCGGTAATTTTTCGTGGTTAGAAGGAAAAGCCGATACTTTTGATTCGAGTAACAATAAGGTCAGTGATTCTTTCTCAAAGCTGCAGCCAGCAACTGGCCTGGTTGGAGTTCGTTGGGATTCAGAAGATCGCAAATACTGGATCGAAGCCACAGCGTTTATCGCGAATGATCAAAGCCGCTTTTCCTTACGAGATGAAGGTGACACTCAAAGAATTCCTCCCGGGGGAACTCCAGGCTACACCGTTTATAGCTTGCGAGGTGGAGTCGAACCGAAACCAGGACTTAAACTATTTGGTGGAATCGAAAACATTACGGATAAAGATTACCGTATTCACGGTTCCGGTCAAAACGAAGCAGGAACGAATATTATCGTCGGCCTAGACTGGGCTTTCGATCAAGGCTTTAAATAAAAAGCCCGGTCGATAAAGAAGATGTTTAATATTCCATTTAGGTAGTTTTCAGTATGAATAATCACGGAGGTCTATTGATCGGTCTTTGCCTTTCATTAGGTCTCCATGCCTACCTTGGCTACGCACTGCTGAAAGCTCCGACGAAGAGCTCAAGCCCTGCGCAACTTCCTAAACTTTCTCAGGGAGTATCCACAGTCGAAGTCGAATTGATCTCGGATATTTCTTCAGTCAAATTCATTGAAGAAACCCAGCCTCAAGAGCTCCCTCAAGAAGACCAAAATCCGATTGAGAAAGATTCTCCCCCCATCATTCCCCCAAAAGAGCCCAAAGATTCACCTCAATCTCTCGATCCAAAAGAGATCGTGAAAGAGCCTCCACCTCTCCCAGATCCTCCTCCTTCGATCAAAGAGCATCCTCTTCCCTATCTTGAAAAAAAGGAAACAACTTCTCATCCCACTCCTCAACCCAAATCGCTCAAGGATCCAGAACAGCAAAAAATCGTTATTGCAGAGCCTCCTCCCAAGCCGGAGCCCAAACGATCTCAAAGATTGGAACCTTTAGACATTCCACCGAAGAAAACCAACCAACCCTCTTCAGTTGAGGCGAGTTCTATCGGAATCAAAACCGATGCGATTCCCCCGAAAAAGATTGTGGTGAGCTACCCTAAGCAGTGCAAACGAAGAGGGCACGAGGGAACTTTTAAATTTAAGGTGCGTGTCAACAAACGAGGAATCGTGACCTCCATGCTGGTCTTAGAATCCAATGGCTGTGCGAGATTAGAAAAGGAAGCTCGCCGCGCGATCCAACAAGCCACCTTCACCCCCGCCCGAGATGGCTTCAAGGCTGTTGCTTCGGAGGTTATTGTGCCGATTGAGTTTGTTCTTAAAAAACAATGAGTGATCACACGCGCCTGTTCATCGGCCTTCCTCTTCCCGAGGCCATTCGGAACAAATTTTCAACCTTCGACCTTTCCTCAAAAGGCTTGAGAAAAGTTCCGCTTAAGAACCTTCACCTCACACTAAAATTTATTGGTGATGTCGATGAATCTCTTAAAGAATCCATTCAGGCTGAGCTCAGAAATATTTCAGTCAGTTCGTTTTCTTTAGCTTTTGAAGGCCTGGGAAAATTCCCTAAGCGAGGCAAGGCGAGAGTTCTTTGGTCGGGCTTGAAACGCGTACCTCCTGAGCTCATTCATTTGCACGAACAAATTGAAGACCGATTGGAATCCCGAGGAATACAAAAGGAAGACCGACGCTTTAGCCCCCATCTGACTTTAGCGAGAGTGAAACCTGGATTTAAGCATCCAGTAGAGGATTGGATCGAGAAGTATAAAAGCTTTCAAACAGAGGAATTTCAAGTCAACGAGTTTATATTGTTTGCGAGTGAATTGACCCCGAAAGGTTCGATTTATACTGTTGTGGGAGCGTATCCTTTAAAGTAGTCGTCATAGTAATCGTCATAGTCGTCGTCTCGCTCCGCGAGGCGGCTCCTCACGACGGTAATTAACTCTCTAATTAAAGATTTAACTCAAACGAGTATTCAAATAATAATGTACCGATATCAATCTGCCTCATTTTTCACTTGAGACCTCGTGCTAGGGTTCATCAAAGTGCGATCATTAATTTGATATTCTGTAAATCGCCTCGCGGAGCGAGACGACTATTAGCTAGCCCAAAGCGCTAGCGAGGGGAAACGTATACGTCTTGAATTAAACGACTATTTATACTGATTTCAAAAATCAAAATGTAATCGCTTCGCGATGGCACACAGCGTGTGCCTACTACCTTGACTCCCCTATAATCCTTTTAAACACCTTCCGAGCATGCTCATAGTCTTTCTCCGCTTGAGCCCGTTCGTCTTGGCGATAGGTGTGTACTTTCTTTTTCCAACACTGTTCGACCCCCTGAAGGCACCAACGGGCACTATCGACTGAAGCCCGGATGGGTTTCTCATCAACGACGATGAAGATAGGGTTCGTATGAGCGTTAGGGAAGGCTCGAATGGCAACCCAGGAGCTTTGCTCGAGCTGGAGGTCAAAGGTCAGTTCCTGTCTTTTTCCATCCGCGGAAATCGTTTTCTTCGCAAGGGGATAACCATTCACGATACATTCGATGAGTAGATCCCCCGATGATTCACGCCGCCCCGCCGCTTCAAGGTGGATCTTGATTTTTTGCCCCTTCTTGATTCTCAGTTCGCTCTTACCTCGTCCCATGTGAACTCGCTCTTCAGCTCCTACTTTTTTCGCGCTGAGGTTCAGAAGATGAACTGTTCCATCGCTGACGTAACTACGTCCGTTTCCTAAAGAATGAACCCATTTCTCAAAGGTCAACTTTCCATCGACTTGGCAATAAACTCGACCCATTCCAACTCGTTCTCCACTGATACAAGGAAAATCGGTTTCTCCACTCACTCGAACTCGAAAGCCACAATTGAGAACGTGGTACCACATATTCCATTCAGCCACGCGTTGAGTATCCATCGCCGAAATAAAATCAACGGCAGGAACGAGCTTTCCATCGGGCCCCGGCACTTTGTGAGCGACATTCATAATAAATTCATTCGCTCCGATGCCATCGTAAGCAGGAATATTAAAGTTAGGAAGATTGAAGGGACCATCTTTCCCCTCAGTTCCGCTCACGCGGCCGATGGTTCGAGTCAACCCGCTAGCTGAGTGCGCTGGGCCACAGATCGCTCCCTGTTTTTTCGCCCATCTCAATGTGTTCAAACCGAGAGTCGGCCAGTGATGCTTCGACTTACCACCGGGGTAAATTTGCTCTTGTAAATTCAATAAATTTAAGTGACCCGACTGGTGAGATCCAAAACCCGAAACTTCAACATCGTAACGAAGCAAGTAAGGATATTGCGACTGCTCGGCCACTTTCCCGGTAAAAAATCGTTTCTGAAAATCAAAGCAAGGTCCCCAAGTTAAGCAACACCCCACCTTTAAATCTTCACCCTGGATATGACGCATCATATCGATGGGAAAAACTCCCTCAGTCGGGTTGTTGTAGTGCAAACAACCCGCTGCGTGGATGTGATGGTCCCCCGACCACCATCCGTCTTTAGAGGGATCGACCCAACGTTGAACTCGGTATTCCAAGGTTGTCGGCCCGCCATGAACCTCAAGTTTTTTGAGTTGGGGTACAGACTCGGGCCCTCGAGAACAAAGTACGTTGTAAGTGCCCTCCGGCAAGGATAGAACTTCACCATCTTGTCGATAGATCTGCCGTTGGAAAAAGAAATCAGGAGCTAGGCGTTTCGATTGAGCGGGATACACTCGCCCTCTCTGATCCGTGATTTCAAACCGCCCCATCGCGGGCTTTCCTTCAGAGTTCAACACCTTAAACTTCACGGGATAGGAAGGCTTACACTCAAAATCTAATTGAACCTTGGCCCAGTTTTTCGATCGTTCATTTGAAATCAAATCGATCCAGTCGATTCGAAATTTTCCTTTTTTAACTAAAGGATCGATACGAATCCCGGCTAATTCTCCTTCAGAAGTAAATGGGATTTCGTAGAGAGTCTCTTTTCCGGGTTGCACGACAAAGGTGTGAGTTCGGCTCCCATCCGCTTGAGGTCGCTCCTCCGTCCACCAGAAAAATTGTGCAACTCCATCGGACTCCGTCTTCCCCCAGAAGCGACAGACGTAACGACCGGCTTTCGATTGAACCTTCGCCCCCATGAAGGGATCTTCTCCCAGAGAAGTGATATGAAGAGAACCGTTTTTGACTTCGAGTTCAATTTGATTCTGTGGGCGCCAACCGTCTCGCCCATTTTCAAAGCTCCATTTTTTTACGACTTCTTTAGAATCGAGAGCTTCTCCCGTAATGGCAAACTCAAAGAGAGCTTTTTTGCTTCCGCGATCTCGACTGTAAATTTCTAAGATGCGGTATTCCAACTCGAGTCCACTCAAATTAGGTTTGAGAGGTTGACCTTGAAAGTAAGAGAGATCGAGCCAACGGGTAGCGACTTCATCCGCCTTCGCATTCGGCACCGGTTTTGAGTTGGGGCTTTCGATTAAAACCTCACCCGTCCTTCCAGTTGGATTGACGACCTTCACCAGGAAAGTTTTCCAACCTTGCTCATGGAGGACGGGAACCTCAGGACTCTTGTAAACATGAGGGGCTCTCCCCTCTGAGACTTCTAAGGTAAGCAAACAAAGGGGATCCAAGATTTCTTGGACTCGGGAAGTAAGAGCTTTTGAATCCTTCAGAGTCGACAACGATTTTAGATCAGCCCGAACCTTTTTATCGATGGGACTCCCGATGTGATCTAATGCTTGAACTAAGCGTTGAGTTGCCGCGAGAAGGGGTTGAGCTTCAACTTCTTGAAGGGTGGGAAATTTCGTTAATCGCTCAGAAGTTTTTGCGATGGGGGGAAGCGCTTGTATTTTAGGATTAGCTTTTTTCTTTTGTTCACTCCAAAACTGAATCGCGTTTTGGTGGTGAATGAGAACGGTTTTCTGCTGTTTTTTATTTTTCAGATTCTTCTTCACCACCTCGATTCGCTCATCGATCCACTGAAGAAAAAAATCGCAAGACTCTGCGCTCACCCAAGGAGTTCCATCGGGAGAGGCGATCGTCCAAGGCGCCGTGGAAGCGAACCTAAAAGTATTTTTAACATCGGCGATGGCTCTGAGAAGGAACCAACCCGATTGATCGATCTTAATTTTTGCTGACAGGCTTTGACTTTGTTTTTTCTGACAGGGGATGGTCTCGATCACTTGACCGTTGTGGATGACTTCGATCGCTTGGATTTTATCTTTGGAGGTGAGTTGAATTTCTAAATCGATTTCAAGCTTCTTCTCACCGCTAAGCTTCAGGGTCGAACCGGGAAGCGTCCTATTCGCACGAACTTTTAATAGAGGTCCATTGGTCACAAACACTTTCCCCTTAGCTAAGGCTTGAAACCAATTTTTTCGAGTGAACGGTCGATCGCCCAGGTAAGCATATACTCGATTGTAACCCACTGGATTGGGCAACACCCCAGATGCACTTCCTGCTGATGGCGGCAACCTCAACCCAGCATTCAAAACGTGATAATAGATTTCTTGAGTCCAGTAACCATTTCCCAGTGGAGCCGGAAGTCGATCCCTATCTCTAGGTTTTCCCCAAGCTTCATTGGGAAGCATTTGACTGTGACACATGTGGTTGTTGGCGATTCCGATGGAATTCATCTTCTGACTCGCCAACCAGGTGGGAACATCCCACCAAAAGGGCTTTTCGATGTCGATCCATACCGATGGCTCTTGCTGCCGAGCTTTAGATACGAAGTCTAACGGTGAAGGATATTCCCGTTGAGCTCGAGTGATCTCGATGGGTTGATTCAATCCAAAGTAGAGCAACGCTCCTCCCTGACGTTCATCCTCTCCGCCCAGGATGGTATAGATTCTTGATCCATCGAATCGAACGGTACGATCCTTTGGAATAGGATTATTCTTCCAAGGATTTTGCCGATTCCACCAAGTGATCACGGGAGCAAAATCGAGGTCTTCAGCTCGCATCAAAATTTCGACATCGCGAACCGGTCGGTGTACATGTAGGTCAGCGCTATACCATCCTTCTTTTCTCAAATGGGAAATACGCTTTAAAGTAAAGGTATGAGAATTCTTTTTCCCCGCTTCAATTTGAATGTGTCCTTTGAGAGATTCGTATTCGGGGCCTTTTTCAATGAGGTAGTTGTACCGCCCCGGGCTAAGCTTGAGTTCAGCCTTGCCGTCACAAACAAAATGATCTCTCCACGAAGGGTACCTTTGAGTATTAATCTTCTTTCCGGCACTCGATGAGAGATGGATGCGACAAGGGAGCTGCGCCCCTTGATCATCTTGAATTTCGATAATCAAGGACTCTGATGGTGCGGTTTGAGCTTGAAGATTGCTTGGGTTCAAACCGATACCCAACAACAACAAGACACTGAATACGCTCGATTGTAGAATTCGAATTGAGGTAAATTTCATTTCTCTATCCATCTGAAGTCGACCAACCCTAAGTGAGTTGAGCGGAGAGACTACCAAACTTTGACAAGTTCGGTTACGGATTAGATTAGGTGAGGATATCGTTGAGGACGTGTCCGTGAACATCGGTCAGGCGGCGATCGATACCATTATGACGCACGGTCAATCGAGTGTGATCGATACCTAAAAGATGCAAGATCGTAGCGTGGACATCGTAAACTTGAGTGGGATTGGACCTATCTAAGGGTTTATAGCCCCACTCATCCGAAGGCCCGTAGGATAAGCCTCCCTGGACACCTCCCCCACAAAGCCAGTTGGTAAAGACGTAAGGATTGTGATCACGTCCAGTACTCCCTTGGCTGCTGGGCATGCGCCCGAACTCCGTCGTCCAAAGAACGATCGTATCATCGAGCATCCCTCTCTGCTTGAGATCTTCGATCAATGCAGCCGCACCGACGGCCATACCTCGCGCGAGAGGACCGTGATCACGTTTAAGGTTTTCATGGCTATCCCAATTTCTTCTCGGGAAGCTATTATCATTTCCCGACCACACCTGAACGAAACGAACCCCACGCTCCAACAGTCGTCGAGCGATTAAGCATTTACGCCCAAAGTACTCGGTTTCTTCAGGAATGTTGATGTCTTTCGAGTATTTTGATCCCATTCGATCTAAACCGTAGAGCTTCAAGATATGCTTGGGCTCCTTCGAAAGATCTAAGGCTTCCGGAGCACTCAGTTGCATTCGAGCTGCGAGTTCGTAGGACCGGATCCGGGCCTGGAGTCGAGAATCCTGAGGCCGTTCTTCCTGATAATTTCGATTCAAGCGATTGAGTAAATTCAATCCTTCACGGTCGGAAGTTGAATTAACAAAATCAGCTCGGGCGTGTAAATCTTCGATGGGGTTTTCGCGTTGTGGAAAGATCGCCGTTCCCTGTGAACTTGCCGGCAAAAAAGCAGCTCCCCAGTTCTTGGGTCCATTACTGGCAAAACCTCGATGATCAGGGAGCACGACGAAGGTCGGAAGATTCTCGTTGATCGAACCTAAGGCATAACTGATCCATGATCCCATTCCCGGAAAACCTGGACGCTGAAATCCTGTGGCTTGTAAGTAGGTCGCCTGAGAATGGACACCCGTTTTTCCCACCATGTTGTGGATGAAAGTGATGTCATCGACATGACGCCCCAAGGGTTGCACCGCCTCGCTGATCATCTTTTGAGAATGACCGTAAGGCTTGAACTCAAACTGCGGCTTAAGCCACGGCCCTAAACCATTTTGAAAAGCCTCAACATGCTCACCAAAATCGGATTTCTTACCGTGGTGTTTTTCTAAGTAAGGCTTGTGATCCCAAAGATCGAGATGACTCGCAGCTCCCGCCATAAAGAGCTGAACGACTCTCTTCGCTTTAGGAGGATGGTGAAGCACTTCAATAGCTCTTGGAGAACTTCCAGCGGATTCTTCACGCAACAGCATCGCCAATGCGAGGCTGCTTAAACCTAAACTCGACTGAGTTAAAAAATCACGTCGATTTAACATACGGTCAATCTAAATAAACGAATTCACTGAGGTTGTAGAGTAAGCGACAAAGGTTTTTTAGACCATGGGAACGCGTATATTGAGTGAGTTCCTCGATCTCTTTAGCGCTCAACTCGCGTTGGATCACCAAGCTCACTGCTCTTCGAACTTGCTCGGGAAGAGACTTGGCTTCACTTTGGATTCGCATTGAGAATCGTTCAGCCATCACCAAATTAAATTTATTATTGAGCAGGGCTAAGGCTTGAAGCGAAGTTAAGGTTTCGTTTCTTTTGGGTGTGCTTTGAGATGAATCGGCACAGTCGAGGGTCGTCATCCAAGGATCCGGTTGGGACCTGACAATAAACCGATAGATACTCCGGCGGTGAGATTTTTCGTCTCGCGGATCAAACTTATGGTACTCGTAGTGAGGGGAATGTGCCGTTTTTTCTAATTTGAAGAGATAAAAGCCAGGTCCCCCCATCTCAGGATTCAGTGCACCACTCACCTTGAGGATGGAATCCCGGATCTCTTCGGCTTGAAGTCGACGGCGATTCATTCGCCAAAAGAATTGATTGTTACTATCAATTTTATGTTTCTTCGGATCGAACTTTGATGACTGACGGTAGGTACTGCTCGTCACGATCAAGCGGTGGAGTTTTTTGAAGGACTGTCCTTGATCTCGAAATTCTAGAGCTAACCAATCGAGGAGTTCGGGATGACTCGGAAAGGCTCCCATCCGCCCAAAATCGTTGGGTGTAGAAACGATACCTTCACCAAAATGATACTGCCAAATTCGATTGACGATCGAGCGCCAAACGAGGGGATGCTCTTTTGATGTAAGCCACTTAGCCAGTTCGGCTCTTCGATCAGCCTCATTGAGATTTTTATCGAGTTGCCAGGGAATGGTTTTATCCAAGGGAATAAAACCGGGTTGAGCGGGCTTCCCCGGTTGTTGGATATTTCCTCGATGTAAAACATGAATGGGACGCAACTGACCCTTTGTCGGCTTGAAGTTCCCCTGCTGGTTAAAGTGAGTCGCGGCCGCGTAAACTACTTTTCCCTTGGGCAATTTTTGAATTTGCTTTTCAAGCTCCTGAACTGATTTTTGAAGCTGAGCCCGTTTAGCGATACGCTCGGGGGTTTCAATTTTCTTTCGAAGCTCTTCAAGCTTTAGGGTTGCTTCAGTCAGTCTTTTTTGGGCGCTGGGATCACCGGGCTGAGGCCAATGACCATCGATCAGATTCTTTTTCGCCCAACGAACGGGAGCTTCGATGGAATCTTTGGCCTGAATCTTCGCATTTGCGGTTAAAGATTTATCTTGCCCATCCTCGACCGTGATCTCGGCCAAACTGAAGATGTAATCTGAGCTTCTTTCTGCAAGTTTCGATACTGACACTCGAATCCAACGAACACTCGAATGGATGTCTTTAATGACCAGAGGCTTCAATCCAGGATTGGGATAATCTTTCTTCGAATGATCAAAGATCGGGATCCAAGTTTTAGAATCCATCGAAATTTCGACTTTGAATCGAACCGGAAAACCAAACCCACCTCCGATTCCCGCGTATTCATCGTGACAAGGATAGAGAGTGACTTTCGAAATGCCCGTAACTTTAGGAAGCTGAACTTGCACCCACTTCGGAGCATCCTGCGATTTGGAAATTTGACTGTGATAACCGTACTTAGGAGATTTTTTGACTGAGATTTTGCTTTTGAGGGAATTCACCTGATTTCTTAATGAACTCAGTTGACCTTCACTCAACTTTTCCATCTCAGATTCAATCTGCTGAAGTTGCTGACGGTTAGCTTTTAACTTTTGACTGAGCTGACTTTGCTGTGCTTTAACTTCAGGACCTAAGTCGTAGACGCGATCTGCTCGATCGACCGCAGCGAAAATCGACTGTAAGCCGTAGTAGTGCTCCTGACTGATGGGATCAAATTTATGATTGTGGCAACGGGCACACTGAACGGTCACGCTACAAAATGTATTGAGAACATTCGAAACCATGTCGTCTCGATCTAAGTTCCTCGCCACCTTTCCGTCGATCTTCGATTCGGGTACTTCGACGTGACCGATGAAGTCCCAAGGACCACAGGCGATAAATCCTAAGCCCAGGATGCCTTCAGGAGTCCCTGGAAAGAGCACATCCCCCGCAACTTGTTCTTTGATAAAACGGGAATAGGGCTTGTCTCGATTAAAAGAATCGATCACATAATCTCGATACGGCCAGGCGTTGGGGCGAAGCTTATCTTTGTCGTAACCACAGGTATCGGCGTACTTCACCACATCGAGCCAGTGTCGAGCCCAACGCTCTCCGTAATGCTTGGAGTCGAGAAGGCGGTCGACTAAGTGTTCGTAAGCCTTTTCACTTTTATCCTCGATGAAGGCTTGAACCTCCTCAGGACTTGGAGGGAGTCCGATGAGATCGAAAGTTAACCTTCGGATTAAGGTGCGTCGATCTGCTTCTTTAGAGGGCGACAATTTATTTTCGTTGAGCGTTCGAAGAATAAACGCATCGATAGGATTACGTCCCCACTTCGTTTTGCCTTCAGGTATTTTTATTGTAGGAATGTTGGGTCGCCGAAGGCCTTGATACGACCACCAGTTGAAATCATCAACCTCGGCTTCCTTTAATTCGAGATCCTTTGGCCAAGGGGCTCCTGCATCGATCCACTTTCGGATAAGAGCTACTTCGTGACGTTTTAGGGGAGTGGCATCTTTAGGCATAGAAGCCTTCCCCCCCTTTAAGGTAATTTTGTCAACCAATTCACTCTTGGCAGCATTACCGGGAACGATCACTCCACTCTTCAAGGCTGATCGACGATTTTGGAGTGAGTACTTTCCTTTGCTGAGGTCTTGGTTGTGACAACTCAGGCAGTGAGCTTGAAACAGAGGGGCGATCTTCTTTTCAAAAAAGTGTTCCTCGGACCGTAAACTGCTCAAAGGGAACAGGCATAGGAAAGCTCCGACCGCCCAATAGATCTTTTGAACTCTTGATGGTACTGGGAAATGAGAGATCGACAAAAAGTTCGGCATCACGAAGTTAAAACCCTAAACCCATGTTTGTACAGATAACCCGCTTAATATTCAAAACGATGAAATGATCGCTTATTTTGTAATATTTTAGGCGTCAGTGAATTAGCAAATGGACTAACGATAATTATCCCAGGATTGAGGCTTTTTTTCCTGAATTTTCACGTGAAAAATCAAGCGATGATCCCATAGACGAAAATCGTGACTCCCATCCCAAACTAGGAACAAGCTTTTTCTACATACTCTATGAGAAAATCTTCATCCTCACGAGTTCGCCGCGGATAACACAAAGCGAGCCAAGGCATCCCTCCCATAATTAAAAGGATAAGACTGTAGGCGAAATTCCAACCTTCTGGATTCTCGATGATACCCAAAAGCATCCCTCCACCCAAAATCGCGACTAAAGAAAAAGCGACATAAAAGAAAACAGCAACAGGAACAATGACTAGAGATAGAAGTATCAAGAAAGGGATGAAGATTTTCGGATATATAAAATCGGGTTTAAATGCATCCCAAATGCCTCGGTAACAAATCTTACATAACAAAAACTTTTCACCATCCACCTCTTTAAAATTACAGATGAGAAAAGGGCGGTATTTAGTTCGGATATCGCTAAAAGGATGGTTTCGGGTGAGGACAATTCGCTGCCCCTCGATTCGACCTAAAATAGTAGCGGTGGGAGCATCTCGATAAGAGCTATAGATCTTGGAAGATATTTTTTCCAAAACCTCATCTAAAGATTTATTTATTTTGATTTTGAGCTCTTTTTCAAACACCATTTCCAGCCAGAAGTCTTTAATCGTGTTTATGAGTTGTCAAATCGACCTGAATTAAAGCTATATTTTAAACTCCTCATTCATGATGTGAGAGCAGAATCCATTCGTGGCGACCTGGTTTCTACAAATAGAGCTATTAAGGCCAAACGAGTCTTGGAAGAATGAATACGAAGAAGCTTCTTGAATGGTTAGTCTCGTTTTTATTTTTCAGTTTCAAAATTAATATTGTTTTTACTAACAGATCGGACAATCAAGTAATAATATCTCGGACTAACTCTCTTTGATTTCGTAACTATAATACAAACATCAGAGATACCACATTTCACTTCAAATTTTTGGCTCTTCTCTATCATGAACTCTCTCCCTCCTGGCTCCGACGGCGAGCACCTCTTACAAAAGAAATTCGGCACTGAAGCTCGCGCCCTTAAATTCTATAACAACCAAGTTCTCGATCACCTCAATCCCAATATGGTCGATTACCTGAAGCGACAAACCCTGCTCTTTATTTCAACCGCAGATCGACACGGAAATTGTGACTGTTCCCTCAGAGCCGGTCCCCCGGGCTTTATCCAAGTCATCGACTCTAAAAACTTAATGTATCCTGAGTACCGAGGAAATGGAGTTTTAGCGAGCCTGGGGAACATCACCGAGAATCCTCACATTGGAATGTTCTTTGCCGATTTTATGCATACGACGATCGGCCTACATATCAACGGAGAGGCTCGCATCGTAGAGTGCGATGAAATTTCTCCATCAGTAAGATCTTCACAAAACGAGGAATCTCCCCAAGCTGAACGCTGGGTCCACATCGAGGTGGAAGAAGCCTACATCCATTGCTCGAAACACATCCCTAAGCTCGAGCTCAAAGACAAAAAGATCGACTGGGGAACAGATGATGAGAAGGCGAAAGGCGGGGATTTTTTTGAAATATTGCGAAAACCTATTAAAGATTAAAACTCGCACTAAGTTTGAAGCTTATTTCGGCCTAATTTTGACTCCCAATAATGAGAAACTAAATCTTCGCGAAACAAAAAAAACTTTAGGGAAGGCCCAATCATCATTCTAATCCTTAGGTGATGATTCATTTGTCGATTAATTGGGATAAAAAAAGCGCTGAAAGAACGGCCCCAACAAAGAAGCTGTCCTCTCAGCGCTAAATAAAAACTATAACTTAAAAATTAAGCTGGTAACCGACACCATAAACTTCATCATCTTTACGATCAAATGGAAGACGCCCCTTTGCATAACTAAGGACCAATCCGGCAGATGAGCGAACGGCTAAAGTAAAGTAGGAGTACTGGTGTAGGTTGGCATTTCTAATGCTACGTCGTGCATCGAGTTCCCTATGAAACCTCCAGTTCATATTGAGGGTGTATAATTCACCTCCAATTGATGCAAGTGGGGTAGAGAAACTAATCTCAGTGTTCGTGCGCCAAAAATCGTCGGTTTCACCGAAATTTTCCCTTGGATCACCATCAGTTGGTGTTACTCGATCAAATCCGAACCTAATGGTTGGCCAACTCGCACCACGAGGGCTCCAGTCTTTATCGTAACCAAACAACAGTCGCGCAAAAGCAAATGGATAATCTAAAAGATTAAGTGCAGACCAGGCTGAATGCCGACTCCATGCTTTGAGTTCAAATTGAGCCGAAACTCCAACTGCAAACTGTGAAGTTTTGAATCGTTGGTCAGCTTCGTACCCAGCATTCACCGCAAGATCCCAATAAAATTGAGGCGTTAGATTATCGCGAACTAATTGAAAGAAAGCCTCTCTTTCGGGACTGATTAAGAGTTCATCCGGATCTGTAAACTCAGCTAGCTTTAAGGTATATATATTAAAATTTTTATGTGTCGTTTCATCCGGTTCATAATCTTCAGATATATCCCCACCCAGGGTCTGAAAGGCAAATAAAGATAATTTTCCACTTTGAAAATCTTCTGGATTTTCACCCTCTTCAGCCGCAATTAGACCATTGATGTCCAAATCGAACATCACCATTAGGTCTTTATTTTTACTTATCATATCCGCTGGATCATATTGTTTTTTCAGCGAGTATCGCATTCCAAATATAGGATCTTGTTTCTCGGGCTGTAAAACTACAGGCTCGATCGAAAGCCCTTTTAAAAACCTCCAATTATCTTTACCTGAAAACAGCCTATTTACCACGGGATTTGATAGATCAGCGGATTCAAGACTGCTCTTTATTGAACTTGCAATTTCTCTTCCATCGGTAGCATTCGATAAACCAAGGCTATCATTCAAAAATCTTTTGAGATCATCCTTCACACTAGATTTACTATCTTTTTGATTCGAATTTTCATCTGAAGAATCAGGACTGTTGCTAGAGTCATTTTCAGGCAGACTCTTGGATAAAATCTCAATTTTTTTGGCCCAATCTGGTCGAGGAATTTGCACTTCATTTAAATCATCATTCAAAAACTTTATTACATTAATACCGCCATCTTCTTCAACTGAGATTTCTAGCTTCCCTATACTCAGGTCATCTTCAACTTCAATTTTTAGCTCAAAATTATCATCACCCTTCAGAGTTATCTTTTTACCATCATCTGGCGGGACTCTATTTCCTGAGGCGTCTTTTACTAATATGAAAACCGAGCCTCCTCCTTCTTCAAGTTTTGCTGGATTCTTTTTGGCATCAAGAAGTAGAGCGACATTAGGCTTGTCTTTAACAAAGGCATGATCGTTTGTTAAATAAAACAGTCCTTTATCATTAACATCCTTAATAAAGAGAGCTTCCTCAGCTCTCAAAACATTGCCCATTAAGATCATTAAGAATGTCACTAATATAAGATCTTTATTATAAATGTTATTCCTTGTCATGATTCTTCACCATAAAACTTATAAAGGGAGTCATTGAGAGAAGCTAAATCCATCATGGTTTTGTCCTTGCTTGTTAGCAATTTTGTCATTTCTGTGACAGCCTTTTTTCGATTAATTCCAGTTTCAAATTTAGCCCCCTGCAATTTCCTAAATATCTTGTCAACTTGAGATGCTAAAGATCGTGCCTTTCCAGTTCTCATCGGTGAAGAGTTATCAGGATCGTAAAATGCGAGTTGTGACATTTTCTTTTTCTCAGATTTATCAAACGTACTTCCGTATTGCTCTAAAGCGTAAAACACTGCCCAAGTTGTTCTATGTGCTAAATTATTTTTTGACCACATTGCTTGATCTCCTTATCTCATGGTTATCAGCTCAAAATGAACTGTAAAATCAAAATAATAATTAAATGAAATATACAACAATTATTAATCAAAAAAACATTAAGCCCATTATGTGAAGAGTTGTCAATGTCACATTGAATTAGATTAATTTTCCCGTAGGAAGGAAAAGGTTGTTACATCTTTGCTCAATTTTAGACTACGCTCTATCAGATTAAGAACTTAGAGCCTCCCAATCTAACTCCATTTTTTTATACTTTTATACACTTTTATTCTTAGCCCACTGTAGAGGGTGAGTACCAACACCTAAAATCTATACTTAATCAAGAATGTAAATATTTAAATGTACACATACTAAGAGTGGATAAATTCAAGATGAAATGTCAATTAGTGTACACTATTCGATGCTTTATCTTATCTATACACGTCTTAAAATATTCAATGGAGCTTCAATTAAGCCCTGCAAACAAAGAGTTCACATCATTTAGAAATCTTTCAAAATGACGCAAAATTCTCCATCCTCTAAATATGTGAAATTTGCCACCTTAGCCTGGCTGCTCCTCTTCTTCATCCTCGAAGTTTTTTCATTTCAAGCTAATTTCGTTGTGAATTTGGTGATGGATATGCTGATACCCTTGAGTGCCCTCGGGCTCCTTGTCTACGCTATTTTTATTTCTTTGAAGAGAAGGAACTTATCTGCCTATTCCTCCGTTATCCTGGTCATCTTTTGTATCAGCACCCATTACTTTGTGACCCCAAGAATCACCCATCGAATCTATTTTTCCCTTTATCAATCGACCTGGGAAAACATCATTGAGGAGATTCAACCGGTTGCGAGAAGCGAGAGTTTCCCTTCGAGGGATCCGAAGACCGGAATCCGATACCACATCTCCGATTACGGTAAACGATTAGTCGCTTTTCCCAACAACGATGGAATCCTCGATAATTGGGCCGGATTTGTTTATGATCCCGATTCTAAATTAGAAGAGATTTCGGAATTCGGAAGACTCGTCTTCTCAATTCAAATTGCTAAAAATTGGTACTACTGCGGATTCAGTTAAAGAAAATTCAGCTAAAGAAAGATAGAGAAATGGATACATTCGACGCCATCTACGGACGACGAGCCGTCAAGCATTTTGACCCTAATCATGAGATCTCCAAAGAAGAAGAAGAAAAACTTCTTCAAGCGACGATCCAATCTCCCACGTCCTTCAACATTCAACACTGGAGATTTGTGGTCATCCGTGATCCCGAATTACGAAAAGAGATACGAGCTTTAGGAAACGATCAAGCTCAGATGACCGATGCCTCCCTCTTAATCCTGGTGACTGGAGATGTGAAAGCCTGGGCCAAAGAGCCCGCCCGCTACTGGAGGAATGCCCCTGAAGAAGTTGCCAACCTCTTAGTGGGTTGGATGGGTCCTTTCCACGATGGGAAAGAGCAACTTCAACGCGATGAAGCGCAGCGCTCTATCGGCATGGCTATGCAGACCTTGATGCTAGCAGCGAAAGCTATGGGTTACGAATCTTGCCCGATGATTGGCTTTGAACACGAACCCGTGGCCAAACTCATCAACCTTCCCGCTGATCATTGCATCGGACCGATGGTCGCCATCGGTAAAGGAACTCAAGAAGCTTGGCCGAAGCCGGGCCAGTTGGAATTGAGTGAGGTCGTGATTGAGAATCGATTTGAGTAGTCCAAATTCTGGCGAATTTGGCTACAGTGAATTTGGCTACAGTTCTGGTGAAATGGGTTACGAAAAAAAGCTCCGAGACAAGCATGCTTGTCTCGGAGCTTTTTTTTAAATTGGAAGATAAAGATTTAGAAGCGATCAGCGACAGCTAGATTCTTCGCAACCCAATCCGATATCCTCCGTCGGTCCACAGGCGGGGAATGGAGCAGCAGGCGGCTCCGTTCCGAGGAATCGGTAGCTGAGGAAGTGAATCGCATCACTCATATCGACAGCGGCATCACTATTTGAATCCGCCGCCGCCCGACAACGGATCTCCTGGCTATCAATAAAGAGCCCAGTCAGGGTAGTGACAGCATCGCTGATATCCACTAAACCATCCGAATTCGAGTCTCCTCGAATAAATTGAAGTTCGGGCACAGAGCTGGGCATCGCCTCACCCCAAACCTCGATCTCAGCTAAAGCCGGGGCATCCACATCTTCGTGATCACCCGAGAATTCCAAAATCTGAATTTCTACGGTATCGATGTTCGTCCCATGAACCGAAATTGGAGGATCCTCTAATCGGAACCAACCGCGGTCTTCAACTTTTCGCCGGACCACTTCGCCATTAGAGATCAACCGGATTTCAACCGATTTAATCACCATGTGATTGTTCCCTCGGATGACTCCTCGTCCCCACGGTGGAGGATGGATTTTTACTTCGTTGATTTGTAAAGGTACATCCCATTCCATACGGATGGTAGGACGAGTGTCCCCTGCTTTCGCAGCCCAGAACGATCGGAAGTAATCGGTTCGGCGGTCAACGAGGAACTGAGGCTCAAAGGTAAAGTCTTGCCCTTCATTGGTTCTTGCTGTTTTGACCGAGCTCGCTGAAATACGGGCACTCGGGGCTAAGTTGGTTGCGCGAATGGCCAAAGGATGAGGAACTTCCATCATGGAGTGCCCAGCGTGACAGCCCACACATTGACTGGTTTTCCCGGGTGTCCCAAAATTCATACCACCCACGTGATAGATTTGACCATCACGACCCGTGACGACATCGCCTTTATCATCAGTGAGCACTTCAAACAGCGGTACTCCTGCGGGTAGATCGACTTTAATTTCTCCAGATTGAGGAACCTGAACTCGATGTAAGAGAGTCGGTTTTTCATCGAAGTTCAAGGTGTCTCCCTGAGGCGCCATGTAGAACTCCATGAAGAGTCGCTTACCGATGGGAGGTGCATTTGGAATCGGGGTATCGACTGGAGCATTACTAAAAATGTTGAGAGCATGGAAGGTGAACTTACCACCTTCGTTGATCGCCTCTTCTGCGCTTCTCGGAGCATCTTCACGGAAGACGGTGAACACATCATCTGAGACCACCTTTGGCGTTTCTCTTGGACGAAGAGGAGTCGCATCGAGAACGGCGTAACCCGGCTCGGCACTGTGAACTCGAACAGGGTCTACCGTTCCCACTTGAATAAAGAGATCAAAGTTGGAAGGCGTCCGTACTCCATTCTTAGACCCCGTAACGATCATTCGATCTCCGTCGAGAGGCACGGCACTCGAGTAGATGAAAGGCTTATCATTTTCATCGGGCACGGCAAAAGTTTGAGGTCCTCCGAGAGGACGAGGTGCTACCGCGCCTCTCTCAAATTTGCGAGCCCCGAAAACTCCAGGGTCTCCGATGCGGGGAGAATCGGTCAGGAAGAGAGCCACGGCGGATCCATCTTCACGAATCGTTGGACGATAGGCCATGGTCGCCTGACGATCGACATGGAAACCGGAGAACATTTTTAAATCGGTTCCATCCGGATTGATCGAAGCTAACGACCAAAGATTCACTCCAGGAAATTCATCCGCAGGGATGGTCTCTAAGACTTCACGCCGATAATTATTTGGAGTTGTTTCAGCAACCGGTCCGGGAGGAGGCGGCGTTTCCCCGGGACCATAGTATTTCGGAGGAGTCAAAGGAGCGGTGGGAATTTGATCATCGGTAGTACTGGGATGATCTTCTCCACCCTGGCGAGCCGACTCCGGACTCATCCACCACCGTGAGTAAACCACTCGACCGGTAGTAGGATCGACGGTAGGAGTATCAGCGCCAAATCTTTCAGTAGTGATTCGGTGAACATTCGAACCATCGGAATTCACCACGTAAAGGTTTGTCGCTCGAAGACGACGAGCGGGAGCGGCTCCGGGATACCGTGTTGAGACAAAACAGATTCGCCCATCGGGCAGGTAACAAGGATCGAGATCATCGTGACCAAAGAAGCGCTCAGCCGCCGCTCCGTAACGAGAGAGATCGAGCTGACGATCACTTTGGGTAATTTGCCTCAAACCAGTTCCATCTTTTCGAACTTCGAAGATACGCCAGGCATTTTCTGATTTTGAATAACCGGAAAAGACAATTTTTGATCCGTCAAAGGAAACGTCGGGATCCATGACATCGAGAGGCGTATCGGCAGTAGCTTCAGGAGAGGCAGAATCAACGATGACGGAAACATCTCCACCGGCATCGCGCATCATCAATCGACCGTGTTCAGCTTGAGTAATCGCCGTAGTAGGTGAAACTTCTCTCTGGGGATCGAGCTTTCTTTCAACAAAGATGAAAGGTAGATCGCGACCAGGAATCTTGTCATCACAATATTCAAAAGCACCGAGATCGACCGTCGCCCAGCAGATTCGGTTGTTTCCATTAAAATCTTGGTCGGGAGCCCGCTCAGAAAAACCACTATTGGTGAGTTCTGTCCCATTGTCGATTGCAGGCGAGATCGACTTCAAGTGATAGTCACCCTCGACCCATTCATCATCCGAGGTATCATTGGGAGTTCCTTTATCATCAAATCGACCACTGTCGACGAACTCGGGATCAGCGTTGATGTTGTCGGAGCTTTCAGTATTCGCAAAAGGATTATCACTGGGATTACCGACATCGATAAGACTAAAGGTAATTCGGGGCTGGGAACGCTCCCAAACGATGCGTGGATTTCCCTGATTTCCCCAGACGATGCAATTCGTAATCAGAGGATAGGATGATCCTCCACAGAAAATTCCAGATCCGACTTCAGCTCGGTTTCCCGTCATCGTGGTGTGTCGAATGCGGGGATAGGAGCCATCACTGGTATGAACTGCACCACCCGCATGGCCGGCAACATTTCCGGAGAGGATACAATTAGTAAGCGAAGGATAAGAAGTTCCCCGACTGGCGAGAACACCACCCTGGGTGGCTTCATTCTTTTGGAAAACACAATTCGTGAATCGAGGGTGGGAAGAATTTTGGGTGAGGACAGCTCCTCCATTATTCGCAGTATTCTCAGCGAATAGAGTTTCTTCAAAACGAGGATTAGAAGAACCTGTAATGACAAGAGCACCGCCACCGTGTTGCTTTAAACCCTTGGAATGATTTAATCCAAAGCTAGCGGAATTCTTCGTGAACTTGCAGCTGATAAACGTAGGATTGGCATCCTGAATGGCAGCTCCACCACCGGCTTGTGCTTCATTCGAAGTGATGACGCATTCAACGATGCTGGGATTCGAATTTGAAAAGAAAATTCCACCCCCCATATGAACGCCACCGAGTGAAGTTCCTTGACCACCCGAAAGGGTAAAGCCTTCGAGAACAGCATCACCGGTTTCTCCGCTGTCAAAGACAACGACACTCTTGTTAAAGAGATCTTCGATGTTCTTAGCTAATTGGAGGTGAGTGGCTTCGGGTCCCGCGGAGGAAACCAAGGTGATATTTTTGCCACCAAAATTGAGGGATTCAGAGAGAATGTACGTTCCCGGTTCGACGACCAGTGTGTCTCCATCTTCCGCACTGGCGATGGCTGCGAGCAGCCCTCCGTCTTTTTTAGCTCCCCCCTCAGCCGGTCCGACAATGACCGTCTTCGCTTGCACACCCGAACTTATAAATAAAAGAGAAAGCACTCCCAAAGAGAGACACTTAAAGAGTGGAAGAAATCTAAATTTCTTATACATAACGACCCTTTCATCAATCCTAAAACTGGGCGATCCGCGGACTAGCAAGCTCAACGCATCGATCACGAAACCTAAGAATTTGGGTTGATCGTGATACGGATCACAAAAGTGAGACCAGAAATACGGAATTGATGGAGCAAGGACTATTTAAACGCATCTCCCGGAGCAGGTTAAGAAATAATTAGCTGATTTAATTCATTAAATTGAGATTTCTTTTTGAATCCAAGATCTTAAAGGAAGCCTCAGTATTCTAAACTGATGATTCCCCTATAACTAAGCTACTTGTTTAAGTAGCCCGGAGCGTCAGCGACGGGATTCGTTTAAGCAGTGGGTAAAGTGTTTTGTGGGTGGATACTAACGATTTTATCAATCCTGAAGAATAAGCTAAAAGTGAGTTCAGTGCGATGACGCCTCCCGTCGCTGACGCGCCGGGCTAGTTAATGAATTACGAATTGAGTTTCTCTGATAAAGCATTTCCGTATGGAATGAGAGAAATTGCTATAAAGCGGCACAATCCTATCCCTAAAGGGTAATCCCTGGTGTACCACTAAAAACATTGAATAGAATCAGTTCCCCTAATTTCCCAGGACTCAATAAGGAGGCAAGAGCCTTCGGAATCCATGAAAGAGAACAATCAGAAGAAAAAATAGGTTTCGCAACAAAAGCGCCGGCCAGAAGAGAGGGACTGGATTCTCCATACTTCGATTGCTTGCATTTTGACTTGCTCGAGCAAGTTTCATCGAAAGTGTACTCATCCACTGAACGCTTCTCGGCCATTCCCACAAACCCTTCAACCATTTCTGAGGAATTCCCGACCGACCAACAGTCGCTCCGGCTAATGCACCGGCGATGGCTCCTACGGTGTCAGCATCTCCACCAAGAAGAATGGATTCAGTCACACATTTCTTAAAGTCACCCCAGTATCGCAACCAACAAAAGATCACCATGGGAACGGTGTGATTGATATATCCAGTGACTCCTTTTTCTAATCCCATTTCTTTCGCAACTTCAGGAGCCGAAGATCTTGCTTCCAAGTGCTTTTCTACAATCTGGAGTTGATTTAAAAGTTCTTCTCCCGTAATCGAACTCCGAAGTTTGTTTAAAATTTCCCGCCAATCCTGACTTTGCCAATGAGGCTCAGTGGCACAAGTGGCAGCTAAGGCAATCACTCTCGCTCCTTCCTCAGCTCTGGGATCGACATGAGTTATTCGGGTGGAAGCTTGTACTCTCTCTTCAAGTAAAACTTTATCCTCAGCGAATAGAACTCCGAGGATGGGAGCCCGCATCGCAGGACCATTTCCAGCAGAAAAAACACCACTCTTAGCGGGTGATATCCCCATCCATAATTTAAGAATGGATTTCAATGTGGCTAAACCGATTCCGGAAGGCAAACCTAACAACCACCACTTTAAACGCCAGGCTAATGACTTTTGAAAACGCTTCCGCTCCCCTTTGGATTTCAAAACAGCTTGCGCCGTCATACAGGCGTGTTCGGTATCATCACTCACCAGCCCCCGCCCTAAAATGAAACGATGCTGAAGGTCGCCTTCTCCATACAGTTTTTTAGCTCTCTTCGGAGACAAGCCTTCGCGGGGGAGCCCCAAAGCATCGGCGACTGCCATCCCCAATAAGCAACCTGAAATTTTTTCTTCGAGAGTAGAGATTGAGATATCTGTCATTTTCACCTCTTCCCCCAATGTTCGTGATCAAGATTTAATGAGTACAAACGAATGAATGCCCTCCATCAACCCATGCTTATTATTGAAGATGGATTAGACCAATCTTTGAAGCATTCTCCTCACTGACGGGATAGATCTCTTCTTTCGGAGTTTCCAGTTGGTCTAAGGCCCCTCTCTTAACGAGCTCTCGCTGATCAGCAACGTAATCAGAAATGTCTTCAATGTTGATGACCCAATCACGAGCGTAGTTCGCTAAGGTCTTACCTCGCAATCCTAATTGAATAGCTCTACGGTCTAATTTATCACCTTGTGGTCCATGATCAGGGTCCCACTGGAGACGAACATCGGATGCTTTTCCGGCGCGTTGCCACTCTTCGTGTGAGGAGTAAAGGTGATCCCAGTAGGTCGAAGCAACGGCTTGCGACAAAATAGTGTCGAATCCCGTACCCTTGATTCGAACAGCCAAGATGATTTCTTGACCTTCTTTAGTTCCCCAACCAGAACGGTACATCATCCAAAGGAAATTGGGCTTGATCCAACTCATTCTCCCGAGGGAAAATGCTCCGCCTAAGTAATTGTTTTCTGAAGCGAAGTTCCCAATTTCGGGCCTGTAGGCTTGATAAACGACGATGGACTCAGCATCGTACTGAGCCATGATGTGGCGGCCTTCTTGGGGCCAACGTTGGGTTTGTTTTAAATAGTTTTCAGTTAGTAATTTCATTGTTTTGAATTAAGTCATACACAGTTACTGGAATAAAATTTTTTAATAAAGTTGCCGATATTATCCATTCAATCTCTATCCACTCCCCTCCAGCCAATCCAGAACCGATCCTTGGCATGTGAACTGAGGCTAGTTGGTCACGGGCAAATCCACACACTGTAATTAAAGCATCCCTAATTGCCTCATAACGAACGGGCGGGCGCCCTCCAATCGGCTTAATATCTCTCTGCCCAATCATATTCGCGACCCAAATGTCATCCTCAACTTCAACAAACTGGACTTCCCCTAAACCGAATGGCTGAAATTGGTTTCGATACCAGTTTTTATATTCTCGCTCAGGAGCCTCCCATCGTTCTGACAGTGACAGAACAAATCCACGCCCCCACTTCCCGATATCATTGCAGACGTGAGCGATGATCTTAGGCCCCTCGTCTTGAGGTTGGGTAGCATCCCCTTGAACATATTGAATTACTTTATAACTTCCACTCATCGAATCATTCCCATGATGATTTTATAAAATGGATCCCGGCATAAACTCGCCCATCAATAAGCTTGTTCTCACTCTGAGCATTTAAAAGCCAATCATGAATTTCAGAAATCGGAACCTCATGCACGATAATCTCTTCATCGCCAATTCCTCCTCCATCTCCCACTTTCTCAAGCCCAGAAGCAAGAAAGAGCACGACGACTTCATTCGTCATTCCTGCACTCGAAGCAAGTGAAACAGATCTCTTGAGATCTGAAGCCTGATAACCCGCCTCTTCGATCAACTCGCGTTGAGCCGCAACTTCAAAATCTTCATCGGCCTGCCCTTCATCGCCGACCAATCCTGCTGGCAACTCGATAACATTACCCCCAACGGCAACGCGGTACTGCTCAACGAGAAGAACTTTGTGCTCATCCGTCATCGCTGCTATACAAACCACTCCATTGGCGTTTTTCCGCTCGACGAAAGACCAACCGTCTTGGTCTTTCAGACGCAGGTAAGGTGTCTCACCAATGATGGAGGCATCTTTAGAAGGCGAATCATTCATGTGTAATCTCCCTTTCCATTACCTCTTTCAAGTCTTTTAGAACTTTGATCATTCTTCGTGCAAGTGAAGCTGCGCCCCGTTATCCCCACTGATTCGAATCAGCCGATCGGGATTTTGGTATTGCGCTACTAAGTAGCGAGTCAAGTCGACTTCCATCTCCTGCATCGAAGTTAAGAATCGTGCTTTCTCTTCGTCGGTAGCCTTGAGATGTTCCAGTTCTAATCCTTGAACTTCCCGTTGATGATCGAGCTCCACTTGATTATGAAGTTTTTTCGATTCCATCCTGGCCACCGATTCCGCTTCGGATTGTCGCAACTTCTCTTCGTGCTCAACTCGCTTCAGTTCAATTTCATGCTGAGCTTGTTGAGCTTCCATATCTTGACGTTGCTTCTCTCGAGCGGCTTCGCGGGTCAATTTAAGATCCGCTAACTCTTGAGCTTGATTTTCGGTTTCGGCTTCAAGTTTCAGTTGAGTTCGAGTCTCGATCGCCCCATCGTGCATCGACTGTAGGGTTTCACCGGCAGTGTAACCACGGTAAACGACCTTATTGATTTGGTATCCAATCCTTTTTGACCTTGAAGTCAAGTTCGGATAAGCGTCAACCTCGTTCAGTTTTTCTGTATCCCATTTGAATTGCTCAAAAGTTCTCGAACCCACGAAATCGATAATATCAGCGGTAACTGCATTGATAAAATCGGCGATGGGATCGTGCGTTTGCTGAAGCATGACTTCGATGTCGGTTAACTCAAAGAAGATCATCAATTTGACCGTCAATAAAGCATCATCCGCAGTGCGAACATCCTCCACCAAGTGGTACATTTGATCGGGTATCACACGCAACTTCTTAAACTTGAGAGCTCGAGGTATTTTTTGTTCAGGCTTTTTAGGATGAGCTCCATGCCAGCGAAATTCATGAAGCCATTCATTCTCAGTCGGTACAAACAAAGCCGGTCCACGTTCCACCCGGTGCTGAACCTCACCGTTAATTCGTTTGTAAACGACGATGGCTTCATGGGAATCTAATGGTAGTGCTTTCCTGATTTCCACCTTGGAATGCTCTACCGGATCAAACCAAACCGCCTTCGGGCCTCGGTGATGCTCCGAATGACCATCATTAAACTCGATAGCTAAATACTCATCGGCACCTGCCGAATGATGTTCAAGTAGCTCAATATTCTTATTGAAGAGAAACAGGCGCTTGGGACCGTCGACTAATTCAACTTTTCCACTTTTGTCCCAAACGGCCACTCGATCTCCTTGACGAATAGTATGAATAAAAAGCATGGTGAACCTCCTGACTCTTCAGGGTGTGTCAATATATTCTGGGGGTACGTGGTCGGTCAGCCACACATCGTTAGGCGTTACAAAAAACTCATAACCGGCTTCGTGCATCTCTAAGGCACGAATTTTTAATAAGACCGGCTTCCCTCGCCTTTGACCGACATCCATTGAGGTTTCCACATCAATGTGAAGGTGAACATGATGGCGATTCATCTTTTTGAGTCCTTCTTGCTTGATGGACTCAACAAATTTATCGGGAGTGCCGTGATAAAGAATCTTTGGAGGCACGGCGGACTCGTACCCTAAATCCACGTCGACCGAATGTCCTTGAGTCGCTCGAATGGATTGCCCGTCCTCAGAAAAGGCATAGCGTTGTTTATCATCTAATCGAACCACTTCTTCTAACTCTTCGAGAGTCATCCCTCGATTGTGCTCTTCCAAAGCTTCTAATAAATCGTCTACGCCGACCCAACCCGAAACATCTAATTTAATTCCGATGGCTTGCGGTTGGTGACGTAAGACAAAACTTAAATAACGGCTTCTTTTAACTAGCTTCTGTTCGTTCATCTTTTTGTTCATTCATCTCAATTGAGGGCTCCACCTCAACGGGTTCGTACGTTTTTTCGAAGATATCGGATCGACAAGAGTAAACTTCACCCTCAACTCCACAAATGATGTAATCTCCGCGGACTGCTCTCATTTTTCCCTCCAATGTGTTGATCAAAACATAGTCTTCAAACTCTTTTAAATTCCCCTTGCCCCATTCAGGGATGGAACAACCATAAGTCCAAGGGAAGGCTTCTATCTCTACGGGTTTCTTTCTGTACTTCATAGCTAACTCCATTCCTATCGATACTCTCCAAACCAGCGACTTGAGTCCGTGAGCTTCGCACCTTTAGCTTCCATTTCTTGAAGAGCCGCCTCGACATCTCCTGGTTGGAGATCCACCCCTCGGCAAGCATCGGTGATCAAGGTAACTTTAAATCCGGCCTCCAAGGCATCGAGAACCGTAAACTTGACGCAGTAGTCAGTAGCTAAACCCATCACGATGAGTCCGGTGATCCCTTCATCTTTCAGCCACTTTTCGAGTCCAGTCGCCTGATTATGCCCGTTATCAAAGAAACCACTGTAACTATCGATCTTCCGCTGAGTCCCCTTCTGAAAGACGACGTGCTTTTTTTGAAGGTTTAAGTCTTTGTGAAACTCTGCTCCAGGGGATCCTTGAACACAATGATCGGGCCACAACACCTGATCGAGCCCTTCAAGCTGAATGAGCTCCCCCACTTCCTTTCCTTTGTGCTGACTCGCAAAGCTCTGATGATCTTGAGGATGCCAATCCTGAGTCAGGATGACATACTTAAAGAGAGAGATGAATTGATTGGCGATGGGTACAACTTTATCCCCTTCCTCAACGGCAAGGGCTCCACCCGGCATAAAATCGTTTTGTAAATCAACGAGAATCAGTGCATCCATATCTCGCTCCTAAATCTCAAAATTGAAACCCTGCTTGGTTAATCTTTGATATTTTCTTCGATCAAACTTGTAAAGTCGTGCCGCTCGGTGCGCCACGTCGGTTTCTACCTCATCCAACTCGATCAAAATATCCATGCTGAGAATCTTCTTTCGAAAGTTGCGCTTGTCTAATGATCGGTCCAAGACCACCTCATAAAGGTGTTGAATCTGCCGCAGGGTAAATTTTGTCGGCAAGAGCTCGAATCCAATCGGTTGATATCGAACCTTCCCCCTCAAACGCTCGTAAGCCATGTCCAGAATCGTTTCGTGGTCAAATGCCAATGAAGGCAAATCATCGATTCCAAACCAAGCGACGTTTCGCGCATCGGTGGCAGCCTGAACTTTGTGATCTGTCAGCTTGACGAGGGCGTAGTAGGCAACGGTCACCACACGCTCTCGCGGATCGCGATCCAAGTCTCCGATCGTGTAGAGCTGCTCTAAGTAAACCTTTTCAATTCCGGTTTCTTCTTGAAGCTCCCTTCGAGCCGCTTCTTCTAATGTTTCTTCCAATTGAACGAATCCACCCGGCAAAGCCCATTGCCCCTCAAATGGGGCGAGGTCGCGTTGAATGAGTAGGATTTTTAAGTCTTCTTCATCCAAACCGAAAACTACGCAGTCGACGGTCAATGCCGCTCGGGGATATTCGTAACTGTAACTCATCTTGAACTCCTGAGGCTCGCTTAGTGTAATTTACACACTTATAATAGTGTCTTTTTGACACTAAGTCAAACGGATAAATAAAAAAGATTCAAAGTCCGGTTGTGGCCAACTCCCGCATCTCCCTCAATTCCAACTCAAAGCCCCCCGATAGAATGGGAAACCGACACCACGTTTTAGGATCAAGATTTTCATCGTCCAAGTGAAACGAAGGAGCGTACCGCTCTCTCTTCCATTGATTACGTGACCAAAGCTGAAAGAACCGCTCGACCCAATCTGCAAGTTGTGCGCCACTTTCCCGCGGAAACTTAACCTTCATCAGCTGGAAAATCTCAACGGGTCCCTGCTTATCTCGGATGGCTGCTCGCTCGATCCAATCGAGTATATCGTAGGGCATGAGGTCATCTTCATCGGTTTGCTCGGCTTCTAAAGGGCGCAGTTCAGCTGTCGGCACTTGACGAACGACAGCCTCTAATGCCTCGACATTCCCAACTCCCAAGGGCCCCTCTTTAGCCATCCATTGAAGCCACCCCTTCAAAAACGCTTTATCGATTCCCGCGATGGGCGAAAGCCCCCCACTGGTGTCTCCATCCATTGTAGCGTAACCCACCGCTGCCTCCGATCGATTGCTCGTCGATAGCAAAATGGCGTTACGAACATTGGCGATCAACCAAACACTCGGTGAGCGAACTCGCGCTTGAATGTTTTGCAACGCAAGATCATCTCGATCCCAATTCAAATCTCGACCGATTTGCTCCGAGACCTTTTCAACGTAAGAATTCACGATTCCATCGACGTCGAGCTCATAGTGCTGACTCCCGATGGCTTCTGCCACTTCACGAGCCGCAACTTCGGTCGCTTCAGAACTGTTTCGAGTTGCCTGGTAAACCGTTGCAAGAAGAGCCTTCACCATCTCAGCTAATCCCTGAGAGGAAGAAAGCCTCCTCACATGGGAAAGTTTTTTGGCGAATCCCTCTCGACCCAACTGCGACACTCCAATTTTTATCAAAGCCCAAACCAAGGTCGCCACCGCTGAAGAGTCAGCTCCCCCACTCAATGAGACCACATAGCCTGAGGCACGACTTTTCCGAAGGTAATCCCACAATCCCAAGGAAACGGCACGAGTAAATTCTTCCTCTTTGATACACGGCTTGGTTTCCCATTCTTCAAGCTTTCCAACAGACGCTTGAGGAATCGAATGGGATAAATTCAGGTTAGCGCTGACCACTGTTAACTCTTCGGTAGCCTCCCGTGGCTGGTAACTCACTCTTCGTGAACGATTCATTCGTATGAGATCGAGATCCACACTGGATCGAGTCACCTCAAAATCTTTAAAGGAAAAGCGTACCCCTTCGACTTCCATGCGTCCATTGCTGGCTATCATAGAGTGACCATCGTAAATCACTCGCCCCGCCTCATTTCCCAGCAAGTTGGCATAGACGTAGGCCACCCCTAAAGACCGAGAACTCTCCAACACCAATCTGCGACGAACTTCTTGTTTCCCAAACGCGAAGTGACTCGCGCTCGGATTTAAAATGATATCGACCGCAGATCGAGACAAGGCTTCACCCGGGCGAGAAGCCACCCAAGCGTCTTCACAAATTTCAAATCCGATTCTCACACCATCGATATCAAACACGAGATGACCGATGGGATAGTCTTCTCCGTCGAAACGAAAGGAACTCACTGAGCCTTGAGGCCAGGGTTTAAACCATCGAGGTTCATAGTGAATACCATCTCCCGCCAAATGCCCTTTTGCGACCCAACCTAACAACCGTTGATCCGCAACTACAGCAATCGAGTTGTAAAGCGCCCCCGAAACCATCACCGGCAGACCGAAGGCGACAACCAGCCCTTGAGTCTCTGGAATCAATTCTTTGAGCGACTCGAGGGCTTGTTGTTGTACGGAAGGAGACAGAAAGGCATCTTCACACCCGTACCCCGTTAGACTGAGCTCAGGGAAACAAACAACCTTCGCACCGTCTTTTCGAAGCTCAATCAAAGCTTGTCGTAAAGTCTGAAGGTTGCTCTCCCAAGCCATCGGGGTTGTGTTCAAGGCTACTGCAGCCACATCGATAAACTGCATCATTCAACCTCCCCTTGACGAGCCTTTTCGATAATCTCGGCCTTCAATCGATGGAGCCCTTCTTCTAATCCCGCCAAGTAGGATTCAGAAGGTTTATTCTTTTTAAGTCCATAATTAAAGAGTTTGAGTTGATCAAATACGCGTTGACGGATTTCAGATAAGTCGTCTTCGTAACTTAGAACTTCTCCATTACGAATCACCGGTATTAAAAGGTCTTCCGCCTGCCAATGGAGGCTCGCCTTCTTTTTAATCTCTGAGTTTGATGGATCAACGAGAATGGCTGCTTCTGGCTCCGCTTCCAACTGATTGAAAATCATATCCGCGACAGCCTTATCATTTTCAATGTAACGCCTCACCTGCAATTTCCCGGGAATCGAAGTCTTGATCGCTTGCTCAGAGAGCTTCACCTTCATCGACCAAGAACCATCTGAATTCTCCATCGCAGCGAGTTTGTAGACCCCTCCTAAAGCAGGTTGATCGTAAGCGGTGACCAGTTTCGTACCGACTCCCCAGACGGAAATCTTTGCGCCTTGCTCTTTAAGGTCGGCGATAATGTCTTCATTTAGATCATTGCTGGCAACGATTGCAGCATCTTCAAAACCAGCATCGTCGAGAAGTTTTCGGGCTTGAATACTCAGGTGAGCCAAATCCCCCGAATCGAGCCGGATTCCAACCATGCGGTGCCCGGTCTCCCTCAATTTTTCACCCACATGAATCGCCTTTTGAACTCCCTCAAGCGTGTCGTAAGTGTCCACTAAAAACACGCAGTTGTTAGGCATCGCTTCTGCATAATTTTTAAAAGCCTCTTCCTCTGATTCAAATGACATCACCCAACTGTGAGCGTGAGTACCTTTAACTGGGATTCCAAATAACTTCCCTGCTAAGACATTGGAAGTGGCCTCACACCCTCCGATGTAGGCAGCTCGACTCGCTGCTAACGCCCCATCGATGCCTTGAGCTCGCCTCAAACCAAATTCCAAAACCGGCTCTCCCCCAGTAGCCGAGACAATGCGTGCTGCCTTTGTTGCGATCAACGATTGAAAATTAATCATGTTCAACAAAGCCGTCTCGATCATCTGGCACTGAAGAATCGGACCCTCCACTCGAACGAGAGGTTGATGGGGAAACATCACGGTTCCTTCCGGCACTGCGTCTACATCGCAAGTGAATTTAAGCTCTTTCAGGTAATCTAAAAAATCAGGATCGAATAGGACTTGACCATCGTTTCCTGTCAAGGTGGAAAGAAACTCCACATCATCTTTAGAAAATTGGAAGTCGCGGAGATAATCCACCACGGCCTGCAATCCTGCGGCAATCGTGTACCCACCCTCAAAAGGGTTCTTTCTAAAAAAGAGGTGAAAGATGGATCGCTGCTCACTTCGACCTGTTTTCCAATAACCGTAGGCCATCGTGAGTTGATATAAGTCGGTGAGTAAAGCCAGGGGCGTGCGATAAATTTCATTCATCTTGGACATCTTTGAACCTCTTATTCTTCTTTATTTACTTAGTGTATAATACACACTAAGTAAATTTTCGTCAAGCAAGCTTAGAAGAATTTTCAGGATCCTTTATTCCCACCCTTGAAATTAATTCCTCTCCCCAATCGGAAGTTCAAGTTCCCCCGGAACTTAAATGGACTTCAAATCTAAAATTGATTATCACAAGGAACGAAAACAATCGACCCCCAATCGCAATCCCAATGCAGTTAAAAGCCCGCCGGTGATTCCAACGATCCATCGACGAAATCTGGGCGCCTTTAATAGAGCCTGAGCTTTCCCCATACCCACACTCAATGCGATATACCAAACCAGGCTGATTCCCACATGAATACTACATAAGAAAATGGAACTCCCTAAGACACTCCCTTCCTGACTTACAAATTGCGGTAAGACCGCGAGATAAAAAAGTGCCGTTTTTGGATTCAACAGGTTGGATAACAAACCCTCCGAAAAGGGATGCTGCCGCGTTTGACTTTCTTTTTTATTTTCAGATTCAATCTGAGGCTTGAGTGAGGAATAAATTGATTTAAATCCCAACCAGACGAGATAAACAGCCCCCAATAATTTCAGAATGAAATAAGCGTTAGCCGAATGAGCGAGAATAGCTGAAACTCCAAAGGCGGAAAGATTGGCGTGAATTACTAAACCGAGTCGCCCTCCCAAAGTGGTTGCGATACCGGCTCGAGTCCCGCCCCTTAAAACGTTTCTAATCAAGATGAAGGTGTCCGCCCCCGGTGTCAGGGTGAGTAATGTCACCAGAAGAGTGAAAGTTAATAATTCAGTATCGAGCATCCAGCTCACCTGCTTATTTACTGGCTGTTCACCAAGTTTATAGATCCGCGATATACATTGAAAGCCCATCGCTCGTACCTTCAATGAACAATCTTTGCGATATTTTACTCTGAGTGTTGCAAAGTGATTTGATTAAGCCCAAATAATCTCTAATGTTACAACTTAGGCCTCAGGTGGCATGCTATTTGTAATAGCTCTTCGAATTTTTTGCAAAATGATTATTCCTCTTAGCTTCACAACTCAATGTAAAGAAGAGTTGAATTGACACTTTGCTTTTATATGAAAAAGCAAACTCAAGACCATAAGGGAGGGTAGATGGCTCACGATATATATGAGTTCGAATTTAAATTTCACTTTTAAGTTAAAGGGGTTGCAAACGATCCCACTTGTACTTGGACTTCTATTATTTTCCGGTTGTACTTCAACTCCATATAACGATGAACACTAAAATCACTTCTGAAAACTCTGATCTTCAGCCGTGGAGCAATCCTACAAAATTCTTAACGAGCTGGACGTTAGCGAGTGTCCTAGGTTGGCTCATCGGTGGAAACTTGGGAGCCGGGCTGAGTTCATCCTTACCGGCGCAAACGTCTGGAGCGATCGCGGTAGCCGCCGGTGCTTTCCTCGCGTGCTCCTTTCAGGGCTGGGCCCTTCAGCCATACAAGATCTCATGGTTAGGTTGGATCAGTTCACCCGCGATAACTACCCTCCTCATCGGAGTCGCCAGTTATTTTGTAAAGGAATTCGATTTAGGCTTAGGGGTTGCCATCGGAGGGACCGTCCTTGGCAGCATACAATGGTTATTACTGAAAAAACGAATGACTCACTCCGGCTGGTGGATCGTAGCGAGCACCTTGGGTTGGATCTTAGGTGGATTTTTAAGCGGTGGAGTTCACCCAATGATCGGTTGGGCCGTCATCGGAACGGTCTATGGGATCATTACCAGTCTATGCCTACTTAAGTTATTGGGATTGGAGTCGACTCGTTGAAATCCGAAATGTTTTATTCATTCATGACTCAGAAGGGACAAGCCTCCATGGTACCCGCGTAGACTCCAACTGTAAATCCAGTCAGGATTCCCCCAGAAACATCATAAGCTGTATCCGTCCCCATAGCTCCACCGTAGCCAAATCCGGAAAACCAAATAGATAATGCCCCTAAAAAGTCAGGGACCTTTTTAATCGGAATATCGGGAATGCTGAACTCACCGATCCCAGCCGTATATCCCGCAAAGAATGAAAAACCGAATAAACCGATCAAACTCGTATCGAAAACACCTGGAGTGTACATGGTGAAGCCTTCACCCTCACTGCCTCCGAAGATGCCGAATCCTAATCCCGCTCCCACAACGGGCGTGATCCAGGTGGCATCTTGCCTAAAGACTTCTTGATTCTCACAGCTTGAGTTGGCTGAATAGGAAGTGAGTCCAACGGCTTGGCCGGGACTCGGCCCAAGCGGAGAAAAGTCCTTCGCTGCCAGTTTTTTGACATCATCAACAATACTTGTAGAAATAACAAAGGCTTTAAAGCTACCACTCCATTCCACTTGTTCTTTATCTGAAAAGACATTGATCGCCAAACCGATGCCCGCATTGACGACTGCAAGAATACTCAAGGCTGAGATCACACTTGACAAGGTCTCAGCGTTCAAACCACTGGGGTCGGCGAGTTCGATGGGATTGTTATGAGCGTAAAGATAACGGTGGCGAGAAATCGGCTCTTGAAGAGTTCCCTCAAAGGGGTCGGTAGAAAGAAGCCGTCCCCTCATTGGGTCATAATGGCGAGCCCTGAGATAATACTTTCCGGTTACGGAATCCAGTCGTTCACCTCGATAACCGTATTTAAGATTTTCAGATGGTGAGCCGAGTGTCTCTCCCCAAGCATCCCATCGACTCTCTGATTGTACACTTCCATTGGAAGCGGTTTGTAATCGAACTCCACTGTGCCCATCGTAAATCGGGAACCTCTCTTCACCCGAAGAATACACCCCGGCTAAATCCACACCCCAAAGATTGATCTGTACGGAATTGTCTTCAAGCGAAGTTTCATGAACAATTTGAGTAAAGTCCCTCTGAGTGTCGATCAGATAACGCGTCTCCACTCCATCTACGGTTCTGGAAACCATTTGCCCGACAGAATCGTATTGATATTCAACTAAACGATCCTCATCTCCGGTCATCACTCTCGCCTGTCGCAGACGATTATCCGCATCCCACACGTAGAGCTCCGTCCGAGTAGAAGATTCTATTCGGAGTAGGTTTCCATTACGGTCGTAGGAGTAATTAGTCGTTTCTCCATCGGTGGTCTCTCGAACGAGTTGATCATGGAAGTTGTAAGTATAATCAGTCACACCTAAGGTTGAATCGTTTCGTTGGACGCGATTCCCTACGGCATCGTAGGTATAAACGATTTCACGAATTTCATTTTCGGTGTTATGGATTCTCTCGACGGTCAGTCGATCCAGCTCATCGTACTCCCACTCCACCCGTCGCCCATTCAGTTCGAGAACGGAGCTTTTAAAACCCCGCGAATTGTATTCGTAAGAATAAGACTCTATTTTTTCTTGTTGCTCATTTTCAATTTCAAGCAATCGTATTTTATTTCTAGAATTGTATTCTCTCGTTTCCAACAATCCATTCGGGCGAAGAATAGAAGTCAATCGTCCCACCGAGTCATATCCGTATTGAATTGTATCTCCGTTCGGAGCTTGAGCTGAGCGCAGCAACCCACTATCGAAGTAAGTGTAGCTCATCACCCCATCCGGAGTTTCCACCTCAGTAATGTATCCCCGCTGATTCCGAGTGTAAGAGATACTTCTTCCATCGGGTTCTGTCCGACGACTGAGCCTTCCCATCGCATCGTATTCGTAAAGTGTCCTGCCACGAGAATCGGTTTCAGAAACCATCTTCCCGTTGGTGTTGTAGTCTATCGAAATGCTTGAACCGTCAGGATAGGTCTTCTCGGTCAATCGTCCTCGATCGTTATAAATGAATTGAGTTTCTTGGCCCAAAAAATCGGTACGCGTGGCTAATTGATCCACTTTATTGTAAGTGAATTCAGCTCGAGTTCCCCCGGGTCGAATGAGGGCAATTAATCGTCCTCGTTCATCGTGGCGACGCCAAGATCTTCTCCCGAGAGCATCCTCCTGAATGGCTAGTTGGCCTTTCTCGTTGTAGAAATACTGAGTTCTTCCCCCCAGTGGATTTACAACGGCTGAAAGTCGATTCATCGAATCGTATTCAAATCGTGTGGAATGATCGGCAGAGTTAAAAACTTCAATTAAGTTACCCACTTTATCGTAAACCAACTCTTCGGTAGAACCGTTGGGGTGTCTTGTCAAGACCAATCGATCGAGCAAGTCGTACTCATACCGAGTCACATTACCTTCAGAATCTTCGGTTCGGGTCATCCGCCCGAAGGCATCTTGGGTTACGAGAAGTTGACCCTGACCGGCACTAGAAACGGTGTGGATCTCACCACGATCATCCCGTTCAAACGAGATGGGACGTTGGCCTGGTACTTGAATAGCTTCAGCTAAGCCATCAGCATCGAGGCTCACTTCCAATTGGGGATTATCTGAAGGATCTTCGTTGTCATCAGGATAAATAATCGATCGTGGCCTCCCAGCAGCATCGTAATTCACATTAGTAATGGAACCATCCGGGCCGATCAAGGACCGCAAGCGGTCTCGGGGATCGTAATGAAGTACCATCTGTTCCCCATCGGGATAACGCAATCGTTCCAACTGAGTACTGATGTTGTATGTCATCTCAGTTCGACGGCCGTCGGCCGAAATGACTGCAGATCGATTCCCCAAGGCATCGTACTCAAATGAAATTTCTTGGCCGCTCGGTCCTCGAAGGGTGGTGGGTTGTCCCCCAGCATTGTAAATGAACTCTGAGATTTCTTCTCGAGGACCATCAGGAGTAGAAACAATAATACTCGTTGAAAGTAAATTCCCATTGAGATCCCAATCCAAAAGACGCTCTACGCCATCGGGTGAAACCGATCGAATGACACGGCCATTAGAATCGTACTCGTAGATTTGAGTATTCCCTTCAGCATCTCTCGATCGAGTTAAATTTCCTCGACTGTCGTAGGCATTTTCAGTCACATTCCCCAAGGCATCCCTAACTGAAACCAAATTACCTCGAGCATCCCATTCGTATTGAGTTACAGCACCGTTGGGTTGAATCCTCGCTGTCATGCGACCATTAGAATCTCGCTCGTATTGGATTCGAGTCCCGGATGGATGCGTAATGGAGTTGATTCGCCCCAGAGCGTCGTAAGATCTTAATGTAGATCTTCCTTCCGGAGTCCTTTCAGAAAGCAGACGGTTCTGATCATCGTAAGTAAATTGGGTAGCATTCCCCAGTTCGTCTTTGATCTCCAAAATGTTGCCTCGTTCATCGTAGGCATACGTTTTTTCGATCCCTTCCTCAAAGCGAGTCGTTTCAACTCGGTTTTCTAAGTCATGCTCTACTTCTGTACGATTCCCCTCAGCATCGATGCTCGCAACGACTCGACCGGAATCATCGTACTCGTATCGAGTCACTGAAAGACCATTAGGAGCGATGATTTCTAAGAGGCCATGACGAGAATTGTATTTAAAGCGAGTGATGTTCCCTAATCGATCCGTATGGGCGATTAAATCCCCGTTAGCCGAATAAGTATAGTGTTGAGCCTGGCCCATCGGATCGGTGATACGAGTGATGCGATTTTCATCGTCGCGCTCAATCGTGATTCCCGTTCCTGAAGAATGAGTGACCCCTGTTCGAGAAATCACCATTTCGTTCCCATTGGCATCCTTTATTCTCTTTACGCCATCGATCTTATGAATTTCGATTTCAGTTCCAAGTTGATCGGTGTAAAGAAAGAGCTGGGGATTGGCATTTGCTCCCGTGGTGTCATCAAAGAGATCTAAATTTCCTACGGATCCGGTCGATCTCACTCCCGTCAAATCTAAAGCTTCAAGAGTTCCTCTCGTACCGGGTCGAGGGGTGAAAGCCGGTCTCATAAAACTGGGGGGAAAAAGAGCCGTAAAACGAGGAGTGGGTTCGAAATCAAAAACTTCGACTCGGCCATTAGGTAAATAGACACTCACTTTGCGCTCGCCAACGGGAACGATCCCGAAAGATAAGCCGACGGCACGACCAATCCAATTTTCACCGAGCACTTGATTGCTGCGAACTTTTATAGATTGGTAGTTAAAGTTCCAACCGATTCCAAAGTCACCCTTAGATTTGTTTCGGCTATCGTAAGTTCGTTGAACTTCCAAGGGGAAACCCGCCAAGGGGACCGAAAGATCGGTGAACTTAAGCGAAAATTGCCCCACAGGAAGATCACCTTCAACTTCGAAGGGAACGATGGATTCAGATTGATTCCCATTGGCATCGTTGACGGTGAGTCTTAGATCGTAGAGATCAGCTAAGAGCGTAGTCGGATCCATGACTCCCAAGGCCCCTCCCTCGACAGCTTCAGTTCCCTCTTGGATTAAACTGAAATCATTTGTCCCTGCTGGTGCGATTTCTAAGGTGTAGTTAACAAAATTCTCGTCACTCGCCGTTCCCTGAATCTCGAGGCTCTCTCTCAAGATCGCTCCGGGTTCAGGATTTGAGATGTCGGCCTCAGGCGGCGTGACATCCGTCACTTGAGGTGCCACCACCCCGATGACCATTTTGGCTTCTTCTCCATTTAAAGAAGCGGTGACTTCAGCAACTCCTTCCCCCACTGTCCGGAGAAGACCTGCATCGACTTCTACAATATCGGTGTCACTACTACTCCAACTCACCAGGCGGTTGATCACTTGAGAAGTACCATCACTATGTAAAGACAAACAAGTCAACTGGACGTCAGTACCTTGAATCGTACGCACCTCGACGGGAGTTACCACAATTCGAGATACTCCAATTCGACCGTCTTCTCCATCACAATTTTGGTCGACCCCATCATCATCAATTTCGTCGGCTCCAGGGAAAACTTTATCATTTTGATCATCGCAATCTCCTTGGTTGATACTGAAACCATCTTGGTCTCCATCGATATCCCGAGGGTCGATCCCCAAAGATAAGATGAGCTGTACAGGAAGATTGGGATCTGAAGACAGCCCCCCTTTTGGAGTTTGAAATGCAACTTGACCTGCGAGCACACTGGGGTGAAAGGCTTGGGAAATCCGCCCGACTTCCCAGCCCGCAGTATTTAATATTTCTCGTGCTTGAGCTTCAGGTTGACCGACAACACTGGGTACGGTTAAGGGTGGTACAACGGAAAGAATGTAATGTTGAAAGGCCGCGTAAGCTTCATCATCTTCGACCTTAGCGGTAACGGGGAATTCTCCTAATGCCGTCGGCAACCATTCGATCAAACCGGTTTGAGGATCGATCGTCATGCCCTCAGGGGAATCGACCAATGAAAAGGTCAATGGATCTCGATCGATGTCGACAGCTTGAACGGCGTATAAATATTTAAATCCTAATGCCGAGGATCGGTCGGGGTTCGATTGAATTGCAGGGCCCGTATTGGGTGGTAGGACCTGTAGATAAACAGTAGCTGTTTCAGATCCCGATATCGCATCCCGTGCACGATAGGTAAAGGAGTCCGCGCTTTCCGCTTCACTAAAGTTCAGAGTATTCTGTCTAAAACTGTTGAGCCCGGGGAGGAGCCAAAAAGGTTTGGTTTCCTGTGGAATCGAGCCATCCGTATTCACGTTCGTCACGTGGTAAGCGTATTGGTTCCAAATAGGACGCGCCCGAACCCAATCATCATAGACTCCACCAAAGACCCAAATTCCGTGCTGATCCCCAGTATTAAGGGTTTGATTGGCTCCTACCACGATTTCAGCATGACCATCGGCATCGATATCGGCTACGACAGGATATTCATTGATCGTTCCCGATCGAAGTTCTGTTTCATAGAGAACAAACCCATCGGCTCCCCTAAAGATCCAAAACTTAGTTTCGTCACTGTAAACCACCTCAGGAGAGCCATCGTTTTCAAAATCAAAAAGAGTAGAACCGGTAACCCCCGAACTTCCGTCTTGAGTGGGATTCGACCATAGCACTTGGCCATTCGCTTCAAGAACCACATATGCAGTCGCACCAGCGATTCCAATTTCAGCCTGTCCATCGCTATCGAAATCCCCAACGGTAGGTGGCCCTCCCCTGCCGGTGGGAGATTCGATGTCCCAAATTTTATTCCCTTCATGATCCATCAAAAACACCCTTTGAAACGCAACGACCACGATTTCAGGGAAGGGATCATCGTCAAAATTTCCGATGGCATGGAAACCATCGAAGACTTCCTCACTTTTAAACAGTAGATTGCCTTCATGATCGACGGCAGAATTCCCAACGACAATTTCAAGATCTCCATCGAGATCGATGTCAGCAACTGAAGGGAATCCCCCACCGTAGGAGGCGGCAACACTCCACTTGATCTTTCCCTCAGCATTAAAAACGATGACAACACGCGAACCCTCGACGACAATAATTTCAATTTCTCCATCTTGATCGAGATCAGCGATTGCCGGCGCTCCAGTCAATAAGTTTCCAAAGCCATTCGTCTGCTCACTCGTCCACTTGAGTTCACCGTTAGGCTCAAAGGCTCTTATATGGAAGGTGGTGTCATCGATAGCGATGATTTCGAGCTCTGGATCATCATCGATATTCCCGACGGCGGGTTGAGCTGAGGTCATGATTTTGTGATCGGGATTCGTCACCGTAAAAAGCTCTTCGCCCGTCCCCCTGAGTACGCGGAGCTCTCCCGCATAGGCGATAGACCCAGCATCGGTTGAACTGGAACTTCCGAAGATCACTTCGGGCATCCCATCGAGATCGATATCGGCAACAATCGGAGTTCCGATGACCTGAACACTTTCAGGAACGACTTCACTACCTTCCCAAGTCCATTCTGTTTTAACGGGTATTTTTTCAGGAACGGCATCTCCAAATACGAGAAACTCACTGAGACTAGCGGCGCCTTGTTCAAAGACGAATGCCGTGAACCGAGCACTGGCGACCTCTTCAATTTCGGGAACTTCTATCTCTATGTTCCCTCCATCTTCCATCGCGAGTCTTTCACTTTCCCAAAGTACTTCTTGTTCACGATTGAATAAGGTGAAAGATCCTTCACTGATGTTAAAAGAACCGGCAGGGAAAAAGTTAATGTTGTTGGCTAAGGTTTGAAGCCTTCGAACAGTAACATCTTGAGGGAAAACGATTTCGATATAAACTGGGTTATTCAAATCGCGGTTTGATACCCAGGACGTTTCCGAAACGGCGTCGGTAATGTTTTCAGGGACATAAGAGTTATCTAATACCCCACTTGCTCTAAATTCATTGATCAAGAAATAAGAAAGATTCAATCCTTCCCGTGTCGAAGAAATCGGATTTAAAGGGGTATAAGTAAATGAGCCGTTTTCAGAAAGTACGAGTTCACCATTGCTTGGCTTATCGATCAACTCTGCCGTTAAGGCGTCCCCATTAAGATCAAAATCATTCGACAGGATTCCGGGCCCCGCGACCTCTAACACTTCACCTTGATGGATGACAAAACTATCATCAACAGCGGTAGGAGGACTCTGAGGTCGAATGACCGTGATTTCAAAGTGAATAAAATCGACTTCACCAAAACCATTTTCAACTCCAATGCTCACTTGGTGAGAACCGAGAAAGGATTCACTGATATTTGTCCAATTTAATTCACCTTGAGGTGTTGAAAGGGTCATCCCTTCAGGACTCGACAAAAGAGTAAAAACGGGTTCATCGGCAAGTTCCCCAATCTCTAACTCCACCACTAAATTCAGAGAGTCTCCTAGTTCCAAGGTTTGGTTTTCAATTTTCTTTAGGACTACAGGAAAAGTTCCGATTCGACACCCGGGAGTATCAGGACAGATCGAATAATTTTCACAACCTAATTCATCGGGGGTGGGATCTTCACCGCAATTGGGAAATGGAGATCCCATTTGAGGAATACCAAAGAATAGAAAGCCGAGGGTATTAATCGGATCGGTAATATTGATGCGCCCCTCATCATCGGCATCCGCAGCATCGAGACAACAGGGCTTCACTCCTTCTCTGAAGAGCCAAGTGAGAGTGTGAATGGGATCACTCAGATTGACCTCGCCATCACAATTAGAATCACCCCGGATAAAGCAATTAGCGTATAAATGAGAAACGATGAAGTTTGAGACCAATAAAACAAATAGATACTTTGCTCTTGGATGCATAGCACTGCCTAAAAAAATGAATACCGTCAGACCAATCGAAGGCGCCCTCTAGGGTCAAAGAATTATTAATTCTGCTAAACTTAATGATATTCTTAAAGGAGTCATTTAATCGATGAATCAACTGAGATATCAGTCAGAGCAGGAAGAATTTAGGTCCGTTCAATGGAAAGATTGAATAGTTTGGTAGTTGCCTCTCTTTTTCAGGTCTCTCGATGACTCTAATTAGTTCCTGTTGAATAACAGGAACTAATTATATTTGCGTGGGATCACGCAAATCACAAAAATAGGCTTTTAGCCTATTTTTAGTGGAGCGACGC
>JANQLS010000037.1 GCA_028280485.1 Planctomycetota bacterium
GGTTGGAAGAGAGTATGGTGATGGAGACCACCGCTTACTTCCGAGAGATGTTTAAGAAGGACTTGCCCTTAAGTGAATTGGTTGACTCCAATTGGACGATGCTCAATTCACGGTTAGCATTACATTACCGCTTGCCTGTACCGAAGGAAGCAAAGCTCAGTCGAGTTGAGCTCAGTCCGGATTCTCATCGAGGTGGTATTTTAACTCAAGGTTCGATACTCTCATTGACTTCAGACGGTACACGCCATCGACCAGTCCATCGTGGGGCCTGGGTTTTAGAAGCGATCTTTGCTCGAACGCCATCTCCGCCTCCTCCTAATGTCGATCCTCTCGAACCCGTCAAAGGGAATCAACCCAAGACGACCATTCGTTCACAGTTGGAGGCTCATGCTACGGATCCCAATTGCGTTTCCTGTCATGCGAAAATTGATCCCTTGGGTTTAGCATTCGAAAACTTCGATGCGATTGGCCGATGGAGAACCAGGGAACGCGTGGAAGGGGGAGTGGGTGAGAATCCTAAAGTTGATGCTTCAGGAGTATTTTTAGATGGTCGCACTTTCAAGGGGCCGAAGGAATTTAAAAAACTTCTCGCTGAAGATGACGATCGATTGGCTGAAGCCTTCTTAGAGCAATTGGCTACCTATGCCTTGAGGCGTGTCATGACTGTCGACGATATTCATGAACTTCACGAGATCGCTAAGTCTCAAAAAGAGAATCGTTATCGTTTGCGTAGTTTGATTCGCGCCTTCGTGCTTTCTGATTTGTTTCAGCGAAGGTAGTCCGCCTAGTAGTCGTCTCGCTCCGTTGTGGTCCGCTCGCTCCGCGAGTGGATAGTAATCGTCTCGCTCCGCGAGGCGATTTATAGCATTCTGAATTAATAATGGAATTGCGAAATACTCTGAAGTGATAACTCGATTAAGTATTAAAGTAAAAACTGGAACTTTCTCTCGTTGTCAGGAACCGCCTCGCGGAGCGAGACGACTACTATAGTGACGGATTTTAAGTTGGTGAAGAATCAAAGTACGTATTGCGATAGTTAGGAAGGCCGCACGCAGAGCGTACGGACTACGATGCGAGACGACTACTAGAGTTACTTTGATTTCAAAAACTCCATCATATTTGCAATGTCCTCTCCCTTCGCCCCGTCGAGGAGGCCGGTGGGCATCAAAGATAAAGACTGCGGGCGGCGCTCTTTGATTTCGTTGACATTGAAGAGGTAGGTTTGTCCTTCGCGATCCATGAAGCGAAGGGCGGCATTGGAATCGTAGATGGCTAAACCATCGACGGAGCGGCCGTTTTTAAGGAATACGGTTTCAGTGCGATATCGGTTCGCTACGGCCAAGTTGGGCTTGGCGATGGAGATGATCAAGTCCTTGGGTGAAAACCGACGCGTGATCCCGGCTAAGTCAGGGCCGATGCGTTGACCTTTTCCGCCGATTTGATGGCAGGTGGCGCAACCTCGATCGAAGAAGAATTTACGACCTTTTTCGGCGTCGCCTTTTACATACGTCGCTGCTGTAATAAATGTTTTTAATTGGTCTTCTTCTGTTTTGCGTTCTTTGAGGATCGTATCGATCGCTGATTTCATGTCCTCACTTTTTTCACTTAGGTTCTTCGCCCAAGCTAAAAAGCTCTTCTCTTGAGATTTATTATTATTTTTAGAAAAACCGGCATTTTCACCCGTAATTCGAATCAAAAGCTCGGCGACTTGATTGCGTTCATTTTTCCTTGAGGGATCCTCATTCAGTTTCAATCCCCAGCGAAGGAGTTCTTGAACTTCGAAAACGGTGTTTTCGTTTTTAAAATCTTTAGGAACAGAAAGTCGTCTTAAGCCGTTTAGAGCCGCCGATACCAAATTACGCTCTCCGAAGCCAAGGTAATCCATAAAGAAAATTCGATCAGCTTCAGTGGCGACTTTGCTCAGCCCTCTTAAGGCTTCGGAGCGAGTGGAATCATTATTGAGCTCTATAATGTAGAGATCGCGGTGTGAAGCGTCAGGGACACGAGAAATCAACTGGAGGACGCGCTTTCTTTCTTGAATGTCTCGAGGTAAAGGACGCTTGGCGAAAAGTTGAATCGCCTTTTTAAGTGCATCGCCCTTCATGCTTTCCGCTAAGACCAGATGATCTGGATGACCAAAGCTCTTCTCACTTAACGCAATTTCAACGATGCGAGGATGCTGTCGAATCAACTGCGTCCAAATGAACGAAACGTAACGGTGCCAACGTCGATCGCGACCTTGTTGATGCTTTTCCACCTTGCGAGGAAGATCCAAGAAGGACTTCACGGCTTTTTGGTACAAGGCTTCCGTCCAGCCTTCCTTCAAGCGGTAGGTGAAAGAGAGCGTCCAAACATCTTCGCCGGGATGGGAATCTTCGGTGATTCGCGAAAGAATGGCGGTTAGGTTTTCTTCGGTTCCGTTTCCGAGGAGGCCGAGAAGGCGCGCAGATTGGCGGGATAACTTTTCGTTTTTAAGTTTGCATATCTTTGTAAGGAACGTTTGGTAGTTTCCTTTTATCTTACCTGGATTGTCTGAATCCCAAGCTTCATAAAAGGTTTGGCCAGTATGGCGCTTTTTGATCTTCTTCTCGTAAGCAGCCTCGGTAAGGCGTAGTAAATCAAAAAGTTGTTCTGGGGTGGTTTCAGGGTGAGATAAAAACTTACTAATGAATTCAAGAGTTCTATGTTGCTTGCTGCCGCGAGGTGTCTGGCGAATTCTCGCTGAGGTAATTATGATTTTTTGGGCTGCTGTTTTTGCAATTGGAAAATATTCAACAATGTCCCGAATCTTAGGATCCTCCTTCTCAAGTATGTAGCTCAATATATAAGACATTGTTTGCTGTAATCTACGGTCAGAATAGATTTTTCGATCGAGAAAATTTCTGAAGGCATCGCTTTTATCACTCTTTTTAGTTCTGGCGGCTTCAAAGGCTACTCGCTGAACTCGCAAAGATGAGTCGTTAAGTAGAGTTGTCCAGGTGGACTCTTCCCCCGAATGGCCACTGTAATAAGCAGCACGTGCCTTAACTGAAGAAGAAAAAATGGTTGGACTATTAGAAATACGTCCTAGGGTCGCATGCAACTCTGGCGGCCTAAACTCATTCAAAAGATCCAAATGCCGCGCCGTGTACTCATGATCCTTAACAGACTTCTTCCACTTCTCTAATGAAATCTTCTTAGCTTGCGGCAACCATCTTTCTCTCGACCACGCACTCAGAGGACTCGGTGCATCGATCGGCGATTTGTAGTTGATCTTTAGTTTTGGATCGACCTTCTTCGGGGTGATCTTATAAACCGCACCAGCTAAGCCGCGTCCACCTGAGGCAACTAACATACTTCCATCGGGGGCGACTTCGATATCGACAGGAGCAAAACCAGCAGTCCCCGAGGCTTCTAAGAAAAGTTCTCGTTTTGCAGTGTAGGTGGCGCCTTTGGGGATAAGGTGAAAGCAATAGATTCGACCGAAGGTCCAATCGGCCGCGAACAATCCACCGTGGTATTGTTTGGGGAAGGTGACATGATCGTACGTCGCCACTCCGGTGGGAGAGCCTCGACCGGCTTCAGCTACGGGGGCAATCGTATCGAAGGTGTAGGGTGGTACTTTTCCTGAACCACTCGATCGCCAGCCGCAATCGGCTCCGGGAGTGATGTGATAGATTCGAGTGGGGCGGTACCAAGGTAAGCCTTCATCGCGTTCGCCGTCTGAATCCCAAACAAAAATTTCGCCGTCTGCGTTAAAGTCAAAGTCGTAGGTATTACGTAAGCCATCCCCAATGACTTCCATCCACTTGCCATCGGGATCGAGGCGAAGCATCACGCCGGCGTAGGGATCGAGGATGGGAGATGTTTCTTTTCTAATCTTATCGATGGGAGGACGACAAAAATTTCCGCCGATGAGATACAACGCACCATCCGCACCCTGGCGAACAGCGTGGGCGTGGTGTTCACCGCCCACTGCAAAGGGAAGGACGAGTTCCGCTTGGGCTTCTGGGCCGAGTTCCTTTTCAGGGATGCGCATCAATCCCTTGCCACCTACGAAGTAGAGATAGCCGTAAGCAAAGAGCAATCCTTGTGCTCCCACGCGAGGTCCTGGGTAGAGCGTTTCGATTTTTTCTAAGAGTCCATCACCATCCTTATCGGTGAGTCGACGAATGTACCCGGGGCCCGAGACGACAACTTCACCCTGACGATCGAGCGTCATCACTTGAATGTCGTGGGCTTGTTCACTGCTGGCGATTTTTTGAATGTCGAACAGATCATTAGCGTGGAAAGTGAATTCAGGTTTTTCTTGAGCGTGAAGAATGGTGGTCGCGAAAGTTAATAGTACAACTGCGAGGAGGCGCATGGGGTGTCCTGGGGTTGGTCGTTTAATATTTAGGAATGAGTTTTCATCATCCTAACCAATTTTGTGATAGTCCTCACGCTCCGAGATTGTGAATTTTTAACGAAATCCCGTTAATTAGCCCGAAGCGCTAGCGAGGGGACGAGATGTTGAGTTGATCTCAAATAACTTCGACCTACGTTATGTGGATATGACTCAAAAGTATTTAAACGAGCTGCAGAGCTTGGGATTGTTACGATTAGTCAGGAGCCGCCTCGTAGTCCGTACGCTCCGCGTGCGGCCCTCCCAAGAAACGATAACTAATCATTTAAGAACTAAGCGCTTTAAACGAGTCACCCATTGGAGGGTACCTCTAATTAAAGTTAGGAATGACTTTAGGCAGGAGCCGCCTCGCGGAGCGAGACGACTACTGGAGTGACGGAGTTTAAAGCTGATGTGGAATTTGAATACGTTTTGCGATTGTTTAGAAGGCCGCACGCTGAGCGTGCGGACAACAAGCGTGCGGACTACGCCAACGGATCACGAATACGGCCGGCGTCGTGTTCTTCGGGCTTTTCGATTTCGCTGAAGGGGATTTTACCGGCTTCTTTTCGTGTGAGTTTCCTACGGGATTTTAGTAAAAAACCGGTGTGACCGATGATGCGAAGCGATGGTCGCAATCGTAGTCGGTCTGCGATCCAGGGGCGTTGAATGGTTTCGATGATGTCGGGGGAAGAAAACTCGGGGGTGTCTAAAATAGCTTGAACCAATTGGTCGATCTGACGAATGGTAGGAGAGTAAGCGATGAGATAACCATTGGGCTTTAACGCTTTCGCTGCTCCGGGCAAGGCGTTCCAAGGATCCGGTAAATCTAAGACGACGCGATCAGCTTCCTCGGCTTCGTGAAGACCTTCATGCACACTTTGGTGGCGAATCTCTAAGCGCGAAGCCAACTCTTCTGAATAAGTACTGATGTTGTTATAGGCACACTTGGCGAAATCTTCTCGAAGTTCGTAGGCGGTGACTTTTCCTTTGAGGCCGACAGCGCGAAGTAAGCCCAATGTCAATGAACCCGAGCCGATTCCAGCTTCAATCACATGCGCTCCGGGGAAGATATCTCCCCAAACTAAAATTGGGCCGATGTCTTTAGGGCTAATGATTTGAGCACCACGGGGCATGTGAAGGATGTACTCTTCAAAACTCGGTCGATAAACGCGAACGATTTCTCCCGTTGAACTCTTGACGGTATCACTCACCGCTAAGCCGATGATGGAATCGCAATCGATTCTTCCACCTCGCAGTTTGTAATTTTTTCCGGCCTTTAAAAAATAGAGGTACTTCCGCATCTTCCGATCGACGATGAGAGCAGGATCGCCATCTTTAAAAAAGTCGGTGGGCTCTTTGATGATGAGTTCTCGAGCTAGCTCTTCGTTGTTATTTTCTTCGGAGGAGCTCACTTCTTCAGTGAGTTCTTCTTCCGGGGTGGGGATTTCAGAGTCGGTCATGGGTGCGTTTGGAGATCAGTGAATTCTTGAGATTTAAAATTATTCCGACGAAGCTTGAAGTTCTTGCAGATATCGATCGATGGAACCAGGAGGTTGAATCTTCAAGCCAAAACTGAATTGCCCTTCGGGGCCTTCGATAATGTGATGAAGGATTTCGTTCTTATTGGCAAGAACTCCTTGAATGAAGGTCTCGATTTCTTTGGGGTCCGCGATCAATGCTTGCTCCGTCTCAGAGCCTTGGAAAATAGCGATAGGTTCTCCTTCAGGGAGTTCGTCGAGGATATCAAACACCTCCAAGGTACAGCGGGGAAGAGGAATTTTTTTCTCATCAGCCGTCCAACCGAAGGTTTCTTTCGCTTCAGGATCGTCGACTACCCACATCTGTTTCTTTAGCCATGCGGTTGCCGTTGAAAAAACGGAGGCTCCTGAACGTTCGATGATACTTCCTTGAGTTCCTTCATCTGAAATGGGAACAGGGAAGGCAAACTCTTGGTAAAGGAGTTCCCAGACTTCCTCATCAGGAACAATGAGAAGTCGACCGATGGTTCCGGCGTCAGCTTTTTGAAAATCTTGAAGACGAGAACGAGTTCTAAGTTTGTAGGTGAAGGTGTTTTTTTGGTGAACGTTCGACTCGGGAAAATAGATGTCTTTATCTAAAGTCGCTAATTCTTTCTCACCGGCTTCTCGCATACGAGGAGTATAAAACTGGGTGTAGGGAATGCGGCGGTAGAGAAGGTGAACGATTTGATTGAAGTGGCGAACTCGAAATCTTAAGGGGATGGTCTTTGATTCGCCTGGAAGTAAGAGCCAATCATCTTCAAAGACTTGGGGGGTCGTTCCTACGGAATCGGGATTGTAGACGTAGGTTTTCAAGGCCTTCTTGTGCGTTAGCTGCCCGCCTAAGGAGATGGATTTCTGAAAGAAGCGGGGTAGCTGATCGACCATCTGGACGGAGCGTACCAGGATGGGCTCATTGGCCGTGTTGATCACGATAAAATCGGCTTCAGCGATCTGGCCAAAAACTAAAGGTCCTCCATCCGCTACTCTCATTTTGAGAGAGGGTTGGAGGATCTTTTGTTTTCGTCTCACATAGGTCGGAGTGCTTTCACAGCCACAGAATATGGAGATGAAAGCCATCGTGAGAACGAAGGAGTTTAATCGTTTCTTGCTAAAGAAACGGTGTGAATTATTTGTCACCCAGACGTGCGTAATCCAGGTTGTCGAGAATTTTGTAAACACTCTCGGCGATCCTTCTGACTTGAAGATCGCGGACCTGATCAGTTAAAGGTCCGAAGAAAATATTGGCATCCTTCGAAGGATTGTACACGGGTTTTCCGTCGGAGTCGAAATCTACAGGGAAACCTTTTTCCTCATCGTGGTGTTCGATGAGTTGGTGACCTCGGTGGAGACACTCCCGGCCAACTTCTTGAGGGATGTAACTCCAGGCATTCATTCCGACAACACCCAGGGAGCCTAAACGTCTTTGGTCGTCGATGGGCAGAGATTTAATGGAAGAGAATCCGTGAACGACGAGTCGTGCGCCGACTCCAAGTTTTTGAATATCTTCAAGAATATCGAACTGAACCCCAACAGGTTTGGCGTTGATGGATTCGGTTCCAATATTTGGAACCACTAATTCAAAGCCAGTCTTTTCTAAGAATTCTTCAATCTCAGTCGCTTTGGTGAACTGAGAAGCTTCTAGACCTTTTCCTCCGGCGGCGACTTCTTCGAGGCAACCCTCCACGACTTTGTCGATACCTTTAGATTGAAGGAATTTTTTGTATTCGGCTGAGTGAACGATGTTATCGGCAAAGGGAGAGTGCGAATCATCGAACATGACACTCGAGAAGAAAGAAAGGGCTTGTTCATCTCTTAAGAATTCATTTTTTGAAATGATGCCACCGGGCAGAGTGTGATGACCGTGGTCATAGTGGTGTGTGATGTGAACGTCACCGTAGTCGGACCAATCAGGATCGGAGACGGTGCTCATGAAATCGGTAGCGAGTTTGAGATTGAGGATACAGCGTTTGCGGTAAGCTCCTGGATCTCCACCCTCAGAAGGTAGGTGGTGGCCGGATTCAAGGTAACGAGGAAGCTGCTGCATGATGTAGTGACCCACCGTTGCGAAGATTCCTAGGGGGAGTCTCGAGATGTTGTGGTCTTTTGCAAACTTTGAAGCGCCCTTGATAATGCCATGAATCTGGTCTTGGGTGGTGTAGCCAATTCTGGCCATAGTGAGATTATTGTCGGCACAAAGTTGGTAGAGATCTTTGGTTCCTTGAAAGTCCAAGACGAGAGGCATGGTTGTTCCTCGATGTGTTGCAAGTTTTTTAAGTATCGCCCTTTAGGCAGGGTTGCGAGGTCGTTCCGAGCCGGGTTTTGAACTGCTTTCTTAATCCGGGACGAACGAAAACGAATCGAGGATAATAGCTTGAATCTCACAACAATTCAACGATTCATAGGTATCTTAGCGTAATTCTAATCTACCGATTGACCCAGATCCTTCGATAGATTGGAGTTATCTCCTTTCCTTCAATTACAATAAAGGAAGATTTCTCCCCTTTGTCTAAACATGAAATTGAATCATCCTTCACGCTCTCTGGATTATTTGAGGTTTTGAAATGAATAAGCATTTAACCCCGTTTCTCTTTGGTTTGATGGTTTTTACCCTGGCTTACACTCTGTTCACGCTTCCGGGAAGCTCGAACTCAGCTTCCACAGATGGGATTCTTTCTGCTGAAGCTTTAGATCAGGAATCGGAGAAGGAAAAACCCATTGAAGGATCAAAAGAAGATGAAAAGCAAAAGAAGCTCGAGGAGCAGTTCAAGAAAGATTTAGCTAATGTTCAATTCGTCGGACGCTGGTGCATGATGAAAGACGGGAAACTGGGCGAAGAAAGAGAAGAGAAGTACACCATCACCTCAGCTTTAAAAGCTAATGCAGATAACTGGCTGATTTTTGCCCGAGTTCAATTCGGTAAAAAAGATGTCACCCTACCCGTACCCGTCAAAGTGAAATGGGCAGGTGATACTCCTGTTATCACCGTTACCGATGTTAACTTACCCGGTTTGGGAACGTATTCGGCTCGCGTTCTTGTGTATAAAAATACATATGCCGGTTCTTGGTTCGGAAAGAACTACGGTGGTTTGATGAGTGGGATGATTGTGAAGAATAAGAAAGAGTAGCCGTACTACTTTTAACGCGAAAATTTTGAATTACGTATCCTAACTAGCCCGAAGCGCTAGCGAGGGGTCCATTCTTAAATAAGGTGACCCCTCGCTAGCGCTTCGGGCTAGTTAATGGGATTTTGATTTAATCCAAGGCGTAATTCGGATTTCTCAAAAACGCAACCAAATGCGCGAACTCCTCAATTGTCAATCGATCGATTAAATTCGCGGGCATCAAGGATTCAGTTTTTTGCTCTTTGATGAGGACGTCGCCTTCGTTGATCCATTGTTGAGTTCCGTCTCCGAACCCCATGAGAAACTTGTGTTGCCCTCCCGCTTGAAGGATCGTTCCTGTTTTGGGTCCTTGCTTGGTGATCATATTCCAAGTGGTGAACTGAGGTGACACTTCTTTATTCGGCTCTAAGATCGATTCGACGATGCGTTGAGTCGACATATGAGTGGCATTCGTTAGATCCGGTCCCACCTTTCCACCCAGGTCGTTGAGTCGGTGACAAGTTCCGCAACTGGCTCCCGAGGCATTGTAGAAAATGCGTTCTCCTTCTTCGGGATGACCCTCTTCGAAGATGTGTCTCTTAAATGCCTCTTGAAGAATTTTCTTTCCATCTTTTAGCAAAAGGGCACTCAAGCCTTTGCCTTCAGGGATCTCCTGTGGATTCTTTGCTGAATAGGCTAACGCTTTCTTCGCTTCGTCAACGACTTCAGTATTGCTATCGATCATTAACCTTTGAAGCGTCTTGAACGATGGACCCACCTGAGACGTGAGTCCGACGATGGCGTCTCGGCGAATGGAGACGTTTTCGTTGGTATCCAAAGCGATTTTTCCGAGGATCTTTTGGCTCTCTGAGTCTCGTTTTCCCCAAAGTTGACGAACGGCTTCTCGTCTTAATATTGGAGAGTCGGAACTTGCAAACTTAGGAATGAGCTCGGTATTGAGTCGAACCCCAGTCGAAGCAGCTAGGCGAAGGGCAATCGCCCGAGCAGCGGGGGAAACCGACTGATCAGAAGCAAGCTTCTTCAACGCTTCCTTATTCTTGTTTTCTGAGTTGTTCGCACCGAGCATTTTGAGAGCAGCGACGATGGTTTGAAATAACTCTCGATTGAGGGGCACCACTCTTAAGCTTTTTTCTAAGGCTTCAACTAAATCTTTTCTTCCCGATTGCCCGGCCCACTGAGCGGCTGCTCGACGCACCTCGATATCGGCGTCTGCTAACCAACTTGCATTTAGGAATTGATTATTATTCTTCCTCTTATTGACCATGAGTGCAGCTAAACGAAGTTGTGCTTTCTTTGAGCTTGCAAGCTCAGTAACGATGGATTCGGGACCTCGGGTTAGCGCTAAGATCGCTGCTGTATAAAGAAATGAATCTTTTCTTTCGGCAAGAATCGTTTTGATCTGTTCGAGGTAAGGTTCAGGCTTCTTGCAGGAGTGAAGAACATGATAAAGATGCTGAGGGCCTAAGATCTTACTGGGAATAGGCGGATCTTTTTCGGGATTCAATAAACTAAAAAGTTTCCACGCTTTCCCGGCTACGATTTCGGATCGGCCTTCTTGAGAAAGGTTCTTGAGGAGTGGTCCGTCGATTTTTTTGAGCTTAGCTAAGATTTTTAATCCATTGAGTTGAGCATTGAGATTTTTACTCTCAGTAACAATTTTCTTTGTTTCTTCGATGAGTCGATCAGATTTTCGTTGAAGCCATAAGCTTCGGGCAAAATATCGAGCAGAACGGTTGGGGTGACCTAAGAAATCTTCCTTGGTCTTAATGTCAGCTAAGCCTCGGTGTTCTTTTTTAACATTGAGTTTCCAAATCTTCCCTTTGTTGTGAACGTTGTAGGAAACACTGATCCAATCTCCGAAAAAGATTTCTCCGTGATTAGTTTGCGTCATTCCGGTCGGACGGAAATCTCGATCTCCTTGAACTAAGATCTGACTAAACGCACGGTAGCTGGCTCCATTTTTTTGAAGTTTAAAGCGCTCGATCTTATGATCTCCCCAAGAGGTTGAGAGCAAGTCGCCGAAATATTCTTGGGGAAAGGCTTCATTTTCATAACAGACTAAACCGGTGGGGCCTTCTCCAGTTCCTGCTGTCATCGGAAGGGTGTCAGGGTGTTGGCCGTCCCAGGCAATAAAGGGGTGGAGCCCGCTTCTTCCCAGGTCGTAGCGGTAACCGTACTGACCTCCTTCGATCGCATGAATCAATCGACAAGGGGGACGCGAGTCGGGATCGTTATCGATGGTGAAGACATCTCCAGAGGTATTGGTCGCCAAGGCAAACGGATTCCAAAAACCCGTTGACCAAAGACTAAGATTTTTACCCTCAGGGCTCATCCTAAAAATATTGCCCCCTTCACCCGAGCCTTTTAAGAAACTTCCATCTCGAGCAGTGAGGGTGTAGTTCTTACCGAAATTTTCACCCTGGGAGAAATAGAGGTAACCCAATTCATCTAGAGCGAAGCCCGACAAACCGTTGTGGGGGTAATTGGCCGAAGTGTCGAGTCCAGCCAGAAGGGTGCGCTTGTCAATTTTGATATCTTCATCGGTGTCTTCGAGTAGGAAGATCTCTTTCCGAGTGCCGAGTACGAAGGTACCTTTTTTCAAATACATTAGCGCCATGGCGTGCTGAAATCCATCGGCGGCCATAATCATGTTTTCGTCGGCTTTGTTATCTCCGTTTCGATCTTGAAGGACCCAGAGGCGGTCACTCGTATGGCGATTGTAGTCTCCTTTGGGGAAGTGGGTGTTACTTTCAATCACCCAAATTCGATTGGCATCATCCGCAGTCAAGGCAACCGGAGTGGCAATTTTGGGATCTTCAAGAAAGAGATGAAGTTCTAAGCGCTCATCTAACACTTTTGGAGGATCTGCAAATAAGCTAGCCGGAAGGAGGAACACGAAGCAGTAAAAGGAAAAAGCCTTTAAACTATTCATTTTTAAAATCTGCCGTTTGATTTTTAGCATTGATTTTTGGGGGTAAGTTTCTAAAGAGGAGCTTCCATCTCTATGACGCTCATGGTAAACCTTTTTTTAGTCGGAATTCCACTGCAAGAAGGGTTTCTGGTAGATTTCACTCTACATATTTAATTTTTAAATCCCGAATAAATCGGAGAACAACTGAGATGAGTTTTAAAGAATGGAACGAAGTTGAGGATATCGATCAATTCCTCTCTGAACCCGGAGATGCGATCATCTTCAAACACAGTACTCGTTGCGGAATTTCAACCGTCGCCCATGAAGAGATGGAAAAATTCTTGGGAGAGGGAATCGCGATTGACGTTTTTAAAATATTAGTTGTTGAGCAACGCCCCTTATCCAATCACATCGCTGAAACATTAGAAGTACGCCATCAATCACCTCAAGCCATCTTAGTTCGTGACGGTAAGCCTGTATGGGAGACCACTCACTACAGCATCACCTCCACTGCCGTTAAAGAAGCGCTGTCGACTCAGGGAATAGGAAGTTAACGTGGTCGAAACGCATTCTATTGAAGTTGCCTCTAAAGGAAACAGCCACATCATCGATTTAACCGAACTTGTAGGTGAGTGTTTAGAGCGAGGCAAAATTAACAATGGTACGGTAACTGTCTTTGTGGTCGGTTCGACGGCATCGATCTCGACCACGGAGTACGAGCCGGGCTTGGTGAATCAAGACCTGCGGGAAGGGGCCGAGCGATTCGCTCCCGAGCACGGCGATTATCTTCATGAGAAAACTTGGAACGATGATAACGGGCATTCTCATGTGCGAGCTACCTTCATCGGACCTTCGATAACAGTTCCCTTAGTCTCGGGAAGGCTGACACTTGGAACTTGGCAGCAGATCATTCTCTTAGATTTTGATACCCGTCCCCGGGATCGACAAATCGTGGTTCAGGTTATCGGAGAGTGAGCCTCTCACTATTTTTAGTTTGGTCCTGAGGGGATTTTAGCTTAATTTAGACAGATCTGATCCCACCAGCGCGAAATCTTGATCCTTACTCCCATCAATCTTTTTCAAACCTATTCAAGAACCAGGATTCTCTCGGAGAACAAGATGTCGCAAAGAATTTCTCTCCTTCTTTCATTCGCTTTCCTCTTTTGTCTGGGATTACCCCGTACATCTCTTTCTGATCAAGTCACCTTAGTCGATGGTCGGAAAATTAACGGGATCGACTTCAAGCCGAATAAAAAAACAGGCAAAGCGGGTTTTACCTTAGAGAACGGTAAACGAGTTCTCATTCCCATCAAGGCTATCAAAAAGCACGATAAGACCGATGGTAAAGAAAAGGTGACTTACAAAGGTAAGACCATGACGCTCAAAGAGCGTATTAAGATCGCCAAAGTCGAAAAAGTTAAATTAGAGAAACAGCGAGTGAAACTCGTTGAAAAAATTGCTCAAGGTAAAAAAGACTCTAAGGACGCCAAGAAAGAATTCTTAACTTGGAACAAGCGCGATCAAGAGATCATCTTAGGAAAGACTCTTCTCAACAGTAAAAAAACGGATGCCCGGTTGTACGCCTCCCGAGAGCTCGTTGAATTTAAAAGTTCTTACACATCTAAATGCCTGATCGACGCTGCTCTTTCCGACAAAAAAAATGATGTTAGGAAATCGGCCTTTAGGTCGTTAAGAATTCTCAAACACGAGAAAACCCCTCAGTACATTTTACCTTACATCGTCCAAGGAAATGAAAAGCAACGGATTCGAGCTTCTGAAGCCGTACGCGAATTTCCTTCTACGGATGCGGTCGGTGCCGTTTTGGTGACTCTCACTAAATCATGGTCGGGCTTTGGGCGAGGATTCATTTTCCAAGGAACTCAACGAGCCTTCATCGGGGACTACGAATTGGTTTCGGGTGGAACCGGATTCAGCATCGTTGAAGTTGCCGATCCCGTGGTCAGCCAAGTTCAAACTGGGGTGGTTTTAGATGTGAAGGTCACTCGAGTGGAGTCGAAAACCCACTTCTTAACGCTCAATAAACTTACCGGTGAAAATTACGGTTCTAATTTTGAATTGTGGAAACGGTGGTGGATTGCGGCAAGGAAGAGTATTGGGGAGAAGACCGTAAAATAGTTCTTAGTCTCCCGCCGAATCATTAAAAATTATATCTTAACTAGCCCGAAGCGCTAGCGAGGGGAAAGGCCCCTCGTTAGCGCTTCGGGCTAGTTAAGGGGCTTTTGTATCAAATGAATTTATGCCTGCCGTTCCACTGGTCGATCCAAGACTTGAATATTAAGATTCTGGTCTCCGAGAGCTTCTTTCGCTAATTGAATTAAATGAATGTGGTGAGTGAAAAAGATCACCTGAGTTTTTTGGGCGAGTTCTCGTAACACATTTAGGGTGGCTTGAGATCGTTGGTCATCAAAGTGAACGAGGATATCGTCGACGACAAACGGAAAAGCTCCGTGTCGTTCGAGGAATAATTCAAGTGCGGCTAGTCGCAGGGCTAAGTACAACTGGTCGCGTGTTCCATCGCTTAAACCATCAACCGTCACTGCGGCGGCCCTCCCTTGTGAATCGACGCGCACCGCTGTTAAAAAGGGTTCATTGGTTTTTTCGTGATGGTCGACTTCGAGGGTTTGATAGTTCCCCGAAGTGAGCTCTTTAAAAATGGCCTGAGATCGACTCAGAAGCGGGCCCTGATGATTTTTTCGGTAGCGCTCCATTCCTTGACGAAGAAGCCAAGAAGAAAGCTTGTAATTAATGAATTCTTCAGCGTTATTTTTCAGATGAGTTAAGCCCGAGTGCCACTGGGCATTCAGGCTTTGGGCCTTACTTTGAGAAACGTTTTGTTCTAAAAGATCTTTTTCTTTTTGAAGCTTTCCTTTGCGTTCTAGAAGGGCTTCTTTTTCTTGGGTGACGTTTTCTAGGTTTTCTTCGCTAGTTGAAATTCTTTCATTCAGCGAATCGAGTTCTAACTCTTGTAATTCTTCAAGGAACACTTCAAGGGTTGTTCCTCCGGCATGGTCTAAGAGATTTCCTTTGGTCGCTTCCCGTTGTTTCTCTAAATCTTGAAGTTGATCCGAAAGTAATTCCTGTTCCTCTAATTGAGTCACATTTTTACAACCGGCCTCTTTACAGAGTTGATCTAATAAAGCTAACTGTTCTTTTTGAGCTAGCTTTTTCTCTCGGAGTTGTTCCTCACATATTTTTCTTTCATTTTGATGCTCCTCCCAGCGATCAGCTTGGTCGAGCAGGCTTTTTAGTTTCCCCAGATAGTCACTTGGAGTGTTGAATTCTTCACCCAGATGCTGAGCTAAATCTCGTGCCTCTTGTTCGTAGGTGTGGATCGTCGTTTCTAATTTCTCGACGAGGTTCTTGCGATCCGTCCAATCTTTAAACTGAGCTTGAAGTTCATCGAGATTATTTAAATAGGCGTCAAATTCATCAGGAGTGGGGGTGCTCGGGAGGTTCATTGGCTCAAGGAGTCGCTCCCACTCTTCCTGAAGGTTCTCAATTCTCTTAATGGTCTCCTGGAGACTCTCAGATTGGATTTGTTCGCGCCGGGATAACTCATCGATATTTTTATTTAAATCTTCTTGGAGTCTTAATTCTTTGTCAGCCAGATTTTCAATCGACTCGAATTGAGCAAGGTAGGTGTTCCAAGATTGATTTTGAGGAGCTGGAGATACTTTTGTATCGTTGAGGCATTCTTTAAGTTCACCCTTTAATTGTCGTTCTTGAGTTATTAGGGTTTTTAATTGAACTTCAAAATCATTCAACTGGCTCTCAGATGATAGAATGGCTTCAACTTCATTTAAAAATCGGGTGGCTTCAGCGGGTGACTCAGGGCCTTTTTCTTTATTGCTCCATAAATTCTTCCAGCGGTTTTTCAAATTCTCCAGCTCGCCCCTTATGTTTTCACTTTGCTGACTGAGTTCCTCGATCTTAGCGAGGTTTTTTTGAATCTCTTTTTGATTGCGCTCAAGGTGAGTGATGCGTTCGGACTCTTCAATTAAAAGATCGCTTAAAGCGTCCGTTTGATCTAAATCACTTTTAAAGGCTTCCTCTAAATTAAGAGCGTCTTCGTGTCGAATTAAGTATTCCTTTTTGTCTTCCTCGCTATTCTTGATCTCTTGTAACTCTTTTCGAATGAGGAGCCAGCCTCGATCTCTGAGCGCTCTCGCATCATCGAGATCTTTCAGGTGGGGAAGATCTTTACCCTGACTGATTTCATTCGTGAGCTTTTCGAGTTCTTCGTTCGAATGATGGAGTTCCCTTGTTTTTCCTTCATTCTGTTTGAGCCTTTGGTGGAGTTCATCTTCTTCAGCATTGAAGATTTCAATCTCATCGGCAGAAGGGAGTTGAAACTGATGAAGTTCGTCGAGAGAAGTAAAGGGAAGGAGAAGCGTTTTTAATGCCTTATTAATAGAATTTTCTAAGCTTTCGATTTGTATTTGGCATTCAGCTTTTTTTGTTTCTAAATCACCGGCTTGCAAAGCCTTTTTCAACACGGATTGGAGGGTGGGTAAAAAGGAATAATCGGATTGAGTTTTAAGAGTACCTTTTAGTGCTTTCAGATTTTGTTGTGTTTCTTTCAGGGCTGCTTCATGGTGCTCCCGAGCTTCGATCCCTTTGATATAATCTTTTTGTAGGCGTGAAATCGATTGTCGAGTGTGGAGGTCGATAAACAGGCTTTCAATTTGGCTCCAAGTTCGAGACTTATCGATACTCTTTAACTTTTTCGTAGTTAGTTCTTCAATTTGGGCTAAGGCTTGTTGCTCCACTTTAAGTTGAGCTTGGTTTTGGTGATAAATTTGTATTTGGGGCGCTAGCCTTTGAATCTCATCTTTTGCAATCTCCACTTTTCTTGGGATGGAGTAATTCTTCTCTTTGATTTTTAATTCTGTGATGCGAGTTTCGAAATCTTCAATCTTGATGTTGGTTTCTAAGAGCTTCTTTTGAAGCTCGATGCGTTCTTCTTTAAAGCCCGATCTCAGCCGTGGAGATTTTTTATGCTTTAAAAGTTCCTCCTGAAGATTGTTCCAAGCTCCAAAGTGTCGAAGCGCTTGTTTGTAACGCTTAAGCTTTTCAGACTCGTCGAGATGTTGGCGTTGCTGCTGGTTGATTTTTTCTAAGGCTTCTTGGGTCTCTTTGAGTTGAGTTTCAAGTTCAACCCATTCTTTGGGGGGAGTGGAGGCTTCCGCTACCTCTTTTCGAAGGTTTTTAAGTTGAGATAATGCTTGGGGAATAACTTGCTTCTTGCCGTTTCGGACGAAAAGCTGATTCGCCTTTTCTTCGATTGTTTTTAAAGCCGATTGAAGCCCTGTCAGTCCGGATCCGGATGAGAATAAGAGTCTTCCTAATTCACCTTGAGAATCCATGATCTCTTTTCCCCCTTGGGAAAGTTGATCGTGATGAAGACCAAAGAACTGTCGAAAGAGATGGCTATCGATGCCCGAGAGAAGGCCAGTGATCGCAGCTTCGGGGACGGGCTCTTCGTTAGCATCGAGTAAGTTGTTCTTGTTCTTTTTGAGTCGAGTGAAATTTAAGGACTCGCCCTGCAGACTTTGGATTTTGGCGCCAATTTTGAGCTGAGTTTTATCAAAGACGAAGTCGAAGGGAGTTTGAACTTTAAAGCCGTACAAGAACTCGTGGATCGCTTCAAGGGTCGTCGACTTTCCCGCTTCATTGGGCCCGTAGATGAGGTTGAGAACCCCCGGCTCGGTTGAGAAATGAATCTCTTTATCTTCAAAGTGCCCAAAGGGTTTGAGATGCAGTTGCTCGAATTTCATGAGGCCTCTCCTGAAGAATTTGAAGCCTCTTTGAGTTCATGCAGAAGGTAGTCGTGAGCTCGATCCAAGTAGAGTTTTAGGTCTTCTTCACTTGGCCAATCTTGATGATCCGGAACTTTTTTGAGTTCGACGTCGATCTTTTTGAGTAGGGGAGAAAGTTCGGCTTTAATCGCCTCGAGTTCCTCGGGGGAGTTTAAAATTTCTTTTAACAGCAATTGGATTTGACCGGTGGGCGTTTCGGGATCGGTAGAAAGCTCTTTTTTAGGGGGATGCGTATTGAGGCGAACTTTTTCGATCCAAATGGCTCCATCCGAGACTTCAGATGCGTTGATTCGAATGAAGTTTTCTAAGGTGCTTTGAAGAGCATTGAGCTTGGAATGAAAAGGAGTTTCACCGATGAGTTCAACTCGAAGAGCGTAGGGAATCGCTGGAGCATCTTTTAAATAAGACTGGCAGGCTTCGCTGAATCGATCGACGGCTTCTTCCAAAGAATTAACTTGATCGAGCTTAACTTGAAGAGTTTGCCAACGGATCTGATCGAGGTCGTGGTGTTCTATTTTAATGATCGATTGCTGATCCACTTCGATCAACGTACAGCCCTTGGGGCCCGACTCATGAATATGGCGGCCTTGAATGTTTCCCGGAAACACAACCCAAGGATCTTGGCAGAGTTCTTCTCGCTTGTGAATGTGACCTAAGGCCCAGTAGTCGTAACCCTTGCTTTTGAGGTCTTCGAGAGAGCACGGTGCGTAATTGTCGTGGCCTTGATATCCACCTACGAGTGAAGTGTGAAGTAAGCCGATATTGAAGTAGCCCGATTGAGAATGAGGAAAATTTTCGGCCAAATTCTCTTGGACGGACTTGGTTGCGAATCCCTGGCCGTGGATCGCAACTTTAAGATCTTCGATGATTTCAGTTTCAGGCTTTCGAGTGGAAAACTGCTTCGTCAACTTAGGCAGAGGAAGATCTTTGGTCATGATGCTTTGCGCATCGTGGTTTCCTGAGATTTGAAAGACCCGAATCCCTTTTTGATTGAGCCTTTGAATTTGGGAGATGTAAAAAAATCCGGTTGAGAAATCTTTCCAGTCTCCGTCGTAAATATCTCCTGCGATAAGAACGAAGGCGACTTCTTCCTCAAGAGCTAAATCAACGAGCTCGGTAAAGGCTTGGCGAGTGGCCATCTGGATGTCCGGGGCGCCCTCGTATTGTTCGAGGCCTCGGAGGGGACTGTCGATGTGGAGATCTGCGGTGTGGATAAACTTGAACACGTTATTGCTGATTTCAATTCACCTCAAGCTACGAACAGGATTCATCTTCGATACACTGTAAGCCTAACTCAAGAGCGAGAAGCTGTAAGGCGATAGCTTTGTTGACGGGCACTTCTTTAAGTCCAAATTCTTTGAAAGTGGCTCCCACTGATTCTCCACGTTCGAGCTGAATTCTCAACTGTGGTAAACGACTTTTAAAATCAAGGTAGGTCGTGGGAAGACCTTCTTGGGGTGGGGCCACTAAATTTTCCAAAAGAAAGAGGGGGATTTCCGTCACTAAACACAGAGGTTGCCCGCCGAGTGATTGCACCCATTCCATGGAACTCTGTTTGAAAAGCTGAGCCGTCTGAGGATCATTTTGCTGTAGAAAATGTTCTCTCATCGCCGTCCCTCGGGGTGTGGTTGTAAATCCGGGTCCGATATACTCAAATCCCTTTTCGCCGTGCCGATTGTGATCGAAGAGACGATGGAGTTCTCTTTTCATGACGGCCCCGTATCGAGTTTGAAGGTCTTTAGTGCGATCGATCCAGCCTCTTTCGATGAGTAATAAACCTCCTTCTGAAATCAACATGCCATGAAGGCTCATATGGAGATCGAGGGGGCCTCGGTCTTTTAAAAACTCTACCCATACCTCATTCTCAACTCTTAGATCGGGATAGCCGAACTCGACATCTCGGCCGGGGAGTTCGCGAAAGACTTCCTTTAAGCACTGCTCGGGATCGGCCCAGTTTTTAATCCACGATTCATTGATCGAGGCTCCATCGGGATTGATGTGAGGGAGAATATAAAATGTTCTGCCTTCTAACCAGGGTGGAGGTTCAGCATTCAATGCGACATCGGAGATGAGCTGAGTTAGAGTCATCGCGCCGATGGGTTCATCGGAATGGGCTCCTGAGACCAAGCTGATCTTTTTGGACCCCGTTCCTAGAACGGCTCCCCAGAGGGGTCGCCCTTCTTCACTTCGTCCGATGACCTCAAGGCTTCCTCTTTGCTTTTGAGACAAGGGCTTTCCGAGTTGGCTTAGCTCTTGACTGAGTTCGGCCTCGGTCTTCATTGCCTGAAGTGAGCTGTAGAGCTCGGGTGAAAAGAGGGTGATCTCCGGGAGTTGATGAGTCGTCATGGTGAAATCTATAAATTTGATGATTTAAATGATATTTGTAGATCCTAGGGATTATGATATCGCTTGTCGATGGACTTTTTGATACGAGCTCCTTAATACGAGCATCTTCATCAGAGTACTGAAATCCCATACCTAAATATGAATAATCCTTACGAAGCTCCAAAACACTCAGATTCTTCCTATAGCTCTGAAGAGTGGGAATCGGTAACGGATCGCCCGGCCATCTGGCCCAAGCACCTCGGTACGATTTGTTTGATCATGGGGATCTTGGCGACGGTCGGAGCATTGATTCAATTAGTGAGTACTTTTATTGTTCCGGTTATCTCAAGTGCTACCTCCAACGCTGGGGGAGATGGAGGAGCGTTCTCCGTTATCGAGGGGCATCTGGTCTATTTCATCTTTCTCCACTTGCTGACCTTAATTTTGGGCATCGGTCTTTGTGTATGCGCCTACGGCTTCATGACCAAAAAAGCCTGGATCGGGTCGATCATTCACATTTGGGCTGCGGGGAAAGTTTTTTTAGCGATACTTACCACGGTTATCAATGTCCTCATCGCTGAACAAAACGTTCAACTGATTATCGATACAAATCCATTTATAAGGGATCTCGAGGATCCACATTCGTTCATGCTGGCAGCGCAGTACGTCGGCTTGCTCTTCGGGGTCTTTTATACCTCGGCGTTGCCGATTTTCTTCTTCATCTTTATGAGAGATTCTAAAGTGAAGCAAGAAGTGAGGAGCTGGAGTGGGCTTAAACCCGCTTAAATAGATTCATCAATAGAACCTATCAGCTGGATTCTTTCTGGGCAATCCGTTGAGACCAAAAATCAAAGTGCATTTGCACTCTTCGAGCTCGGTCGTGAGCTTTGAGGATTCCGTGAGGATTTTGCATCTCTTGTTGGTAGTGCCAAGATTCTTTAAGTTTTTGGGCTAAGGGATTACCGAGGCATTCTAAGAGAAAGATCGCTGTTGATATCTGTTGTGAAACCGCATCTTCAGGGCTGCAGTCCAGTAATGAGTGAAAAACTTCTTCGTATTGGTTGGGATGTAATAACGCGATGGATACTGCTAAGGGGGCGAGGACTTCACTGCCGTTTAAAAAGCGAAACTGAAGATCATCGAGGTGATTGGAATTATTCTTAACTAATAAACAAACGGCACCGACGAGGCTGAGTCTCCAGTCTTCAGCTCGAAGTACTTCTGAAGTGTATTCGGAATCGGCGAGGAGGCGTTCGGCTACTTTCGAGTAAACTTTTAAATCTTTTTCAGGTCCTGCCTTACTCCAAATCAAATCCTTTGGGTGTAAAAAATAGCCTTGGCCCGAAGAATCTTCACCTAACCAATCTAAGACTTCAGTTCGTGCGTGTTTCAATGGGTGTCGTCTCCTCGATTAAAATCCAGCCCAAATATCATCGGAACTTGATTTCATCTTAATTAGTTTCTGTTGAAACTAGCTCCTATGGAGCACGTTTCAACCGTTCCAGCAAATCTCCGATTTGCTTTCACTCCGCTAAACATAGGGTCTTCGCCCCTACGCAGTAATAATGGAATAAAGACCTAGGGTCTTTATTCAAGGCCGAGTTGATCCCAACTCGGCTTAGTTCCTGTTTAATCAACAGGAACTAATTAACTCTCGTAAAACTCTTCTCGGTAGCGAGCCAGCCCCTCTTCAAGTTTTAGAGCAGGAACTTTCTTCCACAAAATTAGAAAAGCTTCCTCGATGGCTTCAGCAGGAATACCTTCGAATTCACAGCGAACGTTGTACTCGACTGCAGGAGTAAATCCAAATTTTTTGTAAAAGTTGGGGTGTCCTAAAACAATAATGAAGTCGTGTTCATTATTTTCAAGTTCCTTTAAGGTTTCTTCCATCAGAAGACTGCCGATGCCTTGGTTCTGATATTTAGGGAGTACACTGAGGGGAGCTAAACCCAAGCCGTTTAAACATTGTGTTTCTTCCCCAGAGCCTGAGGGAGAATGGATCTGGCTTGGAGTGTAGAGGATCTGTGCCACCACTTCTCCATTGAGTTCGGCGACCCAGGAAAGTTCTGTTGCTTGATTTACTCGAAGTTGGTTGACTAGTTGAGATTCAACGGACCCTTCAAAAGCGGATTCTAATATGGAGGAGATGGCTTCAGAATCACCGGGCTGCTCTCTCCGAATTACGATGGACATGTTGAGAATTCTTTCATAAAGGGAGTTTGAAGCAGTCTTTACGAGGCTAAGAATCTTGCCGGTAAACGGTTAGAACGAAACGCACATTGAGATTTAGATTTTGGATGACAGAATAAGGGGAGTGTCCCTTCTTTTTAAGCATTTTAGAAATATCTTCAAAATCCCCTAAAATTCTTCAAAATGGGGTGACTTCAACCTCAGAACAAATTATTACCTACACTCGATTATCCCTAACCGAAATCCTCAACGAGAAACCCAGATGTCAGATAAAGATAAGCCTCGGTCCCCCGAAGAGATTCAAAAAGACCTGCAAGACTTCCTCAAAGATAAGTTAGGCGGGCAGGTGTTTTCTATCCCCATGGGCAGCGGAGAAATGCCGGGGTCTAGCGATGAATCAGGGGGCGAAGAGTCTCCCGAAGACGAACAAAACAAACGCAAAGAAGAAGCTCTCAAGTTCAGTTTGACACCTCGTCAAGTGAAGGAGCATTTAGATCGCTTTGTCATCGGGCAAGAACAAGCGAAGAAGGCTTTATCGGTCGCCGTTTGTGACCACTACAACAATGTGAAGTTGTCGCTTCAATCGGAAGAAAACCAACGCGACGATTATATTAAGCAAAATGTGATCTTACTCGGTCCAACGGGAGTCGGGAAAACCTATCTCATTCGAACGATCGCACAGTTGGTGGGAGTTCCCTTTGTTAAAGCGGATATCACCAAATTCTCAGAAACTGGTTATGTGGGTGGAGATGTCGATGACTTGGTTCGCGAACTCGTTCGCATGGCAAATGGCGACATCGAATTGGCTGAGCACGGCATCATCTTTTTAGATGAGATCGATAAGATTGCTTCTCAAGGCGGTACCTTAGGAAAAGATGTCAGTGGACGCGGAGTTCAAACCGGTCTTCTAAAACTATTAGAAGATACCGAAGTCAACGCCCGTAGCCCGAATGACATCAGCAGTCAATTTCAGGAAATGTTCCAGATGCGAAGCGGCGGAAAAGCTGCGAAGCGAACGGTGTGCACCCGCCATATCCTCTTCGTTGTCAGCGGGGCCTTTTCGGGGATGGAAGAGTTTATTAAGAAGCGTCTACAAAAAGGGAATATCGGATTCGTATCGGGAAAAGATTCGGACGAGCTCGATCGCGATGAACTTTTCGGTCAAGTGACGACTCAAGACTTTGTCGAATACGGTTTTGAACCAGAATTCATCGGACGACTTCCCATTAGAGTTTCCTTAAACAGCCTCTCAAGTGATGATCTGTTCACGATCTTAACTACTTCAGAAGGTTCTATCCTGAATCAGCACGCTCGTAATTTTGATGGCTACGGTTTACAAGTTGCATTCACGCCGGAAGCTTTAGAAAAGGTTTCTCAAATCGCTTACGACGAGCGAACGGGAGCGCGGGGATTGATGACCGTTTTAGAATCGCGACTTCGCGAGTTTAAGTTCCATCTCCCCGGCGGTGATCTACAAAAATTATTGATTACTGAAAAAGTGATCGAAGATCCCGAGAAGGCCCTTCTAGAGCTCATCGAGAATCCACAGAAAGACGTCGAAGAATTCGATCGCTTTCAGGTTCGACAATTTGGAATCGACTACGAACAACGATTTGGAGTTCGCCTTGTCTTAGATGATTCAGCCACCACGATGGCCATCTCTTTAGCTAAAGAATTAGATCTCACCGTAGAAGGTTATCTTGAAAACGTCTTTGGGAAACACGGTGAATTCCTGAAGAAGATCAAAGAAAAAGCGGGTCGAGAATCTCTTCTCGTCACGCCTCAAGTTTTGAATAATCCCGTCGATGGAGTGGATCTCTGGCTTCGGGGTGAAGAAGATAGTTAGTTTCTGTTGAATAGCAGGAACTAATTAGTTTCTGTTGAATCTTGCTCCTTCGGAGATAGCTTCAACCGTTTCGGCAATTTTTCAAATTGCCTTCACTCCGCTAAACGTAGGCTCATAGAGCCTATGTTTAGCGGCCGAGTTGATCCCAACTCGGCTTAGTTCCTGTTTAATCAACAGGAACTAATTAATCCTTAAATTGCTTGAGTATTAAACGGAAAAAGCCACCGCGAGCGGTGGCTTTTTTATTGGTGTTTGTCTCGTGAGATCACCTTAACTAACCCGAAGCGTGAGCGAGGGGAAGATACTTTCATTTAGAATCTTATAACTTTAATCTACGTAGCGTAGAAATGACCCAATCTCGCCAGGTGACAACTTTAAGACCGCACTGTTCTTTTACCCTCGTTAGCGCATCGGGCTAGATAACTTAATTCTTCAGGTCTCGTTTTAGATCTTTGAAATCCCTTGCGCTAAAGTATCTAGGGCCTTGTCCGAAGCTGGTACGAGTCGTTTTAATTTCAATTGAATAGGAGCTGAATCAGCTTCGTCACAAGCATTGGGTTTTTCTACTTCAATTTAGGTGAGATTACTGTTTGATATTCCAACAGTAAGTGAACACTAAGATCAGCTTTGGGAATAGAGTGATATTATTAATCCTTCTGTTTGCAGTGGATCGAAGTTTTTATCCCTCCTGAGAGACTGTGTGTTGGGAAGGGAATTATTGAAAAAACCACAAGAGATTTTTGATTTCAATCGTTGCGGGTGACAGTGAGCAACGAATTGAAGAATTTAAGATTCCAATTTTTGATCGAGAGGTGGCTAAAAATGGCTATCAAATCTTTAGTTCAATCGAAATATATTCCCGTTTTAGTTTTATGTGCGTTGGTGGTGTTTGGGGGGGTGGCTTTTAACAAGGTTAGCTTTGGGGATCCGCTAAAGGTCACTTCAACCGGAACGACAACCACCGTTAAAGGAAATTTAGGCGTTCGATTCAGAATTGGTGCAAAGGGTCAAAACCAGGAAGCTATTGAGGAGATTGACGACGCCATCATGATTCATTTCGCGAACCTCTTCGTTAGAATTACCCGCCAGGAAGATGTTGGTGTGATCACTAATGTGATGATTCCTCGCGAGAATTTGCTTTACCTAAAGTACTGGAATTTAGATCCCCCTGAAGGTCAATGAGGATTGCAGTGAGTTTTAAGAGCTCGGTTGGTAGTCTTTAATTGCGGTCTTTGCTATATTCAGTAATGCTGTAAAGCAATCTAGCTTCTGTTGAATAAAGGTCGTTCCGACCTTTATTCAAACGCTCCAAGCAGTTCTGCGCTACGCCTTTGGCATAGCCCTAAAGGGCTGCGGCGTCGCTCCACTGAAATAGGGCTATTAGCCCTATTTCGTGACTTGCGTGATCCCACGCAAGTATAATAAGTTTCTGTTTAATCAACAGGAACTTATTACTACCAACCGAGATCTCTCAAAGCTCCTCCACAAGGATCAATTATGCGCTCATTAATGAATCCATACTTAACTTTAAGCTTACTTTTCCTAATCCTTGTTTTTCCACAAAGTGTGAAGGCCAATTCCTGGATTCAATCCAAAGGGAACAAGGCTCCTTCGTTAAGTGTGGAGCAATCCCTGTGGGGGATGATAGGGCTTCCTCTTGGAGGAAAAGAATGGTCGTTAGAGCAGAAAATTGAAAACATTGCGAAAGCTGGTTTCGACAGTATTCAAGGGAATGTCACCTCTGTCGAAGAGGCTCAAAAGCTTGCTAAGCTAGCTAAGGCCAAGGGCTTAACTTTGACTCTTAGGGCTTCCATTAAATCCCAGGAAGAACTTCTCAAAGCCATCAAGGTCGTCAAGGCATCGGGAGCTCGGGGGCTGATCGTCGAAATAAAAAAGACCTTTGCGAGTTTAGAGCAAGGTCAATTGATGATCGAGTACCTCATTCGAGAGTGTAAGAAAGCAGGCGTAGCTTATTATCTCGATATCCATCGAAATTCCCTCACTCAAGATTTAGGCAAAGTCGCAACTTGGGCGAGAGAAGTAAAAGGCATCCAATTTGATGCGGATCTCTCTCACCTCGTTTCAGCTTATGACTTAGGTTGGAAACTCAGTCCTCAAATGGCGCAGGCTTTCGATCTTATTTTGGGCAAGGCAGGAATGGTGGATGGTCGGATCAGTAATGGGCAACAGCTCCAAATCGATATCGGTCCGAAGGGAGATCATCCCCAAGCAAAGCGCTTTCAAGCTTGGTGGAAAAAGGCGATGGTGAATTGGCTGAAGACGGCCGGGAATGAAGATGTCTTTGTCTTTCGAAGTGAGTTGGGCCCTCCCCCTTATTCGATCACTGATCTAAAGGGTAAGGAGATTTCCGATCGTTGGGCTCAAGCTCAGGTCCTGAGGAATATAGCCATTCGTACTTGGAATGAAGCCGTCAAGGAAGCAGGAAAAGGACTTGCCTACAGTAAGAAGAAACCTAAGTCATCTAAGATGGATCTCACGGTTAAGAAGTCGCCAATTCTCACTATTCGAGGTGTTTCGAATCGAGTGGGTGACTTTTATTTAGCGGGTCAACCCGCTCAGCCCGATTTAGAAAAAGCCGTGAAGGAATTAGGGGTTAAAACAGTGATCAATCTTCGAAAAGATGTTGAACTGTTTGGTCTTGGCTTCGAAGAGGATTATACGATCGAGCTCCTGAAAGCTAAGTATATTCATCTCCAAACCGGGCCGATGGTCATCGATGATGAGCTCTGTGAAAAATTTCTTGAGGCGTGTCGCAAAGCCCCTCGACCGATCTTGATTCATGGTTCAAACGGTAATCGCGTTTGGGGAATGTGGGCTTTGTATTTAGCGATGGATCATGGGGTTTCCATCGATGACACAAAAGCTCAAGCGACAAAGCTGGGAGTTAAAAAGCTCGTGGTTGAAGATTACGTTCGAAAGTACGTGGCTAAGCAAAAGTAGTCGTCCCGCTCCGCGGGGCGGCTCCTGACGACGATAAGAAACTCAATTTATTCAAGTGTAGCCAAATCGAGAGATCACTCCGCTTTATTGAAGTCGTTATGCTGGCCTTTTAAATGATATGCCTTTTCGAGGTAATCAGTAATCTGGATAAATATCTGTAATGCTTTAAATCGCCTCGCGGAGCGAGACGACCACTACACATTTGTCATGAACTTCTCGACCCAAGCTCCCACTATCAATAGGGCGTTATAGACGAAATGAATGAGGATGGGGGCCATAAGCGATTCGTATTTATGTCGCACGAAACCTAAAAGGAATCCTAGACCAAGCAAAATAGGAATGCCAGCGGGATCACCCCATAGTTGTGGGACGTGAGCTAAGCAGAACCAAATTCCGGTGATGAGGACGGAAACGGTGGCACCGATATTCCTTTGAAATACCGGGAAGATTAATCCTCGATAATAAAATTCTTCGTAGAATGGGGCTAAGAGTCCGATGCACGAAAATACGAGCAATCCTTCTGTGGTTGATACGAGCTGGGCAGCATCGGATTCACCCGTTGTGAAGAGCTTCATAACGGACCAGGCCAAGACAGCGTAAAGTGTTCCTGTCGCTAGGCAAATAAAGGTGTCGCCAGAAGTTAATTTCTTAAGAACAAAACCCTTCTTAAAACTTAGTTTTTGAGCCTTACAAACAACCAGCCAGGTCATGAGAGTCATGAAGCCCGCTTGAATAAAAGTGATAGCTCCGAGAAGCGTTGGGGTAATGGATTTGACGATGGTTTCCTCGAGTTGGTCTAAAGGAGGCGTGCCGCCTTCATTTTGCGATAGCACGTAAATGACCATCCCGATGCCTAATATCACTTCAAAAGCCCAAATAGATACAACTGCTATAAAGACAGCTAAACCACCGTGGCGTTTTTCAACAGGCTCACTATTAGGAAGTGCTTGACGGCTGTAAAATTCTTCAGGAGAACTGGCGGGAGCTTGGTAGGGATTGATTTTAGAAGAATCGGATGAAGCTTTAGGATCTTCGGGCGAAAAATCTAGACCATCCTCGTAATCATCTTCAGTGGCAGGAGAATCACCGGTCATCAGTATGCCTTAATTAGCAGTATCTAGCTTAATTTCTAGATGGGTTCGAACAAAACTTAGTCAACGGTTTCCGTTTGAGTTTGCTCTTTTTGCTCGTCATTTTCAACTGACTTTTCTTCGATCTCGATGACCGATTCATCGACGAGGCTAATCAAGCTTTTAGTGGTAGCCGGCAGTTCTTCTTTTTGTTGGGTGATGACTTCAATTTTACCGTTTTCTAAAACAGCAAAAAGTGGAGTGGCTCCCTCACCGTAGAGCTTGAGATACGAAATCCAATCAAACTCTTCACTGAGGTTGGTCTTTTTAATTCTCGCTCCCTTATCCCAACGATTCATGAGCGTGCGGAAATCTTTGGCCTTCCCAAAGAGATACCTTCCCCGCAAGTGACCGGGGCGGTCTCTCAAACCTTCTCCTTGGTCTGAAGGAGGAAGTTGGAAGACGTTGGCTCGCCCAAAGTTTTCTACGAAGTGGAGGGCAGACATCGAATTGACTTCATCATTGTTCGTCAAAGACAGCAACCTTCCGATACCCTCTAAATCTAAATGCTCCAGCGAATATTCATTGAGAACATTACCGTAGAAGGTATCTAAGCCCTCCATTCGTGCGTCGTGCCAGTTTCCCCAGTTGGTGTCGGCGAGTAAGACTTTTATCTTTTCTTCCTTGAGGGAATGAGCGATGGCGCGGGCCAAGGGGTGAGCTCCGACGATGAGAAATCCTTGAGGATTGGGTTGAGAAACTCCCAACCACCGTGCGACCAGTGGTGCACCTAAACCGTAAAACGAAACGGTGGCAATGATCACGATAAAGGTCAAGGGAACTAAAGACGGAGCTTGGCTGGCAATTAGGAATGTTTCTATAAAGATTTCAGGTGAAGTTTGAGGATTTAAGGTTCGTAGTTCAGTGAGGCTTTCACTTGCTAAACGAAGAGCAAAGACGGAGGCTACCGCTGCGGCCACGATTCCTCTTGGAGCCATGAAAGATAAGAAGATGCGTTCTTTCCAAGATAGCGATGAGCCGATGGTGGAGGCTAAGACTGAAAGAGGTCTTCCTATGATAATAAGCGCTCCTAAGAATAGACCTAATGTTATGAGGTTGATATTCTCAGTGGCTTCAGTGAGTTGAGTGATGAATTCAGAGGATAAAGTGAGATTGTGAATGTTCATCCCTTCGAGAACTTGCATGACGTCCACTTGAGTTCCGCTCGCGGGTCTCACTGCATTTAGAACTTGGTCTAAGTTGAGGCTCGCTGAAAGGATGATGAATAAACTTGAGATGAGGAGGACTTGGAGATTTTCCTTAAATTCAACGATGTGCTTCACTGCGAAGGATTGTTGATTCGCGAGGAAAATTCCCATTACGGTGACCGCCACTACTCCTGATTCACCAAGAATCATATTGGAGCTACTGAAGGCGGCGAAGACCATCATGAGGGAGACTGCGTTTTGAAGGTAGTCGGGGATCAGAAAATGTTTAAGAAGGAAATAGAGGATGCAGCCCGTAAATAAACCGATACCTCCGCCGACGAGAAAGGAGTAAAGAAAGCCGAGGACGGATTCCATTCCAGTGTGGTGATGATGGATCGCCTCGAAGGTGAGGACAGCTAAGATGGCGCCCACCGAGTCGATCACGATTCCTTCCCAGCGAAGAACAGGGCCCACTTCCCCCTCCGGTCGTACGAGTCTCAACAGCGGCATGATGACCGTGGGACCGGTGACCACCAGAATGGCACCAAATAACAGCGCGAGTTTCCAGTAGAGTCCAAGCAGATAGATCCCTGCGAGAGTTCCCACTGCCCACATGATGACGGCTCCCACCGAGACTAGATTTCGAACAACTCCCCCTATTTTTTTCAGCTCATGGATCCGGAGGCTGAGGCCACCTTCGTACAGAATCAGAGCAACAGAAAGGGAGATCAGAGGATTGACGAGGTCGCCAAAAATCTCTTGAGGGTTGAGGAGCCCGGTAAGGGGTCCTGCAACGAATCCGAACAGCAAAAGAAGCAAGATCGAAGGCAGACGGAGAGCCGATGCAAGCCACTGAGCGGTGACTCCTAAAAGGACGATTGCGGCTAATCCTCGAACGAGTTGTTCAGTCATGTGAAGGTCTCGTGGTTTAAAAATCTAAATTCCAAAGTGGAATTCAGGAGAGATTCCGTCAGCGAAGAAGAGTGATCTTCGCTCCTGTGCTCACTTTATTGGCCCCAATTTCTTTGCCTGGTAACTCCAAAATCGCCCCAAATCCGTTACCTGGTAAACCCATCCCCGCTACCAGGAAGCTCCAAATCCGCTACCTGGTAAGGGTCCTGCCCTGGGGTTGACGTTACCTGGTTGGGTTTGAATTCACGATGGGGATTTAGCCTAAATCTTTATTATGTATTGACTTGAGTGGCTTGGGTTTCGGAGCTTTGAGGTTTAAAGCGGAATTTCGATCGAACCCTGGGTCGGGTGCTTGAGATGAAATTCCAGGCTCACCTTAAGATCGACAAAATTTCATCTTAAGAAGAGCCCCTTTTCGGGGTTGGTCAAAATGGTCTAAGGGTATATGCTATGAACTATTAGAGATAGTAAAGAGGGCTTAAAAATGCCCTCGTCGAACAGGGATTAAAATGGGCTTCACCAGCGATTCAGAAACGGTCATTCAAATTTCCTTTCTGATCGGTGAGCGCCTCGCCGTACCCTGTCAGAATCGAACGCGTATTATTCCGGATTCGAACACTGTTCGAAAGTGAGAGAACGAAATCGTTCACCCCTTTTGGTGGCATCGGACGGAGCTGGTCGCATTCGATTTCTACATCCATTGGATCCATGCACTCCCCTGTCGCACGGGGGATGAATAAAACTTAATTGGAGGATTATCCACCATGTTCGTGATTCCTAGTGATCGAGGATCAGTTACCTGCGATGGAATTTCTCGTCGAGAATTAATGCGGGTTGGGGGTTCGGCATTATTTGGTTTAAGCCTTCCACAACTTCTTCAAATGCAAGCCGCTCAAGCCAAAGAAGGCGCATTGAAAGGCGGAGGCCCTGGATGGAATAAAGCCAAATCGGTCATCCTGATTTATTTACAGGGTGGTCCTAGCCATCTCGACCTTTGGGATCCCAAATCCGATGTACCTAGCGATGTCAAAAGTATCTTCAAGACGATCAAATCGAAGGTACCGGGCATGGAAGTCACTGAACTTCTACCTCGCTTGGCCCAGGTAACCGATAAGTTCTCATTCATTCGAACGATGAGTTACAGCCCGAATGGTTTGTTCAACCATACCGCGGCCATGTACCAAATGCTCACGGGCTACACCGCGGATAAGGTAAGTCCCTCCGGCCAACTCGAACCACCGAGTCCAAAAGATTTCCCCAATGTCGGCTGTAACATCATCAAGTTTAAGCCGCCTGAAGTTCCCATGCTGCCCTTCGTCATGATGCCTCGCCCACTCCAAGAGAGTGGCGTGGTCGGAAAAGCCGGTACAGCAGGCTTCTTAGGTCGTGCCTACGATCCTTACTATCTCTATCCACCTGGAAGTGATTTAGATAATTCCAAGATGGATAGGATCAATGTCGACGCTTTGAAAATGCGCCCGGAGCTTACCGCTCCTCGCTTGAAGAAGAGACGTCGCCTCCTCGATATCGTTAATGAAGGAATGCCTTCCCTTGAAAAAGCAGTTTCAAAATACGATCTCGATGAATACACCGAGAAAGCCCTCGACCTCGTCGTATCGGGTCGAGCTCGTGAAGCTTTCGATCTCAATAAAGAAGATCCAAAATTACGTGACCGATACGGACGAACAACCTTTGGTCAAAGCTGCTTGTTAGCCAGAAGGCTCGTGGAAGCCGGGACTCGCTTCGTCGAAGTCAACTGGCCTAAAGTTGCGAACTCTGACCGACACTCTTGGGATGTTCACCAAGGATTGCCCGACCGAATGAAGAAGATGTCGGGACCGATGTTAGATCCAGGCTTAGCTACTCTGATTGAAGATTTGGATAACCGAGGTCTACTCGACGAAACCTTAGTGGTTTGTGTCGGTGAGTTTGGTCGAAGTCCTAAGCGTGGAATTAGTACTTCCGGAAACGGAAACTCTGCCGACGGTCGTGATCACTGGCCTTACTGTTACACTTCAGTTATCGCTGGTGCGGGCATCAAACGTGGAAACGTTTATGGTAAATCCGATGCCACAGCTTCGGGTCCATTAGAAAATGCGGTTCATCCGACAGATCTCTTAGCTACGATCTACCATGCCGTAGGAATCCATCCGAATTCGATCGTATTCAATCACCTCAACCAACCTCGTGAATTGGTGAAGGGGGATGCGATCACGGATCTGTTCGCCTAATAAGCTATTAAGCTTTCAGCAAATAAGTTGCTGAATAACAAAGAGGGGGGACGCCGAAAAGGTGCGTATCTTTTCGGCGTACTTTCTTTGTTCAACATCGCCGGTCATTCAATTTGAGGTTGAATCTACCGCGCGGAGGGAGAACTTAGCCGTTCTCCCCAACATTAAAAGTGGAAGCTTTCTACTGAGGCTCATTCGAAGAGCCTTTAGGGTGCGAAAGTTTCTTTTCCCATGAGGTCATTCATGAATCTGAGTCTGTCAACGCTAAGCTTACGCTCTGGCTTAATGATTATCGGCCTAATGAGCGTTTGCTTCATTCAGAGTTCATCCCTTGAGGCTGACGAAACGAAGAAGGCCGTAAAAAAGAAGGCCAGCGAACCCGTTAGCTATCACAAAGACATCCGTCCTTTGCTTCAAAAGCATTGTCAAGGCTGCCATCAACCTGCGAAGGCCGGTGGAAAACTGGTTCTCACCAGTTTTAGCGAACTCTCCAAAGGGGGCCGCAGTCAGGATGATGATCCCATCGTCATTCCCGGTAAACCTGAAGACAGTTTGCTGATGATCACCATGCTTCCTGATGGTGATGATCCCCCAGAGATGCCTAAAGATGCTAAGCCTCTTCACAAAGACGAGCTCGAACTCTTTAGACGTTGGATTAAGGAAGGGGCGAAGGACGATTCCCCTAAATCGAGTTTGAGAAGGTTTGATCAAAAGAACCCTCCCGTCTACTCCAAGCTTCCCGTGATCACGGCGCTCGACTTTTCTAAGGATGGGAAGACCTTGGCTGTCTCTGGCTATAACGAAGTCCTGTTACGTTCCTCAGATGGAAAAACATTACAAGGTCGATTGGTTGGGCTTTCCGAACGAATAGAACACATTGTTTATTCTCCCGATGGAAAACAGTTAGCGGTGGCAGGTGGAACCCCCAGCCAACAGGGAGAGATTCAAGTTTGGGATGTCGAAAACAAAAAGCTTCGTGTTTCCCGACCCGTGACTTTCGACACGCTTTACGGAGCTAGCTGGTCCCACGACAGTAAGCTCGTGGGTTTTGGTTGTGCCGACAATTCTCTTCGAGCTATCGACGCCAAGTCGGGACAACAAGTCCTGTTTCAAGGAGCTCATAATGATTGGGTTTTAGGAACAGCGTTTTCGAAGGACTCTTCACACCTCATCTCGGTGAGTCGTGATCGGTCGATGAAATTGGTGATGGTGAAAACCGAGCAATTCATCGACAACATCACCAGTATCACTCCCGGAGCATTAAAGGGTGGGCTGATGTCTATACAACGTCACCCGACTCAAGATCAAGTCTTAACGGGAGGGGCCGATGGAACTCCTAAGATCTATCGCATCTACCGTGAGAAGGCTCGAAAGATCGGTGATGATTACAATTTGATTCGTGCGTTCGAAGCTTTGCCCGGAAGAATCTTCTCAACAGAATTCAATTCTGATGGAAGCAAGATCATCGCCGGAAGTAGTTACGAGCGCACCGGAGAAGTGAGAGTTTATTCCGTCAAGGACGGGAAGAAGCTCTGGAGCCTCAGATTTCCTACCGCCATTTACAGTGTGGCCTTCCATCCCAATGGAAAGGTCGCGGCCGCAGGTGGTTTTGACGGCATCGTAAGGTTGATCGATGTCGATCAAGGAAAAGTGACTTCGGAGTTTGCCCCGATCACATTGGCGCGAGAAATTTAATCCCATTGGAACCTTCATCGAACTCTATCTATTTAGTTAGTGTTCCTTGAACTCTTAATGATGTTCTGGTGAGTTTTAACACTAAAGGCTCACCCAGGAGTAAGTTCAAATCATGAATACGTTGAATAAATTACAACTCCTTTTAGCTGTAATTGCCGTCTTGGGCTTTTCAGTAAATCTGAATGCAGAAGTTACTGAATCTCTACCCAAAGGGACGACCATCACGAAGATTGATGTCTTTCCGAAAAAGATAGATCTGGATGGACCTTACGCTTACCGCCAAGTTTTACTGACAGCGCAACTCAATGATGGCAGAGTTGCCGATGTGACCCGAGTGGCACGTGCGGAGCACGATGGAAAACACCTTAAAGTAACTCCTGAAGGTAAGGTGATTGCCTATGCCGATGGAAAAGGTGTTCTTCACTTTGTTTTAGCCAAACAAAAGGTCAGCATTCCTTTCGAGGTTAAGAATTCGAAAAAGAAACTTCGCCCGGACTTTATTCGCGATGTTCAGCCCATCCTCACCAAGGTGGGTTGTAATCAAGGAACTTGTCATGGTTCTCTCAACGGGAAAAACGGTTTCAAGCTTTCTCTTCGCGGGAATGATTACCTCTTTGATCATCGCTCGATCACGGATGATCACAGTGGTCGCCGTTTTAATCGCGCGGCTCCTGATCGAAGCTTGTTTCTGATGAAAACTACTGGGCTGTCTCCTCACGTTGGAGGAACGCTCCTGACTCCCGGCGAACCTTATTATGAAATCCTTAAGGATTGGGTCGAAGATGGAGTTCCCATTAATCCCGATGCTTCGAGGGTGACTAAGATCGAAATTCATCCTGAAAGTCGTGTTATGCCTCTCCCGAACATGACTCAGCAATTCGCCGTGATCGCTCACTACAGCGATGGCACGGTAAAGGATGTCACTTCAGAATCTTTTATCGAAACGAATAATACTGAGATCACGGCAGTTCAAGAGGGGGGAAAGGTTACTGCGCTCCGTCGTGGTGAAGCTGCGATTTTGGCTCGTTATGAAGGAAATTACGCTGCGACTCAATTCTTTGTGATGGGAGACCGAACGGGTTTCACATGGAAAGAGACAGAAACCTTTAACAAGATCGACGAACTGGTTTACGCCAAGCTTAAAAAGTTCAAGATCGAACCCGCCGAAGTTTGCTCCGATTCAGAATTCCTTCGAAGGATTTATTTAGACCTCACCGGATTACCCCCGACATTAAAGCAAACTAAAGTTTTTCTCGCCGACAAACGTGATTCACGACAAAAACGTAGTGAACTCATCGATCGTTTAATCGGTAGCGCCGAGTTTGTCGAACACTGGACAAACAAGTGGGCGGATCTCCTTCAGGTGAATCGAAAGTTCCTCGGGACGGCTGGAGCGAAAAAATTTCGTGAGTGGATTTCTGGATCGATCGCCAGTAATAAGCCTTACAACCAGTTTTCATATGAATTGCTTTCTGCGACCGGTTCTTCGCTGAAAAATCCTCCCGCAGCTTATTACCGTGCTGTAAAAGAACCGGATATCGTTATGGAGAACACCACTCAGCTGTTTCTCGGGGTTCGTTTCAATTGCAATAAGTGTCACGATCATCCCTTCGAACGCTGGACTCAATCCCAGCACTGGGAACTCGCCGCATTTTTTGCTCGCGTAGGACGAAGGGGTGGCCCCGGCGGAAAATCGGAGGAAATCATCTTCGATAAAAAAGATGGTGAGATTAAAGCTCCTTACAACAACCAGGTTGTTCAGCCTTTATTCCCTTATAAGCATTCAGCCAGTATTCCTAGTGAAGCATCTCGTCGTGAGAAGTTAGCTCGTTGGATGACTGCTCGGGAAAACGAATACTTCACCAAAAGCTATGTCAACCGGATTTGGAGCTACTTCTTAGGCCTGGGAATTATTGATCCCGTCGATGATCTTCGCGCCAGTAATCCTGCTACTAATCCTGAGCTTCTTGCTTACCTTGAAAACGACTTCGTCGAGAACGGATTCGATGTTCGTCGTTTAATGAAGCTGATTACGAGTTCGAGAACTTATCAGCACTCCATCAAATCGAATAAATGGAATGAAGATGATGAGGTAAATTTCTCTCATGCGTCGGCTCGTCGACTGAGTGCAGAAACTCTCTACGACTCCGTTCACTTAGTGACGGGTTCGACCACCAGTTTTGCGGGTCAACGTAAGGGCACTCGAGCCGCCGAGCTTCCAGGACCAGAAATCAAAACCAAGGATGGTTTTTTAGATCTCTTCGGTCGTCCCCCAAGAGAAAGTGTTTGTGAGTGCGAACGAACGACGGGAATGTCTCTCGGTCAAGCTCTCAACTTAGTGAATGGATCTACGGTTTCGGATGCGATCAACAATCCTGAAAACGATATTTCCAATCTACTTCTCATCGAGAAAAACCCTGCGAATATTGTAGAAGAACTTTTCTTGAGAATTCTTAATCGATATCCGTCTCAAAAAGAGCAACAAGAGATGATTTCAGCTTTGGATGCTAGAAAGCTTGAAAATGCTGAATCGCTTCAAGAAGCGGATTTCAAATCTCTGATGGATCAAGTCAGAGCTCATGCCAACAATCTTAAGAGAAGAATTTGGAGTCCTCTCAAGGCTGGATCTGGATTCTCTGCGGGTGGTGCAACTGTCGACGCAAGGCCTGATGGCAGTTACTTTATCTCGGGTGCGAAGCCGGATAAAGACACCTACACCTTAGTCACTTTTACGAACCTAAAAGATATCACTGGGCTGCGATTGGAAGTTCTTACTGACCCCGCCATTGGAAAGTCAAAAGGACCGGGTCGATCTGATGGCGGAAACTTTGTCTTAACCAATTTGAAAATGATGGTGGCCCCAGTAGGTGATCCAGCTAAAGCCGTTCCGGTGAAATTTAAAAGAGCGGAGGCGTCGGTCAACCAAAAGAACTACGAAGTCGGTCGCTCTATCGATGCTGATCTAAAAACGGGTTGGGCGATCAATAAGGGTGGGGACCGCCGTTTAGCCATTTTCGAAGTCGCAGAGAAGTTTGGTTTTACGGGCGGAACAATCATCACCTTAACTTTAGATCAACAACATGGTGGATTCCATACGATCGGAAAGATGAGATTGTCTGTGAATCAATCAGCGGGGCAACTCACAGTCGCCGAGCTTCCCAAGGCTATTGAAGATGCTCTAAAGGTTGAAGAAGCGAAACGAACTCCCGCTCAAAAGAACGTCATTTTCGGTGACTTCATGAAAAACCAACAGGTCATCGCTGATAAGATTCGCTTAGCGGTGAGTCAAGATATCGCTTGGGCCTTACTCAACAGCCCTGCCTTCCTGTTTAATCATTAAGGCATAACGATTCTGATCGTTTATATCTACAGTTGAAAAAAGATTGAGGCCGACTCCCACGTTGGGAGTCGGCCTCGTTCTATGAGAGGGATGGGGGAAGATAGGTCGTTTAAATTTGCGGGTTAAGCAGCGCTCCTTTCGCTGGTTCAAGCGCTCATCTTAGTTAACTGAATATTTCGACTGGATTCCGTCTTCTTAGACGCTTTCCAAGGGCGTTCCACTTCTTCTTCCTGTTTTTGAGTCGGAACAATTTTGACTTGGCTTTCTTGAATGGGGCTTCCCCAAATACGGGCGAAATGGCGTCTGTAAGATTCATAGAACGCACTCCCTTCAGGGCTTTGTTCTAACTCTAAAAGAGGAATCAAATCTTTTTCTTCTCTCGGCTGCCAAGGGAAAGCAAATGCTTTGTCGTCGAACAGGATGACTTGGAATGTGGGCTTTTCGTGATAGTAGCGTACAACGATTTCGTTTTCTTTAGAGCGATTCTGATTGATAAACGCGACGGCCTCCAAAGTTTCCCTCACTTGTTGTAGGTAATTCTCACGCGAAATTTCCATTTCAGATAACAAGGTTGAGAAGACGGAAGAAATTTTTCTCTCAGGATCTTTATTCGTGGCATCCGGTTTGAATAAGAGCAAGCAAACCGGGGTGGTTGGGTTCGCTTTCACTATATCGAACAAGAGCCCCCCTTGTTCGCTTGGACCTTTACCGAGAATTTTTTTACCTGTGATATCTAAGCAGAAGATTTTCTTTGTGGCTTGGGCTTCTCGACGAAGACTTGAACGCAACTTTTGCTGGGGAGTAAGGAGATCGACCGCCCAAAGTTGTTTAATCCCGCAACGTTCTAACTGATGCATGCCGAAGAGTCTTGGGAGAAGTGAATTGTAGGAAAGTAATGTCATCACCAAAAGGCTGCTAAGGGTGTAACCGACTGCCGCGCTTTGCCCAATTTTTGAGAGCGTATTGGGATGGTTCCCTTCCCAAGCTCCCAGCCAATAGCTGACAGCGGCGAAGAAAGCTATGGCGACAATCCCCCAAGCTCGAATTAAAAATCGGTAGGGGCCCGAGTTTCGAATCCTAAGCTGGATTGGAACCTGGCTCGATTTATGCGATCTAAATTTCAGTAGTTTGAAACCTAAATTCTCACAAAATTTAGAGCACTTAAACGGAAGAACCACTGTAGTAACAAAGAAGAGTACGGTAAGAGATACCGCTGCGATGGTATACATACTCGACACCGCCTTTAATCAATTGGCCTGAAAGACAGAAAACTCGACAATTCCCGTCAGTGGTGTGCAAGATAAGGGCCCGGTTGAATATTCATTTCTAAGTCGTCTATCCGGACCTGTTTAGTGTGAAATCGCGGTGAGTGGCCCCTCGGGTATAAGTAGGGAAAAAATACCTACCTGACAAATATTGCCCTGGTCAAATGACAATTATTCGCCTTTTCTTACTGATACTCCCAGGCACTTCGATACTCACCTTTTTCTTGAATGTGATCGATCAGTCGACTGATGAAATCATTTCGAGTGACCGTAGCGGTATCTCCGATGACGGTCAATTGACGTCGAGCCCGGGTGATAGCAACGTTAAGCCTTCGAGTATCGGCTAAGAAACCCACTTCCCCTTTCTCGTTGGAGCGCACGAGTGAAAGGATGATAGCTTCTTTTTCTCTTCCCTGGAAACCATCGACCGTATCTACTTCTAACTGAGCTACACCAGAAAGCCTTTTACGAAGCAAGTTCACTTGAGCGTTGTAGGGAGTGATGACCGCTAACTCGCGAGCTTGAAGGCCGGAGTCTAAAAGTCTTTCTACTTGTTGGGCAACAATTTCTACTTCGCCTGGATTAGCTTTGCTACCGCTGTCTTCATGGTGGGTTTCTTCGTGATCACAGCCTGCGGTGTCGATCAAAAGCAATGAATGTTCCGTTTCATTGCCCGATTGTACTTTTTTTAAGTCACTCAATCTATGTTGAGAGACGGAGGTGTGAGCTTCTAATCGGCCGTCATAGAGCTCTTCGGATGAAAACTCCATGATCCTTTCATTCATGCGATATTGAGTCGTCAATAAGTTGACGATAGGCTCGGATTGTTCGTTGGCAATCCTATCGAAAAGAGTGATTTCTAAACCGTCTTTTGCCGCTTTTCTTGAGAGGATCGTTGGTGGTAACTGTAAATGGTCACCAGCGAGAATCGCTTTTTCGGCTTTTAGGAGAGGGATCCAACACGCTGATTCTAAAGCTTGTGCTGCTTCATCGATGACGACGACATCGAACTCACGAGTCTCAAACATCGAAGTGGCTGCACCGACTAACGTCGTTAGGACCACCTGAGAACGATCCAAGATTTTATCCATCACCACGCGTTCGAGAAATTTAACTTCTTCTCGAAGAGCGCGAGCTTCGAATTTCATTTCTTTTCTTCGTTGGTAATTGTGAGTTCGCGAAAGTCTCCTTTGAACTCCCTGCAGCTCTCGTTGTACTTGTTTGATCGCTTTTCGTTCGGAGTCTTTTTCAATTTGACTATCTAAGGAATGGTCTAAAACACTGGGGAGCATGCGGGCGGGGTGTCCTGTTCTCACGATAGGGACATCTCGTTCTGAAAGTCGCTCGACCAGGTTGTCAACTGCGATGTTTGAAGCTGCGCAGGCTAAGATCTTCTTTCCAGATTGGGCTAATTGAACGATGGTTTCAATCAAGGTCGTCGTTTTCCCCGTTCCCGGTGGGCCGTGGATGAGGGAAACCACGGGAGCCGAGAGCGCACGCTCAACGGCTAAGTTTTGTGAATCATTCAGTTGTGAGAGAGAGAGTGATTCTTTAGATGAAGGTGGCTCGATTTCTCGGATCCCCATCAAGCACTCGCGTAATCGTTGTGCTCGACCTTTTTTGAATGACTTTAATTTGTGTAAGCCATCTTTCAATCTTCGGTAGGTGACATCGTCGGTGAGCCGATCTAATCGAAACCGTTTGTTGGAATTAAAGTTGGGTTCTTCATCTAAGGAAAGAACAAGGCTGTCTCGGTAAATGCGATAAACGATACCTTGGATAGGTTTTTCTTGTTTGTCGCTATGAGTTTCAATAGAGGCTAGATCGCCGGGCTGAAATCGATGGGAAGGTAGGTGTTGATGTTTTTCGGGAATGAGTCGAAGGTGAACTCGACCGCCGATGCCGACACTCGTATCGTCAATTTTTAAATGCAGTAAGCAAAGCCCTCGTTTTTCTAGATCTTTAGCTGACAGAGTATTTCTAAGTTGTCGGGATTCTTCAGCTTCGTGTTCGCGTTCTAACTCGATGAGTCGGAGCTGTTTTTCAACAAAGATGTCGATGGGAGTTGAGGGCATGGGGGAGAGTTGTCCTATCCAAATTTCGTAAATAAATTTCGCCTTCCAAAATAATGCTCATCAAGATTATTTCGGAAGGCGAATTTAAAGCGCAATCCTCCCAAATTCTGACGAATTTGGCTACGAAATTTGGTTATAGATTACAAGGAAGCTCATCCGCAGTGGGGTCGATACCTGGATTGGGGAATGGAGCCTTTGGACTCTCTCCGCCTTCGAAGAGATGGAGGAGAAGAGTGATGGGATCTCCGATCGTGGTTCTTCCGTCGTCATCGACATCCATACGATCGTAACAATCAGGTGCCGTTTCATTGAGGAATAAAACCCCGAGGATATGAACGGCATCACTGAAGTTCACTTCGTCATCGGCATTACTGTCCCCACGAATGAAGCCATTGACGGGGCCATCGTAAGGGATGGCTCCCATATCCACTCCCTCCAGTCCGGTCTGAATACAGGGCGAATTGGAATTTAAGCTAAAATCAAATCCATCGACATCGACGAATTGAGGATCGATAGAAATGTTACCTTCTCCCGGCCAAACACCGATGGAAGCATTACTATAAGACAGTTCCAAAGTTGATAGGCTATCGACTTGAATGTCTCGAATATTGTTCCAGATGATAGAACTGTGAACGGTGGCGTGCCCACCATCACTAGCGCCCCCTTTGGCAAACAAGTTGAGCCCTTCTTGGTTGCCTACCAGAGTATTGTTATGCACTTCGCGAACAACTAAGCCGCTTTTAAGAGCCATGGCCGTTCCGCAGTTAAACACTAAGTTACCAGTAATTGCACAACGACCGATGTCTCCATTTTCTTCGATGGAGATGGCTTTGTCTTGGATATTGATAAATACATTGTCACGAATATCGACAGTGGTACTTCCAAGATCGATTCCGTCATCAGAGCCGTCTAAAAAGATACAACCTTCGATGCGAGAGCGTTCGTTACCATCACCATCAAAGTCGATAGCATCACGATCTCCTAGCATGCCTTCCATGGTCGAATCTAAGACGATGACAGTCGAGTTCGTTCCATGAACTCCTTCTAAGATGTCGACGAAGGTAGAGTTTCGAACCTCAAAGCGGGCGTCCACTCCATCGATAGCGTTGGCGGTGAGGAATTGAAACGAACAGTTTTCTACTAAGAGTTTTGCATCCGTGGGTGCGACACAACCTTCATAACCGCTGGGGTTGTCTCCAAATTCGATACTGGCATGGCGCAGGACATGCGTGTAGTCTCCTTGAGCCACTCCGGTACCATCGAAGGCAATGCCGCCCCAACGTTCTTGACAGTTAGCGGCTCTGAATCGAATGGGATCATCTTCGGTTCCCGTGGCGTCAAGTTCTCCTCGTACGATCAAGGAATTATCGGCTTCGGCATAGATAACCGTACCGGGTTCGATCGTGAGTCTCGCATTGGCAGTAACGATGACATTATCCGTCATCAAGTAGGGGCTGTTTGCTGCATCCCATGTAGTGTTGCTGACAATAGGGCCTCCGACGGGGGTTAAACCTTGCTGAGTCCGGATGACTTTGACTTCGAGAGTGTCTAAGTTGTTTCCTGATTCATCAAAAGCCTCGACAGTGATGAAATTTTCACCGACATTCAAATTGGCCGATCCAATCCATTGGGCTCGGAACGGATCCCAAGACGCTTCTTGACCGTCGACTAAGACCGAACGAGTTAAGCAGGCATCCGACAATCCACTCAAGGTAATCGTATCACCGCCGGCATAGAGAAGAGTTCCGCAACCGATGGCGTCTACGGGGGCCGTTGAGAAAATCAGCGAAGGGTGCATCGAGAAATCGCTAGAGCTCAGATCGTCATTGAGTCCGTGGATGGCTAAAACGTTATCTCCTTCAACGAGTAAGTCTTGGAAATCTCCTAAGGGGATTTGTTCAGGAGTTCCCGCCTCATGTCTATCTGAGGAGAAAGCATCGTAGGGAATCACATCGGGTAAACCATCGACTTCGCGCCCCATGATCGGAGTACCATTGAGATAGGCCCTAAATCCATCATCGTAGTCGATATTGAGAACTACAGCTGGTAAGGAATCGGGATCAGTGACATTAAAGACATGGCGAAAATAAACAGAGCTATAGTTATCTTCCATATCTAAAAGAAGAGTAGCATCGTCACCATCGTCATATCCGATTCCTGCTGGGCCTTGTTCCCAATCGCCATCGTCGAAATCGATTTCAGTCCAAGCTAATGGTGCGGCGGTGGGTTCTTCCGTGCCTCGGAAAAATTTCCAAATGGCGTTTTCAGCAATCAAGCCTCCACTCTCTGCAGCATTTCCATCGATAGCTCCAGCGTTGAGTTTAGAGGGGACGTTTTGATCGATGAATCCCAAGCGGTCGGTGATCGTCGCATCAATTCTATCGATCGTTCCGAAGCTATAAATAAAATCGATCAATCTAAATCTCTGACGCGATTCTCCACGAGAGAAAACGCCCTCACGAAGGTTTCTTAAATTGCAGTAATAGAGGTGGGCAAAACGTTCGTGCGTGAGGAATCTTCGAATATTGGGAAGCTGAGTTCGGAATAGAGGTTCCGTCTCAGATTCATAGGTTTCTTCTAAGTCCCAAGGAAGAAGTAGGATTTTACCTGCATCGTCTCTTGGAGAATCGTCAGGAACTTTATAAAGAGCGTAGTCTTCACCCGTTCGATTATGGATGGATCCATCGGAGTTTGTGATGCAGGCCTGAGCAGCGAAGTATCTCGCCCACTGATTGACGTCGATAAGTTGTTCGACCAAATCAGGGAAGTCTTCGTCGCTGGTTTCGTCTAAGTCAAAAACTCGACAGAGTTCGATGATATCTGAATAATCATCTTCTTCTTTGTTACTGTGTTTCGTGTAGTACGCTCGATAATCGTCAGCAGTTTCACCTAAGAAGGTTAAATCTCCTTGGAAGGGATTTCCCGGTGTCTCTGGATCTCGCGCCCGGTATAGGTTTCCACCGTCGCTGGCATCTCCGAAGAAACGATTTAAGAATCCAGGATCCATATTTTCTTTTCGGATATAGACGGTTTCTAAATCTCCTCTGAAGGTGAGATTGACCGTCCACATCGATGGCCCCGGCATGTTGGCGCGATGGAAGAGGTCTCCAGCTAAAATTTCGGTGTCTGTGTCATCGGAATTCAAATTGAGATTGTCAATTCCGTCAAATCTATCTTCTGGCGGGAAGTTGATTCGAAAAGGTTTGGGATCGTTTCTACGCGTGGCATCTCCTCGATATCGCACTCCAACCAACTGATGAACGTCTACATCTCCCTTGGTGTCGATTCCAATGAATGTTCCGTAGAGTTTGACATCACTATCTAAGTCACGATCACTCAGCTCATCTTCATCCTCATCGGTCATGATCAAGTAGTAGTTGGCAGATCCATTATTTCGTGGAGCATCGTTGATCACTTGATACAGATAAAATGGGCCGTCGAAGCCGGGATAAGGTTCTACTTCAGGAGGAAGCGGATAAGTAATCTCTTCACTTCCTGTCGCGGTGACTGAGAATCTGTAGGCGATGATATCCTCGTTATCTTGAGGAGGGATCGATGCGGTGTAGCGACCATCGCCAGCTACTTCATCGGCTCCCGTTCCATCATCGACTAAGTTGATGCTTTGCTCTCCACCTTGGCCGTCGACATGCCAAATGAGTTGGGCGGAATCGATAGAACTGGCAGTTGAGATCTTACAGCTAACCGTGACGGTTTCGGATGAATTGGGAATAGCGGGCGAATGCCTCACTCCACCGATGACAGCCACTGGAGTCGCATCGAAAATAGAGTTCTCCGCACCGGGAGTTCCTCCTTCAGGACCGATACCCCAGGCAAAACCATGTCGGTTGTTTAAATCCGGATGTAAAAGTTCCATTGTTGGCCCATCGCCATCGGCGCCTGACGGCCATTTTGCAGCCCTAAACGTTCCATCATCAACATCGTCGATAGGTTCTTCATCGTTTCTCGGGCTTCCGTCCCCGTACTTCACGTGATCGACTAAGTTACCTAAGCGGTCGCGCAGGTTGATCGTGTCAGAAGAATGAGAAAGGTTTCGACTCCAATCACCAAAGAGTTTTGTTTCGTCAAAACCTGGGTGAGAGGCTAAGAAATGTGAAACCGAAGATGCGACGACGATATAACCACCAGCAGCAATTTCCGTGTTGTCAGGAAAATCAAAGTTAACGCCACTCGTTAGTCCCCAACCACTGATTTCGATACTTTCATCAGCTCGGTTATGAAGTTCGATCCATTGTTCATTATCAGAGCAATCTTCAGGGCAGTCTTCAGAAGGGGCGATAAACGGGGGATGAAAATTGAATTCATTGATGACGATGCGATCTTCGCGCTCTAAGACATTGCTAGCTCCGGAAGTAGGGGAGGCCATGACAAAGCCGTCTGCATCTCCATCCGGGAATCGCCCAAAGCTAAATCCGGTTTCCCCTAAGGGGCCGTCTTCGGGATTGAAAGCGTCGACAAAAGATTTTCCATCAGCTTCAGTCAAACCGTAGGTGATGTTATTGAGTTGAGGAGAAAAGCCCAATGCAGTGGCTGAAATAGAAATCCATTCTCCGGCTTCAAGCGAAGTGTTATTGGGGAGAATAAACTCGTGACCTAATGAGCTGTAGAGGCGGAATCCACTGATATTGATTTCCTCTTCGCCGCGGTTGAAGAATTCGATAAAGCCGATGTCTTCACCTTCGGTGGGCTTCACTTCATTAATTGAGATATCGCCTCGTTTGAGTACTTCAGATGCTCCTCGTTGAGGTGATAGAATGAGTCGAGGAATAAAGCTGAGATCACCACTTCCTAAGTTGGCGTTGTGAACTTGGAAGGCGAGGACATTTTCCCCTACTTGTAAGAGATCTAAGGGAATCGTGAAGGTTTCAAATTCACCGGCTTCATGTTGATCCGTGGCATCATTAAAGTGGGGGACGAATCCATCTTCGTCGCGTTCTAAATTTTCAAGGACGATCTCTGTTTCATTAAGATAGCCGACGATACCATCATCGTAGCTGATTTCCATGAAGGCTGAACCGGCAGCGTCGAGATCTTCTTGAGTGAGCGTAATCACAGTTCTTACGGCAATGGAAAGAAAATTATCTTCCATATCTTCGATGACAGTCATGTCATCATCATCACTAAACCCGAAGCCTGATGGACCCTGATCCCAATCGACCGCATCGAAGCCTAATGATCGCCAGCCCTCAGGATAGGGTTCATTGCCTCTTCTGTACGACCACAGATCTCCTTCATCCAAAATGGTATTGTTATTTAAAATCGCATCGGTAGAGATCAAGGTTGAATTGGGTTGGCCGGGCGTTCCATCGACGATGAAACTCGATTCCCAAATATAGGGATAGTCAGCTCGTCCGTGAGGATCGATACGTTCCAAGGAAGGGCCTGATCCATCGGGGAGATGGGCCCATACACCACTGTCGCCGTAGTGGACTCGAGATACGACATCACCTTCTCGATTGGACAGAGCGATGATCTCGCCCCCGTTTGAGAGTCGGCCGACGTAGGCACCTAAAACATTATCGATACCGTATCGTTCCTGGGCGTAAGGGGCATCGGGACTGATAACCAGATATTCTTTAGGGCCTAAGATGGTATTGAAGGGCATGATGAAGGTGAGACCTTCAGAGAATCTCCAACCGGATAGATCGACTTTAGTACCACCTCGATTAAAGAGTTCGATATATTCATCACGATCATCACCACTCAAGGGGTTGTAATGGATCTCATTGATGACCACGTCAAAATCCGTCGCCCATAGCGCAGAATTTGAAATCAGGCTCGAGGTGATCGAGACGATGAACAATGCCCATGCCCTTTTAAAGGTATCGCGAAAATTCACGTGTTTATTCCCTAACTATCTTCAACTATTCGGTTCAGTTATTAATTTCGCCGTAACTCATCCAAAGTAAATTGGGTTCTCCGGTTGCGGGGACCTGAATGACCAATAAGTTGTCATAGTTTGAGCCACTGACGCTCAAACCCTCTCTTTGTGATTTTGGTACGTTGAAGGCATCTAAGATATGGTGGACCGTAAAGCTGTGTTGAGCAAAAACGCTCCTACTCCCGGGAGGGAGGCTTTTAACTTTATCTACGATCGATTGTGCGACTTCAGCGTTTGACGGTTCTCGAGTTGGAATCACTTCCATATCGATGTTTTTAGCCAACGATAATGGTTCTAAGGTCTGTTGAGTTCGAATGTAGTCACTCGGAAAAAGGCCGTCGATTTTTGCATTTCTTAGCATGGTAGCTAAAGCTTGAGCGCGCGCCCGTCCTTCTTCGTTTAGCGGTGCGTCTCCACCGGGATCACGTTCAGCGTGACGAACTAATATGACCTGCTTGGATGCCGGACAGGTAACTTCACACTTCGCCGGTTCGGGTCCACCTACGAAGAGGTGTTGGAGTAATGCGATGGGATCAGAAACATCAAGGTTGGCATCTCCATTGATATCTCCAGGTAAACAAGAATCAGGAAACGCCCATACCTCTAACAACAGCTTTTGGGAAAAACCACCAACTGTTACTCCCAAGGTAAATAGCAAGCAGGCAAACAGTGTTCTTTTCATGATCTGACTAAAGTTTCAGATTACCGATGGATCCATCGAAAAGGAAATAAGAATGAGAAGTGAGTGACAACCAAAGAAAAACTGAACTGAATGCCAGAAGGATGGATTTGGCCGATACAGTTCAGCTGAGACTTAAGAGGTAATATCCTGGAGGCACGGCTTCAACTGGAACGAGTTTGAAAGTCGCAAACCTAATTAAAGATTGGATATGTGAGAATTGATGACCCGTCTCAAACCTCGATGTTAGCATTCTAAAATCGGCATCGCGATTTAATTGTATTTTAATTATTAAGACAGTTTTAAGATATTTGGAAGCCTCTTAGGGCTGTACAGCCGATCTCTTTAAGTTTAGTATTTATAATGGTTTGTGCTCTTGGTTTAGCCTGCAGAATTTCATCAAAATCTCACCTCTTAATCCAATGCTTAGACGACTTCTTACATTACTTGTTCTTCTTACTCTCAGTGGTTCTAAATCTTTGGCCGAAGACGTGCGTTCAGGGGTTTGGGTTGAGTATGCCTCCCAGGATTCGACTCTGGTAAATAGTTCATTTTCGAGTGAGGTTCGTTCTTCCCTTCAATTCACCTGGGATCATGGAAGTCCTCATTTGACGATGCCTGTCGGAGCCTTTGAAGCCGTTATGCGTTCATCGCTCCTCATTGCAGATGGAGAGAAAGTTAGGTTTTCACTTTATCTCAGAGGCAATGCTCGTCTCTACATCGGGGAGAAGTTAGTCGTTCAAGGAGAACGAAGCGATACCGGGTGGGTTAAGGGGCAGTGGCTAAGTTTGAGCGAAGGATACAACCCTTTAAAGTTGGAGTACCTTTCACTACAAGATGCGAAAGGTTCTCTTGTAAGAGTGTTTTGGGAGAGCAGTGAATTTCCAGTTGAGCCCATCTTGGGCCAAGTACTGAATCTTCCGGAGAATATTCCTCAGCTTGAAAAGGCAAAACAATTTGAACGAGGGCAACGTTTAGTTAGGGAATTAAATTGTTCAGCTTGCCATCAAATACCGGGTGGTGGAGTTAATTCTTTTAGTGTTCCTAATCTTTTTCATTCTGCTTCTGTTCTTACGAAGGCTCAATTTTTAAATAAGGTCCAGTTGGGGAGTCATTCATCTATCAGAGAATCGACAATGCCCCAGTTTTATCTTTCTAAAGAGGAGGGGGAAGAACTCTTTAAAAGGATAAAAGTTTTTTCCAAGAAAGCTCAGCCGTCTGAGAAGTTGAGTTCTAAGGAGCTTAAGAAAGTGAGCGCTCAACGAGGAAAAAGTCTTGTTTTAAAGCGAGGGTGCTTAGCTTGTCATAGTTTATCCGGAGAAGAGTTACAAAGGCAGAGCCTAGGATCAGATCTTAGCCAAATTCAAAAAGGGCGCTCCGAAGCACAGTGGGCTCGTTGGTTAAAAGGTTCATTTGATCTAAAGAGGAAACAAGGCCATTATCCCCAGCTAAAACTTTCTAAAGAAGAACGTTTTAGTCTAGCCAAGTATTTAATCGAATTAGGTAAGGTAAATAAGTCTAAACCTGATGAAGGAAAGAATTTTAAGTATTTTGGTGAATCAAAAATTGTTCCAAGTTTTTCCTACTTGATTTTTAGATCGTGTGGGGGGTGTCACACTGAATTTAGAGATCATGAATCCTACAACTCTATTCCAATCAAAAAAAACAATCTCGATTCCAGCCGTAAATGGGAAGCATCCAAGAGTTGTGCTCAAGATCCATCTGTGGCTCTCGGCAAAGGAAAAAGAACCCATCTTCTTATACCCACTTACCGAGTTTCAAAGGAAGACTTAGCGGCAATAGAAATTTATATTTCGAATGTGCATCGGCAATCTCAAGTATCTCATTCACGTCAAGGTGAACGAATATTTCAAGAAAGTGGCTGTCAATCTTGTCATCAACGAGGAACTGGTTCTAATTTCTCTCAACTCCATCAAAAAGTTTCAGCTCTCGATAAATCGCTTAGAGGCAAGGAAGGGTTGTTGAAGCCTCCTTCTCTTGATTCTATCGGAGAGAAGCTTCGAGGGGACGAGTTGAATAAAGCCGTTCATGGAAATCAAGACCGTCGTCGCTCTTGGTTAGAAGTTCGAATGCCGCGTTACACTCATTCTGCATTGGAATCCAAACAACTCGTCGCATTTTTCGAGGATCATGATTCGATTCCCCAGGGATATGAAGACCCCAATCCTAATACCGCTCAACCAGAAAATCTTTACCGAGTCGGGCATCAACTCTTAGGAGCCCAAGGATTCAGCTGTAGTTCGTGTCATGGCTTGGGAGAATACGAGCCTCAAAGTGTTGAGGTTGGAGTTCGCGGACCGAATCTGGTGGGGCTGGGACAGAAGATGAATTTGGATTGGTTTAAGCGATGGATGCGAAATCCAGCGCGAAGAGCATCGGGTATTGAAATGCCTTCGATCACTGATCCTTATCCTAAGTTATTGAATGAAGATTTAGATCTTCAGTTTGAAGCGATGTGGGCAGCCTTGAATTCACCTCACTTTACAGCTCCCGCGGCTACCAAAGTTGAGAGAGTGGTCAGTGCCGGTTCTGGTATTGGTGTTTGGGGGCCAAATACTCGAGTGATTCATGATGTGTTCAAGCTTCACGGCGCATATGGAGATAGTTGGTTAGCGAGAGCTTTTGCAATTGCCAGCAACGATCAACAAAATCTTCTTTATGATCTCGATCATTTCAGTGCTATCGCTTGGTACAGTGGGTCTTTGGCTCGTCAGCGAACTCAAGGTAAGACTTGGTTCTGGGAGGTTGGGGGGCTCCCCATTCTCCCTAAGCTGCCGCACATACCAGCTATTTCCTTGATCGATAAAGCAGACAATGTGCAACTTCCAAGGGTGATTAGAACGACTCGCGGTTGGCTCAAGCGTTGGCAGCAAAAAGAGCGAGGAGTGGAGCTTGAGTATGAACTCCACTTTAGTCCTGATACCAAAGTTACCGTTGTCGAAGAGTTGGAAACTTTGGGCTTGGATAAGACAAGGGGGATATCTCGTCGTTTTAGAGTCGATACATCTTCCATCGATGCGAACTCTTCAGCCATCGCCCGTGTGTTCCTTCCAAAAAGCTCTAAGGGATCAAGCCTTTCACCCTTTCAATCGATTGAAGCCGGTAGCCTTCAAGGGAAGATTCGATTTGATGCTAAAGAATCAGGGCGTTGGTATCGGCATCAGAAGCCTGAAAAAGAAATCAGTAAAGAAATCGATGTCTTTCATTTAACGGGAAGCTCAAATGGAGGTTCTCATCACTTTCATTGGGTTCAATACTTAGTAGAAGAGCAAAATTTTCCTGCTGGGACCGTCACCACGGAATCTACTGAACGAACGAAAGCGCAAGAACTCGATACCGTTCCTGGGTATCAAGTCAAACGCCTTCCCCTTCATGAGAAACTGATGCCCACGGCCTTCGGTTTTTCTGAATCGGATGAAGTGTATCTCACGACGCTCAATGGCCAGGTGAGAAAGCTTCTGGATACCGATGGCGATGGTTTAGAAGATAGAAGCATAGTTGTTGCTGAAAGTTTATCTGCTCCCTACGGAATTTTAGTTGAGGGAAAAGATCTGATCGTTAGTCACAAATCGGCACTTTTAAAATTGAGTGACCTCGATGGCAATGATTACTTCGAAAGCACTCAGGTGATCGCCACGGGTTGGGGTTTTAACGATAATTACCACGATTGGGTCGTCGGTGTTCTCAAGAACGGGAATAACTATTTACTCACCCTTGGGAGCGATTATCAGCAAGGAGGGCGACCCCGGAATGAGACGATGTTTCGAGGGAAAGCGATCTCTGTAACTCCCCATGGTGAGATTAACGAATTTGCTAGTGGATTGCGTTTTCCTATGGGGATCGCGAAAAACGAAGATGGGCATTTTTTCTTTACGGATAATCAAGGTAATGGAAATCCCTTCAATGAATTCAATCATCTGGTAGAAGGAAAGAATTACGGGCTGCCATCACTCTACGATTCTACTGAGCGCAAGAAAATCATCGGGCACGCGACTCCGCCGGCAGTTCAGTTGCCTCATCCTTGGACTCGCAGTACGAATGGAATTTGCTTTTTAACGAGTGATCCTAAATACGGAGCGTTTAAATCCCACGCCCTCGGGGCTGATTACGACACCAAGAAGTTAACTCGAATTTCATTACAAAAAATCGGAGACACCTATCAGGGAGCTTGTTATCCCTTCAGTCTTCCCAAAGCAGGATCGGAAGGTTTTCTCGGCCCATTGTCGATCGCACGCTCACCCAGCGGAGCCATTTATTTAGGTAATATGAAAGACTCGGGCTGGGGAGGAGGCAACAACATCGGAACGATTTGTAAGCTGATTCCTGGCGAGCTTCCTCCAGGGTTAGCTGAAATCAAGGCAACTCAGCTTGGTTTCGAATTGAGCTTCACTCAAAAAGTCGATTCAAAGAAAGCAGCCGATGTCAGTAATTATTCACTCTCTGCTTATAGACGTCCGTACAAAGGTGGGTACGGCACTGCGATTACTGATCGCCATGAAGTGAAAGTGTCTGAAGCCAAAGTGGATTCCACTTCTAATAGAGTACTCTTAAAAGTCACTCCCTATCGCGCTGGATATTTATATGAAATTCGGCTTAAGAATCTATCTTCCAGCGATCAAATCTTCTGGCCGAGTGAGGGTTATTTTAGTTTGCACCAGATTCCTTAGAAGGGCTTCCATTCAATATACTGTTTTTCGCAGCTATTGCGGCGTTTCTTAAGTCTTCATCTTGATGTTGAGTGAGAGAATTAACTAATCCCAGAGCATCTTTTGCATGAATTCCCATCGAACCGAGTATTTCAATCATCTGCTCAGTCTCCGGTTTTTTATAAGGGTGATCTTTTAGTGATTTAAGCGCAGGAAGGATGAATGGAATCGTTTGAGTCGCGGTAGGAGAATAATGTGGAATCATTCCTAGTGCTAAATCAAAGTTTGAACTCAAGGGTTGCTTAAGCCATCCCGTAATGAGATTCAGAGTTTCAGTGCGATGCGTGCCTAATTTAATTAGCGCCCTGAGAGCAGCGGATTGATTCACCAGCCAGTTTTGTGAGTGGCGACGGCTTTGATGCTGGACGACTTTCCAAAGTAGTTTGCCGGTTTTTTTAGGTTCGGGTTCAATTTGCAGCAAAATAGCGTATGCATTGATCTTCTCCTCATCAATGTTCCAAAAAAAGCTTGCCTCATCTGAAAAGAAATCGACATCTGAAGATAAATCTTTTTCGATGCCCGAAAGCAAGGCGCTTTGAATATTCAGTCGGTCGCTTGGATTGTTTTTCAAATAATAAGAAGCCAGTAGTCTTTTAGTGCCAGAGTTTGAAGATAAAAACTCCCGAAGAATCGGATGGATAAATGTCAGGTTTCGTTGCTGGTATTCTAATACTTCTATGACTTGGTATGTTTCACTGGCATTTAGATCTTTGAGTCTTGCTAAGATCTGATTTTCTAAGAGGGAGGGGGCTTTATTTAGTGAAGGATTTTTAAGTAAGAAGTCTAAAACTTCTATCCAAATTGAGTACTCTTGAGTGGGTTTCAGTTCTACTTTTGGAAGTTTCTTTAAGAGGGTGGAAGTATCTTTTCCGGCTTTACGAAAAATCTCAAATCCAAGAATTAAATACTGGGGAGGGCTGTCGGGTTTTAAGTTTTGAATATAGATGTCTAAGACTTCGGCCTTAAATTTACTGCAAATACCTTTGAAGAAATTGATGTCATAAGTATTTAGATCAGGATTGATTGTAAAAACCTCGTGTAAAAACTGAAATGTGTTGTGAGCGAGGATCTTAATTTCTTCTGAAGAGCTCGGTAAATTGATTTTTGATTTTTTAAAGTAACCGTATCGATTCGAGCTTTCATCCAGTCGAGTTCTGATCGCTTTCCAAGAATCTTTACTCTCTCCGTTACTCAACCAGTAAGTCAAAATCCAACCGTCAAATCGAGGATCTGAGCTTTTGTGCTTAATAAGTTCCTCGGCTGCTTTTTCAATTTCTTTACCTCGATAGCCGAGTTCGATGATCTTCCACACCGCATTTTGAATGAGGCCATTGTCTTGAGATTTTAGCAGTTTTTTAAGGTGAGTGAGATTTGAAGAAAAGGATTTTGAGTTCGACAAAAGGTCTGAGACCAAAGAGTGCAAACTGTCATGTTTGAATTTTAATAATTGATCGAGTTCAACTGAAGTGAAGGTTAATTTTGCTCTCGGTTTACGATTGAGTTTGTAGTAGCCATCAATTCCTAACTCAATTTCGGTTGGATTGTCAGATAACAATAAGGAATGGATTTCGTCTAAGAGTTCAGGGAATTCGTGACCCGTTCGACTTGAAATCTCAAGTCGTGCGTCAAGGGCTTCTAACTTCGGAGCTTGATTTAGCAATCGGTTAGTGACTTGTCTCGTTTGCTCTTTGTGCCAATACCGCGTGGCAAAATAATTGAGAGCATAATAGAGATCTTCATGCTGACTCAATTCGTAGTGGCTTAATATGGCTAAAAAGGAAGAGTAATCGCCCTCTTTGTCGATATCGGCGTCGAGGAGAGTCGTTAGAGCTTCGTAGCGGATTTCTAAGTTCTCATGATTTCTGAATTGCTCTACGAAGTTCACGAGCTTAGCTTTATCTTTCGTGAGCGGAATGTAGAGATAGCGAATAAAACTTGTGATGAGTTTTTCATCCTTAAGATCTTTTACATGCTCACAGATGGATCCGAAATGAGTGGGGCCAATTTGGATAATTTGGCTGACGAGGATATCCCGCACATCGGGATCGCAGGATGGAATGACTTTTAAAATGACATCGATCTGTTCGAGTAACCAAGGCTCAAAGGGTTGAAGAGCATAAGCAGCATCAGAAGCTTCTTGGGGAATTTGGGAAGTTGAAAGTCGGGCTAATTCTGGAATTAGAATTTTAGCCTCAGCGGGAAAGGCTTCTTGCCCTAGGAAACTTTCGAGGACGATCGAGCGAATGTAGGGACTCCCCTCCTTTAACAAGTGCAGTAACTTTGGATAGGGTTTTTGTTGGTAGGATTGTTGGAAGATTTTAAAGCAATCCATAAGGAATTCAGGTTTAGGGTCTCCCGGTTTAGCCTGAAGATCGAGCTCATTAAAAAGAACTTCTAATGTGTTGGGGTCATTTTTACCTACGTAAGCGAGGGTATGAAGTAAAAGTTCATTGAACGCATCATCGTCAGGGAATGGGTTATTTTGTAAAAGAGTTTTGAGATTTGGAAGTAAAGCCCCTGCTTGCACATTTAATGACGCAAGAGTGCTGAGGATCGTGCTGAGTTGTTCCTTATCTTTGATTTTTAGAGCCTCTTTATAAGCTTTCACCCCAGCTGGTTGGATTTCTATGAGGCGAAGCGGTACCCAGAAATCCAAGGGATACACATCTTCTGTAGTTGTTTCTGCTTCGAATAAATCTTCCTCTTCATAAGTTACAAACGTGAGACTTGAAGGATCGCCATCGTAAAGCGAAATTAGAGGTTGCTCTTTGATGAGGTCGATCCAGTAACGAGCGGCCTTAGCCGAGTTCACTGAAACGAGATAATCGGCCGCTTCTCGCCTTTGCCATTCACTTTCAGATTGCAACTGTCCGAGAGCCTTCCACTCACGGTAATAATTCATGAGAGGGTTGTAGCTCAGGCCCACTAGGGTCAAAAGTGACAGAGTTATGAAGAGGGTGAATTTACGTTTCGACTTCATATTTATTGAAGGTACGTCTAAATATACAAATAGGTTCGTACAACCATCCTAATCGATCTCCAAGGCAAGTAAATGATTCAAGGATGAAGGGTTTTGATATTTACCCCAAGACTTGAGACAATGAGCCTTCTCAGTTGTCAGCTGATCTTCACCCCCTAATCCCATTTTTTGGAAATCTCCTCATTTAATTAAATGAAGCTTGTCTGGATTGTCCTCTTTTTATCCGTCGTTTTGATGATCCCATTTCTGCTGTGGGGAGAATTCTTCGAAGCTACTTTCGGAGGTGATGAAGGGGTTGAATGGTTAAAGGCTTGGGGACCATGGGCAGGCTTGATTGCGATTTTACTTTTGGTTTCCGATGTGGCACTTCCGATTCCCGCAACTGCCGTGATGGCCGCATTAGGGCTTATTTATGGCACCTTTGTGGGTGGTTTAATCGGCGCATTAGGTTCCTTTTTAGCCGGGTATACGGCCTACATGGCGTGCCGGGTGGGCGGTCGAGGGATGGCGAAGAAAATTGCAGGTTCAGAAGATTTAGAACGAGGTGAACGCATCTTTAGAGAGGTTGGAGGTTGGTTGGTTGCCTTGAGCCGTTGTTTGCCTTTGTTGCCCGAAGTGATTACCTGTATGGCGGGTTTAACCCGAATGCCCATCCGAAGTTTCACCATCGCTTTGGCTTGTGGGAGCCTCCCCATGGCTTTTGTCTTCGCCGCAGTAGGGGACTTGGGAAAAGGGTCTCCGGCACTCTCCCTGACTCTCAGTATTTTACTTCCGGTCCTGATTTGGCCGTTGGCGCGGTTTTGGCTTCGAAAAAAACAAGCAGAAGCCGAGAGAAATTGAGATCTCACTGGCTCTTCGGGTAAAATCTTGTGAACTAAGCGGGTGGTCATCAAATTGGGTTTGATATTGCCAGTGGGATTCTCTTGGGATGAAAGTGGGAGCGGGCGCGTTCATCTTCATGGTTTGGGTTGATCTATAATTTTGTTTTGAGACAAGCTCATCCGGGTTTTGTTCCAACGTTCCAGTTTCCATGACCGTTTCCCATAATGGGGGGAGATTCATGAGCGATATAATGACCCTAGTCAATGGGTTGCGAAGATTCTTACTTTGGTATTGCTGGATACTGATCTTCAGTCTTCTTCCGACCAACCTTCACGCAGACTCTCTGTTAAACCTTGAAACCATCAAACTGAATCGAGGCCAAAGGGGAACATTAACTCTTCAAGGAACCACCGACTTTGCCTATCAAGCTTTCAGCGCTTCGATCGGCTTTGATCCCAATACGATTCATGTTTCTGGAGTTTCATTTGCAGAAACGATCGTTGAAGGATTGAACGGGGATTTCGTTCAAGCCAATGTCAATAACGATCGGGGATCGGTGGTAATAGGAGTTCAAATGGAACTTCTCCCTCCCTTTGAAGATATTCGAATTCCTGGGATCTCTCAGCCACTCGACCTAGCTCACATTGAAGTTGTTGTACCTTGGGATGTCGAACCTCCTACTGATTCTCGAGCTCGGTTAAAGTTCATCGATAATTTCGGTCGTCCACCCATCAAAAATGTTTTAGTCGTCGACAATTTAAGTCAACCTTGGGATCGCATGATCGAAGGGGTTGTCATCTTAAATCTCCCCGATCCTTTTCGCCGTGGAGATGTGAACCAAGACAGTTCGGTGGATCTCACTGATTCCCTGATGGTGATGGGATATTTATTTCTAGGTACCGAACGCATCCTTTGTATGGATTCAGCTGATGTCAATGACAACGAACGGATTGAGCTTGGGGACGCTATCTATCTTCTAGAATATTATTTTTTAGGTTATGATCCACCCAACGATCCCTTTCAGTATGTTGGGATGGATCCGACTCCTGGGCGATTGGATTGCCAGAGTTACCAGTAACCGTAGCCGCGTAGCCATAGCCGCCAGGCTTTGGACGCGATACGCCTTAAAGATCAAAGTTCGAGAAATTTAAAATGCAAAGCGCCCAAAGCCTGGTGGCTTTGGCTATGAGATTTACGTCTAAAATTTAGGTGAAGATGAAAAATGGAAATTATATTAGTCCTAGCCGTGACCATTATTTTCCCTCCAATTCTTCTCTTTGGGTTTTTTGTTGTGAACCCGAGAGAGGAGATGGTCGTACTTAGATTTGGTAAGTACGTAACGACCTTGAGAACTCAAGGCATCCGATGGATCCATCCTGTGGGGAGAAACCTACAGCGGATTTCAACGGCTGATCACACTTTAGACATCGCTACGACGACGGTCGTGGAGCGAAATGGTAATCCTATTCAAATTAGTGCGGTGGTGATCTATCGCGTTTTTGACTCTCAAAAAGCGGCGTTGGATGTGGACGATCACTACCGTTTCATCGAAGACCAAGCCGGAGCGGTGATCAAAAGAGTGAGTTCTCGCTATCCCTACGAATCTTCCGAAAATATAGAAGAACCTTGTCTCAAAGTTGAAAACGATGTCGTGACGGAAGATTACGTCAAAGAACTTCAGGCAGCTGTCAATCCAGCAGGAATTAAAGTTCTCGATGTTAAGCTGAACGATTTAACTTATGCTCCTGAAATCGCCCAGGCGATGCTCATGCGTCAACAAGCCTTGGCCTTGATCGACGCTCGTAAGATGATCGTTGAAGGAGCCGTTGATATTGTGAGCGATGCCGTTCAACGATTGAAAGATGATCAATTGGAATTAAATGAAGATCAAAAACAGCAATTGATCTCAAATCTCTTGGTCGTTCTTTGTAGCGGTGAACGAGCTCAGCCGGTTCTTGCAGTCCAACCCAAGTCCTAATTATAAGCTTCAATGTATCGATCTTTATTGTTCCAAGCATTTGGTTGGGGAATCGTCGCTTTATTGACGATTCCTGCATGCACGTTTTCGCCTAGCCCCATTATTGAGAGCTCAAAACCCGTCCACTTAGCGATGGGCTTGAGAGTGGGGGAGGTAACTCAATCCGAGGCCATCGTATGGACTCGAGTTACGGCTTCCCCAAAACGGAACAATGATGGGATTCTCATGCCCGGAAAGGTGAAGAGAAATGCGGCTGAAAACGATCAGGTTCATCTCTTAGATATCTCGACTCTCGAAGGATCCGTGATTGGGGCTCAAGGAGAAGTGAGAGTCACCTGGGCTAGAAAAGGCGACTCTTTCTTCCACACTTCAGCTTGGGAAAAGGTCCAAGCTAAAAATGACTTTACCCATCAGTTCCGCTTGAAGAATTTGAAGCCAGGAACTCGTTATGGAGTTAAAGTTCAAGCTCGTCCCATCGGATCTGAAAAAGTCACTGCTGAGCATCGGGCTACTTTTGAAACAGCTCAAGTTTCTACAAAGTGGCAAGATGTCAAATTTACGGTGGTGACGGGACAGGCTTATCGCAACCTTAAAGACAAACGAGGCTTTGAGAGTTTTGTTTCAATGAAGAAGTTCGGGCCTCATTTTTTGATTTCGACAGGAGATAACGTTTACTACGACAGTGAACGTCCTCGGGCTCGAACTCCTGAACTCGCGCGGTACCATTGGCATCGCATGTATTCGATGCCCAGGCTCGTCGATTTTTTCAGTTCATCGAGCGGTTACTGGGAAAAGGATGATCACGACACTTTAAGCAATGATTCTTACCCCGGACTGAATCCTAAATTTATGCTTCCTTTAGATTGGGAAACAGGGATTCGCCTCTTCAAAGAACAAGTTCCGATGGGCGAAAAAACCTACCGCACGATCCGTTGGGGAAAAGGTTTGCAAATTTGGTTGGTGGAAGGGCGAGATTACCGTTCCTCAAATCGAGCCCCCGATGGGCCCAACAAATCGATTTGGGGAAAGGAGCAAAAAGAATGGTTGAAGAAAACTCTTTTATCGAGTGACGCAACGTTCAAAGTCTTAATCTCACCCACACCGATTATCGGGCCAGATCGAAAGAGTAAAAACGATAACCACGCCAACAGTGGCTTCGCCTTTGAAGGCAAAGAATTTCGTCATTGGGTCAAGAATTCAAAGTTGAAGAATTTTTACATCGCCTGTGGAGATCGTCATTGGCAGTACCATTCAGTTGATCCCGAAACGGGTCTAAATGAATTTTCTTGCGGACCCGCTAGCGATGTTCACGCGGGTGGATCCCCGGGACAAAACCGAAAAATTCAGCCTTATCACAAAGTCCAAGGGGGTTTTCTCAGTGTGGAGCTCAGCCAACCCGAACAAATTCCCACCCTTTTCTTTCGGCATCACGGCCAAGACGGTCGTGTCGATAACGAAGTGAAATTCTCGGCCCAACCTTAAGCTTTAAAGATGGTATAGATTTAAGCTTTGGCATTGAAGAATTGAGTTGGATAAGGGAAGATAGGGCCTCTTTTTTGAGAGGCTCGTGCTCGAGTCCACATCAGAGAATCAGAATAAATTAGCAATTCTACTTTTAAAAGTCAGAGAGGTAATCATGGCTAGGGACTACGTAACGAGAAAAGAATACGATTCTTGGATCAAAGAATGTGCCGCTTTAGCGATCGCCTGTGGCTATCCCGTTCAAGAAAATATGATCAATGACAATACGGGATTGGTTTTTGGAGATGATCAGTACGGCGCCTTCGAAAACGGCATATGGTCAGGGGACCCCTACGAAGTTTTTGCAATCTTTGAAGCCTTGAATGAACCGGCCGTTCATGGCTTACCCGATGGTTCGATGGAATGGGCTCAATTTGGTGGCCTCTGCGATAAGTTGATGATCGTTCACCCCGGTAAGTTCTGTAGCCCTCACCTTCACTGGAGGAAAACAGAGTTTTACGAAGTTGTTTTAGGTGAGATGGATGTCTTCTACGCACCTGAAATCATCGACGATGAACGCTTGAATGTCTCAAACGATGGTCTTCTCAAGCACGTTCCCATGCCTAAGGGAGGAAAGAGACCTGACCGAGTCGTTCTGCCTAAAGGTCGTGAACACACCTACGATCAACTGACTGAGTATGTTTGCTTACGACCGGGTGACCCTAAATTCGTAATGCACCGAAAACATCTTCATGCCTTTGGCTGTCCCGCCGATGCAAAGACTCCAGTTGTGATTCGAGAAGGTTCAGCTTATAGTCACGAACCTACGGCCACATCTAAAGACACCCTCCTCAAAGCCTGGCAAGGTATCCACGATAATGGATTCCTTTTGGAAGGTTTGGATGAAGGCCGCCTCAAAAACAATATTGTTGAAGAATAATTTTTCTGAATTTAAGTTCTCAGAAACAAAAGAAAGCCCCGGTGAATTCATCGGGGCTTTCTTATTGGTCGAAATTGATCAGATTACGAATAATTTGAAGTACACCGTTAACTAGCACGAAGCGCTAGCGAGGGGATTTAAGTTCAATTCCAATCTAACCCTCGCTAGCGCTTCGGGCTAGCTAATGACATTTTACGTTAAGGGGGCCGTTACAAAAGGATGACTCAATTTCACTAGGATGAACTGAAGCCCTCGATTCACCATCCCCTTTTAGCTCAATCTCATTTCGGCTACAATGCCGGCTATTGAATCCAAATAATCAATTGAGCTGATTCTTACCACACTTCTAACTGGAGATATGAGATCGATGCGCTTTTATCTTCCCTTCCTCCTCCTTTTTCCTCTCGGTTGCCAAGCTCCAGCCGTTTTTGAACTTCAAGATGGTGATCGCGTTGTTTTTTTGGGGGATACCTTCTTCGAACGTGAAGCCCGTTACGGAGTTTTGGAAACCGGCCTTCATCGACGTTGGCCCGAACGACATTTTGAATTTCGAAACTTAGGGTGGCCCGCCGATACGGTGACGGGGGATGCTCGAGTGGGTTATGGCCCGGGTGAATTCAAGAAGTCGAGGTGGCAACGACCTAAAACCCAATTTGATCCTGACTACGGCTTTAACAAAATGGTTGACCAGGTCAAGCAAGAAAAACCAAGCGTTGTATTCATCAACTATGGATCGAACGAAGCTTTCGGTGGAGTGGAGGGCATCGATGAATTTAAAAAGAATTATGTTCGTCTCATCGACGCGATCGAAGCTTTAGGATGTCGAGTCATTTTAATCACGCCTCCCCTGCGAGAGCAAGAATCTACAGCCTCGACGGAGCCTGGGATGGATAACAACGTTTTAGACCTCTACGTAAGTGGTATTCGATCGATTGCTAAGGAAAAGCAAGTGCCAATAGTGGATTTATTATCCTTCTCCGGTATGTTCAACCATGTTTATGTTAAATCTGAAATGGGGGCACTCACCACCAATGGATTACATCTGACCGAGTACGGTTACGTTGCCGTTCTGGCATCCTTGCTTGAAGCTAGTGGAATATCTGCTGCTGCAGATTGTTTAATTCACGCGCGCGCTGTCCTCAAAGATCCACTTCGAAAAAAGGTGATACGTAAAAACCGATGGCTGACGTATCGCTTAAGACCTCAAAACTCTACTTATGTTCTTTACTTCAGAAGACATGAGATGGGGCATATCGCTGAAGAATTAAAACAATTCGATCACTTTGTTCAACAAGACGAAGAGGAGATTGCTCGAATGAAGATTCTTCCCCCCGCTGAGAGCGCTGAGAAAGATGGAGAGAGTTCATGAGTTTTGTTTCTTGGAGTCGTCAACAGGGTTTAATGATGTTGATGGGCTTATTGTACGTATTGATATTACAATCTTCGAGTCAAGCTCAAGAGTACGCCAAGCACGAAGTTCCTCTCGAAATTCCTAAGCCAGATATCGAAGCTGAACTCAAAGCGTTTAAGTTGGCTGAAGGATTTCAAATTGCACCCTTCGCGATCAATCCTAAGGTTGCGAATCCGGTGAGCATCACTTGGGATGAACGAGGACGTATGTGGGTGGGGGGGAGTATGTCTTATCCCCATCTTCGACCGGGGCAAGTCCCGAACGATCGCATCGTTATTCTGGAAGATACCGATGGTGATTTTAAGGCGGATAAATCGACAATCTTTGCAGAAGGCCTACTCGTTCCTCACGCTGTTTATCCCACTGATAAAGGAGTCTACGTCTGTGCTTCAACAGAGTTTTTGCTGCTTAAAGATACAGATGGAGACGATCGCGCGGATGCGGAAGAAGTGATCTTCAGTGGTTTCGGAAATGAAGATGTACACCATGTCATTCACACCTTAACTCGCGGCCCGGATGGAAGTTTTTACTTTAATCAGTCTATCAATATCAACAGTCTGATTGAGACTCCCTTTGGGCGTCGACGGATGGATGGGAGTGGGATTTGGAAGTACGATCCCTACAGTGGGAGATTAGACTCACACATCACGGGAATTGTTAATCCCTGGGGGCATGTGTTCGATCGTTGGGGGCAAGAGTTTGCAACCGATGGAGCGGGTGCTCAAGGAATCCACTATATCTTTCCCGGCGCATCTTTATTAACAGCGGTCGGGGCGAAAGATATTTTGAAGGGCCTGGGAAATCGTCATCCTAAATATTGTGGTTTAGCTATTCTTGACAGCAGTCATCTCCCAGAGAAATGGCAGGGTCGATTCGTTACCAATGATTTTCGTGCCAATCGAATCGTCAGTTTCGAAGTAACGGAAGATGGAAGTGGTTATCGGGAGAGTCAAAAGGAAGATTTACTTCGTTCAAGCCACGTTTCCTTTCGCCCCGTCGAGATTAAGGTGGGACCGGATGGGGCCATTTATGTGGTCGATTGGTACAACCCTATCATCGATCACGGTGAAGTTGATTTTCATCACCCAGCCAGGGATAAAAGTCATGGGCGGATTTGGAGGATTTCGGCAATCGATAGGGAACCCGTTCAGTTACTTCCACTTTTAAAACTACCTCATGAGAAACTTTACGGACTCCTTGGATCCCCCGATGCCTGGACGCGTCAAACGGTGAGAAGATTGCTTCAGGAAGCTGGAAGACGTGAGGCTCAAGAAAAAAGATTGGTCAAGCGTGAGAACACAGTTAAGGAATCTGATTTACTAAAGAATCTGATCTTGCGGTCTCATGGGGAGCCTCATTTTCAACTTGAACTCCTATGGGTGGCTCAGGGAAGAAATGAAAGCAATCTAACGGAATCTGTAAATCACTTAATAAAATCTGAAGATCATCGTGTTCGATCTGCTGTGGTTCGGGTGATTCATGAAGATCATTCCCGGATTGATAATGCGATTGATCTTCTTCGTGAGACGATCGAAGATTCTCACCCCCGAGTGAGGTTGGAGTCCTTGAGGGCTTTGGCCGCGATCGGAACCCTGGACGCTTCTAGCATAGTTATAGCGGCACCAGAACTTGGTGATCGTTTTATTCGTCATGCCCATCAGCATAGTGTGCGTGAACTTTCTCCGATATGGATTCCCGCAAACTCTCATGGCAAGTGGATCCACCAAGCAAAGGAGTTAGTACTCAGTCTATTATTTTTAACCGATTCAGAACTCGCTGCAGCCGAGGTCTTACGTCAACTAAGGGAAGATTTCATTCAAGGTGAAGATCGATTAAAAGCATTGTCTTTTGTTGCTCGGCGAGGAAATTCAGAAGGGGCCCAGTACGTTTTTAATCAACTGGGTGAATCCAAGATTGAAAATCGTGAGAAAGCGAATCTATTAAAGATATTAATCGACTCGACTTTTGCGCGTGGCGTAGCCCCTGAAACTCATTTAGATCGCTTAAAACCATGGCTCACTTCGAGTGACAGTGCCCTTCAAGAACAAGCGATTCGAGCCTGTGGTTCGTGGGAGGTGATCGCCTTTAAAGAAGACATTCTTGGGCTTGTAAAACAACAATCGGAAGCCAATTCCGTCTTAGTGGCCGGTTTGAGTTCATTGGCGAGTTTGGGAGAGAGTTCATTTTTGTCAAAACTCTCTCGAGGAGGTGCTCCTCTTCCCTTGAGATTTGAAGCGACTTTAGCTCTCACTCGTCTGGATATTGAACGTGCTGCCATTGCCGCTGCTACTTTGTTAACCCAGAATTTACCAAAAAATGATCTTTCTCGTCTCTTGAATGCCTTTCTATATTCTCCCGGGGGGAGTGTGACGTTGGCTGAGAAACTTACGAATGTTCCTCTTGAAGAAGATACAGCCAAGCTAGGATTCGAGACCACTCGACTTGCACCTGATCCCAATCCTGAGCTTCTTGCGATTTTTAGAGGTCAAGGAGGAGCCCCCAAAGATTTTGAGAACTTATCGCCCGAAAGGATGCGAACTCTCGTTGATCGGGTGGCTCGATTGGGAGTAGCTTCTAAAGGTGAGAAAATTTATCGAAGAGAAAAGTTGGCCTGTTTTACTTGTCACGCCATCGGTGGGGCGGGTGGGTCGGTTGGTCCTGATCTTTCGAGTATCGGTACGACTTCACCTACGGATTACTTAATTGAATCTCTTCTGGAACCAGAGAAGAAAGTTAAAGAGTATTATCGCAGTAAGTCCTACATTCTTTCCGATGGGCGTCTCTTGACGGGGATACCCAAATCATCGAATCAGGATGAAACCAAGGTGATGCTCGAAGATGGCAAAGTGGTAACTCTTACGGCAGGGATGATTCTACAAGTCAATGATGCACCTTCTTTGATGCCTAATGGCCTGGTCGATCCTCTTGGGGAAGATGAGTTCCTTCATTTAGTCCGATTCTTGAGTGAGTTGGGGAAGGTGGGAACTTATTCTCTTCCAAGCCAATCCTACGTTCGGAAATGGAAAGTTGAAAATCCAAATCCCAATTCGATTTCTAAGAATGAAGTTTCGATTTATGCTACGGTGAGTGGATATCTTCCTTTGAATGAGTTGAAGAAATATTCAAATAATGAAGGTGAGGTTCATTTATATTTCGAAGTCGACGCCGAGAATAAAGGAACGATCCAGGTTGCCGTAAATTCTCCGGAAGGAATTTTGAGGTTAGTAAATTCTGGAGGGCAGAAATTGGATCGTATTTCCTCAATTCAAGTATCAGCTGGAAGGCAAAAGGTTTCATTTAAGTTGAGCTTAGGTGAACGGACAAAAGACCTCAGGTTGGAACTTTTATCTCAAACTCCAAACTCCGTGAGAGCTCAGCTCGTTTCTGGAATTTAAGGACAATTGCTATGATTCGAATAGTTTTGCTATCTGTTTTGATTGCCGGTTGTTCTTCTCATCCGCGAAGTCATTTGGAGCCTCCTCCTATGAAAGTTTCTTGGGAAAAAAACTACCTTACGATTCAAGGTGACCATTTACCTGGGAAGGAGATGAAGATTCATTATTTGGAAGCCTACTGTCGGGCGAATTCTCAAACCACTGATTGGGGAAAACACACCGTTATTCCTCATAAGACAGAGTTGGTTTGGGAAAATGAGGAAAGCACTGAGATACGATTGCGTTGTAAAGTTTCGGATGGGGTAGTGGTAGATCATACAATCACTTCGAAGCACGATGAGATTGACTTTCGATTAGTAGGGAAAAACCTAACCGATAAACGTTCAGAGGCGCACTGGGCCCAGCCTTGTGTTCGAGTCGGGGCTTTCACTGGTTTGGGGAATCCCAAGAACCCAAGAACGTATGACTATATTAAAAAGTCGTTTATCTTTCTCGATGGAAAACTCGCAAGGATGCCGACTAAAGATTGGGCCAAAGAGGCTCGCTATATTCCTGGTCAAGTCTGGGCTGGACCCGGTGTTCCGAAGGCGGATGTGAATCCTCGTCCCTTAAATCCCAACGTACCATCGAATGGTCTCATCGGATGTTTTAGCTCTGATGATAAGAAAATCTTCGCGATGGCCTTCGACCCTTACCAAGAACTCTTTCAGGGAGTGATCACTTGTCTCCATAGTGATTTTCGATTGGGAGGATTAAAGCCTAAGGAAGAGTTGGCGATTCGAGGTAAAATATATATCATCGATAATCACATCCCCAGCTTACTCAAGCGTTACCATCAAGATTTTCCTGCTGCTAAGAAAAAACATAAGAACAATACCCCATGATCCTACGAATCATTTTAGCTTTTATCTTCAGTTCCTCTTTACTGATGAACTGGGGTCTCGGCGATGAAAAACTTTCAAAGTATGAGCGGTATGCCTTAACCCATCCGGGAAATAAAAAAAGGGGTGAGGAAATTGTCTTCGATAATAAAAAAGGCCAATGCTTAAACTGTCATGTCATCAATAAGCAAGGGGGGATGGCGGGCCCTGATCTCAGCCACATCGGCGGTAAATTTGATCGTCCTCATCTGATTGAGTCACTTTTATATCCCTCAGCTCAGATTGTCGAAGGATTTCGAACGACTCAACTCATCCTGAAATCGGGAGTGGTGAAACGGGGGGTCATTCGATCAGAGAAAAAATCTGAAATCACTTTTTTTAATCTCGAAGGTAAAAGCGAAACGCTTTCTAAACGAGAGGTATTGAGGAGAGAAAATGATGATCATTCCTTGATGCCGGCAGATTTACATTCAACTTGGTCACTCCAAGAATTTACGGATGTGATCGCTTATTTAGAAAGCTTGCGTAGCTCAAATAAGAATCGATTTGGTTCTGGAGTTTCGGGTCCCATTCAGCTTCCTTCTGGTTTTAGTGTAAAGACGGTCGTAACCGGGATTACAGGCGCTACCTCGTTAAAGACATTAGACGATGGCCGAGTCTTCATCTGTGAACAAGTGGGAACTTTGAGGGTGGTCAAAGATGGGAAGATGTTAGATGAGCCTTTTTTAAAAGTACCGGTTGATTCTTCGTGGGAGAGAGGGCTCTTGGGAGTAACGGTGGATCCGGAGTTTCCCAAGGCTCCCTTTGTTTATGTCTGCTATGTTGCTAAAGAACCTTATCCCCATCATCGCATCAGTCGCTTTACTGCGAAGGGAGATAAAGCCGTTGCTGATTCAGAGAAAATTTTATTCCGAGGCGATGATCAGCGCAAATTAGGTGGAAAAGTTCGAGCGGGTCATCAAGGCGGTGCGATTCACTTTGGACCTGATAAAAAACTCTACTTCGCTATCGGAGAACAAACTTCTGGAAAGCCCGCTCAAAGCTTGGACTCACTTTTAGGCAAGATCCTCAGAATCAACTCCGATGGATCGATCCCCAAAGACAACCCATTTATTGGCAAAACGAAAGATAAGTATCAAGCGATATGGGCCTTAGGTTGTAGAAATCCTTACACCTTTGCCTTCCATCCAAATGATGGAACTTTATTGATCAATGATGTCGGCGGGAAATTTGAAGAGATCAATAAAGGGGAGCGAGGAGCCAATTATGGTTGGCCTTCGATCGATCATGGGCCTTCAAAGCAAAAGCAATTTGTCGGCCCCATTCATATTTATAAACAAGCCTCAATTTCCGGGGGAACATTTATTCCAAAGGAGTCATCTTGGCCTGACGATTTTAAAGGCGAGTATCTCTTTGCTGATTTCGTTCACGGTTGGATCAAAAAGATTTCATTGTTGAGTTCTGAAAAGGCTCACTCTTTTGCTTCAGGCTTAAGGCGCCCTGTTGATTTGCGTTATTCGAAGGATGGGTCTCTGTATGTTTTATTGAGGAATGCTTGGGTCATCGATAAAAAATTTGAACCGGCGACGGGATCTCTTCTTAAAATTGAATATTCAGAATTGCCTGAGAATGCACAAAAAACAGAAGAGCGCGTGAGAGATGTTTCTAATAAGAAAATTCAATTTGTAAGAGATGCTCGAGATCATTCGGCTGGGAATTTACCGGCGTATAAAATCCTGACTCCTTCAGCGACTTATTACTTGGAGAAAACTGGAGGTGGATTGTCGAGTATGATCGATCGGGATGGAAATGATTGGTTGAATTTTCATCCAAAGAAAGGCTCGGGTGCCGGTGGTGAGTATCGTGGGTTTCCCAACGCCGTTCATCAGCAAGGGGGAAATTATTTCCATGCTAAGAATCGCAGTACAGATTTAGTAAAAACTGAAGTTAAATGTGCGGTTGAAGATCACATTTCAATTGAGGTTCGTGCGGTGAAAGGATCGTGGGCAGCTCAGTATGATTTTTATTTAGACCATTGTTCTTTCATGATCACTAAGAAACCCCAAGACAAAAAGTATTGGATTCTTTATGAAGGTACTCCTGGGGGGCGATTTGATTTGAACGATTGGTGGATGACTTCTGAGAGCAAGGATTCCAAGCCATTAACAAAAAAGCATGAAAAAGACATTCCTCAAACGGAGTGGATCGCCTTTGGTGATCAGAGATTGAAACGATCTCTCGTCCTACTCAACCATCAGGACGACGAACACCCCGATTACTTTTATCAAATGAAAAACAAAATGACGGTGTTTGGATTTGGGCGCAAGGGGCTTGAGAAATATCTCTCTAAGACCCACCAAAAGTTTTCAATTAAGTTTGTCGAGTCTCGGAAGCGGGAAGTTATTCAAGCTTCCCTTCCTGCTAATTAGTTCCTGTTGATTAAACAGGAACTAAGCCGAGTTGGGATCAACTCGGCCATGAATAAAGACCCTAGGTCTTTATTCCATTATTACTGCGTAGG